>JBGCEE010000049.1:0-114414 GCA_045106015.1 Akkermansiaceae bacterium | reverse complement strand
TTTTGAGTTTAAAGTTCTTTGATCCAGATATTGGCGAAGTCGATCGCACTACCGTGATGCTGCAATCCAATAGGGCCTTCTTCAGGAATTCCCGGTAGTTGTGCCTCGTGGATCACTTTTTCGCCATTGAGAGTCACTGATAGACGGTCTCCCTTTAGAGTAATCATAGTGCGATTCCATTCGCCAACGGGCTTGTCAGCTTTCACCCGAGGAGTCACTCCCGCTTTTACCTCTGGTGACATTTTCTTATCCATCCGGTAACCATAGACCTCACCAGAACCAACCGTCCAGTTCCAGAGATTCACTTGGCTCTTCGTATTTCCACGCAAGTAGACTCCACTATCAAACTCTTCGATTTCCTTTCTCTCCTTGGAAGAACCATCCGGTAAGACGACGGGTTGATTTTTCATCGGGCCACGCCCGCTCCAACGCCAGTCAAAAACGATCGTGACATCCTTGTAGGATTTCTCGGTCCAAAGGTCCTTAATTTTACCACCCTTTCCATTGTGTTTGAGAATTCCGTTGATCGCCTTCCAGTTGGTCATCTCCGGATTTGTTTTCCAGCCATTGAGATCAAGCCCGTTGAAAATTGGTTCAAATCCAGCCTTTTTCACTCCATCGACATTCGCAAGAGGTGGCATCTCTCCAATAAGGATGTTTTTGTAGGAAACTTTGTCCCCGTGTCCCAGCCAACCAATATGACCGGACCGCCTTTTCACTCCTAGATGTTTCGGATGTTTGGCACTCAGTTCGTCTAAATTAGCTTGTAGAATGATTTCTCCGTTCAACTCAACTTGCACGAAAGGTCCCACAACTGAGACCCGCTGTTTATTCCACTCGCCCACTGGCTTGAGAAAGCCCTTCTTCGCTGCCATCAATGTGTAGATCCCCCCATGGAACTGATAATCCTTCAGGTCCTTGTATTTCGGCGCGGTATTATCGAGAATCTGAATTTCCATCCCAGTATAAGCACCATCACCTT
The DNA here is from genome assembly GCA_045106015.1 of Akkermansiaceae bacterium. Classification (GTDB taxonomy): domain Bacteria; phylum Verrucomicrobiota; class Verrucomicrobiia; order Verrucomicrobiales; family Akkermansiaceae; genus Luteolibacter. Next base: position 113,432 of record JBGCEE010000049.1, on the reverse strand, counting down.
GTCCAGGGTAATGAATACCTAAACCATTGTTCGCCCCCGCAGTCAGTTTGAATTCAAATTCGAGAATGTAATCGGCGAACGTTTCTTCGGTTATCAGGTTTTTACCTTTAGATGTGCATGTGATCGCGCCGTCTTCCACGACATATCCATCACCCTTCCATCCAGTCAGGTCCTTACCATTGAAAAGGGATCGCATGATCAGTTCCTCCTCGGCGGAGGCTTGAGACATGGAAACGATTGCGGCGACTAGGCCAAGTTTTACTAGAGATTTCACAAGTAGTTATAGGTCGATGGTTTTGCCAGTGCGGAAGCTCTCGTCCGCTGCGGCGACAATTTTCATAGACGCAATTGCGTCGTCCATATGATCTGAAAGGTCGGTATCCTCGATGATTGATTTCAGGAAAAATTCCTGCTCTCGATGACACAGTTCGTCATGATCAGGTTCGTCATCGAGACGTATGGTGTCGTCTGCTTTCACAAACTCCCCATCGTCACCAAGTTCTGCATGATGCAAACGCAGTGCTTGAGTTTGTGTATGGGCATCGACGTTTGCGCTCTGACCTTCTGCCGCTGCCTTGTCCGCAACGATGGAGACGCAGCCTTGCGGCCCCACAACATCTTTCACGAAAAAGGCCACCTCACTCATCATTGGCCCCCAGCCCGCTTCATACCATCCGACGGACCCATCTTCAAAAGTTACCTGTAAAGCACCGTAGTTGATTTTCCCTTCAGGAAGTTCATCCGAAAGCCGAGCGCCGATCCCAGAAACACGAACGGGCTTCGAACGCGTCATCTGGCACATCACATCCACATAGTGGACACCGCAATCGACCACAGGTGAAATCGAAGACATCAGATTTTTATGCGTCAACCAGTTCGCCCCTGAAGACTGTTGATTCAAGTTCATACGCATCACCAAGGGCTTACCAAGCGTGTGCGACATCTCGATGAATTTAATCCAACTCGGGTGATGACGAAGGATGTATCCAATCACCAGCTTCTTGCCGGTCTCACGCGCTTTCGCCACGATCCTCTCAGCGCCTTCAACACTTTCGGCCAAGGGCTTTTCAATAAACACATGACAACCCGCATCAAACGCTGCTTCAGCAAAGGGTGCGTGCGTGTCTGGATAGGTTGAGATGGAAACCGCATCGGGCTTCGTTTCTTTCAGAGCCTCATAAAAATCAGCAAATTCTTCATACCCTCCTCCAAGCTCCTTATTAAGAGCGGCACGGCTTTCAGGGGAACGAGTGACAATCCCGCAGATTTCAAATCCTGGGATCTTATGATAGGCGAGAGCATGCGAGCGGCCCATGTGGCCAGCTCCTGCACAGAGAATACGAATCGGTGATGACATGGCGTGGATGTTGGTCAGGGACTCGCAAGGAATCAAACGCCGATTTTCCAAGGTGCACGCATGGGTTGATTCATCAGCGCGTTCGCCTCGGCGTCGTCAAATTGAAGCTTCTTCGAATCGAACTTGAGATTCTTATTCAATCGATGGGCCGTCACTCCCATATTCACCACCGTGCATGACCAGAAACCATTCTGTTCATTGAGAGCAAATTTCTTTCGCGTCCGCACACATTCATGGAAATCGGTCATTTGAGGAGCAGGCTCAGGTAATGCTGCGACTTTCTTCTCAAAGTCAGGAATATCTGATTTAAAACCTCTGAAGATCTTCCCTTTCGGCCCCTCAATATAGGCGACATCTTTGTCCTTATTCTCCCCATCAAGAACGATCTTACATCCATCAGCATAAGTGAATTCCATTCGCCGCCATGTTCCGACCGCTTCCTTGTCTTGCGGGTCCGCATCAATTTCCACAGAAATCGGCGCTTCGCCATCCTTATTCAAGAGATACTGGACAGGATCCAGGTAGTGCTGACCCATATCTCCCAAACCACCACCATCGTAATCCCAATAACCTCGGAACTTCGCATGAACACGATTGCGGTTGTAAGGCTTCTTCGGCGCAGGTCCTAGCCATGAATCGTAGTCCAGCTCAGGCGGAACAGGCTCCTCCTTCAGTCCAGGAGTCCCAGCCCAAGTATTGAGTTTCCAGCCAAAACCTGTCACCCCAGAGACGGTCACCTTGAGCGGCCATCCGAGCAAATCGTTCTCAACGGCCTTCTTGATATTTGAAACAGGTGTCCCCATTCCATAAAAGCCACCCCGAAAGCGGAACCACGTATTGAGCCGAAAGATTCGATCGTGTTTTTCCACCTCTTTCACCATCGCAAGCCCCTCACCAATCGTTCGACTCATCGGTTTCTCACACCAGATATCTTTACCTGCCTTGGCTGCTTCGATTGCCATCAGTGCATGCCAATGTGGAGGCGTGGCGACATGCACGATATCGATATCGTCACGTGCGATGAGCTCGCGAAAGTCAGAATAGCCACTGACACCCTTTTCCTCACCGCCTGAATCTTTCATGCGCTGTGCGAGGTGCTTTGTATCGACATCGCAAAGGGCAAGCAGCTTGCCGGGCATTTTCAGATGCTGTTTACTGATTCCTCCGCAGCCAATAATCCCCTTGGTCAATTCCTCCGAGGGCGGGGTTTGTCCATTGAGACCCAGCACACGACTGGGAACGATTTGCACAGTCGCCATCGCAGCGAGAGTTTTGATGGCCTGTCGGCGGTTGGTTTTCATCTTGATTCTATTTAAATTTCTAGCACCCACATCCAGTTCCACAAGCCGCAGCCCGGCGTTCCTCGAGTTTTTTCTCTAGAGCTTTTGCAGTCGGGGTAATGGATAAGCCCCCGAGGTTCGTGCAGCGAACTTCACGGGGCATTTGCTTGGCAACATTCTTCGCAGTTTCGATTACCTCATCTAACGGAATCACTGGATCATATCCTGCAAGAGACATATTCGCGCAGGAAAGTGCGTTACTCGCAGCAATCACATTCTTCCCAAGGCAAGGCACCTCGACACGGTTCGCAACTGGGTCACAAATCAACCCGATCATATTTTGGAAAGCCATCGAGGCCGCACCCACCGACTGCTTTAAACTACCTCCTGACAGCGTGACCATCGCGGCTGCCGCCATGCTTGCAGCGGAACCACCTTCTGCCTGACACCCACCAACTTCCGCTGCGAAAGTCCACCGAGTTGCGATGAATACCCCAATCATTCCACTCGCCAATAGAGCCTTAGCCATTTCTTCCTCACCCAAATCCATCGACTCTGCCAGCGCGATGACAGAACCCGGTAGCGCGGCACAGGCGCCAGCAGTTGGCGCAGCAATAATCACACCCATCGAACTTTTCACCTCCATCAGTGCAGTCACATAAAGAACCGCACGATTCAGCGCCCCACCATCCAGCAACTGTCCGGCACGCATCATCTCATCAAACTTCCCGCACTGATGACCCAGCACACGGTCATCATACTCCGTCCCCGCAATGCCTTCGGAAATGGAATTCCGGATAATCTTCACAATCTCGACCATCTTCGCGATCACCTGTTCTTCCGTTAGACCGCCACGAGCCATCTCGTATGCCACGGCAAGTTTCCAGAGCGCGGTATCCTTTTCACCATCATACTCGAGCATTTCTTCACACGTCGTGAAAGGAACACTCGTATTCTTGCCGGACATCACCGGTAGCACTGGCGACAAACGCTTGACCGTAAATTCACCCGGTAGTTCTGCAAGTAACTCGTCTCCCACAAATGAAGCGCCTTTCACCTCAACCAACTTCCGTTTGCCCGATTCATGGACGAAAATCTCATCCGCCTCAAATCGTTCGCTCAGGATCGAAACGATTTCCTCAGTCTCTCCTTCGAGAAAAAGTAGGGTTTCAAAACAGTCCCCAAACATCGAAACATCGAAGCCATCCAGATCGATCACCTCCATCATACCGCCACCGGTAGAAATCGCTCGCACCGTCCGAGTCTCCTTTTCACTGAAAAGAGTCAGACGATAGGTATTCGGATGCGGATCTCCCGCGTCCACGGTCTCGATGGAAATTTTCACTCCGGTATCCTTCAGGGTCTGCATCGAACCTGGCAGCCGTGCATCTGCCGCATCCCAGCCCATCAGCCCACCAAATAGCCCCATATCCGATCCCTGAGTATCATGGGTTGTGGGCAATGATCCATTTCGATCAAACTCCACAAGAACCTCTGAAAACTCATCGTCCATCAGTTCCAGCGCCATCCGCCCAATCCGCAGCGCCGCAGCACAATGCGAACTCGAGGGCCCGCGCATCACCGGACCGATTACATCGTTAAAAATACTGACTATCATGGTTAAAGATACGGACTCCCGCACCCAAAAGTTGCGTCAGTCCCTACGAAAGTCGAGCGCGTATCAAAACGCCATTCGAAAAATCACCCACGTTTCATCGTCATCATGAATTCATTGCCTTCTGTATCGACGCACATCGCCAGATGAAGGGGGTCTTCTTCCGTATCGGTTGGTTCCGAGGTCAAGGCACCACCACACTCCTCAAGCCGCTTGATCCCCTCCCGCAAGTCATCCAACTGGAAAGAAAGTCCAGTCCACGTTCTCTTTCCCTCTCCGCCTCCGTGGACGCCAATCGTCGCCCCAGCAATAACAATTTCACTCCAGACCTCCATACGAAACGAAACGACGCCTCCGAACATTTTCTCATAAAACGCGAGACACCGCTCCCAATCTGCTGCCCACAACGCATATTTGACCTTTTCAACTTTCATAGCCTGACTTTTGAGCCTCTGCGGAAAAACGCAATGCGGAATCCGTGATGGCAAAGCGTGACAAAAAGCACGCCTTGCCCTAATTCAAAAGCATGTTAACGCAAATTCACTTGGATCGGTGGGCGGAAGTTCTTGTCCTTCATGCAACCAATGTCCGCCTGGGAAATATCGTCCGTATCAATTCGCAGACTGCGGCCGAACCCCTACTTGAAGCGGTTTATCGAAAAGTGCTCGAAGCTGGTGGTCACCCAGTGGTCAACTGCCGACCTGAGTTCCTAGGTGAAGCTTTCTACGAATTGGCCAGTGAAGACCAACTCGATTGGGTGAACCCGTTTACCATCCACGAAACTCAGCAAATCGACGCCTCAATCAATATCGGCGCAATTTCCAATCTTCGGACCTTAGATAAATTCGATACAGCAGTCACTCAGCGGGCCGCGCGCGCCGTCAAAGAATCCCGAGAACTCTTCTTCCAACGCGCTGCCGTAGCCGATGATCCATCCATCGATTCAGATCTCGCCCCCCTGCTCTGGACAACGACTCTGTTCCCGACCAACGCCTATGCGCAGGACGCCGGCATGAGCCTTGGAGATTACAGCAAATTTGTCGTCAGCGCCTGCCAATTGAGTCAGGAAGATCCTGTCGCTTTCTGGGAAAGCCTTGACCGCTGGCAATGTGAGCTTGCTGACAAACTCATGACTGGAAGTGAACTGCATTTCCAAACACCTCAAGGCACCGATCTCAAAGTTGCCACAGGCGGTATGCGTTGGCTCTCCAGTCCCGGCCGGAAAAACTTTCCAGATGGCGAGGTCTATTCAGGGCCGAATCTCAATGCGGAGAACGGTGGTGCAGACGGCGTGGTCTTTTTTGACAAACGCTGCGTCTACCAAGGCCATGCGGTCCGGAACGCACGGGTCGTTATGGAAAAAGGACGTGCCACTCAGGTCGATGCTGAAGAAGGCGAGGACTTTCTCATTTCCATGCTCGATCAAGACGAGGGCGCTCGCCGTATTGGGGAGGTCGCCTTCGGCACCAACCGTGCAATCACAAAACCTACCGGACAAATTCTCTACGATGAAAAGATGGGCGGTTCATTCCACCTCGCTTTCGGCGCAGGATATCCAGAAACTGGAAACGTCAACAAGAGCGCCCTACACTGGGACCTCATCGCTTCACTGGGTGAAGGCTCCAAGGTCACCCTCGACGGCAAGCCCTTCTGCATCGATGGACGCTTCGTGGACATGCCGGCTGAGGTCAACTGGCTACTCTAAGAGCTTTCTCAGCCCTCCATCTGCTTAATCCCGAGCGGATTAGCGTCTTGGAGTTCCGCGGGCAGAGCAGCTTGCGGGAAATTTTGCCATGAAATCGCACGGCAGAAACGGAAGATCGCCATCGTCCCGACTGAAGTACTACGTCCATCGGAGGTCGCAGGATATGGCCCGCCGTGGACCATGCTTGAGCAAACTTCGACTCCTGTCGGGAAACCATTGAAGATCAAACGCCCAGCACATTTCTGTAGCGCGTTAATAAGGCGATTGTTCGCAGCGAGCTCTTCTTCAGTCGCATGAATAGAAGCAGTGAGCTGTCCTTCAAGCACGAGAATCGCTTCCTCAATTTTCTCAAGGCTACCTCGAACGATCAATGAGCCCGGCCCGAACAACTCTCCCTGAAGACTTTCATCTTTCATGAAGTCTTCGATGGATACGGTGAACACGGTCGGAAGAGCTTGTCCGTGACCCGCTTGGGCACTGGCCTTGGCGAGCACACTGACTCCTGATGCAGATTCAAATGAATTCGTGGCAGTCGCATAAGCATCACAGATCCCTGCATTTAACAGGGTTGCTGGCTGCCCGCCTTCGACGAGACCTTTAAGGGTCGAGAGAAACTCATCTCCAGAACCATCAGGAAGGAAAACGAGACCTGGGTTGGTGCAGAACTGGCCGGCGCCGAGAGTGAGTGAGCCGTAGTAGGTCTCAGCCAACGCGGCCTCACCCTTAGCCAGAGCACCTGGCATAAATACTAGAGGATTCACCGCGCTCATCTCCGCATAAACTGGAATGGGCTGAGAACGGTTTGCTGCCGTTTCCATCAGAGCAGTTCCAGCCCCGCGTGATCCTGTGAAACCGACTGCTTGGATCGCAGGATGTTTCACCACTGCCTGACCAACCGTGCGCCCGCCTCCGTAGAGTAGCGAGAAAACTCCTTCCGGCATACCGACTTCCTTGGCCGCAGCAATCACTGCGTTTCCAACAATCTCAGCAATGCCCGGGTGAGAGGAATGTGCGATCACCACCACAGGACAACCTGCCGCCAAAGCAGAGGCGGTGTCACCACCGGCAACGGAAAATGCCAGCGGAAAATTGCTCGCACAAAAAACAGCAACTGGACCAAGCGGGCGTAACATGGAGCGCAAATCGGGCTTCGGCAGTGGTTGGCGATCTGGTTGGGCGCGTTCGATCCGCGCATCCACCCAAGAGCCCTCTTCCAACAGCGCAGCGAACATACGAAGTTGTCCGGTAGTGCGAGCCGTTTCACCGCGCATACGCGGCTCTGGAAGACCTGTTTCCGAGGGGCCTCTTGCCACAATATCTTCAACCGCACCGTCAATCTTATCGGCAATCGCACGGAGAAACCCTGCGCGCTCTTTACCTGAAAGATTCGAGTAAGTTGGGAAAGCTGATGCAGCTAAGGCCAATGCCTGTTCCACTTCTTCAGGAGTCGCTCCTGCGTATTCTGGTGAAAGCTTTTCTCCTGTAGCTGGGTTGACTGCTTGGCCGCATGTCGAATTGCTTGCAGAGCGTGAAAAGCCAATGAACGATTTGCCTGTGAGTTCGGTAGTCATAAATTTTCTTGGTTGGTTGGCCGCCTGATGGCGATCCGTCGGCGGCCCTTATCGCCCAGCGATCAGCTTGGGTCAAGGCGACCTTCATATTGAATCACCGCTGCCTGCGGGCGATGTTTCACCTATCTCCTTTACCGATGGCACAACAACTGCCTGAGTATTCACATGCAATTACTGAAAGCCTACCTGTTAGCCACCTGCTTTGCGACCCTAGCGCACGCCCAAACAGACGAAGCATCACGACCCAAGCTCCAATTCCTCAACGGAAGCGAAGAAGTCGCGAAAATATTCTGGCTTTCTCCTGAAGGGGAAAAAATTAGCAACGGTGAAATCAAACCCGGTGAAAACAGCATCATCACCACCACACTTGGGCACCGGTTCGAAATTTCAGGAAAAGAAAGTGGAACCAAATTTGAAGTTGAAAGTGAAGTTCTTGTGCAAGGTTTTCGCTTTGACCCTCCCTCGGATACAGGAATTCCCGATTTCTACTCACAGAAGATCGAGGCAAAAGGTTTTCCCATTGTTGCCTCGAAAACTGTCAATCCCTATGCACTGAAAGAAGCTGCTTTCCTCGTGAACCAAATGTTGGCTGAACGAGAAGACGTAAGGACTGCCCTAATCAAAGGCGGAGCAAGACTTTGCATCATCGCCTACGATGAATTCACAACTGACCTACCGGAATTTAAAAACATCGGAATCAACGCCCCAAAAGAACGCTACCTGGGAGTCAGCCGAAAAGAATTCTGGGACGCGAGAGCTCGTGGGACAGGTGGCAGCCCGACTGATCCCTACTGCACCTGCGGAGAAGAAAACCTCTTGGGTTATCCCGGCGATCCCTACGCCGCTGAAAACATTCTCATTCATGAATTCGCCCACTGCATCCATTTACGCGGCTTGTGCAATACCGACCCGACCTTCGATAAGCGCCTCAAGGTCATTTACGACAAAGCCATGGAAGAAGGCCTCTGGAAAAATAAATACGCCGCCACCAACCGCTTCGAATATTTCGCCGAAGGCGTTCAATCATGGTTCGGCGACAATCGGGAAAACGATCACGATCATAACCACGTAAACACCCGAGCAGAACTCGTCGAATACGATCCGCGCCTCGCCAAGATCTGCGAGGAAGTATTTGGAAAAACCGAACTCGTTTACACCAAACCAGCCACCCGCCTTACCGGACACATGAAGGGCTACGACCCATCGAAGGCCCCAACCTTCAAATGGCCTGAGCGATTACTAAAAGCCAAGGCCGCCATCCGAGAAAGTGCCAGAAAGGCCGACGAACCCAAAGAGGAATAACAACGCATCCGGCCGAAATCCACCTCCAGAATGGTCACACGGGAAGCTCGCGACTTCGCCACCTTCCTCCAGCGACACCGCGGCGATCGTCCGCCCCCAAAACTTACCTGCGCGACCGTCGGAAGCCTTTTTCTCAAGACCTTAAAATCCCCATCCGTCAGATTAAGTTTTTCAGGACACTAGGCACGATGCCAGAGGAAAGAAAGCCGGCCACCGAACGGCTCTCCATTACCCCGTTCTCAAACTTGGGCGCTTGATTCAGGAATCACGAAAAATTCGCCTGCGGACTTGTTGGCAAAGGAGCAAATTTCCCTGATGTCATCCAGCGGGCGGATGGAAGTCATGGAACTTCTGTGGCAATCGTTCTCCACGGAAGGGATTGATTACCCCTCACCCGATTGGCACGGCAAAGTTCTCGCCGAGCGATCCGAAATCATCGATTCCGGCAAGGCGACTTGGCTCTCGGTCGATGAGCTTCAAGCCCGTTTGGCGAAACAATGAAAAGGCATGTCGTCGTTCTCGCGGAGGCATTCAACGACATCGAGCGCGGGATCGACTTCTAAAACGCGATCAAAGATGGCGTCGGCCAGTATTTCAGGGACTCGATCATCGCCAACCTCCGGCGGCTCGGGCTCTATTTCGGCGAGCACCGGATTCATCTGGGGTTCTTCCGGGCGCTATCGTCCAGGTTTCCCTACGCCATCTACTACCCGAACAAGGAGGACATCCGGTAGGTTGTCGCCGTGCTGGATCTGCGCCAGGCACCAAAATGGATTCGGGAAACGCTCACCGAACGATAAAAACATCACGATGAAGCTCCTAACCCCATTCAATCCACCGAGCACGTCTCATGCCCCGTTCTACCACCGCCAACCTATTTTGCAACGGGACTTCCTGCGAAAGGACTGTCCCTTTCTCAATTCTTGTCCCTTTCTCAATTCTTTCTCAATTGAGACGCCCCTACAAGCCAGCTGGCAGATGAGCTTCAAAGGAACACTCGACCTAGTTTTAAGCAGTCACCAAAGCTTCCGGCCATACGCGGGAAAACCGACAAGACGGAGAACCGGGTTCAACGCTCTGCTCGAAATATGCGCGACGAAACTGATCAACTTAAGACCATTCAGAAGCGAACCGATAGCAATGAAACTCGTGCCCTTCGGGTCAGATCCCATTTACTGATCCAATGTATTTTCACAGTTTTTTCAATTATCACCTATACATTGTGAATTTTCGGCACTACTTATGTCTTCATGAAAAAAAACCTGTTGTTTATCTTCTGCCTAATTTTATCCTCAAGTATTTTTGCTTTTGGTGCCGCTGATTCGAATGAAAACCAAAATGAAGAAGCAGCTAAGTCAAGACCTCTTCAAGAGTTCTATGCTTGGCAGACCGACGATGGCAAATGGAAATATGCAGTTCTAGACAGGAAGCCTGGCGTTCGCACCAAAAATGAACTCAGCGCACTCAAAAACGTGATAGAAGACTTCGACTCTTTGGCTAAGGCACTTAAGAAAGCCAGTAACAATATACAACCATATCCTGGTATTATTTGGAATAAGCACAGCTTCGCAAAAACTCCGGAAGAGCTGACAAGGAAAATACAGTCAATTGCCTCCAAATCAGGCCTACTCATTTTACCTGGTTGCTAACACCTTTAAATGGATCGGTGTGGAAAAGTCGCGCTGAAAATCATCTTTGAAACACCTTGGCTTCTTCCATTTGGAGCGCCTATTGAAGCCGCTTTCAACGGGTCTTCCGAATCAGGAGATCCCTTCCCGAGGCCGAGAAATCGCCTTTCTCGAATTGGCAAAAGGACTGTCCCTTTCTCAATTTTCTCGCCGAGGGTGAAAAAGCAAATTCCTAGCATCTCAATACGCAAGACAACGCGTTACTTCTTATCTTCATTTGTCGGGGTCGAGGTGGACGTGTCTTGGGATGGCCAGTTTTAGCCAAAATAATTGAATAGTTATGGAAGTTCAAGTGAACTACTTTCAGGTGATCGGTTTCTCCAATACTTTAAATATCGCAAGCGTTCTCTAGAACTCGCCCAGATGAATCAGGCTCCGGTCCTTCCGAAGGGCTTTTAGGTAATGCGCATGCAGGGTTTTTTTTCTGTGGGAATATTGGCTGTTTGTCGAAACTTTTTCATTGTCTGACAGCCAGCGGTTTTGTCCTTCGATCAAGCCATCCCGAAATGCTTCGAACATATAGTGGCGCACCGTTGGGTTCTTGCTCCACTCCTTGCGACTCAATGGATTGATCCTATCTGCAGCTGGAGACTGAATAGATCCGTTTTTGGTGGTTGAGTTGTGATACACAGAATTCGCAATAGCCGTCATAAAATTATCGTCAGCACCGAGCTCGGGAGTCGCCTCATGCACTAACATCAACCCCTGCATCGAGTGGGAAAAATGGCCGACATCATCTGACCCGAAGAGCTTGACGCCATTTTTGACTTTGCCTCTGTCCGTAGCTGCGTAGGGATAGTAAAAATAGGTTTTCCCGTCCGCCTCCTTGGCCAGATAGCCTACGTTTTTCCAGTTCTTGAAATATTCCCCGATACACTTTCGATATCGGTCGATCTGTGGCTGGACCGCGCTTGTCTGCATAACCGTTTGTAGATCCTCAAGCGCCGCTGCTGTCATGGCTAGCGTGCCAATCCCATTCAGCGCGCGGTTGAAGGGGCGAGCTCTAAAATCATCCGCCAGTTTCTGAGGGATGCCCATTTCCGGATCAACGTTATCATCTCCTTCGTAAACCGGCTTCAATGTGGACACAATGGCTTTGAGAAAGCTCGCAGCCTCCTCGATCTCCTTCTGACTCACCTGTTCGTGATTTTTCCGAGCCAACTGCAACGTGACCTTGGCAGAGACGGCCATGGAATACATGAAGGCCAAGCCCTCAGGATCGCGTGCCTTCAGTTGAGCCACGTCGGGATAATTGTTACACAGGTCCCGGTAATGTCGGGCCGACACCCGGAGCGACTCAAGGATACGCTTGTCACCGGTGGCCCGGTAGGCCTGATAGAAGGTCAGCCAGTTGTGGACTGGAAAGAAAAACCGCATCCCCATAAACTCCTCAAGAGATGCCAGCGGGTCTTCAAAAGGCGCTTCCAGTATGGAATAATCCACGGCCAGCGTCTCTTGGATCAGGATATCTATCTCCTGCTTCAAAGGCAGCTCATCAGGGGAGAAAGGCTTGGGTGTCCAACCGGCAGGAGGTGTAAATTCCGGAGCGATCGGCATCTGCTTCAGCGCTTCCATATCGACTGTGGTGAGATTGGGGCCCCGCTCGATGCAGTGAACACAAACGTAAGGATCGAGATCAGTCTTTGCCATGGCTTCGCCCATAGCCATGGGGACATGCTCGGGACTGGCGGTAAAACGGTGGCACCCGGCTTGATGCCATTTCAACCTTCCACTCTTCATGATTTGAGTGATGCCAAGCGTATCATCAGTGAATTCTTTCTCCGGATGCTTCCGCCTGTAGCCTTCGAAGCAGCAGCGGGTGCGCCCGGATTGACCCGATTCACCGATACGCCAACCGTCCTTATCGGCCTGCTCAAGTGTGATCGCTTTCTTCTTATCCTTCAGGATTAGCATAGGGCAGTCCTCCTCATGAACGCGCATCCAGAGTGCATCGCAGTAGGCTTTGGTATTAGGATCATACGCCTTCTCCGGAATATCCAGCCATGCCTTTCTCGCTTTTGCACCCTTCCTGCCGTATTTGCCATAGTCTTGGCTCTTTTTCGTGGTTTTCTTGCTACTACTTGCTGCGGCCTCGCGCTCGACGTTGAGCTTACTGCCGGGGCAGCGTGAGCAGAGTTGCGCACCAGCGGCCCGCATCTCGCGGAGCGTTTTATGAAAGTCAGCCGGATCCTTCGAAGCACGGCGGCAGCCTTGAATGTGTCCGCGCTTGCCCCCATTCAACTGCACCTTCGTATCAGGCGGAAAATCTTTCGCGGTCTTTGACGCAGAAGGAACACTCGAACCAACGGAGACCCCTGCTTCGCGCTCAATATTCAATTTGCTCCCCGGGCAGCGCGAGCATGGAGGCAAGCCCTTTGTAGCAGCCTCCGCGAAGGTCATTGTCTGGAGCTTGGCCAGTTCTTCAGGGTCCTTGGCTAGGCGGCGACATTCCTTAACATGAACACGTTTCCCCTGCTCATTCCAATAGACAGTCGTATCACTCGAAATAACTGCATGAGCCAGAGTGTTCATCGCGGTGAATGCGATTAATAAGACAGCGGCAAGATGCCAGAATTTACTGAGATATGATTTCAGATTCATTGAGGTGTTAATTTGTTTCGCCACCCCCTATTTCCCCTTCCTAAAGCAGGGTACTAGGAGTATTCTAGCCGAGGATGGAAAGTAAATCTCTAGCATCCATCGATCTATTTGTCTTGTTCGATTATTATTTTTCCTGTAGTCCGCTGTATGAAACACACTCCATTCGAGTCAGGAGCCTCATCGTAACATTTTTCCCGCGAAAACCTTCGGGTGATCGGGTAAAACATACGTAAGCGTCCTACCAAGCGCGCCTCTTGCCGTAAGCCTCGTATCTGTATGAATTACGAAGCTTATGACTACGGCGTTCTTTTGGCGCGGCGACTTGGACGCAGTATTTCTGGTCAAGCGTATGATCAGGGCCCTGGAAACCGAGGCTCGACGCAACACCGATCTACCTACGCTCTAGCGGGGCTCTATCCGGTTTCGAATTTGCAGACTAATAGCAGTTAGAGTTTCAAACGAACCCGAAGAAGACGGATAGAGAACCGATTATTTCAGATCAGATATATCGGTATATTCGATACCGTGTGCCTCGGCGACAGGACGGAAGGTAAGGTTCCCTCCACGGACGTTTATTCCGCTAAGTAATTCCTTTCGAGCTTCAATAGCGCCAAGAAGTCCTTTGTCTGCAATGAGCTGGGTCCAAGTGTGCGTGACGTTATTCAGCGCCTGAGTGGCTGTACGAGAATAGGCACCCGGCATATTTGCCACGCAGTAATGAAGGACCTCTTCCTCCACGAAAGTCGGATCGTCATGAGTTGTTGCCCGCGTTGTTTCCGAACACCCGCCTTGATCAACCGCGATATCCACAAACACACTTCCCTTCGACATCATCCGTAGCATATCGCGTGTGACCAGCTTCGGAGCCTTCGCTCCAGGCACTAGCACTGCGCCAATTAACAGATCAACCCGAGGGAGTAATTCCGAAAGATTCGCCTCACTTGAAAAGACCGTATGGGTTCCACTCATCGTGATGTCGAGAAAACGCATCCGGTCAAAATCCACTTCCAAAATGGTCACATCCGCCCCGATACCAGTCGCAACTCGGGCAGCATTGACGCCTGCGGTTCCGCCACCAAGCACCACAACCCGACCCGGTAAAACTCCTGGCACTCCGCCCAACAGGCAACCTCGCCCACCACGGTGTTTTCCCAAATGATACGAACCCACGATCGCCGACATGCGGCCGGCAATTTCACTCATCGGCTCCAATAGCGGCAACCTACGATTTACTTCTACCGTCTCGTAAGCAATCGCTGTGCATCCACTTGCCATCAGGCTCTCCGTGAGGACTTTGTCGGCGGCAAGGTGTAAGTAAGTAAAGAGAATGTGGTCGGGCCGAAGCATTGTCACCTCGGACGGTTGGGGCTCTTTAACTTTCACGATCAATTCCGCACCACTGAATACAGCAGCCGCATCCGGGACGATTTCCGCCCCCACTGCTTCGTATTGCTCATCAGAATAACTCGCTCCATCCCCCGCCCCTCGTTGGACAAGCACTCGGTGTCCGCGTTTCACAAGTTCTGACACCGAACCCGGAATCATACTGACTCGGTTTTCCTGCGCCTTGATTTCTGTCGGTATACCGATGTTCATGATTTATAACTGATGAAAATGTTGGTCGGAGCAAACTCGAAGAGTTACTTCGATGCCTCTGAGAAGGCTACGAAAAGATCTCAGAAAATCACAAAATTACAATCAGAGGAATCACTCGTGTATTCTTGAAGACCTTTAGAAGACAGACTAGTGCACCGCTCCCAAAGTTCTTGTGCAAACGGGAAAGGAAGGGGATCGACGAAGTTTGCGATCTGCGATCGAAGCAATTTGGAGCTGCGGTCCTTTTCACACGAACTTCCGGACCGATGCACTAGCGAAAGTTCATTCTCATTTTCTTCCCAAACAACCGCGATTTCGCCACGATCAACTCTCATGAAAATATTCCCATACCTTTCGATTTTGCTTTGGATATTCGGTTTATATTCATCTGCCTCGGCGGCCAAGAAACCCAACATCGTCTATCTCATGATGGACGAATGGGGATACTACGAACTCTCTGGATTGGGTCATCCAGATTTGAAGACTCCAAACATCGACAAGTATTTCCTAAAGGGTGGAATGCGGTTCACTCAGGCGCTTGCCGGCGGCCCTGTATGCGGCCCAACCCGCGCAACGTTGATGCTTGGTCAACATCTCGGACACACGTCCATGCGCACCAACGGCGGCATGAGTCCGATCCGCGAGGACGACATCACTGTCGCTAAAGTTCTTCATGATGCAGGCTATGCCACCGGTGGGTTTGGCAAATGGGGAATCGGTGGCCGCGGAACCACCGGAGTCCCCGAAAAGCACGGTTTCGACCGCTTTTTTGGCTACTACCACCAAGTCCACGCCCACACGTATTTTCCCACCTATCTGATCGACAACAGTCAGGAAGTTCCACTTCAAGGTAACACCGGTTCTCCCTATGATGGCACCACCTTTGCTCACGATGTCATCTGGGATGAAGCGATGGACTGGTTGGACACAAATAAAGACAAGCCCTTCTTTCTCTATCTACCCGTCATCATTCCGCATGGTCGATGGGGAATGACCGCAAACGATCCTGCGTGGCTAGCCTTTAAAGACAAGCCGTGGCGGCAAGGTCAGAAGCGCGACACGGATTCGAGAATGTATGCCGCAATGATGCTCAAAATCGATCAGCAGATTGGTGACTTAGTAAGTAAGCTCAAAGCCGAGGGCCTTGAAGACAATACGATTTTATTCCTCTGCGGAGACAATGGCGGTCAGGATTATTTCCACGACAAGGAATACCCACGTGGCCGATTCGCCCCAAATGTTCATCCAAAGACAGGCGTTGAGTTCCGCGGACAGAAAAAAGACCTCTGGGAAGGTGGCCTACGCGTTCCAATGTTCGTTCGGTGGCCTGGCAAAATTGAAGCAGGAGCCACCAACGACCACCTTTGGTATTTTCCAGATATTTTCCCGACCCTTGCCGAATTGGCTGACTCCAAACCGCCAGAACGAGTGGACGGCATATCTATCGTCCCGACTCTTCTAGGAAAAGGAAACCAACCGAAGCACGAGGCTCTCTATTGGGAGTTTGGTGGCCAAGTCGCCGTCCGCATGGAAAATTGGAAGGCGATCAAACCGGCTACCAAAGCTCGTTGGCAACTCTACAATCTTTCCCAAGACATCAGCGAAACGACGAATCTCGCTGAACAACATCCAAGGATCATTGAGCAGGCTAAAGCGATTGCAAAACGGGAACACACACCACTACGACCGGGAAAGGTAATCGACCCAAAATTGGCCAGGAAAGATGGCTCCGTGCCGGTTAAATCTCAGTAAAGTTGCTTTCGGTATTCATACGCTGAGACCTATCTGAAAATAAGAAAAAATGAAAACGACGAAACTTCAGCAGACCCTCATTCTTCTTGGCTTCATTGTCCTCACATTCTCGGCCTCTGCCTTGGGCGTCTTCTTTTTGCCGGGCGAATGGTATCAGGCACTGGATAAGCCAGACTGGAACCCACCCTCTTGGATCTTCGGCCCAGTCTGGACCGCACTCTATCTCATGATGGCCATCGCTGCATGGCTCGTCTGGAAACGCGATGGCTGGAAAATACCACTTTCACTCTACATCATCCAACTAATCCTGAACGCCGCATGGTCACCGATATTTTTCGGCGCCCATGAACTCGGATGGGCCTTGGTGGAAATCCTTTTTCTTTGGGTCGCCATTATCGCGACCTTGCTCAGCTTCTACCGCATCAGCAGACCCGCCGCATGGCTTTTGGTGCCTTATCTTGTTTGGGTCTCCTTCGCCGCATTTCTCAACTTCACCCTATGGCGGTTAAATGTTGGTTAGACCGTTTTGCAGATGGAACTGCCGAAATGGCTTCGTCCGCCCGAAACGCTGCCTGACATCGCGTAGCCAATTTCTTCGAACCCAAAAAAATCCACTCATTTCGGCAAGGCCATTTGGAAACCGGTCTAGCCTCAAATGGAGCCGCTGGTCGGAATTGAACCGACGACCTATTCATTACGAATGAATTGCTCTACCCCTGAGCTACAGCGGCGTCTGGAAAGGTATGGACGGGAAAGAATCAAAACCATACCGATTCCGCAAGCCGCGTTTGCTAGTTTGATGAAAATTCCCGAGAGGCGGAGAGAGCAAAGTTTTCAGGATCATACATGGACTCGACTTTCGCGGGCGGTGCGGTGACTTCCCCTGCCATGGTGCAACGCGCAAGGTAAGTCACGTTGTAGGTCCCCTTCTTCCAAACGCGATCGAGGAAAAAAACGGCCCGGTCGGAGCGGAGCTCAGAGTGAGAGATCTTCCAGTCGTTTTCACTAGTCCGGATCACTTGCGCGGAGGCTTGAGATGCGAACTTCGAGTTCACCGTCTCGAAAGTAGACGGGAGTGGATCGTCAATCACTACGTAGCGGCTATCATCATTCGGCATGGTCACGCGTAAGGTCACACGGATGAGATCTCCCTTCGCCGGAGTTGCGAGAATTTCAGTTTGCCCACTACTCAGAACTTTTTCGTAAATGCGTTCGATGACTAATCCGTTGTTAGAAACGGGCGCAACGGGGGCGATCGCTGGCTTACCTGAAATATTCATTCGGACGTAAGCCGGTAAGTTTGCGCTCAGGTTCATTTTCGTCGTCGGACCCAAGGGTAGTGAAAGCATCCCAGTCGGTTGATCACTTGATAAAGTAAGCTCCTTTCGTCCCTCGTTCGTTTCGAGAACGAGAACGATGGGTTCGTCTTCGATCTTCTTGTCCGCTGCGTAGTTAGAAACTGCAAGCAGACTCCAACCGTTGACCCATGTGCTTCGCCAGTGGCCATACGGATTCCTATCTTTTAGCAGTTGGTCCAGTGCGCGATCCGCCTCGATCGAGCGCGCATCGATTGCAGACCAAGCCAACAGGTCAGTCGCACCTGATGAATTACCAGGTCTCCAGTAGTTACCGTTTTCAAGCGGTTTGTATTCGACTTTCGAGGTTAGAATCTGGCGAGCGATGGTCAGCTCTTTGGGTTTTCCTTCTGAAGCAACAGCTACTGCCGCTGCGAGTAAGGCTCGGGAGTTTTGATCCATGAAGGGTAATTTCTCCGCCATCAATGCATGATACGGCGGTTGCGATTTACCCATCAACGCCAAGGTGTAGAGAGACTTCGCATGGGTTTCGAGTTCTCTTGAGGTCTTGGCCTCGCCAGCACCACGAAGCGAGGCGATGAGATACTGACTAAGCTTTTCCAAAGATGACTCCGGTACATTTCCTCCGTGTTGCTTCGCCAAGACTAAAGCCATACCAGCGTATGGAGTGACCCAATCCGTAGTCGTCGTCGCACCTGGCCAATACCCGAATGAACCGTTGGTCTGCTGCATACTCAACAGCCGATCCACTCCCATCTGAATCGCCGTATGAACTTCTCTATCCGATTTTTTTGCAAATGATGGCACATAAGGCCTGAGACTTTTCACAGCAAACCAAGGCATCAGTGAGGAACTCGTCTGCTCGGCGCACCCGTATGGATACTGAAGCAGATATTTGACTGAAGAAGAAATCTCCACCAAGGGAGAGGTCGCAAACTCAAATTCCACGTGACCACTGGCATTCGATAGATTTTCATTTAACTGCTTCCGCAGATCCAACGGGTTGTTCGCCTTGATTCGTAGTGACTCCACCTGACGCAGCAGCGGCATAGGGAAATGGGATTGAAAAGATTCCCGAACAGCGTCGGATAGCGATTCCTCTAGTTCCGGAGTCAACTCCCCGCCTGGCAAGGACAACGGTCTCGCACGGTATGAGATCGTCACCTCACCGGTATCAGTGATCTTAATCGGGTAGGTTAGCACGGCGGATTCACCGTCCTGCAAGGTCAGGCTTTGGAGGTGAGAACCTTCAAGAATTGCGCGAGACGTTTGTTCGCCGCCAGATGTTGCACATACAACCTCCCAGGTTCCCGCTTGTCCCGAGGCATTCTGCACCATGACTTGTGAAACGATTCGGTCCCCTTGGTGAGCAAAACGAGGCAACTTCGGCTCCAACATCAAAGGCTTCTTGACTAAAAGCTCGGATTCATCATGGCCGAATCGGCCTCCACCATGGTGTGCAACAGCCACAAGCCGATAGCGAGTTAGAGTATCAGGCAATTCAAAGCTGTGAGAGAATTCGCCCGCTTCGTTGGTTACCAAGGTAGGTGCCCAAGCCGCACAAGGGTCGAAGTTTTTGCGCATCAGGTCCGCCAATTTACTGAGATCACCCCCTCCTCCGACAACAAAGCCCTTATTGAAAAATGAGCGGTATTCTGAGTTTTCAGAAATAAACATTTGAAACGACGTACCAGCCTCAACTTGCAACCTTCTTGGGTTGTAGAAAAATGCCATTGGGTCAGGAGTATCGTAGCCCATCACAGCAAGGGTTCCTTCATCCACCGCATACAGTGTGACCTCTGCTCCACTAGCGGCAGATCCGTCACTCGAGCTCACCTTTCCGACGAGCGTCACTTCTGTTCCCGGTCGATAACTCTGAGACGGTGACTGGATCGCAACTTCTAACCGATCCTTTTGGTTCTCCACAGTCAACTCGCAATACCCCAAACGCAGCTTGGGTTCCTTGATTTTTCTCTCCGAATCTGCCGCTCCCCTTACGATCAAGACCGAAACATAAGCGTTCGGTGCGTGTCCGTCGTCCAAAGGAATTTCGATCACCGGATTGTCCGCTGAAATTTCCGTCAGAAAGGAACTGAGGACTTTTTCCCGCTCCACCGTGACGAGAGCCTTACCTTCGATCGGAGAGAGCACAAGCACACGGGCCACATCTCCGGGCTGATAAGACTTCTTCTCAGAAACGAGTTTGATGCGCATTCCGTCTTCATAGCGCCATGGATATTCCTTCGACCCGTAAACGCGAAATCTTGTAACCGTTGCAAAGTTTCTGCCTTCCGCATCTTTTCCACTTACTTTCAGGAAATGAAGCCCAGTCTCTTTAGGCGAGATTGGAAAGTTCAGGCCTTCCTTCGCAGAAGAGGCCGCTGTGATATTGACATCTTTCTCAAAAACCAATTCATCACGCGGGGTGCTTTCAGTCACCGTATCACCGTTTGCATTACTGGTCTTGGTGTTCGCATGGACTTGGCGAGTCAAGGTGACTTTGACTGTTACATCATCTTCGACCGGGTCGCCCTCTGAAGTCACTGCGACAAAACGAAAAGTCGCTTCATCATCGACACGGACAAGCTGATCCAAGCGCGATATCCCAGCGTAGATCGACGCCGGATGAACGATCGTTCGCGACCTTGCGGTTAGAGTCTGATCATTTGCGTCAGTCACCTCGGTTGCAATACTGACATTGCGAGCCACTGGAAAATCACCGCTCGGCAGTGATACGGGAATCTCAGTAAAACCTTCTTTCGAGAGCACCAAATCGGAATTAAACGTCGTTCTCGTAATCGAGTTATCGCCGCTCTGATCTCGGTATCCGAAGTAATGATACCAATACCTCCAGTCATCGACTCGATGATCGCCGAAAAGAAAATCGCGAAACCGTTCTGGGTAGGGATTGGTCTCAGTGATCTCGGTAAACACGCTCGCTTTACCTACAGCAACGGGTTGCCCCTGATAGTAGGTAGCTGTTAATTTAGCTTTCACTTCGGTTGCACCAGCCAAGGGAGCTTCGATTTTCTGTTCGATTTCAAATGTATTTCTTCGGAACTCTTCAACATTTAGAGGAATGGAAAAGGAAGCACTCTGACGCAGCGCAATCTGTTTTTCCCAATCTTCGGTCTCCTCTGCGAGCAGCAGTTCTTCGGGATAATCGAGACGTATGGTGTGCCGACCTGTCGTCGCACTAGGCAAGGCGTATTGAAAATCAAACGATCCAAGTTTGGAAATTTCCACATCATCCGTGAAGATCTCCTTGTCTTTCGGATCAACGAT
This sequence comes from Akkermansiaceae bacterium, assembly GCA_045106015.1. Classification (GTDB taxonomy): domain Bacteria; phylum Verrucomicrobiota; class Verrucomicrobiia; order Verrucomicrobiales; family Akkermansiaceae; genus Luteolibacter. Next base: position 92,364 of record JBGCEE010000049.1, on the reverse strand, counting down.
CGTCACGCGGGCCACTGCCCCCTTCGACATAGCGATTTCATTGCCATTCTGACTCCTAACAATCCCTTTCACTCGGACGGTTTCCCCTGGACGGTAGAGCGATCGATCAGTGAACATGAAAGCCCTCCGCGTTTCAGGAAGCGACTGCATCCAGGAATAGCGAACCGGGAAGTGCCACATCCCAACGCGATCCAAGGTTCGGTCAAATGCGACGGCATAGGAATCACCCGCATGCAGCGCTTGAAGATGCCTGACTTTTGAACTTCTTGGCAATTTGGCAAGACCACTCGCATCGGTCACCGTATTTGTGATTGGGGAAGCATCCTCGCCGAAAACATTCAACTTCACCCCTTCCATGGGCAGTCCAGTCTCACAAGAAAACGCGAAAACAAGGGCCGACTCTTTGGTGAATTTCCATGCAAGCCCGATATCGGTCAACTGCACAATTGCCTGCGCATTTCTCTTCGCTTCTTCGCCAGATTTCAGATGCGGTGTTCCGATCACGTCTAGGAACAAAGTCGCCTTCTTTAAATCTGCAGGCAGCCACTCATCCCAAGAAATTTCATATCGTTTTCCAGTGTCCACCTCAATGCCGAGATCGATCTCTTTTTCGACCACTGTCTCACCTGAAATGAGCGAATAAGGAATGATGGAAACTGGGTTAATTCCTGAATAATCCGGCCCGTTTCCAGTGTAGTTCCGATATCCCTGCATCGCACGGACAATTCCTCTTCCATCCAATTTTTTGATTCTGATTTTCAGCTTCGAGAGGTTCGTCGTATCAATTTGATACTCTCGTTGGCCGTTGGCAAACTGAGCCTCGTCTTGAGAGGGAAGGGCAAGATAAGGATTCAAGCGCTTGAAGGTCACGGAGAAATCCTTCGCACTGCTCAAGCTGTCACCACTCGCTGAGACGACAGATTTCGCAACACTCACCTTGTATTGATCAAATCCAGAGAAATCTCCATCCAGAATCAATGCCTTCCCATTGATCTTCTTTGAAAGGTTGGGTGGCTCCGGAGAAACCAAAATCGCATTTTCGGCCAAATCTTGAGCAATCACTCGATTGAATCTTACGACTAGACGGCGTGGCGACGTCGCTGACAAAGAAGTTGAAACACTTGAAACTTTGAACGCCTCGACGGTGCCGATTCGATAAGACATATCGCTCTTCAGTGCTGTCGATTTTCCTTCATTCGGAAGTCCCTTCAAGACCCGCAACGACCAGTCCTTTCCAGCAGGAAGTGGAGAATTGGGTGAGACAACGACAATATTTTTAACCAAAGTCTCGGGGGCGACTTTCGCACGCTGAATTTTCGGATCTTGGCGATTTTTCCATGCCAGATAGTTTGTCCGGAAGTAGCCGGCCTCCTTCGCATTGGCATGGCGTATATTTGCAGCAACCGACTGGTTCGTCTTGGATCCAAAACTAAAGAAACCAGCGATTTTTTCCGGGTCTACATCATCATTAAGAACAATCATCCAAGCGGCCGTCGCAGGGGAATAATCTCGTCCCCAGCGATTGTTGATTCGCGCGGTGTAGATTCTGAAACTCTCAGTCGATACCTTTGAAAACTCACCTTTTTCAACCGCACTACCATCAACGTGCTTGAGATCACCGCTCACTGAGAATCGATACTCATTACCGATTTCTGGATTCTCCTGAAATCGCAACTCCGCAATGGTAGGCGCTTTCCAGAAAAGCTTCGCTGGGATCGACGGCTCAATCTTCACCAACGTATTCTCAACTTCTTTTCCCAAAAGCTCCTCCGAGACCATGGGTTGGTTGAAAATGACATCGACCTCGGATTCGGGAACCAAAGAGGGAGTCGAAACGGTTAATCTTGGCTTTGCCCACGAGAGACTCGAAAACAACAAAAGAACGACCGGAAATAAAAAATATGTTTTCATAGCTTCAATATATCTACTGCGACATTTGTCTTTTTATACAAATCACTTCAAAAGAAAACTTAATTTCCAGTCAAATCGCAAAATTTCCGACTCGGGTATCATGGCCGATAAGCCATACACCTATTGAAGTATTTCATCTCGCGTTAAACTCTCCCAGGGCACGCAGCTATCAACGACCGAAGAGCAACGCAGTTCGGTGGCACTTGCGCCCAGATTGGTGGACTACCGCTTTGCGCAGGCACCCTTCTCTCCCCAAAAAATACGGTTTCGGCAAAGACTTTTGGCAAAGGATCTATTTCCAAAAAGAGTAAATTACCCGACAGATAAAAAACTTTTCAAGAACGGCCTAAGATTCGGAAACCATCTCCCTTGCAAAAACAACATCTGCAGACCATCTTGCTCAAGTGTTATGGGGTAACCTCAAATTGATTCTCGCGACATTTCTATGTTTCGCTCTGCACGGCTGTGCTCCCTACGAAATACGTTCAGTCTTCCCAACAGCGAAGAGCGCTGAGTCAGAAACTTTCGGCTATCGCTCTTGGAAACGGAAAAGCTATCGCCCAGATATCGTCATCATCGGCATTCATGGATTCAGTGGAGCATCGGTCGACTACAACAATCTCGGCAATTATCTGGTAAGGCACCAACCAAAAACCGCCGTTTACGCCTATGAGGTACGGGGCCAAGGAAGCGATCCAATTTACGAACGCCGCGGAGACATCGGCAACGCAGAGCAATGGTACACTGACCTTCAAGCATTTACTCAACTCGTGAAGAGCCGACACCCCAAAGCGAAAATTATTTGGTATGGCGAAAGCATGGGTGCCTTGATTGCGACTCACGCCATTTGTTCAGCACCACCGGGTTCTGCCCCCTGTGACGCCTTGGTTCTCTCATCGCCCATTGTGAGATTTAAAGATGACCTCGAACCTTGGAAAATCGCCCTTGTGCAAGTTGCCGCCGCAACACTCCCGCTTGCGCGCGTACCTCTCGACGCCCTTGCCGATGGTGAGGAAGTGCAAATGACTGAAGATTCCGTCCATAGCGATCAATCCCAGAAGAACTCATACCACATCGAAAAACACACCCTGCGACTTCTAGGCACCCTCGGACGCTTAATCGGCGGCATGAACGCATGTGCTCCAAAAATAGAAGTGCCAGTTCTCGTTCTACATGGCGAAAAAGACTATTTCAACAATGACTCGGACATGCGCGGCTTCATCGCAAGGCTCTCTCCGAATATATCAACCACCTATCACAATTACCAAGGAGCGCACCACCTTCTGATGTACGACACAAAACGAAACAAAGTATTCCGCGATGTTGCCAAGTGGTTGAATCGCCAGCGTAGCAATTGATATGACCCGATTTCGATCCGTAGTTTCTTCTTTCCCCCTTTCAAGTCTCCTCATCGGAGCTTCCGTTGCGTGCGCTGCACCATCCCTTCCTGCTGACGGGTTTATTGAAAACGAAGTCCCGTTCATTCGATCAGCCATGGTGTTCGAGGCAGGTGGCAAACCAAACCGGACACGCCGTGGCGTCATTCTTCCAATCGGTCACGGACACTGGGCTTGTTTTGATCCCGACCTACTCCGTTGGTCAGCCATCTGGAAGCCCGAAGCAGGAACTCCACCGATCAGCTATGATTCCATGGCGGCGATTTCCTTTCCTGATGAAAAAGCCAAGGCATCCAAACCACCCGAACTCCGGGGAAAGCTACGCTACAGCTCCGCGGAAGCCGCTGGTATCGCCACCGGAAATAAGATAGGGCCCGATCCTCGAAGCAACTTCCTCATCGATAGCAAGACACCCATTGGCCCCCTACCCCGCGAATTCGGAGAGTGGGTAGGCATCTCGCTCTGTGGAAAAGAACCGATCATACGCTACAAAGTCGGCACAACTCAGATTTCCGAACGCATCATTGCAGACGAGAGAGGACACATTCAACGCATCCTTCAGGTCGGGCCATCACCCACAGCACTGACCTTACAATTGTTCTCCAAGCGTTTTCGAAGCGTCGGAGCTGAGGCAACGGTGAAAGGAGATACTCTCCACATCTCTTCTTCGAAAAAACAGCGAAACATTCTCGTATCCGATTTGGAGCAAGCTCCCAACAAATTCAAGAGCATCGGGCCAATCCAGCCCGCGACTCCTGTCTTCTCAGAGACGACTTCAGTCACTCACCCAAAGGCGAAAATCAACGGCCCATTCACGGTTCGTAATCTCACACTCCCGAAAGTTAAACGCCCCATCCGACCAACCGATCTCGCCTTCCTCTCGAGCGGTGTCGCCTTGCTTTGCACCTTCGATGGCGATATCTGGCGCATCGAAAATCTCGACACTGCAAAATCGAAATGGACCCGAGTGGCCAGCGGAATCTTCGAACCCATGTCGATCGCAACGAATAAAAACGATCAAATTTTTGTCTTAGGCCGAGATCAAATCACCGAACTCATCGACATCAACGGTGATGGGTTTTTTGACTCTTTCAAATGTGCCTCAGATCACTTTCTCCAAACTCTCCACACACGCGACTACGCGACATCTCTTGAAATCGAACCCGACGGTTCGTTCCTGATCGCAAAGGGCGGAATCAATCAATACGGAAAGGGCAAATACTCCGAAGTTGCTGAACATCGCGGAACCATCCTTCGAATAGATCCGGAGAGTGACACCGTCGAGATTCTTGCCGACGGTCTGCGACTACCATATGTCGGACTTCGGAACGATGGCAGCGTCTTCGCATCGGATCAACAAGGGCATCACATCCCCAGCACGCCGATTCATCAGCTTGAGCACAAACGCCCTTATCTTGGCTTCGCCCCCACCGATTTTCGTTCGAAAAAGGAGCCTTCAGAACCTCTCTTCTACTATCCCTATCAAGCGAATCGCTCAGCCGCTGCGTTCACTTCCACGACCGAGAAGGCATTCAGCGACTTGGCGAACACATTCCTTCAAGTCTCTTGGAACGGTCGCCTTTTCGGGATCGCGACTCCCAAAGTGGGTCAAGCCTTTTCATGGAACTTACCCCTCCAGCTGGACTTCCCTACTTTGAATGGCGCCGTTCATCCGATTTCCGGAAGACTCTATGTCGTTGGCCTTGGCATCTCCGGATACAAACCAACCACTCCGAATTTACTGGGCTTGGCCTCAATCGAACAAACCTATCCCATACCGACCCCCAATGCTTTGGATGTCTCTGGAGATAGAATCACCGTCCGCTTGAACCGCCCCCTAGCCACAGACGAGACCATCATCCCCGGCAGTCCCGCTCTGCGCCTCTTCAACATCAAGCGCACTCGCAAATACGGATCAGGACACTACCGTTGGGATGGAAAACCTGGCGAACAGCAATTCCAGCCAACGGCGTTCCAACTATCAAAAGACCGTACTCAACTAAGCCTTGAGTTCGATCTACTCAGAAAATCAGACATACTCGATCTGAATCTTAGCGTATCCTCTGGAAACATCACAGTTCCCCTTCACATCTTTTCCCGCCCTGACCATCTCCAAGAGGCAAGTTCTTCCGATCTCATAAAAATTGCCGAAGCGGAAAAAAATAAACCCAAGTTAACCACGGGAGATCCAGCCAAAGGAGAACAGTTGTTCACTCAATTCAGCTGCGTGGGTTGCCACTCTCTAACAGATGAAAAACTCACCGGCCCTCCCTTAAAAAGCCTCGCCAGCAAGAGCACTGAAAAGGAGATCCGCGAATCGATCATCAACCCAACCGCAAAGATCACCGAAGGGTATCCCCCTTCCATGCCATCCTTTGAAGGCGTGATCCCACCACAGGATCTGGAACATCTCATCTCGTTCCTGATGACTTTGAAGGAGTGAGCTTAGTGTTTCACACCATCTTTAATCAAATCCGGTCCCCGCGGTTCGTCTTTGGGAATCCACGCAGATAGCTTTTTCACCACAGCTTTCAAATCATCTCGAGTTTTTACTTTTTCGATTAGATTTTCGAATTCATGCGGGTCGACCTCACGATCGTAAAGCTCTTCGCTGCCATCGGCATATCGTGTGTAACGGTAGCGAGTATCACAGAGGCTGTGATTGTGAGCGTAAATGGTCGTGATCGCTGGACGATCCTTTTCCGCAGAGGGCTCACCGAGCCATGGTGTTAGACTGATCCCATCGAGCTTTTCATCCGATTTCGCAGCCTCGATTCCCGCTGCATCCACGAGCGTGGGATAAACATCGAGCAACTCCGCCGGTCTATCACAGCGAACACCTCGAGGGCTGTCTTTCAATCGCTTTGGCGGCACAATAATTAGCGGCACGCGAGTCGAACGAGTCCACAGAGTTTGTTTGGCAACATGGTTTTTTTCGCCAAGATGCCAACCGTGATCAGATAGAACAACGATCCAAGTATCATTCGCCATTTCACTCTCGTCGAGCGCATCGATTACATGCCCAAGTGCATCATCCATGGCGGTGGTGCAGGCGAGGTAAGCCTGAGTCAATGTCCGGAGATTTGCCTCATCCTCAAGACACCACTTTGCACATTGCGCGTAACTGACACGACTGGAAATTCGCTTACTTATTTCCGGGAGATCATCAAAGTCATTTTCCCGAACAGCACCGAGCAAAACGTCCTCTTTTGCTGGCGCAGCATCGAACCACTTCTTCGGAGCGAACAATGGCAAATGAGGGTTGTAAAATCCAAGGGCCAAGAACCGAGGCTTATCGGCTTCATTCAGCGGCTTCTTAATCTGACTGGCGGTCCACTTAGCGATGCGCAAGTCGGTGTAGTCTTCTTCTTTTGCTGGGTAGATACCTATGTCCCAAATACGACTCGGAGTAATCTCCTTTGGCACATCGATTTTATTTGGAGGATACGGGCCTTGACCGGTCTTAAAACACGGCTTCCCACCAAGCGGCTTATTCCTGCTAGCGTGTAAGATTTTCCCAGCAGTAAAGACGTCATAGCCAGCATCTTCAAATCGCCTAGTCATCCAAGGCACTTGCTTACCCGGTTGGAGAGAGCCCTTCGCATCATGCTGGGAGCGATTTCCGTATATCCCGGAAGTCGTAGGCCGCAGACCCGACATAAAACTAGTTCGAGACGGGCGGCAGATTGGCGCCTGACAATGAGCATTTGTAAAAAGGATCCCCCGCTGAGCGAGCCGGTCCATATTGGGGGTCCTAGCTTGAGGGTGTCCCTCTCCTGTCACTCGCCCATTCCCCTGCCCTAGCTCTGAGCGATCTGAGAGGCAACCGATCCAATCATTGAGATCGTCGATTGTGACTAGAAGCACGTGATCTCTTGGCGCCGAGGACGGCTCGCTTCGGAGGCCCGTCGGAGACAAGCCGATCACTAAAACGGCAAAAGAACGAAAGACTTGGATGTATCGCATATTACGCAGGAAAAAGAGTATTTTAGGAGGCACAACAAAAAATGAAAGCTCCAAAGACTGCGCGCGAAATTTCGCTAAAAACGAATATTTGCGCCGTTTAGGCATCGAGTTTCAATAAAACCCTGAAAAACATACGAATCTCGTGACAATTCGTCTTGACGCATCGCAAAGCCAAGGCATCCTTCGCGCCCCGCAAACCAATTTTCATTATGGCACGTATTTGTAGTATTAGAGGCTCCCGCGTCCGCTCCGGCGGCAAGATCCACCGTTCAGGTCTGGCCAAGAAAAAGGGCGGAATCGGACGTCACGTCACCAAGGTGGTAAAACGCTCTGTTTCTCCAAACCTTCAAAACAAACGCATCTGGGTTCCAGAACTTGGGCGTTTCAAAAGAGTTAAAATCAGTGCGCGCGCGCTCAAGACCATCAATAAGAATGGCGCTTACGTGACCCTTAAAAAAGCAGGCCTCGTCAAGTAAGCTGAGCAATGCACAGCTTTTCCTACAAAAACGGAGAGCTTTTCTGCGAAGGAGTTCCACTTCGGTCCCTAGTCGAAGAACACGGAACCCCTCTCTATGTCTACTCTGCCGGAACGATTTCCGACCACTTCACGCGTCTGGACACAGCGCTCTCTGGAGTCGATCACGAAATTGCCTACGCGGTAAAAGCTAACTCAAACCTTTCCGTTCTGCGCCTACTCGCAACGAAAGGGGCGGGATTTGATATTGTTTCCGGCGGCGAACTCTTTCGAGTGATCAAGGCAGGCGGCGATCCCGCCCATTGCACTTTCGCAGGCGTCGGGAAAACACGCGAAGAAATCGTCTACGCCATTGAACAAGGGATCTACTCATTCAATGTCGAAAGTGAAGAGGAACTTCGATACCTGAATCAAGTTGCTGGAGAGCTTGGAAAAATTGCTCCGGCAGCTGTCCGAGTGAATCCAAACGTCGACGCCAAAACTCATAAATATATTTCCACCGGCAAGAGCGAAAATAAATTTGGAGTCGATTTCGAAAGGATCGCCGAACTCTACAACCGAGCCGCAGATGAGCTACCAAACATCAAGCTGCGTGGCCTGCAAATGCACATCGGCTCGCAACTTACTTCGATCGACCCATTCATCGAGGCCGTAGAAAAGGTCATCCCACTCGTCACCTCTCTCAAGGAAAAGCACGGAATCGAATTCTGGTCCATCGGCGGTGGGATTGGTATCGTCTACGAGAACTCCCTTCAGTCAGGCTCGTCGGATTGGTGGTCCTCTAAACCAGAATCCGAACGCCCTCTCACCATTGAAAAATATGGTGAAGAACTTGTTCCACGACTCAAAGATCTCGGCTTAAAAATTCTCCTCGAACCCGGGCGCTACATCGCCGGAAACGCTGGAGTGCTCGTCACGAAATGTCTCTACGAGAAAAAAGGTTCTGCAAAGACTTTCAAGATCGTCGACGCAGGAATGGGAGACTTGATTCGTCCTGCCCTCTATGAAGGCCATCACGATATCGTCCCTTTAGTCGAACCCTCAACTAGCGAAACCGTCAAAGTCGACGTCGTCGGCCCCATTTGCGAAAGCGGTGACTTCTTTTGCCAAGATCGAGAACTACCAGACTTCGATCCCGGCGACTCCATCGCCCTCATGTCTGCCGGTGCCTACGGCTTCGTCATGGCCTCGAACTACAATTCACGCCCCTTCCCTGCCGAAGTCCTCGTAGAAGGGCAAGATGCAACCCTCGTTCGCAAGCGTCAGACCCTCGACGACCTGATCGAAGGCGAACTGTGAATTGAGTGCGCAAATCTGAGAAAATCTCCCTCTTTTTAGGTTCGGCCTTGGACACCTGCAACTGACGGTGCAATCTATCCAACGTGAGCGAAAAAAACATCGTCTATTTCGATCTCGAAACCCAGCGCAGCATCAGTGATGTCGGAGGCTATGCAAACAAGGCAAAGCTTTGTATCTCGGTCGCAGTAACCTACTCCACCGCCACAGATGAATATCGGATTTTCGGTGAAAAGGATCTCGATGCCCTAACCGAGCAACTTCTCAAAGCAGATCTAGTTGTCGGTTGGAACCATATCGGATTCGATTATCCCGTCCTTCAAGCCTACGTCCTTCCAAATCTAGAGGAACAAACACTCAATCTAGACATGATGCTCAATGTGAAGGAGCGCATGGGCCGTTTCCTAAAACTCGACAACGTCGCGGCAACATCGCTCGGCACGGGAAAATCAGCCGACGGACTGGATGCAATCCGTTGGTGGCAGGAACACAAAAAAACCAAAGAATTTGAACCACTTCGCAAGATTGCTGAATACTGCGCCTACGATGTTAAAGTCACGCGCTTCGTCCACGAGTATGGAGTCAAGAACGGGCACATCAAATACGAGGACGCAGGCAATACAATCGAATTACCTGTCGACTGGTAAATCGATCTAACAGACTGGACACTGATTGATCGTCTGGAAGAAGTCATTCCCCTTATTATCCACCAGAATGAACGCGGGGAAGTTCTCAACCGTGATTTTCCAAACCGCCTCCATCCCAAGTTCTGGAAACGCCAAAACTTCCTGTGAACGAATGTGATCCGTTGCGAGCAGTGCCGCCGGCCCTCCTGCCGATCCAAGATAAAAACCTCCGTGCTTCTTGCACGCATCGGTAACCTGTTGAGAGCGATTGCCCTTCGCAAGCATCACCATCGATCCTCCATTCGCTTGGAACAGATCGACATAGCCGTCCATACGGCCCGCGGTCGTTGGACCGAAACTTCCCGATGGCAATCCTTTAGGTGTCTTCGCTGGGCCGGCGTAATAAACGGGGTATTTCTTAAAGTAGTCGGGAAGCTCACCTTCCTTCTCTAAAATTTCCTTCATCTTCGCGTGTGCTGAATCACGGGCCACGATAATCGTCCCACTGAGTGCCAGAGCAGTAGTCACCGGATATTTAGAAAGCGTCTTGAGAGTTTCCTCCATCCCTTGGTCAAGATCGATCTCCACTCCTTTGAATTTCCAATCGGCATATTTTTCTGGAATGAAACGGCCAGGATTTTTTTCCAACTTTTCAAGATACACGCCGTCGCGTGTAATCTTTGCCTTTGCCTGACGATCTGCCGAACAGGAAACTCCGATACCCACTGGACAGGAAGCGCCGTGTCGAGGCAGACGAACAACCCTCACATCAAGGGCAAAATATTTTCCACCAAATTGAGCTCCAATTCCAATCTCTCTGGCTTCAGCCAAGAGTTCTTTCTCCAACTCCAAGTCACGGAAAGCGCGGCCATGTTCGTTTCCACTGGTCGGTAAATCGTCGTAATATCGAGTCGTCGCCATCTTGACCGTCTTAAGATTGTTTTCCGCCGAGGTTCCACCAATCACAAATCCTAAATGATATGGGGGACATGCTGCAGTACCCAAAGACTTCATTTTTTCGATGCAGAACTCCTTGAGACGTTTCGGATTCAATAAAGCTTTGGTTTCCTGATAGAGAAACGTTTTGTTTGCCGAACCACCGCCCTTACTAACAAAAAGAAATTTATACTCGGCACCCTCTGTCGCGTAGAGATCGATTTGAGCAGGAAGATTGGTCTTCGTATTCACCTCTTCATACATGGTCAGCGGCGCGGTCTGCGAATAGCGAAGGTTCTCTTTTGTGTACGTTTGGTGAATGCCCTTTGATAAGCACTCTGCATCATTGCAACCCGTCCAGACCTGTTCGCCTTTTTTCCCGATCACCGTGGCGGTTCCCGTATCTTGGCAGGCCGGTAAAATTCCGTGTGATGCGATTTCCGCATTCTTTAGGAGCATGAGAGCAACCATTCGATCATTCTCTGAAGCCTCTGGATCATCCAAAATTGCCGCAACCTGCTCCAAATGACTGCTGCGCAAACTGAAGTTGATCGCCTTGATCGCATCCGCCGCGAGAACTTCCAAAGCCTTCGGATCGACTTTCAAGATCTCTCTACCACCCAACTCCACAGTTTCGACCAAACCTTCGTGAATACGCTCATATTCAGTCTGGTCTGGGCCCAGTGGAAATGGATCTTGGTAATGAAATGCTTTTTCGCTCATCAAGGAAAACGATAGCCCTCAACGAACGCTTAGGCAATACGAACAACCCTCAAGGAGATTTTTCCAAATCCAATGCGTCAAACTCACGACGCAGCCGATTACGCAACCTTTCGACATCACTCAGGTGGCGCTTCGCCCTTCCCAGATCTCTAGGCCTTCCCTGCGAACGCCGAGGCATGATCGCACGGCGTTGGTTCGCAAGACGTTCTTTTTCTAAAGCAAATTTTTCCTGAGCTTCCGCCACTGTATCCGATTCTCTTTTCAGAACGCTCATCAACGTTTTGCTACCCATAATGTAAGTCCGGGTCCGGTCAGCTCTCGCCATCGTGATCCCTACAATGCGTCCCTCCAAATCAACGACCGGGCCACCTACCTGATTTTTGTTTATCTTCATGTCGCTCTGAACGACATCTGAGAAACCCGTCCGAACGCGGTTTGGTTCACCACCCATTCGTTCCATCTGATTGAGGCGATTACCAGCAAACTGACCTTGAACTGGTCGATTCGAGAGCATGACCTCTACGACTCTTTCTTTCCCTGCTGACTCGATTTTGATCGATACTTTGTCTCCAGGTTGTTTCCCCGTGAGAGCATTTTTGAGCTCTAGCAAACCCGAAATTTCTCTATCATCGATGGCCAAGATCACATCACCCGTCTGCATTCCGGCCTCTGCAGCACCGAATTCCGGCTGGACACTCGCAATTCTTACACCCTCTCCACGATACCGGCCATCGGCGAGAATTCCTAAGTGTGCCTGATCAGATTCACGCAAGTTTCTCTCAAGAACACTCACCACCCCGAATGCCCCAAGTCTACCGTTGGGCTGTGGACTCGTTAAGAACTGGCCATACTGCAAGTCTTTCTCAAAAAAACTAGCAGGTTTGGGCATTTCCATTGCTGGATCCCCTTGGCCCGAACCTAAAAGGTTTAAAAGAACCAGATCTTCGTCTGTGAAAACCCCTGCGACTTCGGTCTGAAAAGAGCGGCCACTACCCGTTTGAACCTGAAGGGTTTCCAGTGCTCCGACGACTTCGCTGAATTTCGTGATAATTTGATTCCCGCCCCCGATGACCGTTCCGTAAGAAAGCAACTTCGGCGCACCTCTCCTCCCTTTTTGCCCCCAGACCCGCACAGTAGACTGAGCTGCATCCTTGATCACAGGCAGGAGTGCCTCGTTGAATGCCTCCGATTGCTCCTCAACCACTTTCAACTCGCTTGGCCTCATCAAAGGAACCTCTTCTTGGTTTCTCTGGCCGGGAGCAAAAGAAATCAAGCCGACCGAAATAACTCCGACCCGATGAAATAAATTACGAACTCTCGTCATTTGTATAGATCTTCCCGTTTCACAAGTTCCACTTCGAACTCAATGTTCTTCCCTCCTCGGACGATGCCGACTCGGACTTTATCTCCTACTTCTTTTTTCACCAAAATCTCCTGCAACTCAGAGCCCTGTTTCACCAACTCATCATCGATAGAAATGATCACGTCACCGACTCGTAGTCCCGCCGCACCGGCAGGGGAATTCGGCGCCACGCTGTTCACCCTCACCCCATTCTGACGGTCGCGAATCGCCATTCCAATCCCGAGCACAGGAGTCTCTGGATTGGCCATGGGATTCATTTGCAAAACCCCCCATGCCTCCCCAGCAACAAGCCGGTCCCAATCTTGTCGGAAACCATCGATCCCCGCATGGTTATTATTTTTCCAAGACCATCCTATCGACGAATTCACTCCAACAAGATTCGCATCAAGATCAAACAAAGGCCCCCCTGAATCGCCGCCGATCAGCGTGCAGTCTGTCGTGAAATAATTCCCCGGCCCGTCCGACATCACACGACCGAACCTTACAGGTGGAGTCCTTGCCGGATCAAAACCCGCCGAGTGACCCATTGCCACCACCCAATCGCCAGCCTCAAGCGGCTTCGATTCACCAAGCTCAACAAACGGCCATGGCCCCGGATCGTTCATCCTCACCATTCCAATATCTTTCGAATAATTCGCTCCCAGCACTTTCGCTCTCCATTTTTTCCCATCAGCGAAATAAATATCCACCTCTTTCATTCCCTGAATCACATGGGCCGCAGTTAAAATCAGGCCATCCCTCGAGACGATCACTCCGGAACCCGATGATCCGCTCTTTTCTGAGACCAAGGCAACGGTCGCTGACATGGCTTTTTCAGCCACTTTCCCCACTTTTTTCTCAAGCTTCATCAATTCGGCAACAGTCGTCGCCGGTTCCCTCGCCCCTGAGGAAACGAGGGTAAAAAACAAGATGAACCAAATTTTTATCATCACCATTCAATCGACACCATTATTGAGATTCGTCTATCCTAAACTTTCCTAATTATCCAATTCAGATTCTTTCCAAGATAGAATTTACCAGCCGTAGCGTTCTATTTGACGAAGGTTGGTGTTTCTTCTTCAAAGATTCTCCACTAAAGTTCCTCGAACGATTCATGGCAAAGAAAAAGCAACAGAAGAACAAGCCGCGGAAGAAGCAAGCTAAGAAACGTCGGCCACCTAATCCACTTTCACTCCTTCTCTTCTGGCCTTTCCATCTTCTCTTCTTTTTCACCCGTGGGCTCTCAGCAATCAAAAAGTTTTTCGTGCGATCAATCGGCGCACCCGCCGTCGCGGGGCTCTATGCACTGACCATTCTTTCTTTAATCTACGGATATCGTTCATCACATTATGATCTTGGGCGTATCAACCAAATGCCTGAAAGGACGATTGTCCTCGACCGCCAAGGAACAGAGATCGGCCGAATCCATGGCCAGAAACGTGAGATCGTCCCGCTAACGAGTGTCGCCCAAGACTTCAGGAAAGCCATTCTCGCCCGAGAGGACGAACGGTTCTACTCTCACGGAGCAGTCGACCTCATCGGAATCGGTCGTGCCGTCATCAAAAACCTACAGGGCAAACGCGAGGGTGCCTCTACCATCACACAGCAATTGGCATCCGACGTCTTTCAACTCAAGCGAGGCGAGAATAACCGGATTTACAAACAGCTAGACCGGAAATGCCTCGAAATTGCCATTGCCTACCGAATCGAGGCGATTCACTCAAAAGACCGCATCTTGGAAGCCTACATCAATCAGATCAACTGGGGGCGCCAGATCAAAGGCGTGGGCGAAGCTTCACGCATCTATTTCGAAAAGCACCCGTCGCAACTCACCCTTTCCCAATCCGCACTTCTCGCCGGCATCGTCCGTGGCCCGGATGCCTACAACCCATTCCGCTCAATGGAAGCATCTGAGCGAGAACGAAACACAACTCTTGCGCGAATGGTGGTCGCGAAAAAAATCACCCAACCACAAGCCGATGAAGCGAAAAAGGAAGCCATAAACGTACGTCCAGTTTGGCGACGCAGCTATGAGGCCTCCTACGCGATGGACGCGATTCGACGTGATCTCGAAATCATTCTGGAAGATGAAAATATCGAACTAGGCGGCCTAACCATCGTGACAACGATCGATCAACGACTTCAGGAAATTTCCCAAGAGACCCTCGATAAAAAACTGCGCGAAGTCGAGCGCAAACCTGGCTACCAACATCAAACTCGAGCAGCATGGCAGAACATCGCAGAAGACGAGCGTAAACGTCCAGAATACATTCAGGGTTCTGTCGTTCTCATCGACAATCGTACAGGAGCGGTTCTCTCTCTTGTTGGAGGCCGCGATGCCAACGAATCCCAATTCAACCGAGCCATCCAAGCACGCCGCCAAATCGGCTCTCTCTTCAAACCTTTTGTCTATCTCGCAGCTTTCGATAAGGGCATGCGCCCCTCCACACGCATCTCTGATGGACGCATCAGGCGCGGAGAGATTCGAGGCGCTCCAAGTTGGAAACCAAACAACTCAGATGGAAAGTTCGGTGGCATGCATCCCGTTTCCTACGGCTTGATCCGATCGAGAAATACCATGTCAGTCCGCGTCGGCAACTATGCCGGACTCGAAAAAGTCAAAAACGTCTCGCGAATGGCTGGCTTCGGCAAGGCCATGCCCGAAACCCCATCCTCATTCCTCGGTTCATGGGAAGCCAGTCCATGGGAGGTCGCGACTGCCTACACCATTTTCCCGAATGACGGCAAACGCTACCGTCCTTATCTTATTTCAGAAATTAAAGATCGAAACGGCAACATTCTATATTCCACTCCCGCACTCCCTTATAAAGCTGCCAACACCGGCTCTGCATGGTCAGTCTCCCGAATTCTCCAACAGGTCGCTACATCTGGAACCGCCGCCTCGATGAAACGCCTTGGCTTCACCAAGGACGCTGGTGGAAAAACCGGAACCACCAACGACTTTAAAGACGCTTGGTTTGCAGGATACACGTCGAACCTTACCTGTGCGGTTTGGGTCGGCTTCGACAAACCAAAAAAAACCTTCCAAGGCGGCTACGGCTCCACCTTGGCTCTCCCTGTCTGGGTTGATGTGATGAAAACGGCAGACCGCGTCGGCTACAAAGCCGGTGACCTACACTCCAATGTGAAACTCATCGACATCAAACTCTGTCGACTCTCCGGCAAGCGCGCCACCGCTGGTTGCAGCACTTCCGACACCGCCTACATGGATCGAGTTCCTGCCGATACCGCACCAGATCTCGGCGATCTCTGCCCCATTCATCCAGCGAAAGCCCAGCCAGTCACTGAAGAGAGCTTGCGCTCTGGGCAAACATCGCGAAACTCCCAGTATGATCCGCCTCGCGCACAACCCGTAAGAACAACACCCCTTCGTGCACAACCGGTGGACTAAACCAAAAAAATTACGAAAAACCCGACAACTACCCAGCCTCACGGCATTATTTACCATATCACCTATGAAGACAGGTTCTAACATTTCCAAAAAACTGCCTCATTTTTCTCAAGGCTTCACACTACTCGAAATCGTCATCGTTCTCGGAATCATCGCCGTCATCCTCGGCGGGTCCATTGCTGTCGTTGGCAAACTCGGAGATGGTGCCAAACTCCAACGAGTCACCTCGGACTTCAATACGATTTCATCAGCGATCTCGACCTACAAACTCAATGCAGGCACAGTCCCCTCTACCTCACAAGGACTTGAAGCACTGGTGAACAAGCCCGCCTCTACACCGGTCCCTAAACGCTGGACACAGCTTGCAACTGAAGTCCCGCTCGATCCTTGGCAACAACCCTATCAATACCGTAATCCTGGGAAAAAAGACACTTCCACCTTCGAGATCTACTCGGTCGGTCCCGATGGCCAAGAAGGTACAGAAGATGACCTCTCCTCCCAAGACTAGCCGTTCCACTTACCGAAGCGTTCCTCCAGCATTCACCCTGCTGGAAATCATCGTTGTCCTTGCTATCGCTGGGCTCATCGTAGGAGGCAGCATCACCGTGCTACTCCTCACTTCTTCCGAGCGTATACTTCGAAAAACCTCCACTGAGATCGAGCTCCTCGCCAAAAAAGCTCGCTCCGCCTCTATACTACGCCAGCGGCCATACGTCATCGAGTTTCACCCCGGTTCAGTAAAACTCATGCCCCTTTCAGATACGGGTTTCTACAGTGAACCGATAGAATTTGAGCCTGATGGTGGTGCAGAAAAATCCTATCAACCCCTACGTGAGGAAATACCTATTAACCCAAAGATTGTCTTATCAATGCGCCCATGGAACACGGAGAATTTCATCATCCCTACTGAAACACTCACTCCAGTCTGGCGCTTCGATCCAGACGGCCTTTCCGAACCGATCACGGTAAGACTCAACATAGGTAATAGCTACGCACAGGACACCTACCACCCACTCACGGCAACGATCACCGATTCCGAACTGGAAGCGAACTGAATATCAGGAGACTATTTCACTGAAATTGAAAAACCGCACGAAAGCTCAGCACTTAACCGATGGCTTCTTACTCCTCGAAGTTGTCCTTGCACTCGCGGTTTTTGGAATCGCCTGCACTGGCTTAACCGTGGCCTTCCATCGGATGGGAGAAGCTGCCTCTCTCGCCCAAAACGAACTCAGAATCACACGAATCCTCGATTCTGCTCTAACCGAGCAACTCTCATTTCCCAGCCTCGAAGAAGGACAAACTCAAATACCCATCGAAGACACCGATATCGAACTCGATGTATTGATCGAACCGATCGAGGATTTGGAGAACCAAGACGGCGAGCTTCTTCAGCAAATGTTCCGCGTTGAAGTCACTGCCAATTGGTTTTCCGAGGGAACATGGCAATCGCGCTCGGTCGAAGCCTTGCGCTACAACCCCATGTATCAACCATGAGGAAGTCTTCAAGGCCGCTTCGCAAAGGTTCTTTCGGTTTCACCCTTTTGGAACTGGTGCTTTCACTACTCCTGATCGCTCTTCTGGTCGGAATGGTCTTTGCCACCGCACGATCTTCGCTAATCCTCGGAAACACCGTCGTTCAGAGTCAGAATGAAGAAATGCTCCACCAAGCTTTCTTCGACCTTCTAGAAAATCGCTTCTCAGCACTCCCAGGCAATACCCGCCTCGATCTGGTCGTTACCGACGCTCCGTCGCACTACATTTCGGATCTCACCCTAGAAAATGTCCCTCTTACTTTCAAATGGGGTGGCGAAGAACGCACTGCGAAAGCCATCCAACTTTCCACAGTTTTACGACGCTCAGGATTTCTTGATATCGTTCTAAGATACTATGAAAATCAAATCATAGACCCAGACAACTCAGCGGGTTCTAGTTTTTCCTCATCGTCATTAGACAATGAGCCATTCGCTGAGATCGTTTTGCTCTCTGACGTTCGATACTTCGAATGGAGAGTTCTCGACGGACGAACTCTCGAATACAATTACGACTGGGATATCTCCGGTAGACTCCCCCTCCAACTCGAACTTGTCTGCGCTTTCGGCTCTCAAGGTGAAGCCATTCGGCAGGTGTTCTGGATACCACCACGTCAGAACCCAGAAGTCTTTATGCGCCAACTACAAAGTAGCGCCGGCAACCAAAATCCCAACAATCCCGAAGACGGAACTGGGGAGGAAACGCCAGTTACTACTCCCGAACCAACCCCTCCCAATGGCGGAACAAATCCAAACTCTGGCTCAGCGAGACCATCAACACCACCAAGCTCGGGCTCCAGATGAAGATCTCAACATTTAATAGACCTAAATCGAGACCGACCTTCAAGAAGGGCGCGGCCCTAATTGCAGTCCTATGGCTGATCGCGATTCTTTCTCTCGCAGCAATTACCACCCTCCGAGTCATCGCATTTGATATGGAACTCGTGACAGCAAAAGTCCATGGCTCTCGAGCCTTACAGCTCGCCGAAAGCGGAATCGCCATCGGATGCAATCCAGTCGTCGAACGAAATGACCCAATTCTTTACCGCTTTGATGAAACAAATGGCGAAGAAACGAAAATCACCATCACTTCGGAGGGAGCACGATTCAATATTAACACACTAATTCTCGCAGAAGATAAATCACTCCTCCGCTCCATTTTTATCTACTGGGGCCTCGACTTAGATTCTGCCCAAGCCCTTGCCGACGCTTTCAGCGATTGGGTAGACCAAGACGATGAAGTCGCTCTAAATGGCGCTGAAATCGAAGAATACGAAAAAATGGGTCGATTAAATCAACCATTCAATCGACCGTTTTACGATATCGAAGAAATGACGCTAGTCATTGGAATGGAGCAGATTGAGAATCTTCGCCCAGACTGGCGGAACTGGTTCACGGTTTGGTCAAGTGGAACTCTGGACCTCAACGAAGCCAATGCAGAACTCATTGCCGCTGCAGCAGAAGTTCAAGAAGTAGACGCTTCAATCATCCCTGAAACCGTCCGAGGGATTGATAATATCCGTGACACAGAAGATGATGTCCCTTTCCAAGATGTCGCATCGGCACTTTCCCTGCTTGGCATCGACGCGGAAACCCGCCAAGACATTGCAGCGCGATTTACCGTCGACGACACGACCACTCGCATTACCTCAACAGCACGTTCTGGTGATGCGAAACGTAGGGTCACTGTCATTGTTCGTAACCGCACCGGCGTCCCAGCACTGCTCGATCGAAAAACCGAAATTATTCCCTGAAGAAGACAACCCATGGCGAAAGCTCAAAATAAGCATCTTTTGTTTCCCGGAGAGACCGAATGGGAGATCTGGACACTTACAGGCAAGGAAGAAGCCTCACTTTTTTCCAGCCATCCAGTCGACTATCCTTCGGAGATCGAAAAGCTCCCAACTGGAGACCTAATGTATCTCTTTCCTGTCCGTGCCCTGACCGCACTTCCTCTGCGGGTCCAGACTGGAGACAGCTCCTTATTCCCTGACCTCGCAGCAACTCATGCTGAACGACTTGGTCTCCGACCCGATCCACTGGCAGGACAATTGACTGATATTTTCCCAATCCTCATCAATTCCGAAGCTTCAACCTTACTGTCGGTCATCCTCCGCAATCCGAGTCCGCAAGATCTTCCACTGAAGTCTCCAAAGGCCTTCGACATCTCTCCACGCGCCTTCAGCGTAAAGGGTAACACCTTAGCAGCATGGAGAGAACTAAACTCTTGGGCTTTCGCTCTCCATCAGGACGGCAAACTCATTTACTGTCAGTCAACTTCCTCGACTGCAGCATCTCCGGACCAAGTCCTCATCCGCGAAATCAAAATCTCCATCGCCCAGCTATCGATGCAAGGGATCGAGTGCTCCCCTTCTAGTGCAGTCGTCTGGTCCTCAGATCCAGAGACCGACACGACATTGCTTTCGACAGCCCTATCGGTTCAAACCGACCTATCACCCCGCCCAGCACCAACCCTTCCGAACCCTGTTAGCAAACTACTTCCTGCCGATGTCCGCGCAGCTAGAAAGGCCGCTCAGAAGCAACAAAATACAATCCTAGCCATTGCCGCCATTGCCATCCTCTACCTCGGGACCGTTTGCTATCTCGGTTTTGATCTTTGGAAGACACAGAATACGACCGCCAAGCTATCACAACGCGTCAATGCAATCGCTCCAGAAGGAGAGGCTTATGCCCTCCATATTGCTAAGTGGGACGAATTAGAAGAATGCATCAGTCTGGAGAAAAATACCGTCGACATTCTAAGCCGGATCGCAAAATCCATCCCGTCCAATTCAGGGCTGCGACTCAAAACAGCTGACATATCCCCTACTGAAATCCGCCTTCAAGGTGAAGCACCTCAACCGCAGGCGGTGAACCAATTTTCTCTCAACCTCAATAAGAACAACGGCCTTGTCGACTATGAGTGGCAAACACCGGAACCTCGCCAGTCGAGTCGCGGTTGGGAGTTCAACTACACAGGCATCATTCCTACCGTAGCGCCTTGATCCCAATTCAATAATTCACCCAATCACTTTTCAAGTTCGCATTCAGGCTTAGCTTTGTTTATTATCACCAAGCGACAATTTTCTGCCGCGGCGGCATTCACTTTTTAATCACTCAATGAGTTCTCGAGAAAAAAAACTTCTTATCCTCTTTCTTACTGCAGGATTTCTCCTCGTGAATTTCTTTCTGTATTCTCTTTTCGTCCAAAAACGCACAATCGCTGCTAATGAATTGAATGCAGCCAAGGCACGCCTTCAGCAAGCAATCGCATTTCAGAACAGCTCGGACCAACTTGCAGAACAAATCGATTGGCTCACTGAAAACGAACCCGAACCAAGTGTTTACCAAACCGTCCAGACAAACCTTCAGCAGTTCTCTGAACGACAAGCAGTAGATTTTGGGCTGACGATCAAAAAACAAGAATTACTCCCAACCGACACAACAGGCATCCACTACCATCGCGCTCAAATCCGCATACGATTGACCGGCCCAGAACAGGCACTTTACCGCTGGTTCGATTCTGTGAATAATCCCTCTGAATTTAGGTCTGCGTATCAAATCCGTTTGAATCCAAACACCCAAGACGACACGCTGATCGATTGCACCGCCACACTGGCTCAATGGTTTCCACCTACCACATGAAGAATAAGTCCGCCATCCTCACCTTAATCCTTGCCGGACTAACTTCACCTGTTTGGGGAGAAATCCCTCGGAAGGCGCCCATCACACGCTATACTGGGCTTTGGACAAATAGCCCCTTCACATCTAAACCTCCGCCGCCGACTGTCGTATCCACGATCAATCCGTTAGACGATTTTGTCCTCACGGGAATCGCTCCGGTTCCAGGTGGCTACCGAATCACCGTCATTAACCGAAAAGATCCTACCAACAAAGAGGTAATCGAGCCAGGTGGTAACAGTGACTTCGAGCTAGTTTCAGTCAACCGCAACCCCGAGGTCTCTCTTGGAACCACCGTCGTCTTAGCCGTAAATGGCAAACAAGGCACGGTGACCTTTGACCGCGCAGCAATCACACTCAATAGCCCCCCAGCAGCCCCCCAGCAGCGTGACGAACAGAACAAGAATTCCAAGCAGGCAGGAGGGTCCCGCGAGCAGAAAAACAACTCTAAAGCCTCCCAGAATAACAGAGAAAACTCGAAGGGAACAAAACCTCGCATCGTTGCCCCAAACAACTCTTCCAATAACCAGACGAGAGATAGGCGACGCCGCTAGATCGCCTGAGAACTCCACTACTAAAATCATTTATGAGACATTTCTCCAAATTCTCTCTTCTTACACTACTCCTAAGTCCACTGCTTTTTTCGCAAGAAGAGGAAGCACCTGCTATTCCCGGTATCGATGTCGTAGCACCCGCAGAAAATGATGATCAACCCGCTATCGGAAATGATGAAGTCGATCCAAAATTAATCGTCGAAAACCTTGAGTATCTAGAGCTTTCCGGAAACGACTTAGCCGACCTATACCGCAGATATACCGGACGCCGTGTCATCGTCGCCTCTTCTGCCGCACAGGCAGAGTTTGAGTTCATCCAGCCCGCCTCAAAGGACGACCCACTAACCTATGCACAAGCAGCAGAATTGCTCAAAAAGGCGGCAACCATTGAAAATTTCATTTTCGTTCCAGATGCTACGGACCCTAATCTTGACTTCCTAACCCTCGCGACTGCTGGAATCAAACCCACCGGACGCGGCGTCTCTGTCTACACCGAAAATGACCAGCTTCCAGAGGGCGATGCTGTCATTTCCTATGTAATGAGCCTCGACTACATCAAACCTGATGAAGCCGTCAGAACCTTCACCCAGATCATCGGCCAGTTTGGTGCGTTTGGATCGATCGCAGCCGTTCCAAATGCCGCATCCGTCGTCATTACTGAGAATACCTCTTTGATTAGAAAGCTCATTGAGCTCAAAGCCGAAATCGACAAACCATCCTCTCAAGTTGCCACCCGATTTATCAACGTGAGATATGCTGATGTGACAGAACTCGCCACAACACTCAATGAGCTTCTAGGCAGCCAAGAAGAATCATCACGAACCGCCGGCATCCAACGCGCACCTCAAAATCGTAACCAGCCAGCAATCTCTGCAAATAATGTAGCCATCACCGTCGAAGGACAAGGTGGGGGATCTGGTGAGCAAACTCCTGTCCAAATCATTCCAGACGCCAGAACCAATCGAATTTTTGCCATGGGACGACCCGTCGACCTTCTTTTCGTAGAGGGCCTCGTTCGCGAGTTCGACACCGAATCCGACCAACGCAACTTCCTTCGCCGTAAACTTCAATTCCTCGCAGTCGCAGACTTTCTGCCGATCGCTGGAGACGCCCTCACTCGCGCCTTCAATGGAACTGGCTCAGCAGATACGGTTGGAGCAAATGCACAGGGAAATGGGCGACAAAACAACAATCGCCAACAGACAAACAATTTTGGGAACAATCGCAATGGTAACCAGAGCAACTTCGGTGGAGGTGGTACTGGAAACAACAGCGGAAGCCGTGGAAATGTCCTGTCAGATCCCGACGTCAACTCCGCTCCAGAGTCTCTTCTAATCGGTCGTACCCTTCTCGTCGCCGACAACATCACAAATTCGATCGTCGTTCAGGGTCCGCCCTCGGGAGTTGAAATCATCGAAAAACTCCTCGATCAAGTCGACGTCAAGGCCGACCAAGTCATGATCTCCACTGTCTTCGGCCAACTTGCGTTGCAAGATGATGTCACAACAGGAGTCGACTGGTTACACGCGTTTCGCGGCGATAGCAACGGTCTTGCCTTTTCAAACATCACCGGCGCTCCTGCAAACGGTAGATTACCACAAAGTATTACAGATCCGATCACAGGACTTGTGGCTGGCACGTTCCCCAACCAGTCAGGCCTCTCTCTATACGGGAAAATCGGTAGCAATCTCGCCGCCTACGTGAACCTCATTTCGACAAGCGATCAATTTACCGTGCTTTCACGTCCATCCGTTTTTACCGCAAACAATCAAAAAGGCACGATTTCCTCCGGACGTCGAATCGCAATTCCAACGAACTCCAACCAGTTCTCTGGCGGTGGGGTCTCAACGAACATCGAATACCGTGACGTCGTCCTAAAACTCGAAGTAATTCCCTTGGTCAACTCAGAGAATGAAATCACCCTCCAACTCGCTCTCCTAAGTGACGATATCATCGGAGAAACCGCCATCGAAGGTATCGGCCAAGTCCCAATCATCGGAACTCGCGAACTTCTTACAACAGTTACAGTCCCTAACAATCAGACAATTGTCTTAGGCGGACTCATTACCACGAACGATACGGAATCTGTAACCGGTATCCCTCTTCTGAGCGATATTCCCGGTCTTGGTCGCCTCTTCTCAACGAAGTCCGATGGCGTCCAACGCGATGAATTGATGATTTTCATTCAGCCATCAATTGTAAACGACAGCAACTCACTCGACTACGTGCAAACTGATATGGATTCCAGATTTACCATTACCGAACCCACTCGTCAAATGGCCGATGGTAACGTCCTACCACCCCTAGATGTAGAACCAGGCAAAGGATCCTCACCGAACGCCACTGCCGTCAAAACAGAGAGCAACAATCGGAATAGAAAGCCCATGCGCCCTCCACACAAGCGCTGACTTCTAAGCCTACATCGAGTGACCCTTCCGGGCTACCGACTGCCCACTTTAAGTATCGTGGAGCAAGAATTTGACTACTTCACCTCCGAGTTTTTACTTTATCTGTTCGACAGCCATCGAATCACGGATTTCAGCCAGAAGGGTTGAATCATCGACTCGGTTAGCGCGGGAAAGTGACTGAACTAAATTGTTCAGCACTCTCAGAAGAATCGTCCCAAGATCAGACGCCCGACTGAGATATTCACGCTGTTCGTCGGTCAATTCGTTCGAAGAATCTAGCAGGATTTTCTGGGAGTGAACTTTCCCACGATCAAAGCAATCGACAACCAAAGCTTCATCTTCATCAAAAATTCGGCATAAAAAATGCCCTGGAAAAGAAACACCTTCGATTCTCATATCCAAGCGTTTTCCAATCAGCATAAAAATCAGACCGAGACCAATAGGGTTGGAAACACCTTCTGCGATGCACCACGCTAGGTCGCTATTACGAGGATCATAGTAGTCGCCATGATTCGGTTTTAACCGCCCCTCCTCAAATAGAAAAACTCGCAATTCATCTTCGCTAGCCACTGGAGATGCATTTGCTGTGAATTCCTCAGCTAATAAATCAAGCGCGTCAGAAAGCGGCTGGCGGATCGAAACCCCATCGTGCAGGAAGTCCGAAAGCAACCGGAGTTGACTCTCAAAAAGCTCCCAATCTCCTTCAAAGGCTGCGGAACCAAATGCGGGAGTCAACCACTCCTCCCTCAGTATTCTTCGTCGGACGGGACTCAATATCTCGGACAGAATCTTTCTATCTAAGCCTGATAAACTCTCGGCAACATTCGGAAGAACTTCGCTGATATCTCCTCCAAAATTTTCGATCTTTCCACGAACTACCGCACGGACCTCCGGAGTCTCGTCGTCCAGTAATCGGAGCAGTGCTGAAAGCTCCTTTAAATCAGGGGGGGGCAAACTCATCTATCTAAGGCTAGGTAGTCAGGAATAAACATCGATTCCCCTCAAGTCTGGAACAAGAAGAAGAGTCTTAGTAAGCGAATTACAGACTCAGTCACCGGCTTATTGGAAAAATGGTGCGCGATACTGGGTTCGAACCAGTGACCCCCTCCGTGTCAGGGAGGTGCTCTACCGCTGAGCTAACCGCGCATTCCGATGGCTTCCTTCGGGGCGGGGAAACTAGAACCAAAGACACCATTTGCGCAACCCCTTTTTCATATCTAAGGTTTGAAATCTGAAAACTCGATCCCTCCGATTGCGACTTGAGTTATGACCCGACCCTGCCCAGCCTCTTCCACAGCGATGAAAATACTTTCCCTTCTCTTTCTATTTACCTCAATAGCCTTTGCCGAAGTTCCCGAGATATTCAAAGGCTTATTTGAAAAAGAAACCCCTGTCCGGGCCAGCATCGGAATGGTCATACCTCCACCTGAAATCGAAAAATTTATCGCTAAAGTCGAAACCGCTGCTCGCCAGAACAAAGAATGGTTCAAAGAGTTTTCTGCAACCGCTCCTCCTGGAAAACCACTTCCTTTCCATGAGAATCTCGGACTCACCAAAGAGGAATATGACGAATATCTCGAAATTTGGGCGAAGAGAAAGTTCAAACCACAGGAAGAAGTCATGCTAGTTCTCCGCGAAACATTCGGAAATACTTGGAGTATCACCGCTTCTGGAGAGGCAGGACCGATATCAACTCTGCGATATGATCCAGAAACAGATACCTTCCGCTCCCCGAACGGAATCATGAAGCGCCTAGACGATATCGACGCAGATGCTGACAGCATTTTAGGTAAATGGTCTGGTAAAGAGTGGCGCTTCGAAGAGACCACTGGACTCGGCAAAACCAAAGAAAACTTCGCTCTTGGAAAATTTGGTGACACTGGATTTGGCCTTGTCATCTACAGAGCACAAGAAATCTCTACTGAGGGAAGTGCACTTCTGGACAAAAGCCTCGTCATTCGTTTTGCACTTGGAAAAGCCGGACATATGAAGATTCCGAGCGCACCTCAGCGGCGCTAGCCCATGAGAAAGAGAAGGCCGACTCTACGAATCCTCTGGAAGGGACTCCTTCTCAGTGCAATCGGACTACTTCTCCTCTACGCTCTCAGTAATTTATTTTTAATGAGCCCTAAAGGGCGTTCGATCATTGGAAATAAAATGGCCCAAAGGTGTGGTTTACCTGCTTCATTGAAAGGGGCGAGCTGGTCACCTTGGAACGGTATCAGCGTATATGGAATCAAGATTGAGCAACCTGAAGCACTTCAGAAGCAATTTGCAAAGCCTCTATTACAAATCGAATCGATTCGTATCGTTCCAACTTGGCGTGAAATGGCGAAACGCCGTTTGGTTATGCAATCCATAGAAATCAAAAAGCCTGAATTCTCTGTTCCGATCGAAATACTTTCTCACTTCTCCAGTAAGGCAGCACCAACGCAGCAACAACCGATTGTAAAAAATGAACCGGCGGGCTCACCCACCCCAAAAAAAACCTCCCCTTCGTCTGCACCAAAAAACGAGGAAAAGGTCAAGCTATCGAAACAGCCAGAAAACCAGCCTAAAGCGCCCCCCTCACCGCCTATCGAAGCGGACCTACGGACAACTTGGGTTCATATTTCTGACGCCCGTTTTGAACTCATTTCTTCATTTTCAGAAACACCTCTTTACGAAATCTTCTCAGCTGACGGTTGGATTCCAATTGGAGGCAACGGCTCGAAGTCCACATTGGCCCTCCGTGGTATTCGCTCGATAGGAAGCAGTGCAGAGGAAAAACTCACCCTGCCTGTCCTATTTCAAAAAAGGACTCTCAACTTCGGTCCAGTCAAGACTTCGATTGCGAATACAACGTGCGAACTGGGAGCCAGTATTGGTTTCGTTCGTCATTTCCCTTTTCAAGCAAGCTTCAGGACACCGGACCAAGAAGTAGAGCCATTTGATATTTCTGCAGAACGAAGCATGCAGATTGAATCCTTCGGCGGCAGTGGTAATCTACGAGGATTACTTAGCATCCCTCAAACATGGCGCGGCCAAGCGTATTTCAAAGCCACCAAGATCAATGTTCATGCCCCATCCAATGACCTGAGCTTTGATCATGGCAACGCCTTGTTCTCCTTCTCGACCCGTGCGATCAGTTGCCTCGATGCAAGGATGATCGGCGACGACTTGAGCCTACTCGGGAACGCGACGATCTTGGGAGACGGTCGAATGGCAGCTGCTGGACGCCTTGTGAGCTCACCTGAGAACCTAATCATGGCCTCAAAAGACTTCGGTAAAAATGACTCTATACCAACCCTAACTCCATTGAGCACTCCTCAACGTGCAGCGCTTGACATGCAGCTACTCGGTCGCTTGGGTAAATCACTTTTCCTAAAAACGGATCCAGAAGCTGAGCCTATGTTACTCAAGCTGTTTAATCAGGACTGATCACGAGTCTAGGAGGTCGTTTCAATTTGATTGTCTCCTCAACTTCTCCCAGATCAAAACTGTCTAACACATTGGTCGAACGCCTCACCAAACCAACCCCTGTCTTCGGTTTTGAATAGACTGGCTGCAAGGTGTGATAGGGGTCCTCTCCAATCAGGAACGGCTTCTTCGGCCTGACCGGAAGAGCATTGAGTGAAGGCAATGAACTGAGCGGGTTACCGAGGCTATTTTCTCCGGAGAATGCCCCTGAGTGTAAGCTACAGAAAGGTATGGTTTCTGTCCCTTTCTTAAAGTATTCGGTAACCTTGGTCTCAGCTGTCCTAAATTTTCCTGAGGCCAAGTCTTCTTGCATCTCGTGACAAAATTGGGTCGCACGCTGGCCAGAAACCGAACAAATTTCTGTAGGAATGATTCCTTCTGGCCGGGTTATCGGCTTCCCACCAAAAGCTGGGGTTGCCGCATTCATCGCAGCCGCCCAGACCGGCATGGCCAGATCACGACTGAATGCGCCATTGTAGATCGGCTCTCTTTGCCCACCCTGTAAGAATCCAGTCCATACCCCGCAACTCACCCGTGCATTGTAGCCTAAGAACCACGCATCGGAAAAATCATGGGTGGTTCCCCCTTTACCAGCTCCCTGAAAAGAACCTCCAACCATTTTATCCTTCAGGCCTCTGGCGCTTCCTCTCTCCATACCACCAGCCATCATGTTGTGGATTTGCCAAGCAACCGTCTCAGCAAGCAAACGGCGAGTTTGAACAATAGACCTAGAATCGCGATAGATCACGTCTCCATCCGCATTCTCCACTCTCGAAATATACGCGTAGTTCGTCTGCCCCTTACGACCCCCTCTTGCGAAGGTGGCGATCGCCGCTACAGCATCTTTTAAAGATGCGGATTCCCAACCCACGCTAATCCTCGGCAAGGCCTTCGATTGTTCAAGAGGGAACCCAAATGCAATCCCAGCCTCAAGTATACGCTGAAGGCCAATTTCCGACCCCAGTCGAACCGTTGCCGCAATTTTCGACCATTCGAAGGCTTCCCGCAAACGGACCTTTCCATCATAGACGGGTGACTTCACCTCCATTCCCCATTCACCTAAAATCCCCTCACGCCCCCCGATCATCACAGAACGGTTATCCATAGGCTCGTCTTCGATGATGGAAGCGGGAGTGTGGTTCCCAGCTAGGCCCACGGCGTAGAGGAATGGAAAGAACGCCGTCCCCATCGGACGTTTGCCCGACTCGATGAAATCGAATTGCACTTCGGAATAATCCCGTCCTCCGACGTGAACGAGAACTTCGCCTGTGGAGTGATCGACCATAAACACTGAGCCTTGGAGATAAAGTGCCTCAGCACTCTCATCATCACGATCGTACTCCTCGTATTTCTGCCTAGTGTAACCTGGATTCTTCTCGGCTTCTCGCAGTGAGCGTGCAAGGGCTTCTTCGGCTGCCTTTTGGGCTTCTGCCAAAATCGTTGTATGAATCGTGTAGCCCCCAGTTGAAAGCGCATTTTCACCTAGCCTTTGTCCCACCACATCAGCAATCCGCTCATAAAGATGAGAAGTGCCTCTTCGAATCGGCTTGGGGTTGAGTTTCGTCGATTTCGAAAGAGCATCTGCCAGTTCAGATCGCGAAATCATGCCCTCATCCCGCATCCGCTTAAGAACCATGTCCCGCGCCTTTTTGCTCGCTTCCTCATTATTCAGGGGCGAGTTATTGGTTGGGTTCTTAATCAAGCCGACAATGGTCGCGCATTCGACGAGATTCAGGTCTTTGGGCTCTTTGCCAAAATAACCTAAAGAGGCAGATCGAAGCCCGTAAAAACCACTGCCAAAATAGATACGGTTTAGATAGAACTCAAGAATCTGGTCCTTCGAGTAACGCTTTTCGATCCTCCGAGCAAGAAAAGCCTCCACCATTTTCCGCTGCATGCTGGTTTCACCCCTTGACATCGCATCCTGCTTCAACGGATAGGCATTTCGCGCCAATTGCTGGGTGATCGTGCTGGCTCCTTGCGTTGTCGTTCCCGCTTCGTAGTTCAGTTTAAGTGCACGTATGATTCCGATATAATCAAGACCGTCATGCGTTAAAAACCTCGAGTCCTCCCCTGCCCTCAGCGAATCGACAAATAGCTCCGGCACGTCATCGATCGACATCACACTCCGGTTCTGGACGAAGATTCGACCAATTTCCTTCCCGTTTCGATCCAAAATAATACTCGGAATCTCAAGCTCGTTGATTTTCTCAAGATCGTAGATCAAGGCCCGATCTCGGTAAGGTCGAGTGTATTGATCGGCGAAAAGGTAGGCGAAGCCGCCAGCCACACCCATCAGCATAAAACAAATAAGCCAAAAGGTTTTACGCTTGTAGAATCGGCGCTTTCCACCCTTTCTTCGCTTGTTTCTGCCGTTTGCCGCCATGCCTAACTCAAATCATACCTCGCAGACTGAACCCCACTCGGATTCGTTGGGATACTCGAATATGGACGAATCGGCAACCCCTTCCTTCAAATCTGCCGAGGAAAAAATCACTGCCGAAATTCTTCGCCAAGGAGTTCTTCCATTCCCAAAATTTCTAGAAATCGCTCTCTACGACCCAGAATTCGGCTACTACGCGCGTCCTCCGAAACAAGTTGGACGATCGGGAGATTTTTACACGAGCGTCAGCGTCGGCCCCCTGTTCGGCAGAATCTTAGCACGAAGGTTCTTGAAATGGTGGTTGGAGAATGGATCACCCTCTGCATGGAGACTTGTGGAACTGGGAGCCCACGACGGGAAACTCGCCGCCGACATCCTAGCGGAAATCGCTGCAATCAACCCGACCGCATGGGGTTCCCTTGAGTTCTGTTCTATCGAACCTCTGCCACAATTGCGAAAAGCGCAGCATCAGCGTCTCGACCCGCTCGCTTCGAAACTGCACATCGCGGAAAGTGCCAATGAAATCTCAGCCGATTCAGCTCCAACCATTTTATATGGAAATGAAGTTTTAGATGCCCTCCCGTTTCACTTGATACGAATGCGTAACAAGACATGGATGGAACTCTTTGTAACCGAACACTTTGAATTCACGGAGCAAGAACCCAGTGCTCGTCTCCAAGATAAGCTCAAAATCATCGGCAACAATTTCCCAGAAAACTATCAGACTGAAATACGGACCTCATTCCAAGATTTTCTCGAACCATTGCTCGCCATTGGAAACATCGAGTTACTTTTGTTCATCGACTACGGATTCGCTTCTCCCGAATACTACGACACCTATCGCTCAAAGGGCACCATGCGAACATTTTCAAAGCAAAAAGCTGCAGAAGACCCCTTTCAAGATATTGGTCAGATCGATATCACAGCCCACGTCGACTTCACCGACCTTTCAAGAGTTTTGATAGAAAAAGGGATTCACCCTTCTCATTTTTCGAACCAAAGCAGCTATCTCACCCACCTCGCAGCAGAGATGATTACAAATGAGGAGATCAAAGATCGGCACACCGTCGCTCAGTTCCAGACTCTCACCCACCCATCACAACTAGGAAACCGCTTCCATGCAATTGAGTTCGCAAAAAACCAAAGCACCCCTCCAAGTGTCAACCATCGGCTAGCCTTGCTATAAAAATCATCTAAGCACTTGCAGGCTCCGCGAAAAGCGTCCAGCTTCGTCAACGTTGCCGGGGTGGCGGAATTGGTAGACGCGCCTGATTTAGGATCAGGTGAGCTTCGCTCGTGCAGGTTCGATTCCTGTCCCCGGTACCAACCGCCTTTACCCTATGGTCAACGAACTCAAAACCAAACTCGAGGCACTTGGAATGGACGCCGAAATGGCGGAGAAAGCCATTCACACTGTGGCTGAATTTTCGAAAGCAAAACTACCTTCGATGCTGCATCCAGCCATCGATTCAGTGATGGCCGGAAATGAGCCCGACATGAGCAAGGTCAAAGGGCTTTTTAGCTCTCTCAAGGGCTTTATCAACAGCAAGTAATCAGACGGGATTAATCCGTCTTCTTACTCTCTTGCATCTGTGTGATCCGTTGCTTGATCGCATCAGTTTGTTTGGCTGCGCGACTTTCAGGTGCGATCGCTTTCGCCTCATCAATCGTCGCGAGTGACTCATCAAATTTACCAAGTTCGGCGAGGATGAACCCCTTCATCATGGTAACTTGTTGTTTCATTTCACCATCAAAGTCCCCTGAATCAAGAGTGTTTTCCACAAGATCCAAGGCACCTTGGTGATCCTTTGCTCTGGCGAGCGGAGATAGGGACTTTTGAAATTCTGCAAATTTTGCCGTTTGTTCGATCCCCTTCACATACCCGGTCTTATCCTCTGGGTCTGCCTTTTTGATTTCTTCAATTTTATCCCCGTAGAATCCACTGATGAGCGAATTATCGAGAGGCATTTTTTTCAATCCCTCGACCAAGGCCTCAGCCTTTTTAACACCTTCGAGGTCTGCTGCATTTTCAAACGCTTTATCCCTAGCCTCTTTGATCTCCATCAATTCTCCCAAGTGGGTGACATATTTTTCCGGTCCATCCTTCTGATAACCTGTGCGCGCAAATGGATTTCCTTTTGCATCCGTAAGAAGGATCGTCGGATAACCCCTGATGGAATACTGCTCTTTGAGTTTTTCATTCTGAGCAATGGTTTCTTTGCTCATTCCAGACTTATCACGCGGATAATCGAGCTCAACCAAAACGAAATCGTCTTTCACGCCATCTTTGAAGGCATCATACTGAAACACTTCTTCTTTGAGCTTAATGCACCATCCACACCAATCTGATCCGGTAAAATCAATTAACAGGGTTTTATTCTCCTTCTCGGCTTTGGCCTTCGCTGCTTCAAAATCTGTCATCCATGCATCATCTGCAGCCATAGCGGCACTGAATCCTAAAATGGAAACCAAAGTGGAAGCTCCGAATATTCGTAGTATTTTCATCCGCCAACGCTCGACATCTGAACCAGATCTGTCGATTCAATTCCTCTGAAAATTCCATTTTCTAAATGCCACGAGATAAAAAAAGACAGAACCGTTGGCTTTGTTGGTGCAAGATCGACTTATAGATTTGAAAGATTTTCCTCGAACCAAGTCCCTACCCCGTCCAATCTCCGCGCCATATGCTCAAGGCAGGAATCGTCGGTCTACCCAATGTCGGAAAATCAACCCTATTCAATGCAGTCACTCGGACTCGCAAGGCAGAAGCTGCCAACTATCCGTTTTGCACCATCGATCCGAATGTCGGGATCGTCATGGTCCCTGACGAACGCCTAGAGGTTCTCTCTAAAATCTCTGGCTCTCAGAAAGTGGTCCCCACCGCGATCGAATTCGTTGATATTGCAGGTCTAGTTTCGGGAGCGTCAGAAGGAGCTGGGTTGGGAAATAAATTCCTCGCCAACATCCGAGAAACCGATGCAATCGTACAAGTCGTTCGCTGCTTCGAAAACGACGATATCATCCATGAGTTGGGTTCTGTCGATCCCCTCCGCGACATTGAAATCATTAATTCCGAGCTGATCCTCGCTGATATCGCCTCGTTAGAGAAACGCCGCTCATCACGAGAAAAGAAAGCCAAAGGTGGCGATAAAGAGGCCAAGAAGGAAGTCGAACTCATCGACATCATCATGCCACATCTTGACGAAGGCAAACCTGCCCTGACTCTCGATTTTTCCACTGAAGACACGGAGATTGTGAAAGACTTTTTCCTCCTTTCTTCCAAACGCACGATCTACGCCTGCAACGTGGCAGAAGACGAATTGGCCACCACAGTTGACAGTCCTGATTCCCACGAACAAGTCGCCAAGGTAAAGGCTTACGCTGAGGAGCACTCAGGTGCCGAGGCTGTCGTTATTTCAGCAAGAATCGAGGAAGAACTATCTGACCTAGAACCAGAAGAAGCTGCAGAGTTTCTTGCTGATATGGGAGTCTCTGATTCAGGAGTCTCCGGGCTCATACGGAGCGTTTATCATCTACTCGGTCTCCGCACCTATTTGACTAGCGGAGTTCAGGAAACCCGCGCATGGACGATTACAGAAGGCGATAAAGCCCCAGCTGCAGCAGGGGTTATTCACACAGATTTCGAGCGTGGCTTCATCGCGGCAGAGGTCGTTCACTTCGATGATCTCGTGGAAGCCGGCAGCAAAAACTTAGCGAAGACCGCTGGAAAACTTCGAATCGAGGGCAAAGAATATACCGTCAAGGATGGCGACGTGATTGAATTCCGATTCAATGTCTGAACAGCGGACGCCAATCGTCCAGTTCGAAATCTTCTCGAAGAACAACATCTCAATCGTCGAGAAACTTCCCGGGATTTAAAATACCGTGCGGATCCAGAGTTCGCTTCAGTGACCGATGAACCGCGAAGGAGCAATCTCCGAGAGCTTGTTTGATCCATGGCTTTTTCGCAAGCCCCACCCCATGTTCTCCCGTAATGGCTCCGCCATGGTCTAGGACCCAGGTAAAGAGAATATCCAAAGCTGCATCGGCCCGTTCACGAGTCTTGGGATCTTCGTAGCTCTCAACCATCAAATTGGTATGGATATTGCCGTCGCCCGCATGCCCGAAGCATGCAATAGCAATTCCCGTTTCCTTCTCAAGCTTTCTTGCGAAGTCTACTAACTCCACAAGCTTTCCTCTAGGAACGACAATATCTTCGTTGAGTTTGGTGAGTCCGGTATCCCGCAATGAATAAGAGAACTCACGCCTCAATTGCCAAATGGCCTCGCACTCCTCGCCATTCCGAGCAAACCGTATCTCTCCAGCTCCACTTTGCTTCAATAAGCTTGCGAGTTCCGATAACTCAGATTCGACGGCGGCCGGCCGACCATCAATCTCTACGATCAGATGGCCCTCACCAGGAGGGAACACTTCAGCTCCCAGTTTTTTCCTAGCAGCAGCGAGGGTAAACGCATCGGTGATTTCCAAGGCAGATGGCAAGTGCCCCGCTTGTAAAATCGTCTGTACTGTCTTGGCAGCGGTCGGAAAATCAGAAAAAACAGTAGCCAGCATTGCCCTTGATTTTGGCTTCGGGATGATCCGGACCGTTGCTTCACTCACAATACCCAACATCCCTTCCGAGCCCACGAATAGGCCAATCAAATCAAATCCTGTTTTATTTTTGTGTAATCGACCTCCGCACCTCATCACTCTCCCGTTAGCCAAAACGACTTCAAGACCCAAAATATAATGTCTCGTCACACCATATTTCAGGCAACGTGGCCCTCCTGCATTGGTGGCGATATTGCCACCGATCGAACACTCCTTCAGTGAGGCGGGATCTGGAGGATAGTCCCAACCAACCTTGCGCACAGCTTCCTGTAGATCTCCAGTAATCACTCCGGGTTGCACAATCGCCACCCCGTCCTCTGGTGCGATCTCAACGATTGTATTCATCCGCGCAGTAGACAGCGCAATCCCACCCTTCATCGGCACACAGCCGCCAACGTATCCCACCCCCGCACCACGAGTGGTAACTGGAATACGGTTCCTATGGGCATACGCCAAAACCTGCGAAATATCATTCGTCGACTCGGCGAAAACCACGACCTCAGGTTGATGGCTAGCAAACCACTTATCACCGGAATGCGCGTCTCGAACTAGATTACTCGCATCAACTTTTTCCTCACCAATCAGCTTTGAAATCGCACTGGCTAGATCATCTCCCGTCTCATCGACTAAAGTGAGTTCGACCTCCTCTTGGTTTGCGAGATCTTCCAACTCCACATCGGTTTTGATCCAAGAGTCTTCAGCGTCTTTTGGCTTCAAGGTATGACTCGAAACGAAACGATTGACCCTTTTCGGAGGAAGTTTCATTGCTGCAAAGCCTCCCATCGACTGTCTGTTTGGTCAACTCCTCCTGAATAAAACAGCCACTAATAATAGGGACGGAGCATCAAATAACAAATCGGCCCCGTAACGGCCACGAACAACCAGATCGGAAAAACCCAACGAGCCATACTTCGATGCTTTCTAAATTGGTTGGTCCATGCAGCGGTGAAGGTCAAAAGGATGAGCGGAAGACTCACCCCTGCAGCAATGATGTGGGTAATCAAAATCACAAGATATAACGACCGCATAGAACCTACCGCCTCCAGTTCGGTTGCATCCAGAATGCTATCCTTATTCAAATCACCATAAAGGGTCTCAAAGTTGGTAAAATGATAGGCAACGTAACCAAGTAGAAAAACAACCGACATTCCCATCGCTCCCAACATAAAACCACGATGGGCACGGATATTCCCCTTTTTCACCGCGATCACAGCGGCGATCAAAAGAATTGCGACACCCGTATTGAGCAACGCATGGATTGGCGGCAGAAAACTAAAATCAATCCCGTCAGGCAATTCGATTCTCAGCTCAGGTCTTCGCATCAGGCCCACTAAAACCAAGACTAGGCCGGTGACGATCCAGGAAGTGATACCCAGTAGTTTCGCCAGAGTTTCTTTTGGCTCCCTGCGCAGCCATTCAGACTTTTCCTCGGATGTCGTCACTTCTTCAAATTATTCTGAGTCCTTGGCAAGTTCTGTTGCGATCCGGTCAAACATCTCTTTTTTCAAATCCTCATACAACGTCGGATTGAGCTTCCTCCCTTCTTCCGACCGAGCATCGGATAAGGGCCATTTACCGACGACATTGAAATCGCGATCTACAAGAAGCAGTCCCATATCGTGCTGAAATCTGCCGTTCGCCTCGATATCCTCCGGATCCGTCCGCTCGCGAATCCCAAAGAATTTTAAGGTGTTCTCCAAATACTCGTGAGTCGCTTTTTCTTCGCCAGCATTGAGGAACCACCAGTCACTCACATCCGCGTTAAGAACTTCTCCGTATTCTTTGAGTCGCTCCACGTTGTCTGCCTCTGGGTCCACGCTGATACAAACCATATGGAAGTCCGGATGATCCTTAAACTCGTTGTAAATCCCTGTCAGCTCCGCTCCGTTTCGCGCCATGCAATGAGGACAAACTGCGAAGAACTCAGCAACCACCCACACCTTTCCTCTCAAATCCGACAACCGAACCGTTTCACCACCTTGATTTTGCGCGACTAGATCCTTTCCAATTGGAAACCATTGCTGCTCCACCTGCTGACCCACATTCATGAACGACTCAGACTCCGCACTCTGCATACGAATCTTCGGTAAAATATAGAGGTATACCACACAAAGAATTCCGACGCATACCGCCGCAACTCCCGTATAAAAAATTATCAGTGTTTTCGTCTTACTCATGGCGTGATTTCCTCTTCAAGTAGTATATCTATGGTATCTCTGAGCAGCACTTCCAACTGCTCCACGTTGTTCAAATCAGTTCCAGTCTTCACTCCCTCATCATCCCATTTTTCAGCCTGATCAAAATCAAAGGGAGCAACATAAGCCGCTCCACCCCTCTTCTGAGGCACGACCGCGCGGCGAACATGCCTGTTTTTATCAATGAGCACCAACGAACGGTCATACCGCCAAACGCCTTTCTCATCTTGATAGGGAAGCATATTGGCTTTGAACTCGTTTTTAATAAACTTGTGCAAAGTTGGTCGGTCGTTCGAAGCAACCGTCCACTTCGGCAAATTCGCTCCCAACTCATCCGATAAGGACTTCAACTGTTCCTCAAGCACCTTTGCCTCGCCCGGATCCAGCATCAACGTCACCAAGGCAAAATCTTCTTCCGAAACATACTCCTCGGAAAGCCGCTTCATCACCTCACTGATGATCACATCTTCTTGAGATCGAGGCAGGCTCTGGACAACCAACACTTTACCCTTCAACGCGAGCAAATCAGTCAAAACGCCATCTTGCCGCATGAACACCAAATCCTTCGCCTCGGAAATTTTTGTTAAAAAACTCGGCCTATCATCCTCAGATCCCTCTTTGGCGCGCTTTTCATAAGCTTTCAAAATAACAAAACCACCGACAAACATCACGATAAAGAGAAGGATCGCTGTCCTCCGAAGCTTTTTAGGATCGGGTGTAACGGGTTCTAAATGGGTTGCTCTCATGAGGTTCGCGGAAAGGTAACTAGGAAGCCCTGATTGGCAAGGATACGCAGAGCGATTTTATCATTCAGACATTTTCCACGCACACCGCGCTTTTCAGCGGAACTCGCCGTCACTGCCCCAGCAATAAGGCCGGGATACTCGGCGGAGCAAAAAATAAATCGGGATTCGTGACCGACGAGCCCCGCAGAAATCGGGAAAAAGGACCGCGACTCCAAATTGCTTCGATCGTAGATCGCAAACTTCGTCCATCCCCTTCCTTTTCCGTTTGCACAAAAACTTTGGGAGCGGTGCACTAGCGGCAAAGTCATCTAAAAATCGTTGGATACCAATGATCTTGCCCTTTCTGGCACTTTACTGAAACCTCTGCCCATGGAATACGCCACCGAGACGGAAGTCGCCGAAGCCGCAAAGCATCTGCGATCCTTAAAACAAGGTCTCAACGAAATCTTATTTGGCCAAGAACAGATCATCGAATTGGTCGTCACAGGCATCCTCGCACGCGGCCACATCCTACTCGAAGGCCTACCTGGATTAGGGAAAACCGAACTCGTCAAAGGTCTATCGAAACTCCTTCACCTCGATAACAAACGCGTCCAGTTCACGCCAGACCTCCTACCCGGCGACATCACGGGCAACCCCGTGCTTCAGGAAGTCGATGGCCGTCGAGAGTTTGTATTCCAACCCGGACCACTTTTCGCAAACATCGTCTTAGCCGACGAAATCAACCGCGCCTCCCCAAAAACACAGTCAGCTCTGCTTGAGGCAATGCAGGAACGCCGGGTCACCGTTCTTGGAAAAACCCACGAACTACCCCTCCCTTTCTTCGTACTCGCCACCCAAAACCCGATCGAACTTGAGGGGACCTACCCACTTCCAGAAGCCCAACTCGACCGCTTTCTATTCAAACTGGAGATCACCCGCAACGAAGTCGATACGCTTCAGCGAATTGTCTCCCACCGTGAGCTCGGCACCGAACCTGAAGTCACGGCAATCATGACGGCTGAGACACTCAACTCCCTCCTTTCCTTGGTTCGCCGAATCTTCCTACCAGATGTCGTCGCAAACTACATCGCGCGCTTGGTCGATGCCACACACCCCGGACAAAACCCTGCCGCAGAACAAATCCGCTTCGGAGCAAGCCCTCGGGCCGCCCTCGCCATGGCTGCATCCTCAAAAGCAAGAGCACTCATCGAGGGACGAACCAACGCCTCATTCGAAGACGTCAAAGCCATTGCCCCCGCCGTTCTCCGGCACCGCGTCGTCCTAGACTACAATGCACGAGTCGATGGCCACACCGCCAACTCAGTCGTCGAGAAAATCCTCGCAGAAGTTCCTTTCCAAGACAGCCAGACACCAAAAAACCTCACCCCTGCTTAGATGAATCACTTTTTTTCCCAGCAGAGCCTCAGAAAACTGTTTCTGCATACTGCGAAGCTCGGTGTCCTTTGTTCGATCGTTTCTATGGCAAAAAGCCAAGAGATTATCATTCGCCAAGTAGCTGATACAAAAACCAATACCTACGTCGAGGTCACCGAATTATTCTCCCATCATAGTCTGGGCGGCTATCATCCGGTTCGGGTCGTCATCTCGAACAATCAGAAAATCCCCCACAGAATTCTTCTCAAATTCAGCGACCAATCGGACTACGGTAATTCGCTTTCAACCGCATCAGACTTCCCTCTTTCTGCCGCCGCCGGAAAAACCGTCACTTACGACCTCATTGTCCCCCTATCTGCTCAGAATGGAAACGGTGGCTACCAAATGCTCAAAACGACTCTTTCCGGAACGATGGGTCAAACTTCGAACCACGAAACCACACCATTCGAACCGGATAAACCAGTGGTCCTCCTTAGCGATTCCCTCCACGGACCCAACGCCTCAAATCTCGATAGCGAACTCGCCTCCAGAGGCGGAAGCAGCCGCGGGAGTAGCGCCACCTTCTCCTCACGCTTCAACCCCAAGGTCCTCCCTGATGACTGGCGCGCCTACTATGGCTTCGACTGCATGATACTCACCGAAGACGACTGGGCGCTGATCCCTCCCGGTCAGCGCAACGCCATCCTCTCGTGGATTCGCTTGGGCGGAAGGATGATTTTGCATGCGCAGGGATCCCCCACCCCCTCTTCACTCGGATTTCCCACTGACACGAGTTTCGGGAAAATTTTAATCAGACCCATCGCTGCCGATTTACGACTTCCAGCACGTAAAACTGTCGACCTCGCCTACTCTGGAAGCGGAGGCACCCCAAAATCACGCCTTACGGCGATCATAGATGACTTCAATTCTAGCTGGCCACTACAAGATCAGTTCGGTGAAAAATCGTTCAACTACGTCACATTCGTTCTCATCTTGATCGTCTTTGGAATCGTCGTCGGACCCGTAAATCTATTTGTGTTTGCGAAATCCGGACGCAGGCACCGTCTCTTCATTACCACACCCATCATCTCACTCGCCACATCTGTCATCCTTGTCGCTTTGATTATTTTACAAGACGGATTCGGAGGCGATGGCCGCCGTATCGTCCTCATGGAAGTCCGGCCAGACGAAAATCAGAACGCTGCCTTTATCCATCAAGAGCAATTTTCTAGAACTGGCGTCATGACTTCTTCGGGATTCTCGGTCGATGCCTCGGCTTACATCGCTCCCGTGCCTATCGATCAGTCAAGATGGTCCCGCTTCACCGACGATTGGGATACCAGCGGCAGTTACAACCTCCAACCTGCGGAAGGAAAACTATTCGCATCTGGAGGCTGGTTCCAAAGTCGCTCCGAGCAAGGCCAAGTCCTCGCGGCTGTCGTACCGACCCGCGGCCGAATCGAAGCAACGAAAGATTCCAACACACTCATCTCCACCTTCGATTTCCCCATCGAAACCCTATTACACATCGATGCCGACGGTAACTGGTTCCGGGCCGACAACATCACCAAAGGGAAAGACGTCAAACTCAGCCAAGTCGATCCCACAATGATCCAACCTGTGCTTAATGAAATCAGCTCTAAATTCACCGAACGAAACAAGTCGTTCTTCAAAAAAGTCTATTCAAGAAAAGACCACTTCGTCGCCTTTACCGACGCAGCACCAGCCATCGAGACCCACTCGGGTATTGATTGGGAAACTACCACCATCATTACCGGCCCAATCGCCCGCTAAACTTAGAACACCGAACTACGATGAGCGAAGCCGCCATATCCGTCCACAACCTCTACCGCTTCTTCGGCCCTTTGCAGGCAGTGAACGGAATCTCTTTTGAAATCCCTCACGGCTCGGTTTGCGGGTTCGTTGGCGCCAACGGTGCTGGGAAAACCACGACCATGCGCATTCTAGCAAGCCTCGACTACCCCACCATGGGGCATGCGGAAGTTTGCGGAATTAACGTGATCCACCACCCTGCTGAAGTCAGGCGCCTGATCGGCTGGATGCCCGATCACTTCGGCAACTACGACAACATGACGGTCTTGGAGTATCTCGATTTCTACGCTCGTGCCCTCGGCTACAAAGGAGCAGAACGCCGCCAGCGCATCGATGAAGTGATGGAGTTCACCGATCTCGTTCCACTCGCAGAACGTTTTTCCAACAAACTATCCAAGGGAATGACCCAACGCCTCTGCTTGGGCAGATCGCTTCTCCACGACCCTCAAGTCCTCATCATGGACGAGCCAGCCGCTGGCCTAGATCCCAAAGCCCGCGTAGAGCTCAAACACCTAATACGAGTCCTTGCAAAAGAAGGAAAGACCATCTTCATCTCGTCTCACATTCTCTCCGAACTTGGAGAAATGTGCGATTCACTCCTTTTTGTAAACAACGGAAGAATTGTCCACCACGGTGATTCAGAATCTCTGAAACGCTCCTCAGATTCACTAGGCGGAGTTCTCTACGATGTTCAATTAGACGGTGATCCACAGGCACTTTCTGATTGGGCAGTTCTTCAACCCAATATCGAACTCTTGGAGTCAAGAAAGGCGGGTGGGCGTATCCGCATCGATACGGAAGACCCAGCAAGAGCTGCCGACGTCCTTTCCAGAATGGTGCGGGACAACCTTCGAGTGATCGATTTCCACCGAGAACAACGAAATCTTGAAGACGCCTTTATTGATATGCTCAGCAACATTGAAAAAGAGCAGGCTCAGGAAGCAGTCGCCCCTCCACCAATCCCAAGTCAGGAAACACCGCCTTCGGCATAAACGTAAAAGAATCATCCACATGCACGCACGCGACTTTCCAGACAGAATCTCCCCCATGCTCGTCAAAGAGCTTCGGCAGGGTTTACGCACACGCTCTTTCATCGGAGTCTTCCTCGCACTACAAATCATTCTTGGAGTGATTCTCCTCAGCGCCGGTGCGGCAGCGACTTCGGATGATGCAGGTAGCACCATCTCGAATATTATTTTCATCTTTTTCTCTATCGCTGTCCTCGTCGTGCAGCCAATGCGTGGCATCAGCACCCTCTCCTCAGAAATCAAAGGCAATACCATCGATATGATGGTTCTAACCCGCCTTTCCGCTTGGAGAATCGTGACAGGAAAATGGTTTGCCATCGTCAGCCAATCGGCGCTAATGCTAACAACGATCATTCCTTACTTGATCCTTCGCTACTTTTTCGGAGGGATGAATCTTTTCGGTGAAATTGTGCTTCTCGCCATGATCTTCGTCGCTTCCGCGACACTAACGGCAATCACCGTCGGACTATCTGCATCTGGCTCGGTCATCCTTCGCTCGATTTTGCCGATGTTTGCCCTACCGATCGGCGCCTACACGCTTTTGATGCTCGCGATGTTTGGTATGCGTGGAGGTAACGGCATCGCCGATTTCTGTGCACTCGACACCACAGAATCGAGAATAATCATTTCGATCATCATCATGACCTGTGTCTACTACGGCTTTTTCTTCCTTGCCGCTGGAACATCTCTCATCGCCCCCTACGCCGACAATCACTCAACCATACGCCGCCTGATCGCCCTCCTAGTTACCATTGTCACCGTTGTTCTTTGTTGCGAATATGTGACCGACGAAGACGCACTTCCATTCTTCCTCGCAATGGTTCTCGCGCCTCCCTTCGCCGTAAGCCTCACCGAATTTGGCACTCTGGTGCCTCCTACCTACCAGAAATTTAGCCGCTTCGGATTTGCGGGGAAAGTCGCCGCATTTTTCTTTGCACCCGGCTGGTCATCCGGCGTTTTCTTCTGCGGCTTGCTCACAGCGATTAGCACGATTCCTTACTTCTTCATCACGAGCTCATGGGGTGGTGACGACCACGTCATCATCGGGCTTGGCATCCTTGGGACCCTCCTTTTTCCTGCTCTGATCATCAATGTCTTCCGAATGAAAGGACCCTCTCGCGTATCCAACTACGTCCTTCTCGGAGTGAGTTCGGGCATCCTAGCTCTCGTTTTACTCGGAGTCGCAGAGTCCATGTCTAACCCGAACTTCCTCTGGCTGTTCGTTTGGATCCCTCCCGTTGCTCTCTCAATGCTTGAGACTCGGATTAGCGAGGACTTGGTATACGCCGCAATCGTCATCGTCGATGCCGTGCTTGTCGTCGCATTACTCGTCTTGGCCCTTCGCCACCACAGATCATCAATTACGAATGTGGAGAAAGAGCAGTCTTCGCCAACCTAGGTATTTCCTCAGGTCTAAAGCAAAATACGCGAAGCAAATAAAAGTGCTCGCATAGCAAAAAAATCACTTGCGCCATACTATTTTCATGGTCTACTGACCTGCGAAAGAGGTTTCACGAACGCCTTATCACGAAAACTTTGTCGTTATTACGATTGATTTTTCCTGGTGGTTTTCCGAAGCTGATCTCGATGGAATACAAACTCCTAACTAAACACAAAATGAACAAAACAAACGCATTACTCTGCGGCGGCGTTCTGGCTGCCCTTGGCCTCCAGTCCCACGCTGGAGACTTCATGACTCCTGTCACCCCGGAACCCGAAGCCAACGATCCGTTCGCCACGGTTCGCCGCCCTATCTCAAACCCTACCTTGTTTGACCTAGCGTTGCCATCGACGAACATTCATCCAATTTTCGTTTACCACAACTTGCCTGACACCATGAACACGACACTTGGGAATATTCCGGTGGGTGGTGATGTTCAGGTCTACGCTCTCCAGTTTGAGTATGCCTTTACCGAGCGCCTCTCCCTTGTCGCGACAAAAGATGGCTTCATTGACTTCAATCCCGGTGGAGGAGTATTGCAAGATGCCAGCGGCTTCGCCAACCTAGGTGCTGGACTGAAATACGCGTTTATCTACGACCCAGTCAACGAATTCGTTCTTAGCGGCTCCGCAGTCCTCGAACTGCCAACCGGAAATGACGATGTGCTTCAAGGACAAGGCGACGGCGTACTCAACCTCATCGTCTCTGGACTCAAAATGTGGGACAACTGGCAATGGGCTGGTGCTGCTGGCGCAAGGATTGCCTTCAGTGATGAGCAAAGCTCGAGCACTTTTGTGAGCTCTCACATCAGTTACGAAGTAACTCCAT
The DNA here is from genome assembly GCA_045106015.1 of Akkermansiaceae bacterium. Classification (GTDB taxonomy): domain Bacteria; phylum Verrucomicrobiota; class Verrucomicrobiia; order Verrucomicrobiales; family Akkermansiaceae; genus Luteolibacter. The sequence goes on along the minus strand of JBGCEE010000049.1, from coordinate 48,225 downwards.
GGTTCATTCCTCTTGCAGAGGTCAACTGGCACCATGTCATCGACGCTGGTAACGGAACACAGGCATTCAACCGACAAGCTGGCGGTGCAGTTCCTGCAGTTGCTAACTTCGAAGGAAGCGACTTCTTCAACTTTGGTGCAGCCAATGCAGGCGGCACCGACTTGATCACGGTCGCTCTCGGATTCCGCTCGCGCATCGCAGACGGAATCTCAATCGGTGCGGCATACGAAATCCCCCTCACCGACGACAGCACAAGCGTCATTGATGATCGTATCACGCTCGACGCCGTCTGGAGATTCTAAGAATCCGATCTACGGCTACATTTAAAGCCAAGCTCCCAATATCGCTCCCAAACGGAGGATGAATCGGGAGCTTGGCTCTTTTTTTGACTCACACAGGCAAAGTTCAAGGAATTGGCCACTCAATTGCGAATTTCATGCTTGGAATTCGCCCCCTGACCGCCCCATCTTCGCGCTACACGACATGGCTTGGCTCCTTCTCATCCTCCCTCTTCTCGCAGCTGTTTCAAACCAGCTCTATCTTCGTAAACTCGGGATCGCCCATCTCGTATCGACCGCTTCGGCTGCCGTCACCTTCATCATCGCGCTGCTGTTGCTCGGAAAAACTGGGGATTACTCGTTCCAATGGGCGACGATCGGCGAATTCAGCATCGATATCGGTATCACCTTAGACAAACTATCGACTGGGATGATGATCGTCGTCACAGGCGTCGGCCTTCTCGTTCATGTCTTCTCGCTTGCCTATATGAAAGACGATGGAGCGAAAGCCCGCTTCTTCACCGGCCTTGCCCTCTTCATGTTCTCGATGACGGGCATCGTCCTAGCATCCAACTTTATCATGACCTTCATCTTTTGGGAACTGGTGGGTCTCAGCTCCTACCTCCTCATTGGTCATTGGTACGAGAAAAACTCCGCCGCGGATGCTGCAAAGAAAGCCTTCCTAACCAACCGTGTCGGCGACTTCGGCTTCATGATCGGTATTCTTATGCTCTGGGGGATCACTGGAACTCTTACTTTCTCCGAGATGGCGATACCCGCCGATATCTCCGCTGGAGTCCTCGGTGCCGCATTGCTCTGCGTCTTTTGCGGTGCCGTCGGAAAATCTGCCCAACTCCCCCTTCACGTCTGGCTCCCAGATGCCATGGAAGGCCCCACTCCCGTTTCGGCTCTCATTCACGCTGCAACCATGGTCGCAGCAGGTGTCTACATGCTTTTCCGCGTTCAGATCTCTGTCGGCCCCGAAGCTTTCGCAGGCTTTTCCGGAACCACGATCGCGTGGATTGGTGGGATCACATCACTCATGGCTGCTTTGATGGCCACCCAACAAGACGATATCAAACGTGTCCTCGCCTATTCCACGCTTTCCCAGCTCGGCTACATGGTTATGGCGGTGGGATTGCTCGTCGGCGAAGCCGGAATGTTTCACCTTTTCACTCACGCATGGTTCAAGGCGCTGCTCTTCCTTGGCTCTGGTGCAATCATCTACGCCTGCCACCACGAACAAAACATGTGGAAAATGGGTGGACTGCTTAAAAAGATGCCCATCACAGGCTCAACTTTCGCGATTGGAACCGCCGCACTCATCGCCCTACCTTTCGTCACTTCCGGATTTTGGTCGAAGGAAGAGATTCTCGCAGCCGCCTACAATGGCAACAAGGCCCTCTTTGCCATCGCTGTTTTAGTCGCTTTTCTCACGACCTTTTACATGACTCGAGCATTTGTCATCACCTTCCTAGGTAAGACTCGCTCGAAAGATGCCGATCACGCAAAAGAAGTTGGTCCTCTGATGTTTGTCCCGCTAATCGCACTCGCTGTCATGGCCGTCCTTTCAGGATTTCCATTCATCTCAGGAACGCTCAATGCGATCCGTCCTGACCACGGCGGCGGCCATCCGGAAGGATATTATGTGGTTCTGCTCGCTTCAGTAGCCACTCTCCTACTCGGACTCGCAGCCGGCTTTTTCCTCTACAAAGGAAAAGACAGCGATCCCGTCTCCATCCCTCTTTTCCGCAATCGCTTCTATATCGATACGATTTACGAAAAAGGCTTGGTGAAATATCTTCAAGATGGATTCGCCGCAGTCGTTCACTTCTTCGATGAGCTTCTGATAAACGGAATTTTTGTCGGTGGCTTGACGCGCTTGGCAGAGTCGTTCGGAAGCCTATTCCGGAAAGTGCAATCCGGGAATCTCCAAGCCTACTCCTTCACATTCGGACTCGGTGTCCTTCTCGTCATTTATTTCACCGTATTCTATTGATCAGGCGGCGCCTCAGTTTCGCTCTTTGGTGCCAATGACGACAACGCGTTTTGCCCCCAGCCCTACGGGCCTCCTTCATTTAGGCCATGCCTATTCAGCAAAGGTCGCTTTTGATCTTGCTCGAGAGCACAACGGAACCTTTCTCCTTCGCCACGAAGACATTGATTCCTCAAGAGTGCGTGACGAATTCTACCAATCGATTGAAGAGGACTTGCGATGGTTGGGGCTCAATTGGGACGGCGAAATTTTGACTCAACTCCCACGTCAAGCAGTCTACGAATCGGTCCTCAATCAACTCAAAAAAACTGGAATCGTTTATCCCTGTTTCTGCACACGAAGAGATATTCAGGCAGAAATCGCTCGGAGCGCTTCTGCACCACATATCAAGAGTCACCTCTATCCCGGAACATGCCGGGAGCTCCCAACTCACATTTCGGCAGATAAAATCGCCAATGGCGCGTCGCATGCATGGCGCCTTGACGCGAAAGGAGCACAGGAAATTCATGGTCCGCTAACCTTCGTGGACTCACGCTTCGGAAATCTAACGGTCAATCCTGAACTGAACGGAGACGCAGTGATCGCTAGGAAAGATATTGGGATTGCCTATCACCTCGCGGTCGTCGTCGACGATGAGTTTCAAAATATCACTCATGTGACACGTGGCGATGACCTCCTGGACTCGACCCACATCCATCGGCAGCTCCAAGCTATTCTGAGCTACCGTGAACCAACCTACCTGCACCACCCTTCGGTTTGTGACTCAAATGGTAAACGGCTGGCAAAACGAGACAACGCCATGTCGATTCAACAGTTGCGAAGCGAGGGAATCAGCCCAGAAGAAATTTTCGTAACGGCTCAAAATCGCTTAAATCAATAGGTAAGTTCTAGGCGGTAAACTAGCCCTTCATCTTCTGCCACTTTTCAACCATGCGCATCATCGACTCCTCGCTGGTCAGCGTTTGGACGTCTTCAAGTTTCACCCACCTAAGGTCGTGCGATTCATCGCTCACGGTATATTCAAGTGAACCATTCGCTTTCAAAACATAACGCACATCATAGTGGAGGTGTTCCGGCTCTCCCTTTCTTGCCGGAATCGGATGAATATCGATATCAAAAATCCCGGGCCCAACATGACTGAAATCCACCAGTCCAGATTCCTCCTCTGCTTCAGCAATCGCCACCGACAATACATCACAATTCCCATCTGCATGTCCCCCAAGCTGAAGCCAACAATTCAGTTTACGATGATGGGTCAACAAGACCTCTGTTCCATCGCCATTCACAACCCAAGCGGATCCTGTGATGTGCCCGTGCTGGCATGAGCGCTCGAAGCACGCCGGTTCACTGCGAACAAATTCAAGAAACGGCTCTACCACAACCTCCTCTGGGTGCTGAACCACATAGGCGTGGAGTTGTTCGACTAGCGACTGACGCTTCATGCGCGCAAGCTGGACGCAAAACCCATAGTAGGCAAGAAACGACTCAAGGCATTCCAATCATTACGAACTTGGAATATCAAACTTCTGTATCGGCAAGTCGCTCTACTTAGAGACCGGCTTAAGTAAGAAGGATCGATGAAACGTCAATCCATTGCGCTTTCCAGTCATCTGACCAATGAACAGATCGTCCATCACCTGAACAAGCGAATAGCTCACACTCACTCCCTCTTGCGTCGTTTGTTTACCCGTCCAACAAGGAAGCTCTTCTACCTTGGCCTTGCCTGCGACCAGAGCAATGTCGGTGGCTGATAGTGCCTTGGTCTTAGCATTCCCCTTCCATGGCAAGCTTCCGTCTTTCGAAACAGGTAGCATCGTCATTTTCTGGCCATCTCCCTTTACCTCAAGTTCACCCGTTTTGATGTCATGACTGACCTGCATTCGCATGGTCTTAGGATTCGGATTGGTTTGGATCACTGACTTGCCAGACTTTGACAAAATACCTGGATTTGCGATCCAGAGATAGGCGCCACTTTTCGGAGGATGCATACCATCTTCATCCTCAAAAACCTCAATAACTTCGGCATTCGAGGGATTCATCAAGGTGAAGAGGGCAAGTAGTATAGGTAGCAGAGAATGTTTCATATCTTTATTGGCACAGGGTGTCTCGTCGGATCCGAGAAATCGTAGTAAAAACAGGACTGAAATCGATGAAATTTTCTATCGCCGATTTGTCTAATTTCCAAATCCCGAAATGTGCGAATACATAGCTTCGGAAATCTTAACGCATTTTAGCGAATCGCTTGCGAAGTAAATCCTTTCCAGAAAGATCTGGAGCTTGCGCTTGGGCATCTTTCACCCACTGCCACTCGAGCTCGTTTTTAGTCGGCAATTTCTTTTCAAAATACACGCCAAATTTCCCTGGCGAAGTATCTTCGGCTAACTTGAGAGCCTCAGCGGTTGATTCCATTTCCTGAGTCGACTCGTCCACAAGCTCAAACTCACCGCCTTTCCTTGGATTTCCACTATCGAAAGCACCCGGATAAAACATCGTGCATTCTGAGAGAGTTTCCACGACCGCGAACCCCGGATGCAATATCGCACGCTCGAACATTTCATTCATGTGCTTGACCTGAGCCGCATGGGTTCGAGCTACAAAAGTCGCTCCCGTCGCAACGAGTTGAGTCATCGGATTGATCGGTCGGTCAATGGCTCCACGTGGATCTGTTTTAGATTTACGTCCGATGGGCGTCGTCGGTGATGTCTGGTTTTTTGTGAGTCCGTAAACGTAGTTATCCATGATCACATAGGATAGATTCACATTCTTTCGTGCCGCATGGGTGAGGTGGTTGCCACCAATCGAATAGCCATCTCCATCGCCTCCGAAAACGAAGACATGGAGATCTGGACGCGATAGGGAAATACCCGTCGCCAACGGAAGCGCGCGCCCATGAATGAAGTGAATCCCATGAGTATTCACAAAATAAGGGAAGCGCGAAGAGCAACCGATCCCTGCGACACAAACAATTTTTTCGTGAGGAATTTGCAACTTTTGCACCACGTTAAAAAACGAGGCCAAGACGGCAAAATCGCCACATGCTGGGCACCAAGTGGGATGATCGGCCCGAAGCTGCTTCTTGGTGACGGGTTCAGTGGAAGGCGTGATAGACATAATGATAAGATTTTTGGAGATGAATTTTTAGAGGGCTAGGGTCTCTTTTGCACCGTCAACGATTTCTCTCACACGGAAGGTGATACCTTGGATTTTATTCAATGATCGAATATTTGGATTACAAGTGACGGACCGAAGAAGACCAGCCAACTGTCCGTGACCATAGATGCCAGGATCATTCATTTCCGGAACAAGCACATGGGTGAACCGATGAAAAATATCACCCAATCCATTTCGCAGTGGGTGAATGTGCCGAAGATGAAGAGAACCAACTTTATACCCTTCACTGCGAAGTTGCTCGGTCGCCTCCTTGATCGGTCCGTAGGTGGAGCCCCAGCCAACAAACAGCAAATCACCCTGCTCATCTCCGTAAAAATCAGGAGAAGGCAGTGAGTTCGCTAGTTTGATAAGTTTCTCGCGACGCTTCGTTGACATCGATTCATGGTTAATCGGATTCGAAGACGGGTGTCCCCATTCATCATGTTCCAATCCAGTTACCACCGGATACTTTCCCGAAGCAGATCGAGATCCCGGTGCTGAATGCTGAGTCACCTTCTCCAATGGATAGGGTTTGAAATCTTCAGGCTTTTCACTCAAATCCAATTCCGGTTCCCTCCAATGTTCGTCTAGATTGGGTTCAGGAAAGGCTTCAATCCTCGTCGCAATTGCCTGGTCGGATAAAATTACCACGGGTGTCGAATACTCTCGTGCAATCCGACACGCTTCTATCGCGGTATAAAAACAATCTTCCACATCACGAGGGGCTAGCACCACTCTTGGAGCATCGCCGTGCGACCCGTAAATTGCTTGCATCAAATCCGACTGCTCTACTGAAGTCGGAAGTCCCGTCGAAGGACCTCCCCGTTGAATGTTGACGATGATCATCGGAATCTCCGCCATGCACGCATAGCCAATTGCTTCCGATTTCAGCGAAAGTCCAGGACCGGAAGAACCGGTGATTGCTAGATGCCCCGCATAGGCCGCTCCGATCGTAATGGCCACCGCTGCGAGTTCATCCTCAGCCTGGATGAACATTCCTCCATATTTCGGCAACTCCGAACGGAGCATTTCCATTATACTCGACCAGGGCGTGATCGGATATCCGGCGCCAAAACGACAACCACCGGCAATCAACCCAAGAGTCAGCATCGAGTTTCCATCCGTAGAAAGACGATTTGCCTCTTCGTTCTCACCCGGAGCGAATGGCATGTGGTTGATATCATGAACCGGCCAAGCGTAACCCGCATCAAATGCCAACATCGCATTACGAAGGATATCTTCGGATTTCCCTCCAAATTTACGTCCAATAATTTCCGTAAGTTTCTCTCTATCCAATTTATAGACCGCACACAGCATCCCGAGAACAAAGATATTTTTCCCTCGATCTTTCGCCGACCCACCGATTGCCTCGATGGCAGCCGAAGTAAACGGAACACCGATATGAATGATATCGCGTTCCGTATTCAACTCCTTCACTTGATCAGAATCATAAAAACAAATACCACCATCACGCAGAGACTTGAGATGGTTCTCGTAAGAGTCTTGGTAAAACGCAACCAAGGTATCAGCCTCATCCCCCGGATGCAGAACTTTCCCCGAACCAAGATGGACTTGAAAAATCGAAGGACCTCCTGAAATCGTCGAAGGGATCGTCATGTAGGTCATCACATCCTGCGCGGTTGATCCGGCCAGTTGAGCCAGAAACGCTCCGATTGATTGGATTCCGTCCTGTGAATATCCCGCGAGTCGTATCACGGCATTCCGGAGCGACTCCGGTGGCGTAGCTTCTACTGATGTCATTGAGTTGGGTTTGTGACTAGAACGCCTACCAATAACAAAATCCCACGGATTCGGAAGACAAAAGGCAACTAAACTCACAAAACTTGAATCTGCAATCCTACTGGCGCAATACCTCGATGAGATAGCGGAGTTCGTCTTGAATCTCTTCATCGGTCTCTACCGTCTCCGAGATTTCACTTCGAATCGCTTCCCCAAATTTTTTCCGTAGGCGATGGATCGCCACTTTAATAGCACCGGCACTCATACCGAGTTGGGCAGCTGCATCTTGCTGTGAAAGACCTTCTGCATCTCCCATGAGCCATGGCTTGAGAATTACAAACTGTTCGGTCTTGCCAGCCACCTGAAAAGAATCTTCCACAGCAACGAAACCTCGTTCCATGACGGTGAGAGCCCACTTGCGATCAAAGTAAGCATCACTAAATGTCGCACCTTCATCGGGTAGCTGCAATCCGGGTGAGGTTTCGCTACCAGTGGATTCGATCGACTCGATCACTGCATCTCCACCGCGCTTTTTGCATGTCTGAGCACGACGTTGATTCGCCAAGAAGTGCTTGAGGGCCCCGAGGAGAAAGGAACGAAAACGCCCCTTGCGCGGATCTGCATTCTCAAGGGCACTGGTAGAAAGCAATTGAGAGACAAATTCTTGAGTCAATTCGCGACTCTCGTCGTCATTGCGCCCCTCGCGTTTCAAAAACCGGTAGACCGCCATCCAATAGGCTTCACAGAGCTCGCCCAAGGCCGCACGTGCTTCTGGCTCCTGTCCCTGTGCCCGCATCACCATCGTCCATCGCGTGGTATGGAAGGAGGGTGGATGCTGAGACGGATTTTGTCGAATCATGCTACTAGTAACGCAGTATCAAACACTACTGACGGCTCACGTTGATTTCCAGTTTGAGGTAAGCTGCCCGTCCTTTTCCTCCTTCAACCTGCACCGAACGTGTGGCAACCTGAACGCTATACTGCCCCGGAACGAGTAGATTCAGCTTTTGGTTGGGCTCAAAATCAAACTCCCATCCCGAAAAATCGGATTCCCCGTACAGCCCTCCATTCTGACCAGTAAAATCAACTACAGCGCTGAAACCTCGCTCTGCTTCGCGCCCATCCTGCTTCGGTCCCGATGTTCCGATTCTTACGAACGATTGAATTGGCTGCCCACCTTCATTGACGCCGAGCAAGGAGCCGATTTCGACATATTCGGGATTCCCATTGGCGTCGAAGCGAGCAAGCCGAAAGTCGGCTCTTACCCTAGGATATATTTCAACCGGAAAAATCGCTTCAGGTGCTCCACGGTACCATGAAACGTCGTTCGTCGACGGAGATCCGGTCAAAGTCATGCTCATGTATCTAGATTCTTCCCGGGCCATTTCCTCTTGTATTTCTGAAAAGTGATCGCGTTGCTCTGATCTCGGGAAAAAACGCGAGGAAACCTCGAGCAGCACCACCCCGAGGATGACGACACCAACCGAAGCAAAAATCGTGAGCCCGAGTCGAGGGAAGCACTTTTTGCCGTTCTTTGAGACGACGCCACGTGCCCAACGGCGTAGACCGCGAACGAGGATAAAGGCAGCAATAATTTGCGGGACTCCGATGAAGAGAAGTAAGACGAGTGGACCAACCGATCGCCCTCCGCTGCTATTCGGAATCGGCATCTTCAATAAGACCGTGCTTAAAACGCCTAGCAAAAGAATCGGCCAAACCACGACGGCAAAAACCGAGCTTCCGAGTCCACCTTTCTCACCTCCCGAATTGCGGATTGAACCGAGTGCTACCGAGCCAAAGATAAATCCTGTAATAGCCATCATTGAACTCATTACGAACATCAGAATAGAGAGAACATTTGCGGTCTGTTTGGTTAATCCCAAATCACGATACTCTCCCGCAATGGTCACTCCGGCCAGTATTCCAACGAGGCTCAATCCTGTCAAAATGGCACCTACGAGGCTGAAACGAACCGAACCAGACTCTCCGGAAGAATGCTTCGCGGGTGCCGCTGTTACAACTCCTGGGCTCATAGCGACCGCACTGACTTGAGTCATAACCTCCTCAGCTGACTGGAACCGTGCTTGTCTTTCTTTCTCGAGCGTACGAATGACAATTTCATCGATTCGGGAATCCATCGTTACCTTCTCGGACGGTAGGGCAAAACGTCCGAGGGGTAATTCCCCAGTCAATAGTTCATAGAAAACGACACCCAACGAGTAGATATCTGCACGTTGGTCGACATCGTTCGGAGTCTCGATTTGTTCAGGCGCCATGTAGTGTGGGCTTCCAAGAACCGAACCCTGCATGGTCAATGTGACATCCGCTTGCTCGCTTTCACCAATGAGCTTGGCAATACCAAAGTCAGCGATCTTTATACGCCCCTTGGAGTCGATGAGCACGTTTTCGGGCTTGATGTCGCGGTGGAGTATTCCCTCTTCGTGTGCAAACTTGAGGGCAGAACAGATATCCTCTACCATGACCAACGATTCCGTAGGGCTGAACCGGCCTGCCTGCATCGCCTGCCTCAGGTTGACGCCATCGACATACTCCATTAGGAGATAGCAGAGCGTATCAGCAGACCCATATTCGAAAATCCCTACGATATTTGGATGGTTTAACCGTGCCAGCACGCGGGCTTCGCGGTTGAAACGCTCTGAGAAGGCGGGATCGGAAGCTAGGTCATTCGATAGAATCTTCAGGGCAACCACTCGATCGAGTTGGGGTTGGCGAGCTTTGTAAACAGCTCCCATGCCACCAGATCCAAGTAATTCAATAATTTCTAATTCAGGGAAGTGCGGAGCAATTTCTTCGACGCTCAAAGGGGGCATTTTTCTACCGCTCGACGCTGTGGACTGGGAAGCGAATGCAACACCAGCAAGGACGCATTGCGGACAAAGCCCTCTAGGTGCGTCTCCAGGGATTGAAGCTCCACATTTCGGGCAATTTGTTTGATTGGTATTCGTCATGTCACCTACTTACTGAACCTTTCCTTGGACGAGGTTACAAAGAAATGAGCTTTTTCATAAATCTTCGCAAACCAAATACGTGGAAATGAAAAAGTCTCTTCAACATGTGCAGAAGAGGCTTTTCTTAAATGGTTCAATCGTGGTTCTTACTGCAAAAGGACTCTCCCCTTTGCCAGGTCAACAAACTCCTACCCCGTCCCAACTCGCAGATCCTGCATACTCCACAACACTCCGGCCGCTGCCTTCCCATTCCCCCGCAACTTCCTCGCCCCGTCTTTCCTTCGTTCCGAAAACCTCTCCTGCGAAGCATCAAATGCATCGTTCACAAATCCCTGACTCCCAATCACCGCCCCGTCGCTGAAATACCTCACTCGCGTGCGCAACATCTTCGCCATCCCCGGCTCTGGCAACACGGTCCCATTCTCCCCACTCTCCAAAGCCTCCGCTTCATTCTTCGAAACCGCTTTTCTCAAAACCGTTTTCCTACCATCTCCACTGATCTTGGCCTGTAAGGTCTTTTCCGCTTGTGCCGCCCGTTGAACCATTGGGTGAAACGCTGCATGAAGCCCTTCATGAACTCCCCAAGGTCATGCATGCGGTAGTCAAATCGCTCTTTGATTTCCGCAACGCGTTCTGGATTCCCACCGTCCACACCGCCCTCCCGTCGGGCCGCATCCAACTGCCCGGCCACGTCCGCCACAAATGCTTGAGCAACTTGGTCTACAATATGGATCGCTATGCCTTCCTGAAAAGATAACCCACTTCAAGCAGTGTAAAAGCACCTCCAAAGAGCTTCACCACCCGCAAATCGGAACTTCACTTTACAAAAATTGATAGCGAGTCAAAAAATGAGGTTTTCGGAGGTACCCTTAATAATACACATGAATAAAATCATGTCGGTGACATGAAATTCATTAGAAGTTGATTGGCATGACGGATGCAATCCGCCGCCACGGCAGCGTCCTCCGTCCCGGGGCAGCTACGCAAAAAAAGCCACGCCGGATTACTCCGACGCGGCTCTTGGATATTCAGTCAGCTAAGCGCTTACTTCTTCTTGGCGCGTTTGGTCGCTTTTTTAGCGGTTTTCTTTTTCGCTTTTTTGGCAGTCGGCTTTGGAGCGGATCCGTCGTTGATCGCTGCCTGTGCGGCGGCGAGACGGGCGACTGGCACGCGGTAAGGCGAGCAGGAAACGTAGGCGAGACCGAGTTTGTGGCAGAAGGTCACGGAATCCGGATCACCACCGTGCTCACCGCAGATGCCGAGCTTGATGTCCGGCTTGGTAGCACGGCCTTTCTCGACGGCGATTTCCATAAGCTGTCCAACACCTGTGGTGTCGAGCGATGCGAATGGGTTCTTCGGATAGATGTCATTTTCCTGGTAGCTATTGAGGAACGATCCCATATCGTCGCGGCTGACGCCGAGAGCGGTTTGGGTGAGGTCATTCGTGCCGAAGGAGAAGAACTCCGCATGTTCAGCGATCTCGTCTGCGGTGACAGCACCACGTGGGACTTCGATCATCGTGCCGACAAGGTAGTCAAACTTGACGTCTTTCTTCTCTTTTACTTCAGCAGCGACGCGATGGATGATCTCGACCTGCAGTTCAAGCTCGCGAGCGTAGCCGACGAGTGGAACCATGACTTCCGGCTTCACTGGGATGCCTTTTTTCACGCACTGAGCTGCAGCCTCGAAGATTGCTTGCGCCTGCATCTCTGCGATTTCCGGATAGGAAATGGCCAGACGGCAACCGCGGTGACCGAGCATCGGGTTAAACTCGTGGAGGTCGTGAACGCGTAGCATGATGTCTTCGACTTTGACGCCGAGTTTGCGGGCGAGATCCATTTGCTGCTCCTTGGAGTGAGGAAGGAACTCGTGAAGTGGTGGATCCAGAAGACGGATCGTAGCCGGCTTACCTTCGAGTGCTTTGAAGATACCGAAGAAATCTCTGCGCTGATGTGGGAGGAGTTTCTTAAGTGCCTTTTTGCGGGCGGGTTCGTTGGTAGCGAGGATCATCTGACGCATTGCGTCAATCCGGTCGCCTTCAAAGAACATGTGCTCGGTGCGGGTGAGGCCGATGCCTTCCGCGCCGAATGCGACTGCGTTTTTAACCTGCTCCGGAGTGTCAGCATTGGTGCGGACGCCCATGCGCGTTGCCTTGGAGCACCAGTTCATGAGCTTGACGAAGTTCTTGAACTTCTCGGTCTCTTGGGAGGCCTTCTTGTTGTTGATGAGGCCAGTGATGATTTCGGAAGGCTCAGTGGCGAGTTCGCCAGCGTAAACTGTTCCAGCAGTTCCGTCGATGGAGAGGTAATCACCTTCCTTGAAGGTCTTACCTCCGGCTTTCACGGTTTTCTTGTCGTAGTCGACCTCGACACCGGATGCACCACAGACGCAGACCTTGCCCATTTGGCGAGCAACGAGAGCGGCGTGGGAGGAGACACCACCACGTGAGGTAAGGATGCCTTCCGCAGCGATCATACCGCGAAGATCTTCTGGGGAGGTTTCCACGCGAACGAGAAGAACTTTCTCACCACGGTGTGCAGCGGCTTCGGCGCGATCCGCGTTGAGATAGATTTTTCCAGATGCGGCACCTGGGCCGGCTGGGAGTCCCTTGGCGATGATGGTCGCCTTCTTGGTTTCGACGATATCGAAAACAGGAGCAAGGAGTGCGTCGAGTTGATCGGCAGGGTTGCGGAGAACGGCTGTTTGCCAGTCGATGAGTCTCTCCTTCACCATGTCTGCAGCGAATTTAAGCGCGGCAGCAGCGGTGCGTTTGCCGTTACGAGTCTGAAGCATGAAGAGCTTGCCTTCCTGAATGGTGAACTCGACGTCCTGCACATCGCAGAAATGCTTCTCGAGGATCTTGCGAACTTTCATCAGCTCCTTGAATGCTGCTGGGAGAGCTTTCGCCATTCCTGCAACTGCGTCTGGAGTGCGGACACCAGCGACCACATCTTCGCCTTGGGCGTTGACGAGAAATTCACCGTAGAGAACGTTTTCTCCGTTCGCAGGGTTACGTGTGAAGGCTACGCCAGAACCAGAATCGGATCCTGTGTTACCGAAAACCATTGCCTGAATGTTAACGGCGGTGCCCCACGCTGCTGGAATGCCATACTTGCGGCGGTAAACGATCGCTCGGTCATTCATCCATGAACTAAAGACAGCGCCGGAGGCTCCTTCGAGTTGCTCCCATGGATCTTCTGGGAAGCCGTGACCGGTGCGGTCAAGAACGAGCTTCTTAAAGATCGCAACCATTTCCTTGTTGTCCTCTGCAGTGAGGTCGGAATCGACGATATCCTTTTTGTATTTCTTGAGCTTGTAGGATTCGATCGCGTGCTCGAACGGCTCATGATCTTCTTCAGGGGTCTTCTGAACACCGAGAACAACATCGCCATACATCTGGATGAAACGACGGTAGCAGTCCCATGCGAAACGCTCGTTATCAGTCGCTTTAGCAAGTGCGGCGACGGTCTTATCGTTCAGGCCAAGGTTGAGGACGGTGTCCATCATGCCTGGCATGGAATCGCGTGCGCCGGAGCGAACCGCGAGGAGAAGCGGGAAGCCTTTGTCATCGCCGAACTTGTAGCCCATGATTTTTTCCATGTTGGCCACGCCCGCTTGCATCTGAGAGCGGAGAACTTTCGGGTAAGTCTTCTTATGATCGTAGTAGTAGGTACAGACCTCCGTAGTGATGGTGAAACCAGCAGGAACTGGAAGCCCGATACGGGTCATCTCTGCGAGGTTTGCACCCTTACCACCAAGGAGCTCTTTCATTTTGCCGTTTCCATCGGCTTTGCCTGCTCCCCAGGTGTAAACGTATTTTGTTGCTTTAGCGGAGGTTTTCCTCGCTGTGGATTTCTTCGCTGCCTTTTTTCTAGCTGCGGTTTTCTTCTTGGTTGCCATCGTGTTTGATTTAGTCTGGTTGCTTGCCGCAATGGAGTTTCGTAAAACACGAATGCTTTATCTTCTCCTTGGAGCGGGCGCGGGAGGCTATCAAGCTCGAACTGACTGTCAACCGACCAGTTGCAATAATTCAGCGACTCGCGGGGCGAGTTTCTCCCGAATTTTCGCCTGAAGCAAGTTTCACTGACTCATCTCGTAGGCTTGGAAAATAACCCCCGGTATCAAAAGACAAACACCCGCGAGAACTTTGAGGTCCTCTTGGCTGAACCTCCGGTTCATGCGATTGAGAACTTGAAGTAATGCTGCACCTGTCAGTATTCCGTAAAAGAATGGACGCACGGTCATGGAGTCGTTCTGCACAGCAAACACAAGCGCAGCTGCCCCCAAGAGAGTGAGAGGCAAGGAAAGGGCCAGCTCATCACGTGCCAAACCCTCAGCTTCCTGCCCAGAAGGATGTCTTGACCAAAACTCGATAGCAGCCGACGCCAGAACACAAAGAAGTGCGAAAGCAATAAATTCTCGGGAAAGGAAAAGCATCTGAATTTCCAAACTGGGAAGGTAGGCATGTGCCATCAGTGCTGTTCCCATACTAAAAGACAAACCTCCCAATGCGTGCTTCCCATAGCTGATATCGTCTCCCTCATCTGAGGAAAATAAACTCAATGCAAAATAGCCAATGAGTGGAACCATGGCTGCGAGCAGGTAATTGTATCCTGAAAACGGGAAGTTGAGGACGGTCAAGGTCAGTCCTCCGAGACCCGATAGAACTGCGCAAACCGTCAAGAGCTTCCGATGTAGCACGTGAAACGACTCAGCATCGCCGATCATCACCCCCTCAAGGATTTTCATGGTGACTCGAACGGTCCAAGCGATAAGACCTAGGGCGACATAAACTTGCCACGGATGATAATCGACCCTCCATGTTTTGGCGAAAAGAAATAGCCACAATACTGCAACAAACGGAGCATCAAGCCCAAGTAAGTTGATATATTGCCACCACGGTTTCCTCACTCGATCCACGTCGAGACCTTTCCAACACAACGCCTTAAACGCAAGCGTCGACTATGCCGTTTTCAAAATCTAAGGTTCTATGCAGCAATCCTAACCCACGGAGGAATTGGTGCACCGATCGCCTCCGCGGTAGCGCGCAAGAGTTCGACTTCTGAATCAACAATCTGGTTATCCGCAGTCACAACCAATCCGCTCATTCTCAGAATTTGCTGCTTCACCATCGGGGTTGCTGAATCCATTTTTTCTAGAGCAACTGCTACAGCTGCAAGACCTGCCCCGCGAGGCTGAATATCTCTACCTGTATGTTGACGATATTCACTCATTGCGTTTTCAAGTGCTCCTGAATCACCAGCAAGTTCTCCAAAAGCGCCAAGCAAATCCCCGACTTCCTGTTCCAAATCCACAAGTTTCCGGAAACGAATAGACGGCACCGACTTGATACCGAGACCAATCTCCACATGCCTGCGGATCACTTTCTGCAGCATGAATTCGAAAAGGTTCACCTCACCGTCCGATTCGATCAATGCCTGACTCACAGCAACAAATTCTGCCCCTTCGCCTCGATTCATCTTACGTAGCCAAGAAAGTGATAAATCCACCAAGGCTAACTTTTTGGCAGAGGTAAAGCCTGAAAGCTTTTGACTCCAGCCGACGATTTCAGCGATCACCGAATCGTCGACTGAATGGGTTCGCAACAAGTTCTTCGAATTACTGATTCCATCTGAATCTTCGATCACCAACAGCCCCAAAAGCAGCGCTTTCGCTTGGTCTTTCGAAAAAGAGGTTATCTCATCCTCGCGAAGTTGATTTCTCAAAACCTCTCCAACATGGCTGTCTAGAAAACTGCTTTCAACCACACCCTCAAGCTCTGATACGTCTCGAATTGGAGCGGCTTGACCTGCAAAATTCATCGATCCAGAAACGTCACTCCCCGAAGCTCGATCGGTCATCCCCTGTAGCATTTTTCCATTCCAATTGGGCTCGATCGCTTTAATTCGGAGATCAAGCGGAGGATGAGTTGCCATGAGGCTACTGAACCCGCTACCAGCAAAAAACATGTGCCGTGCTTCGATCGCTGCCGGTGAAGTGATTTTCCCACCGTTGCTGAATCCGCCTATTTTCTTAAGCGCACCGGCAATCCCCTCTGGATCCCTCGTGAATTGCACCGCCGAAGCATCTGCAAGATATTCACGCTGCCTTGATATCGCCGATTGCAATAGCCTCGCAAACAAAACACCGATCGATCCAACAATCCAAACTCCAAGACCAGCCAAGACGATGGCTAAAACCACTCCCCCGCCTTTCGAATCTCTAGAGCCACGCATGAATCGAAATGATTCCAACATGATACGACCTAACATCGACAACATGACCAACCCGAAGATCCACCCCATCAATCGAATATTCAGTTTCATGTCACCATTCAGGATGTGACTGAATTCATGGGCGACGACTCCCTGCAATTCCGAACGAGTCAAGCGATCCAAAGTCCCTCGGGTAATTCCGATAACCGCATTGGTAGGATCCGTCCCGGCAGCAAAGGCGTTGATCCCCTCCTCTTCATCCATAATCCAAACCTCAGGAACTGGAACACCTGATGCGATCGCCATTTCCTCAACAACATTGAGAAGCCGCCTTTCCTTAAAGTCGGTCGTATTCGGCTCCAAAGCCCTACCTCCCAGGCTACGCGCAACCACCTTCCCTCCACCGGAGAGTTGAGCCAATTTCGACCAACTCCCTATCAAAATCACCCCACCGACTAGCAAGGAAATCGTTATCGCCCGCTCACCATCCCACCATGTGGTGGGGGGTGTATGAGCAAAGCCATTGTCCGCACTGCTGGGCCTAACAGACGTGAACTGAAAGATCAGAGTCGCGATGACATACATCACTGCAATGACCCCAAACATCGCCATGATGAACCACAAGACCAACATGCGGCTCGATTTCCTCGCTCGCTCCTGTGCTTCGAAGAAATTCATCTACTGAAAATTTTGAGTTGGACTAAAACTCCACTTTGGGTGCTTCGCGCTCAGCCTCCACTTCGATCTCGAAAAGAGCAGCTTCTTGAAAACCAAATATTCCTGCGAAGATGTTATTGGGAAAAACCTCACGCTTGTTGTTATAAGAAAGCACCGTGTCGTTGTAAGCTTGGCGGGCAAATGCGACTTTATTCTCCGTCGTCGTCAACTCCTCGCTAAGCTGCATCATATTCTGATTCGCTTTTAGATCTGGATAGGCTTCCGCTACCGCAAACAAGCGGCCGAGAACTCCACCGAGTCCAGCTTCTGCCTGATTCAATTTCCCAAGAGCGCCCGGATCACCCGGGTTTGCCGCGGCTTCCTGTCTCGCTCCAGAAGCCACATTTCGAGCAGCGATCACCGCTTCCAAAGTTTCCCGTTCATGACTCATATAGCCTTTAGCCGTCTCGACTAAATTCGGAATCAAATCATGCCTCCTCTTTAATTGAACATCGATCTGGGAAAATGCATTCTTGTAAAGGTTACGCAGCCTTACGAGGCCGTTGTAGATCCCTACAGCAAACAATCCGATAAGTGCAATGGCACCAATGACCACTACCAATACAACAATCATAGAAATTCCTGAACTCATAATTTCCGTAGTCTGAGTACACAGAGGCCACATTGCCATAGAAAAAATGGCTATGGAGCAGCTAAAATAAAGTCGTCAGTTCGAAATTTTATCGACCTCTGCGGCCGCCCCAATAAGGACGACCACTCAGTAGTCTTTCTTTTGCATCATCCGAGAGCGTTTCTGAACCGTTGATATACTCGGTTGCTCCCTCCTTATCTTCCTGCATCCAACGCGCCGCGACAACGCCCGTAGCACGTGACCGATCTCCCTTATCGGTGATCATCTCGGCCACCCCGGCCAACTCTGAAGGAGACGAGGTCCGATTACTCCAGATATATGTTTCTGCTGCCCGGTCCTTAACTTCAGCTGAGGGCTGATTTTTCACAAACTCCAACGCACCTTCGCTATCGGATGCAGCCCAGATTGGCATCACTTGACGCATGGAGTCCTTCTTTGCCTCTTCACTATCCAGACTGTTTAGCCAATCCATCGAACCCTTCACGTCCAGTCTCGCGTAGTTTTTTGCAACTTCTGGAATCGCATCGGCTTTTGCTTCTTCGTCAGTCATTTTGCCAATTTCAGCGGCAGCGAGTTCCGGACTACTTTGAGCCAGTCCTTTGATTGCTGACGACATCGCTTCGGCACGATGCTCTTCGGGTAATCCGTTGGCCCAAGCAGAAGCTTCAGTAAAATTTTTCACTCCCCACTCTTTGGCCACAGTTTCGAAGGCTCCACCCTGCGCGTCCTCGGGCATATCAGAAATCATGCCAGCTGCTTCTTCAGGGTTCGTCTTCGCAACTTGGGAAACCACAGAAGTCATCGCACGCGAACTATTCATTTTGAGTTCTGAAGCCCACTTCATCGCTCCACCAGAATCCTGCTTTGCCCATTCGCTAGCAATAATTTCAGCAGGACCCTGCGCACTCATTCCCCCACGACGGCCACTCATCATGTTCATCATGGCGAACTGGCCAGTATTTTCTGTATAGTATTTTGATGCGTTTACCGGATCAGTGCTTGCCCAGCCTTGGAGAACGGTTGGCCTGACGAACGCACCAGTAAAGCCCATTGAGTCCGTATACGCCATCGCCGCTGTCGGATCCACTTCAGCCCACTTCCCGAAAAGAAGAACCGATGCTAGAATACGTTCATTGAATGGTAGCGCTTCAAGTTTTTCCGCTTCTGGAGCAAATTCATCTGGCCCAAGGTTCGAATACATATCAAGCAGCGCTTGAATACGATTGCTCTGTCCGGGTTTCAGGTAAATCTCATCGAGATTTCTGGCAACTTTCCCACGACCACCGCTACGTTCAGCCTCCCCCATTGAAGACCGAGCACCGGACTTCGTGCGCATATCTGCCTCCATCTTTTCGATGGCTGTTTGCGCATCAGACTTTGATTTACCCAAACCAAAGCCGACTCCTGCGCCAATGACCAATGCCAATGCTGGAACTACGATATTCTTATTCATAACTTGTGATGGATTATAACACCTTTTTCAAACCCCGCTGCAGTAAAAATGTTTCGAAAATATCTAAAAAAAAACCGCACCAGAAGGTGCGGTTTTCAAATTCATTGAGACGTTCGCTTATCGTTTCGAGAACTGGAATCTAGCACGAGCACCAGGCTGACCGGGCTTCTTACGTTCTTTCATTCGTGGGTCACGTGTCAGAAGACCTTCTGGCTTGATAAGCTTGCGGCTTTCCGGATCAAACTGAGTAAGAGATCGTGAAATCGCATGACGGATCGCAACAGCTTGGGCATGTTTCCCTCCACCTTTTACGATCGCACGGACATCATATTTGTTGACCATATTGACAACCTGAAAGGGAGCGATCACCGAATTCTGAAGATCGATGGTTGGAAGGTAGTCTTCGAAAGAAAGATCATTGATGGAGATCTTTCCAGTTCCCTCAGTCACCCAAACGCGGGCAACGGCGGTTTTCCGACGTCCTGTGGAGCTTTGTGTAGCAGTAGCTGACATGATTGTTTAGTCTTAGAGAATTAATGAACTTCGTGAGTGGTTGGCTCTTGTGCCTCATGAGGGTGCTCGTCACCAGCGTAAACCTTAAGTTTGCCGAACTGGTTGCGACCAAGTCGAGTTTTTGGAATCATTCCCCAGACGGCACGCTCCACAAGAAGAGTCGGGCGTCTCTCACGGAGTTTCTTAGGCGTTTCAACTTTTTTGCCGCCGACGTAACCCGAAAAGCGAGTGTAGATTTTATCAGTCTCTTTCGTGCCGGTCAAAACGCATTGATCTGCGTTAATGACGACAACAAAATCACCGGTATCGACGTGAGAGGTGAAGGTCGGTTTATTCTTGCCACGTAGTAGACGAGCAGCTTCGACAGCTACTTTTCCAAGGACCTTGCCTTTGGCATCAATCAGATACCATTTGCGGTCAACTTCGTGCGGTTTAGCGGAAAATGTTTTCATCTCAAATAATGGGAAAAGGGCCTACTTTGGCCCGAGTCAGTTGTTTCTTCCCGAAGGGGCGCGGAAACTACTTAGCGACCTTACCCCTGTCAACAGGGAAATAGCGCATATTTTTCGTCCTAGTTTTCATAGAAGTCTATCGCAACATCTACCGGTATCGATAAGACCAAATTTCTGTTGAGTAAAATTTCCCAAATTTAGGATGGCTCGACAAGATCAGAGTCGTTAGATTGCCCTCCGTGAGATTTTTCTCGGATGTTCAAGAAACCCAGTCGGCTTCAGATACAAGCCCTACGGGAGCCAGTGTGATGGCAAAAAAGGCCTTCGGGGAGCTCTCCGAATCGCGCCCTTCCACGGCGATTTTTTCCGAAAAAGCTGAAGCCAGCCAAACAAAGAAGGCAGATACCATTGCCCCGAAAAAGATTCTTATTATTCAGGGCGACTGGGAAGCGGGAATGTCCCGCCTTGCTTTGGACCTCGAAGATGAAGGACATACGGTCGGGAAAGTCGTATTTTGTTTTCCCGACCTGATCTACAACGTGCGTGGCATTCAGACCCACACGTTTCGGGAAAAGTTCGAGAATTTTGAGGGATGGCTAGAAACAATCATTGAATCTGAAGGCTACGATACGGTTTTCCTATACAACCATTATCGTCCTTACAACCAAGTCGCTTGGGACCTTTCTGAGAAACTAGATCTAGATTGCTGGGTCTTTGAGCTTGGCTTGATTCGCCCCAACTGCGTCATGGTATTTGATCGTGAAAACATGCCGATTCGAACGGCCAGTAGAGAGTGGTCGCAGATCCTTAAAGATCCAAATCCGGTGCCTAAAATCGAAACTCCTCGCGAACTTTGCCGCGTCAGCACCCCTATCAAACTCACCGTCTTTGGAACAAATTTTCTCGTAAGCAGGCTGACATCTCCGCTCTACCCAAACTTTGTTGACCAGAGGGATATGAAATTATGGAAACATGTGAAGCATGGCCTCATCTATCTCTGGAGGTTCTTCGAACGCGGTAGTGATGAAGACTATGATTTAGTTTTTAGCGGTGAACTCTCGCAGAAATACTACACGGTCCCGCTTCAAGTTCACAGCGACACGCAAATTCTTCAAAACTCAGATTTCGATAGCATCGAAGAATTCATCGAACATGTCGTTAAGTCTTTCGCGAAGTTTGCCCCTTCTGACACCAAATTGGTTTTCAAAGTCCATCCAATGGACCGAGGCTACAAGGACTATCAAGACCTTATCAACGATCTCGACCAACAAATCGGTGGCGGACGAATCATCTACGTCGATCGAGTTCACCTGCCTAACCTACTGACTCACACCCTAGGTGTTGTGAACATCAATAGCTCTGTCGGTATTTCTGCACTCATTCATCACGCGCCTGTAATCGCTTTGGGCAAAGCCGTCTACGATCTTCCCAGTCTTACCTTTCAGGGTGATCTCGATGATTTTTGGAAAGATCGCAAAAAACCCAAAGAGCTCCACGTTCGGAAATTTCTAGATCTTTTGCTAAAGACATCCCAGGGACGCGGCACGCTTTCTCAAAGATGTTTTGATGTTCCGGGTAGATGCCGGATCAAATGGCCTCGAAGCTTCGCTAACAAGTTCTTCTCAGCTGATTAACACTTGGGCGCCTCAAAGAATCAACTGCACCGACCTTTTTCCATACATTTCTAGTATTATTCGGAGGCATCTCTAAAACAGTTACGGACTATGCATAAAACAAATACGCCGTATCTCGGAAGAATTGGATTGATCACCTTCTTTCTCTTTCTCGGCATCCATCCTCTCCATGGAAAAACCATCGAACAGGAAAAACAACTCGATCCTGACACCGGCATCACACTTCTCGAAGGTTTTGACGCGGAACTCCTCTACTCCGTCCCAGAATCTCAAGGCTCTTGGGTTGCCATGGCTTTCGACCCTCAAGGCCGAATTATTGTCTCCGATCAGGATGACAAAGGTGTTTTCCGTCTAACCCTTCCAGAAGACAATATAGCCGATGCCAAACCCACTGTTGAAAGCCTAACCGGCTTTCCGTTTCTCCCTATCGACTGGGGCGAAAGACGCGTTGGAGGAGCACTTGGATTCCTTCACGCCTTTGACAGCCTCTATATGTCTTCCATGAAGGGATTTTATCGAATCCGTGATACGGACGGTGATGACACCTACGATGAATTCAAACTACTCAAAAAACTGGGGGTTGGCTGGGAGCATTCCGCACACTCCATCATCAAGACCGAAGATGGCAAAGGACTCTACCTTGTCAGTGGGAATTACACGAGAACTCCCAAAGGAACTTCCAGCAAACAACCCCCAGTTTGGCAACTTGATTCACTTCTCACTCCAATGCCTGACCCGATGGGTCATGCCGTAAGTATTCGCCCCCCTGGCGGTTGGGTCTGCCGTATCTCACCAAACGGAGAAGACTGGACGATGATTGCTTCCGGTTTCCGCAACCCAGTGGACCTAGCTATCAATCGTGAGGGTGAACTGTTCACTTTCGACTCGGATCTCGAGTTCGATATTGGCAGCCCGTGGTATCGACCGACCCGAGTCAATCACGTGACTTCAGGAGCAGAATTTGGTTGGCGAACCGGCTCGGCAAAGTGGCCAGAATATTTTGCAGATGGAAAAGGAGCGGTGATCAATGTAGGGCCCGGATCTCCGACCGGTATAAGCTTTGGTCACCACTCAAACTTCCCAGCCGAATATCAGGACAAACTCTTCGTTTGCGATTGGACCTTCGGAACAATCTACACGATTAACCTAGAAGAACGCGGCTCGAGCTACACTGGAACGAAGAGCGAGTTTCTTCATGGCAGCCCATTGAATATCTCGGCAATGCGATTTGGCCCAGATGGCCATATGTATTTCCTCGTCGGAGGACGGAATACCGACTCAAAACTCTACCGGGTGAAACACATCGGTGAGAAAAAAGACGCAAAAAGCCGGCAACTCATCAGCAACCAAAACCTCCGCGATCTACGGCACTCTCTCGAAAAATACCACGGTAACAGTTCTGCTGGCTTAGAAGCAGTGAACAAAGCTTGGCCTCATCTCAAGAATACGGATCGTTCGATCCGCTATGCCGCGCGGATAACAATTGAAAACCAAGAGCTATCTCTATGGCAGGAAAAGGTGTTTATAGAAGAGCACCCAAGGGCGGCCATCTACGCAATCATTGCACTTTGCAGGCATGGCAATTCGTCACTTTCATCTAAGATCCTAGATAAACTCTCCACCATATCATTGGAATCCTTGGAGACAAAAGACCGTCTTGCCCTTTTGCGAGCGTATTCACTTTGTCTCATCCGATTGGATAAGCCGACAAAAGAAGAGGTTTCGAAAATCTTTACCAGTCTAGACCCACACTACCCTTCAGAAAATGATACGGAAAATGCTGAGCTCTGCAGAGTTCTCAGTTTCCTAGACTCACCTTCTGTTGTTAGCAAAACCATCGAGTTAATGAAATCCACCGCTTCGGAAGCTATCACGTATGATGACTCCATGCTCAAGCGCCGCAAAGAATACGGCGAATCAATTCTGAAGATGATGGAGAACACACCTAACACTCGCAATATTCACTATGCCTATGCATTAAGGCGAGTGCGGAATGGCTGGACGATCGAGGACCGAAAGTTTTACTTCAACTGGCTCAACGAAAGTTTAAAAAAGGACGGTGGCCGGAGCTTTTCTGGATACATCAATGCGATCCGAGCCGACGCAATCACCCAATTACCCGAGGAAGCAGCAAATCAGATTTCGGAATTGCTGGGCGATATTGAACCGATTGATCTAAGCAAACTCCCACTGCCGAAAGGCCCTCCCGTCGCATGGACCGCCGACTCTGCAATGAAGCTATTTGAGTCAAACTTGAAACAGCGAGATTATACAAACGGCAAAAAGATGTTCGCGGCAGGACGTTGTGTCGCTTGTCACCGCTTTGAAGGCAGTGGTGGATACTCCGGTCCCGACCTCGGTTCCGTCGGACGCCGTTATAGTATCCGAGACATCATCGTCGCCATTTGTGAGCCCAGTAAATCTATCTCCGAACAATACCAAGCTAGCGAAATAAAACTCAAGAATGGTGGTTCACTATATGGTCGGGTGATCTACAATAACGACGAAGAAATCGCTGTCGCGCAGAACCCCTACAACCTGCGTAAACTCACCAAAGAACCCGCCTCGAACATCGAGGAAATCAAACAATCTCAAATCTCTTTGATGCCGCCTGCAACCATCAATGCCATGAACAAAGACGAACTCATGGATCTCATCGCCTATCTCATTTCTGGAGGTGACCCGAAGCACGAAGTCTTCGAGAAAAAATAGAGTCTCAATGAGCTAACAGGTGCCAACATGAAATCTATCATTCCTCTGCTATTCAGCGGCATCGTCATTTCAACCGTAGCATTGGCTGAGCCGAAAGCTCCGAACATTCTTTTCATCCTTGTCGATGATCAACGCAACGACACCCTTGGCTGCGCTGGCCACCCAGTGATCAAGACTCCGAACATTGATCAACTGGCAAAACATGGAGTTCGTTTCGAAAACGCCTACGTCACCACCCCAATCTGTATGTCTAGCAGAGCAACGATTTTCACGGGGATGACCGAGACTGGACATGGCTACACCGGCGGAGGTTTCCCTGCCACACCTGTGCAGAAGATGGATGTGGATACCAGTTTCCCCACTCTATTGCGCAACGAAAATTACCGCAGTGGCTTTTACGGCAAACAACACGTGAAGTTTGCCGAAGGAAACGACACTGCTCTCAAGCGAATGTTCGATGACTACAAAGTCTACGGTGGAGGGCCACACTTTGTGGAACTACCCGATGGCACGAAACGGCACACGGCCGATCTAATCGGAGATCGATCAGTTGAATTCATCCGCTCCCAACCAAAAGACAAACCCTTCTGCCTCTACATGAGCTTCAACATCGCCCATGCCCGCGATGGCGACCACCGCCCAGGGATCGGCCACTTCCCATGGCCACCCGCAGTCGATGGCATGTATGAAGATATCGAGCCGGCGACCCCACATCTCGGCGACCCGAAGTATTTCGAAATGCAGCCGGAGTTCCTTAAAAAATCCCTGAATCGCAAACGCTGGTTCTGGCGCTGGGATACGGAGAAAAAATACCGGATCAATATGCGGGCCTATTATCGAATGCTTACAGGAATGGACAAAATCATCGGAAGAGTTCAGGCAGAACTCGAAAAGCAGAACTTGGCTGAGAATACAGTCATCATCTACACGGCGGACAACGGCTTCTACATGGGCGAACGTGGCTTCGCCGGAAAATGGAGCCACTACGAAGAGTCGCTTCGTGTGCCTCTGATCATTTACGACCCGCGCCCGGAAAGCATGCCCAGAGGCATCACCGTTCCGCTCCTTGCTCTGAACCTGGATCTTCCCGCAACAATTCTCGATATCGCCAACATCGCCACACCCACGAAATACCAAGGTGAAAGCCTTCTGAAACTGCTTCATGGCGACACCCCGAAACACTGGCGCACCGATTTTTTCACGGAGTTCCGTTCCTCAAACAAGCAGCTTCCCGATTGGTATGGAATCCACGGCGAACGCTACACCTATGCCAACTATCACGAGCAGGATCCTCCCGTCGAAATGCTCTACGACTTAAGAGAAGACCCTCAACAGCTTCACAACCTAGCAAAAGACCCAATCCACCAAGCGACTCTTACTAAGCTTCACTCAAAAACCAAAAGCTATATCCAGAATTACAGCCGACCAGAGATCATGAAGATTAAAGAAGCTCGGCGGTAGGGCGAGTATGCTCACTTCGATCAAGTTTGTTGAATTATTTAGTTTTACTAATATAAAAATCCATTGTCATTTTGATTTTGACACACCTTATTATCTTTCCTAATCTTATAGGCGATATGAAGAAAGATATACTTCTACGCCTAAATACCACAGTCTTCGCGATAACTATTTGTGCATTCGCTCCATCGGTCGCTGGTGCTGCAACCTTAGCAGGCCAGCTCGGGGTTCTTGACTTAGCAGCCAATAGCGGAATCAACCCAGCAACAGGAAGCGCGTGGCAAGTGGGTGACACCTATCGGCTTGTCTTTGCTTCATCGGCGAGGCGAAATGCTACATCAACAGATATCAACGTTTATAACGGTTTTGTGCAGGGGTTGGCGGACAGTTCGACTCTCTTCACGGGCACTGCCAGTTGGAAAGCGATCGCCTCAACGCAAAGCGTCAACGCACGAATCAATACTGGAACGACAGGCTCCGCTGGCGAGGCAATCTTCCTCACAGACGGAAGCACGATCATCGGAACCAACTATGGCGATTTCTGGAATGGACACGCGGTCGGCGCCCAAGACATCGACTTGGATGAGAATGGAAATGGGTTTGGTTCTAACCAGAATGTTTTCACGGGGATAAGCTCAAACGGATCCACCATTACAGACCGCTACTTGGGCACCACTACGATCAGCAACAACTCTCTTAGAGTTACCACTGGGCAAACAAACCCTAACAGTACTGGTCGGTGGGCTCAGCAGTTCAATGCAAATCCTACCAGCCAACAAAGATTATACGGCCTCTCAGACGCTCTTACCATTGTTGAGTTACCTGACGCCATTCCAGAACCATCCTCAATAGCGCTTCTGGGGCTGGGCGGCTTTACCCTTCTCCTCCGCCGTAAGAAGTAATCTCTTTCTGCAGAGTTTATTCAATCACCCACTCCCCATCACGGGCGGTGGGTTATTTATATGTACAAAAGTCAGCAACCTGACCTTGGTCATCACCAAAGGGACGGAGTAGCGGCACCTCCAGAACCCTCGAAACCGCGACTTCACGCGTGATGGAGATCGCGCCTTCCGGAAAAATGTTCATCGAGACACCCGAGCAGTTCCGGCATGGAAACGGGTTTCGAAAGGAAATGCAGGCCGCCGATTTCACCATGCCGCTCATCAACTTCCGAATGCCGAACGGTCGCTGTCAGAAAAATGATCGGGATATCCATGAGCTCCGGATGTTCGCCGAACCGGCTGGCCACATCCCCCCCATCAAGGCCCGGCATCATGACGTCCATTAGGACGATATCGGGCTTAAAATAAATCGCTGCCGGAAGGGCGACGAGCGGGTTGTTTTCGGTCAGCACCTCGTAGCGCCCGGTCGCTTCCAGATTCAATTTCAAGAGGCGTGTGAAACTCACTTCGTCATCGACAACGAGGATTCGTGAAATTCGGGGGGATGGTTCGTTTTTCTGAGTCGAATTCATGATTATTTTGGGGTTAGATTGAGTTGGCCACCGCCAAGGCATTCGGGTTTTCAGTCTCTACAGTAGGCGGAATGCAAGGAAAGATAAGAAGCACTTCAAGTCCGCGATCGGGGAGATTTCGCAGATGAATAGAAGCGTCATGCAGATCAATAATTTTCCTCACCACCGAGAGACCAAGACCAGTTCCACTTCCCGTCCCTTTGGTGGTAAAAAACGGATCAAAAATCCTTGGAAAGTCACTTTCTTTGATTCCTGTTCCCTCGTCGCGAATGGCAAGGATAACGAATTCACCACTTTCTGCCGCGACCTTGAACTCTAAGATTGCGGATAGCTGTGGATCTGTAGAAAGCCCTTTCCAACTGGTCAAGGTAAGCTTACAGCCTCGTTCCATTGCTTGGATCGAATTGATCATTAGATTGATTAGAACTTGCTGGATTTTCTGGCGGTCGATCAGAACATCGGGAATCTCATCGGCCAATTGTCTAACAACCTCCACGCCGGCCTTTTTCAGTTCCGCACGAATCAACCATACGGAACGTTGGACGACTTCATTGAGTTGAACTGGTTCTTTGCTAAATTCTGTCGCTTTGGAAAACTGGAGTAATTCTCTGGTAATCGCGTCCGCCCGCAAAGCAGCGTCACGCATATCGAGCAAGGTTCCAGTCGTCGCCTCTTCCATCTCCTCAAATTCTCTTTCAAGATAGTCGATTCCCATGATGATAATTTGCAACGGATTCTTGACCTCATGCGCCACCCCAGCGGCCAAGGTCCCAACAGATTCTAGCTTGGCCACCTGGATAAGCTCGAGTTGTGCTTTTTGAAGTTCTTCGTGTGAGGCACTTAGATCGGAAAGAGTCGTTTGAAGTTTTTGCTGGCTGCGGGTCAGGCTCTCGTTCGTCTTTCTGAGATTCTGCTCCGCCCTTTTCAATTCTGTCAGATCGACATGCGACCCGGCCATGCGCAGCGGGCTCCCACTCTCATCTCTTGCAGCCACACCGCGCGCGAGAATCCAGCGGTAACTGCCATCCTTGTGCCGCAACCGATGTTCCAGTTTGTAACTCGGACTGACATTCTCGAAATACCGATTGATCACGCTCTGGGCGGACTTCTTATCCTCTGGATGAATCAACGCCTCCCAGGCAGCAAAATTGTTTTCGATTTCGTGGACTTCGTAACCCAGCATACTCTTCCAACGCGGCGAGAAATACACGTCGTTGGTTTTTACATCCCAGTCCCAAATACCATCGTTACTTCCCTTGATGACCATGGAGAGACGCTCTTCACTAGTTTTCAAAGCTTCCTTCTGATCACGCAATTGCGCCGTCATTTCGGTGGCAATCAGACACGCGCGACGGCTAGTTGTCGCCATCGAATGAGCCACCCCGAAAACAAGTAAACTCATACACAGTCCGCCACTCGCAAGAAGGCCGATCGGAACAATGGCTGATTCAAACAATCCGTGGACTGGCGATTCAATTCGAACCGTCCACGGCTGACCACAGATATCAAGGGTCGTAGTCTCGGAAAAATCAACCACTTGAGAAGCTGTTGGTTTGAGACCATTGCTACGGCACAAAAGACTCTCAGGTGAGGCAACCGCTCCGTCGTAGATTGAGTATTGCAAATCACTTTTTGTTAGACTCGTCACTCCTTCAACCATGTCTTCCACTAGAAAAGCGGCATAGACCCAACCGCCCTTGGATTCACCCGTTGACTCGCTTTCTCCAGAGGAAACCTCTCGATCGGAAACAGGTGCAAAAAGAACTGCTCCGGGTTTCTTCGTAGCTTGAACCAATTCGACTTTTGGAGTCAGAATAGCCTCCCCAGTTTCCCTTGCCCTCATCGCTGCTTTCAAACGCCGCTCCTCACTAGCGATATCATACCCGAGGACTTTGCGATTCTTCTCGAGCGGTTCCACATATCGAATGACCAAGTATTCCTGACGTTCTCCGGTAGGCCAAAGTTTCAATGGAAAAAAATCGCCTTCGCGATCCTGTGAACTGGCTTCCAAAAAATCCCCAAGTTCTGCCCGACCCACACGATCGACATATCCGAGTGCGAGAATTCCAGGATAGTTTTGTTCGATATCTAAGGTGGCGACATACGAGCGGAATTCAATGGCTTGAACTTCTTCACTCGCGGCGAAAAGACCGCCAACACCCTTTAGTACTTGCTTGTAGAGCTCCATTCGTTCCGTCATGGCGTTTCTCAAAACCGTGGCTTCGCTCTCAAAACGTGTCCGCTCCGTAGAGCGATAGCTACCCCAAACCTGCTGGCAGACCAACGCAGTAAGAACCAACGAAAGCCCAAGTAGAATCCATGTAGTCCCTGGAATGGAGAAGAAGTTAATAACTACTCGAACGACACGAGAGGAATGCTCATCCACCAACTCGTTGCGGTTCGAGGATTTCACTGTTCACCTCCTCCTCTCGTGGCGCACCATGAGAAATGTAAATTGTACGATCTGAGCCCAAAAGGGCACATCAAGAACCCTGACCGCACGGATGGGAGGTTTCCATGCATTACCATAGGAATATCCCTGATTCAAACGAGAGACAAGAGAAAAAGAATCCTCGTATCGATCAGAACTATTCAGGTCCTTCCGCCAAAGAGATCACCCAAAATAAAATCTTGAAATGCGATCCCAGAACAAAGTTGATTCATGCTTGGAGAATCGATTAACATAATAGGGAAAATTGAAATTAATTCAATGATAACCAAAGTCGGAAGTCTATTACTCGCCTGCACTCTCATGGTTTTGAATTGCGCGGAGGCCCGAATCTTTCATGACGATCAAGGGCGGAAAATTGAGGCCGACTTGATTCTTCTCGAAGGAAATGTGGTCACGATCCTCAAGGGTGACAGCCTGTTCAAACTACCTATTTCCAAATTCTCGGATGCGGACCAGAAGTTTATCACCGAATGGGCTCGGAAAAAGGAGTTGATCAAAAACGCCCCAAAACCGGGCGAAACACTTACTTTCGAATTTCCTGATCTGATCAAAGATTTTCATGGAAAGCCGGCTGCCTTCACAGCGAAAATTCCAGACAACTATGATCCGCTCAAACCCACTGGCGTATTGATATATCTGGATGGTGCGAATGGACACAATGGACCTGGACGAGCATTGGAGTTAACCAAAAATGATTTTGTCTGCGCAGGACTGCCGTATCCGGACGATGGAAGGAACCCCAATCAAAACAACATGGTGGGCAGTTTTGATGAAGTCTGGGCATACTGGAGGCCGATGCTGGCAAAACTCGAAGAAACGGTGCCAAATCTAAACCCAAAATTACGCATCATCGGTGGTTTCAGTAACGGGGCCCACGCCATTGATGGCTTGATGGCAAACCGCGAATTCGTAGAAGCGTTTTCTGCCTTCTACCTCATCGACGGAGGTGGAGCTTTGGGTAGCGCCTACCAAGAGTCGAAAGACAGACATGTCTACATCGCTTACGGAGAGAAATCACCCAACAAGAGAAATTCAGAACGTGTGGTGCAGCGAGCCACGCAGGCTGGAATGAACGTCGTTTCACACATGATGGCGGAAACAGGGCATGCCTTTCCCGGCTCAGAAGCAGAAAAAGTAAAAGCTTGGATTTACGAGAAGGTCATTCCAGATCTTAAGATGGCCGAATAGACCCGATCCAAAATTCGCGAGTTACGACCACTCAAGAAGGCACATAGACTTCAGCACCAGCCTCGGTGAACTCTTTCGACTTCTCCTTCATCCCTTTCTCCAAGGCTTCATCTTCGGAGATTCCTTGAGCCGCTGCATATTGACGAACATCCTCTGAGATTTTCATCGAGCAGAAATGTGGTCCGCACATGGAGCAGAAGTGAGCGGTCTTAGCTCCCTCCTGCGGAAGAGTTTCGTCGTGGAATTCGCGGGCAGTTTCGGGGTCTAGGCCAAGGTTAAACTGGTCTTCCCAACGGAACTCGAAGCGGGATTTAGAAAGCGCGTTGTCGCGGTATTGGGCACCAGGGTGACCCTTCGCGAGGTCGGCCGCGTGTGCAGCGAGCTTGTAGGTGATGACACCGTCTTTCACGTCCTTCTTGTTCGGTAGGCCGAGGTGTTCCTTCGGCGTCACGTAGCAGAGCATCGCGCAACCATACCAACCGATCATGGCAGCACCGATGCCGGAGGTGATGTGGTCGTAGCCGGGAGCAATATCAGTCGTCAATGGCCCCAGTGTGTAGAACGGAGCTTCGTGGCACCACTCGAGTTGCTTGGCCATGTTTTCTTCGATCATGTGCATCGGCACGTGGCCGGGACCTTCGTTCATGACTTGGCAGCCCTTAGCCCAAGCGCGTTTGGTCAGATCACCCTGCACTTCGAGTTCACCAAACTGCGCCTTGTCATTGGCGTCCGCCACAGAACCAGGGCGTAGGCCATCACCGATTGAGAAACTGACATCGTAGGCAGCGCAGATATCACAAATCTCATCCCAATGCGTGTAGAGAAAATTTTCTTTATGATGCGAAAGGCACCATTTCGCCATGATCGAGCCACCCCGAGAAACGATGCCTGTCATACGACTCGCGGTCATCGGCACGAAGCGCAGAAGCACACCCGCATGAATCGTGAAGTAATCGACTCCCTGCTCAGCCTGCTCGATGAGGGTATCGCGATACAACTCCCACGTGAGGTCTTCGGCTTTTCCGTTCACTTTCTCAAGCGCCTGATAAATCGGAACCGTCCCGATCGGGACCGGGCTATTACGGAGAATCCATTCACGGGTCGCGTGGATGTTCTTACCAGTGGAAAGATCCATCACCGTGTCACCGCCCCACTTCGTAGCCCAACGCATTTTTTCTACTTCCTCTTCGATGGAGGATGCGACTGCGGAGTTGCCGATATTCGCGTTGATCTTTACGAGAAAATTCCGACCGATGATCATCGGTTCGCATTCCGGGTGGTTGATATTTAGCGGGATGATCGCGCGTCCGGCGGCAACTTCGCTACGCACGAACTCCGGAGTGATCTCTGCCGGGATACGTTGTGGAAAGCGCTTAAAGATTCCAGGTGTGTAGGGGCTATCTGGGGATTGGCTGGAACCCGCGTGCTGCTTTTCAAGATCGTTTCTGAGGATATCTTCCTTCATGTCGGAAATCTTCGAGCGACGCATGTTTTCACGGATCGCTACGAACTCCATTTCAGGAGTAATGATTCCAGCATCAGCATATGCCTTCTGAGTCACGGCTTTTCCTTTGGAACGCAGCGGCTGACGACGCTCTGCGGTTAGACCGGAAAACTCTACGAAACGGTTGGCACGCTCCGACTTTGATGCGAACTCAGCGTGTTTCTCGGTTAGATAGCCGTTGTCCTGAGGCTGAACCTCGCGGCCGTCGTATGCCTCTACGTCACCGCGTTTCAAAATCCATTCACGACGCAACGCCGGAAGACCGTCTTCGGAAGTGCCCTCGAATGAAGGATCACCCCAAGGGCCAGAACAATCGTAGACACGCACCGGTTCATTCTTCTGAATCTCTCCGTTGAAAGACTTTGTGTCGTGCAACGCGATTTCACGCATCGGAACTTTCACCTCAGGATGAAGCTCACCCTGGACGTAAATCCTAGTGGAAGCCGGTAATTGCGCTCGGGATTCGTCGTGTTTCGTGTTCTCGGTTGAGTTGCTTTCTTCTGGACTGATCATGGTGTTTTCCGGTTTCGATTATTGAAAAAATATCGCGGAACCACAGCCCAGTGAGAAACAGAAAAACTCGTTGGCATTCCCGACTCCCTCCGGCGGCATGATCCGCTTCAGGTTCGAAGGGTTCTTCCGCGCGTCGGAAAATCTCGGCTTACCGTTCGGAAGCTCCCCTGTCGTTGAGCAGTTTCGGAGAGCCTCTGAAACTTGTCAAGGACGCGCGCCTCTTCGATTGCTCGATCGGTCACGCTCTGTCCTTCAACCACTTCTCGTGACCCCACAACCCCCAAACGATTCCTGCCAAACCAAAGCTAAGAAAAATTGGCGGCAATCCTTCGAGAAGCGCAATCCCGACCGGACCAATCGATGCAAGAAAATCAAACGTAACAAACTGCGGGCGAACAACAATGTAGGTCCTCGCAATGAACAAGGCCAATGCACCATAAAAAATCATGGTCCCACCCCAAGAATCGCTTGAACGCATCAGTTTCCAAGCGGCCAATACGAGGAGGCTCAGACCAACCAAGCCGAGCACATCGAAAATAATTCGATTCGATACGATGGAGTTAAGCAGGAGATTCATGATTCGAGACAGAGGGTTGTGGAGTAGGAGAAACTTTTCTCAGCCTAGGAAATTTCAATAAACCCGTGTGGATTCCAAGTCCCACCCCCAAAGCTAGCCATCCGACATTCATCACAAATTGTCTAATGAGATACCACGCAAGTGCGTTCGCAGGATGATGAAGAATCGCCTGAGGATGATAACGCTCGATCTTACCGAGTTCATAGAGCGGCATCAGCAAGGCGTAACCAAAACAAAGAAGCAAACCACCTGCGACGATAAAGCGAGCCGACCAGCCACTAAGGCCGCCAGCCATTCTCAGCGAAATTCCCAAAAGAGAAACGCCCATCACGATCATGAATACTGGGCGAACAGCTTCGATGGAAGCCAATGGAAGAAACGAAGAAAAACCCATGTCTTCACATTATGAACTAAATCATAACTCATTGAGCAACAGTTATTAACAACGTATTAATTAGATATACATGATATCGGATTTACCGGAAAAAATGACAAATTTGATTGCTTGATACTACGGTCTAGTTGCTTATCACGGATGATGTATTCCTTTTCACGATAGACTTGCGGGGAGAGGCATCCTCCGTTACTGCATCGTCGACATGAGCGAAGCCACTTCCCAGCCCCAATCGACCGAAGCTGAACTAATTGCCGTCAGGCGTGAGAAGCTAGCCAAGCTGCGAGAATTAGGCGTCGATCCCTATGGCGCTCGCTTCGACATCACTGTCTCACCTGCGGAACTCAAAGCTGACTTTACTGACGAGAAGAAGGTCACAACTGCCGGACGGATCATCGGGCTCCGAGATATGGGCAAATCAGTTTTCTTCCAGCTTGGTGATGCGAACGGCTCAATCCAAGGCTACCTCAGTGTGAAGCACCTTGATGAATCTCAAAGCGCGATTTGGAAATGTCTCGACCGTGGCGACTGGATCGGCGTCTCCGGAGAAACCTTCACCACTCGGACAGGCGAACCGACCATCAAGGTAGAATCCTTCACCGTGCTATCAAAATCTCTTCGTCCGATGCCGGATAAATTCCACGGACTTTCCGACAGAGAGACGAAATACCGCAAGCGTCACCTTGATCTGATCGGCAATCCGGAAAGCGCCACACTCTTCGCAACACGCTCGAAAATGATCGCTGAAATTCGTAGCTTCCTTCACGAGCGTGAGTTTCTTGAAGTTGAAACTCCCATGCTGCAATCCGTTGCAGGTGGCGCTGCAGCCCGTCCGTTCGAGACGCACCATAATGCACTCGGAATGCCGCTGACACTGCGGATCGCACCTGAACTCTTCCTTAAACGACTTTTGGTCGGTGGCTTCACGAAGGTCTTTGAACTGAACCGAAACTTCCGAAACGAGGGTATTTCACGCCGTCACAATCCGGAATTCACAATGCTTGAGGCTTACTGGGCTTTTTCTGATTTCGAGGAAATGGCAAATCTTGTCGAAGAAATGACCTGCCATCTGGCTGAAAAATTTTGCGGTGGCCTCAAAATCGAACATAAAGACGATGAAGGGAATGTCATCCGGACTATCGACTTAACACGCCCATGGAAACGCGCCAGCTATCACGACCTCATCAAGGAAGCCGCTGGAGAAGATTTTTTTGATCTCACACCCGAGCAACGAGTCGCCAGGTGCGAGAAACTCGGCGTGCAACTTTCCGACCAGATGGAAGACTACGAAGTGGTCCAGCAGGTCTTTGAGAAAAAAGTCGAAGAGCATACCTTCAATCCTTGTTTCGTCACCCGCGTTGCAAAAGAACTGATTCCGCTTGCCAAGCTAACTCCTGATAGCAATACCGTCGAAGTCTATGAGCTCATCATTAATGGCCAAGAAATCTCTCCTGGCTACTCAGAGCTAAACGATCCAGACGTCCAGAGAGAACGCCTCGAACATCAAGCTGGCGGCGAAGAAGAACAGAAGGTCGATTACG
This sequence comes from Akkermansiaceae bacterium, assembly GCA_045106015.1. Classification (GTDB taxonomy): domain Bacteria; phylum Verrucomicrobiota; class Verrucomicrobiia; order Verrucomicrobiales; family Akkermansiaceae; genus Luteolibacter. The sequence continues at coordinate 12,703 of JBGCEE010000049.1, read as the reverse complement.
ATTTCATCGAAACCCTCGAACATGGGATGCCACCCGCTGGGGGTATTGGTATCGGCATTGATCGCCTCATCATGATGCTGACCGGAGCCCCAACCATCCGTGATGTCGTCCTCTTCCCTCTTCTCAAGAAGAAGGACTGAAGGATCTCGCTTAGTTCGGTGAGGTCTAGGACTTCATCATCGCTTCAATATCGTCGATTTCGCGGACGATATCGGAAGACAGGTGCTCGTATCCAGTTTCGGTGATCGCAACGTTCTCTTCAATGCGGAAACCGATTCCTCGGTCTTCCATGTAAATGCCCACATCGATTGTAAACACCATTCCCGGCAGAATCGGATCTCCTTTTGGTCCCACATCGTGCACGTCTAGGCCGATGTGGTGTGTTCCAGGGTGCCAGTAATACTTACTGACGTCTTCGTCCTCTCCCAAATACCCGGCAGCGACTAGCTCTTCAGCCACTCGGCGACGCGAATGAGCCTCGATATCCGCGAAGGACACTTTCCCAGGAACCAGCATCTCCATCAACTCGTTGTTCACCTTGAGAGCAATCGAATAGACCTTTTTCTGCTCTTCGGTGAACGTTCCGTCCACTGGAAATGCACGCGATATATCGCTAACATACTCGTCCTTTATCGCACCGACATCTGTTAAGATAAGGTCACCAGCCTCCAGAACTCCTGTGGGTTCCTCGTAGTGAATATAGAAATTATTATTTCCACTGGAAACAATACTCGCAAAGGCTGGATCGCGAACTCCGGCATCGGCGAGAGCTTTATTGAAGACACCTTCAAGCTGATACTCATGCATACCAGCCTTCGCCGCTTTCATCATCCCGTGAATGCCATCACGAGTGATTGAGAGGGCCTTCCGAATACCAGCGATCTCACCTTCATCCTTGATCGTTCGGGCCGCACAGATCATCGAATAAGCGTTTTTGAATGTCACAAATGGGAACTGTGATCGAATTTGGTCGCTATGTCGGTTCTGAGGAGCATCATTTTTCCCAGCGTCGAACTTATCAAAATCATACCAAAGACTGGAAATCGATCCGGATTTCAAAATCAATCCAATTGCTTGATCGAAATTGTCGAGATCTTTTACATCCTGAATACCCGAAGCCTTCGTCACTTCCTCATGTGAAAGGCGGTAGCCGTTCCACCGTTCCAGCATCCGGTCCTTTTTGTGAACGAAAAGGGTTTCCTCGATGATTCCACCCACATTGACCGCCATCAAGATACTTCCTGTCTGCGTGATGCCTGTTAGGTAGTAGAAATTCCGATTGGCAAAAAAACGATACGCAGCATCAGCCGTCTTTCTCGGCGCTGATCCTGCAAATAAAATCAAACCCTCCCCAACTTCTAGATTCTTGTAAAATTGCTTTCTGCGCCGCTGATATGCTCCGTCCATGGGGTGATGCTATTTTACTAAATCCTAACGTAAACCCAAATTTCCGAGAAACTCCCCAGACAGTGCTTTATCATTGAAACACATCCATAAAAAAAGCGCGACCGCTGACAAGAGCGACCGCGCCTTAAATCAATCAGGCCGAATCATTCAGCCTTTTTCACTGGGCCATATCCTTCAGCAATTTTACCTTTGTCGTCCATTTTACCAGTGGCCCAGAGAACGCCACGGATCACGAGATCAAGATAGCGATCGTCAGCGACTGTCTCATTAAAGTGACCAATGGTCGTACTGAAAACACGAGTCCCTTTGTAGTCATTCGTCCAAGTTACTACGGTGGTCTTATCGCCTTGCTTACCTGTGGCAAGTGCATGGGCAGTATCAAAAATTTTGATATTGTTATATAGTTCTTCGTTTTGAGTCGTCCAATCTTTCAGGCCTTGAGTAATTGGGTGCTTCTTATCTGTGTAGACGATTTCCACCGGTTTCTTCGGACCGTGACCACTTGATTGAAGACCAAGATACTCGAACCACTGGGAGTGAGGAGTTCCTAGCTCGTCAGCGGGCTTGCTTGGGCTACCGATGCGATACGAATGCATCGCGCAATGAAGATTCACACCTGGGATGCCTTTCTTATGCGGAGCAAGAACGCCTTTAACGACACCGTCTTCAGAAATTTTTGCTGCACACTCGTCGTGGATCACCACGTCATAGCCATTCGCGTATTCGGGGATTCCGTAAATTGGTAGATCGGGTTTTGTGGTCGTGTTGTCGGTATGAACTTGGTCGACGACAATGTTTGCACGAGCTTCGAGACCCTTCTTAATAATCTCTTTCTGCGTCGCGTAGTCGTGACAGCAACCGCCTGTTAAAAGCAGTGCCTTGATGGGTTTTACCTCTTCGGCTTGTGCCGCAATTACGAGGCCCGCTAGTGCGAGCGAAATGATCTGGATATTTATTTTCATGTTCTATTTTTATGGATTGGTTGCTTCAATTGCTGGATTTTTCAAGTGATACAAGATACTCGATTAAGTCTGTAAAATCGCTGATGGAAAGAGAATTTGCCAAACCGGCTGGCATCATCGACTGAGGCAGCCCCTTTTGTTCCTTCACATCAGATCGTTTGATCTTGGAAACCTGACCGGCGATATCTCGGACTTCGACGACTCCATCTTCTTCTCCAGTCACGAAACCCATCACGGCCTTACCGTTTTTCAGGCTGAAAACACTTGTCTGGAAGCCCTGTGAGACGACGGCATTTGGATCGATGATGGATTCAATGAGATACTTCCTCTCGAATTTTGCCCCGGCAGCGCCAAGGTAGGGGCCCTTCTGCAAGGCATCGGGTTCGATGGCATGACAAGCAATACAACCTTGCGAAATATAAAGACGTTTTCCGTTCTCGATATTTCCTCTGTTTTTCATCGCATGTTCATGAGCTTGCTCAGGTTTCATATCTGCAACTTTCTGCCCATCGCTTGCCGAAGTAACAGAAGCGTCCTTCGCCAACTTTGCAGCTCTAATGGTCTTTTCATTATCGCTCACTAGCGCTGCCTCAATTTGTTTTTCCAGACCAGACTGCTTCATATCAGCAATTGCCAAAAAGAGCCCAATCTCCATCGGGTTCTTATCAAGAAGCTTCTTCACCTGAGCTTTGTGTTGATCTTTTGAAAGCGGGCTATTCAACACGGTTAAAAGAGCTTTCCATGCGACCATGCTTTCAGTGTCACGGCCCTTCTTAGCCTTTTGATTTAAAATCCCGATCTCAATGCTCCGACTTGTTTCATTCACAAAGTCACTAACCATCGCTTCCGCTTTTGGATTCTTCTGGTCCACCCATGCCGCAAGAACCTTAATCATCGCAGGAACAGATTTCTTCACTTCCGCCCGATTGATTGCGGAATATGCCAACTCTCTTTGCTTCCAGTCACGCTTTGTATCAATAGCCACATCGGAGAGAAGAGCGAGAGTCGCATCGTCCGGTTTTTGCACGGAAAGTGCCAGTGTGACCTGGTCCATTCCCTCAATATTCAGCGAGCTAACCGGGATACGATTTGTAGCAAGCATTGAGATAAACGCACCCTGAGAATCTTTGGCAATTTTACCGAACAGTCCTTCGATTGACTTCTTAATTTTCGCACTCGCTTCCCATTCGGTCGGTCTGAAATACGGACCTCGGTCATCTGGTCGGGTTCCCCACCACTCGTTGAGATCCCATTTAGCTTCGGTAAAATGAAGACGCGCGAGTGCTCCGAGCACTCCATAGACCACTTCCGCATCATCAGTTTTCTCAGCTAAAGCGATGAGGCCATCTACTGCTTCTTCGGTATGCATTTCCTGAATCGCCCGCAGAGCAAGCTTCCGAGTTTCAGTATTTTCGATTGCCGCGAGACATGCGTCTACAGCCTCCATTGATGCGATAGCCTTGACTGCAACATGTGGAATAACCCGACGTTCCGTTTTGTTCAACTCACCCCCGTCCGTTTCCATCCCAGCAAGTGATTTGACAACTGCTGACGCTTGATCTTTCGCTCCGAGTCTCGCTAAGCCATTGACTGCCTGCAGACGGACCCTTGGGTTCTCATCACCCAGATATTTCACGAAGAGCTTCGGATCAACACCTTTGAGCTGGGTCTTGCGATCCGCCAAAGCGCGCAGGACGAATTCACGAATCTCAGAATGCTCCGCTAGCTTCGCGAGTTCTCCATTGGCCTTCTCACCATCCAACTGCTTGAAAGTGAAGATTGCAGCAATACGGCTTTCCACGCTCGCAGTCTTGTCTGTGGCTATTTTCAAAAGGCCTTCTGAAAAAGTTGTTCTTGATCCGCGCGAAATCATTTCTCTCTGAACTTCCAAACGCATGACTGCGCTATCGGATCTGATGAGCTCAACTAAAGCTCCGTCGTCTGCCTTTTTCAGATCAGGAAATTCCCGCATCTTCCAATCGGGAGGAAGAACCTGGTGAACCATTCCTACTTTTTTCTTTGGATCATATTTGAATCGGCCATTTCTCCAATCTGCGAGGTAGAGACGTGAAGACCCATCGACATCAAGGTCGGTCGCCCTTGTCAGCGGATGAAACACCTCTTGTTCAACTTCAAATGTCGCCTCCTGAGGCTTAAGTGGGTGAAAATAAATATTTCCTGTGGTCCAATCGCAGGTAAAAACACCTTTGCCGTATCGTTCGGGAAATCCTGGTTCATTGAGAGCAAGAGCACCCGTTCCAGATCCACCACCGTAGTCCTTCAGAGCCATCACAGTTTCATTCGCAAAGTTTTGATAAAGTCTTGGATACCCAAGATCTCCCATTGGCACGTAATGATGAAACCGCGTATTCCAACCTTTACCATCGTTCGTATTATCACGTGAAAACATGTCCAATGTAGGCGTGATGGCGACATCGCAAATATTCCTCATGTTTTCTGAGAAAACTTCCATCTCCGAGCCGTCTGGGCGAACCCTCACCACTCCCCCGCCCCAAAGGGTCAGCCGTGTTCCATCCGCACCAACGGCATCGGGCATTCCAAAATCACCCACAGCAACATAGAGCCAGCCATCGATTCCCATCCTCACCCCGTTCGTGGTGTGATCTGCCCCACGCGGATGCTCGATTCCCCAGCCAAACCCCTTGACTAGGACTTTGTTCTCATCGGCAACTCCATCGCCCGTCGTATCACGATAGACGCTCAAGTAAGGCGGGTGGATGAGATAAAAAGAACCATTCAAGTAATGACCTCCCCGTGGGCTGGTCACATGCGGAACGTAATCCTGAAACTCATCGGCCTTCCCATCGCCATCGGTATCCGTAGCTCTAACGATTTTACCAAACTCTGGCTTATGCCCAAGTGACCCATTTCGATCAGAAGAGATATACACATCTCCGTTCGCTGCCGCCGAAATGGCCGCTGGGTACTCGCCCTGGGGCGGCGAGGCAAACTCAGTGATTTTCCACCCTTCTGGCAAGCCGTAGACATTACCCAAATTCACCAGAAAAATCCCCGCAAATCCTAAAACCAAACCCTTTCGATCAACGCTTCTCATATTCAAATTTTTTTATCCTGCATTTCGAGGACTCCTGAATCCTTTCAATTCAAACCCTTCAAAGCAACTTTTAACGACTCAAATTCTCTGGAGCTTTCAGTCAAAAACCTAATTCTCAACATCATGCCAAGCCGAAATTTTGCCACGAAGTCTTTCGACAACTTTCGGATTTTCTTCGGCCAGATTTGATGTTTCATGCGGATCTTTCGAAACGTTATAAAGCCTTACAGGAGTTTTATCCCAAATATGAACGTTGCGATATCTTGTCGTATCCTTGCCGTTGAATCTTACGATCAATTTCCATTCACCCTCAACACACCAAAGATATTTGAGCGTATCGTCCGTGTCGCCAGGCGTCATATTATGAATCGCATGACAGACGCCAAAGACCGCTTCGCGAGACTTCCGCGTTTCGGAATTTAGAAGATCGATACCGGGCAGATCATCCGGCGCTTTGAGACCCGCCGCGATCGCGATGGTAGGAAAAAAATCAATTGCATGCGCAAAGTCGGGCGACTTTTCTGGCTTCAGCTTTTTTGGCCATGAAACGAGAATCGGTGTCCGGATCCCGTTCTCAAACGGAGAACCCTTCGAACGCAGAGCGAACTGACCCCAAATTTTTTGATCGGGATCGTCGCGGTTCGTACTTTTTGCCGCCCATCCGTTGTCACAGATGAAAAGAATCAGCGTATTTTCTGCCAGGCCCTTCTCGTCGAGATATCCCGTGAGCTGTCCACAGGTCTCGTCGAACCACTCACACATCGCATAGTATTTCGCGACATCCGGTGCTCGGCCCTTTTCCATGTATTTCTCCAAAAGCCTTTCGGGCGGGTTGTGAGGCGTGTGAGGAAGAAACGGAGCATACCAAACAAAAAAAGGCTTCTTCTTCTCAACTGCCATATCGATAAATTCCGTAATCGGCTCCATCCCCTCTCGACCTATTTTCAAACCGGCGTCACCGTGTCTCCCATGGCGCTTCGGGTCTCCATGAGTCATCCCATGGGTGAAACCTCCATCGGAAAATGAACCCTCCCACCATTTACCTGACTGATGAGCCAGATATCCATGGTCCGTAAGCATTCTCACGAAACTCGGCAACTTGTGAAACTCAGCCCTCACAGGCGCATCAAGTTCGGCTCGTTTATTCATGCCATCCACATCGTTCCCGGGTATTCCATGCTCGAAGGGAAATCTTCCGGTAATCACCGACGCCAAAGATGGCCGGCATAGAGGCGAAGAAACATAGCCCCGCTCAAACACCAAACTTCGCTTCGCCAACTGATCCAAATGAGGGGTCTGGATCACCTGATGCCCCATGAAGCCATAGTCTGACCAAGCTTGGTCGTCGCCAAGAATCAATACGATATTCGGGCGCTCATCGGCAGCCACTGACAGAAAAATTGCCTTACAAAAAAGAAGGGTTTGAAGAATTGAACGAAGTTGAACACGCATTACATTTAGTTTCCAAAAATATCTCGAAAAATTCCACCGGCCCCCTTGATGACCTTTTCTCCCTCTTCGATCACTTTGCCACCTTCATCGAGCACCTTCCGGCCTTGCTCGATCACTCGGCCCGGCGTCTCACCGAGGGCGTTGGTTGTAAACTTCAGAACCTGCTCTCCTGTTTCTGGTAGTTTTTCAAACATCCTGAGACCAGCCGCGTCGATCAGTCTGTCTGTTAGATCCTCCTGAGGATTATCGATCGTTCCCGTAATTCTCAACGGAGCCCAAAGCAGCCCATGAGAACCGGGTTTGAATACATGAGTTTCAGCACCAGGAATATTCGCCAGTGTCCCAGGAACCAATCCCAACCGAAACGTTCCATCAAGTTTTTCACCACGTATCGTAATATCCCCCTCGATCCGAATCAATCCCTCACTCCCCATCGCAAGATCCGTCAGGAAAATTCCATCTTCCGAATAGCGCCACTTCGTTCTGGCCTCGTTCAACTGGAGAATCCGAAAGCGTCTCGTATCGGCGTAGGCCGCAAGTGCATCAAGCACCGGCAACGCAGTCAGCGTTCCGTTGCGAATTCCTAGCTCTCCCGACACGACCATCGCCCCCCCATGATTCGAAAGTTCGTAGCTGGTCGAAATATCCCCAGACAAGCGCTGAGCCCAATTCTCATTGAGAACTTCATCACACCGAACCCCGTCAATCTCGCCTTCAAATCCATACAAACCACTGTCGAAATTCCATTCGCCAAACGCGATCACGCTCGCCTTGTCCCAAGCTCCAAACTCTGCCTTTGTTAGAAAGGCACTTCCGTCACGATAAACAGCAGACACACGCTTAAGATTCAACGGAGGCAGCCAAGGTTTGGGAAGATTGATCTGCCCGCCCACGATCTCCGCTTCATAAGCATTTTCTCCTTTTTGTGGGAGAACTCGAACCCCCATGCCTTCTGCCGTAACGGGACCATCCTTCGTGACCAAGTCCACCGACACAGTCCCAATTTCCAACGATTCCAATTCAAGCTTTTTCGGAACCCAACCGGGCTGTTGCCTCGCAACCTTCTTCTTTTCAATAACCGGTTCAATCGGTGCGGGCTCATCTGCCTTGGTGGTATCCAGAGCCACCTCGATTCGATTGATCCTTGTCGATTTGACCTCCCAAACTCCTCTACTCAAGCCTCCAAAACCGATCTCTGTATCGATCTTACTAATCTCTACATTTGAGACTAAACCCTCACCCGTCCCTGTATAACCCTCAGTCTCCACTGCCAAGCCATCCCAATAAAACGGCGAAAATTCACCTTCCACCTTCGCCTTCGCCCCTAACTGGGCGGAAAGAAATTTCCGAAAACTATCGCTGTGTAAATAAGCCCGAACCCCTAGATAGCCAACCCCCGCACCCACAACCAGAAGCGCCCCAATCAAGATCACAACTTTCCCAAAAACTGGATTCTTACCAGCGGCTCTCTTTCTCCTTGAACGGCGACTCATCAGAAAAACCCTAACTCCCGTCACAAGATCCGCAAGAATGGAACATCATTCCCTGCACCCATCGAAAGCCTGAGGGTAATGCTTGAAGTTTCGCCATCGAATTCTAGCTTCCTCTTCCATGCCTGACCCCCAAGCTTTTTCAGAACGCAAAGACAAGAGCCAGATTGAAGAATCCACCGATTTCGCCCCGAAATTCGACTCCAATGGCTTGATCCCTGCAATGGCCATCGATTCCCTTTCGAAGGAACCCCTCATGCTTGCCTACATGAATGCCGAATCCCTCAAAATGACCATCGAACTCGGCGAAGCTGTCTATTGGTCCCGATCTCGCTCAGAAATCTGGCACAAAGGCAAAACCTCAGGTCACACTCAAAAAATTGTCTCGATTCGCACCGATTGTGACCAAGACGCACTGGTTCTCGTCGTCGAGCAAGTCGGTGCCGGAGCGTGTCACACGGGGCGTGAAACCTGTTTTTACCGAGAAATTACACCTAACACACCCGCTGCCTTGAAATTTCTCAGCGAAGACCGCGCATTTGATCCTGACTCAGTCTACAAGAAATAACTCTCGAATCCTCCAAACGACATCTCTGAAAATTACGTTTATTTTTCAACTTCACTCTTGCAAAACCCGCATCCATCCACTAGCCATCTCGCCCCGCGCACCAACGGAAGTCTCCAGTCGCGCACCGAACCAACATTTTTCCGCAATCACCGTCATGGATATCATTAAGAAAATCGAGCAAGAGCAACTCAAGGGCGACATCGACAACCCAAACGTTGGTGACACCGTCAAAGTCCATTGCCGCGTGGTCGAAGGCGGAAAAGAGCGCATCCAGATCTTCGCAGGTCTCGTGATCGCCAAAGGCGGCAGCGGCATCAATGAGGCTTTCACAGTCCGCAAAATTTCCTACGGTGAAGGCGTTGAGCGTGTATTCCCAATTCACACGCCTCGTATCGCAAAAATCGAAATTACCGCACGTGGCAAAGTCCGCCGCGCAAAACTTCATTACCTTCGCGACCGTGTTGGTAAGCGTGCACTCCTCGTGAAAAGCGCTGATTGAATCGAATCGTCAGATTGATTTTCGAAAAACCCCACTTGCAATGTGCATGTGGGGTTTTTCATGATGTATTTTCCGCCAGACACCGCTACCGTCCCTGCACGAAGCATGCGAATCCCCTTCTACATCGCCATCCCAGTCAGCCTCTTTGCCGCAGTTCTTGTCTGGTGGCTAGGAACGCGCGACATGGACTTCCTCTCGCCACCTTCCGAAGAGCAACTAGCAAAAATCGAAGAGCAAGCACTGGCATCACTTCCCGTATCTAAAGATCAGCGGGATGCGATCTCTATCGTCGTTCCTATTCCTGACGCTGGTTCGACCATCTTGGACCCCGTGACTCCTCCGGCCTATGTCGATGTTGGCGACCTAACTACCCCTCCCCGCCTAGATTCCTATTCGGAACGAGCACCCGAGGGCGCTGACAAACTCATCCTGCTTGCCGAAGCACTAAAAAACCAAGGCGCCTTTCGTCGCGCGCTCTTGTCCTACGAGAGAGTCCTCGATCTCGCCCAAGCCAATCCTGAACAAATTCAGAAAACCCTCAAAGCCATCCGCGAACTCAGCCCAACCTTGGCACTCTGGAACCCTGATCCTGAACTCGCCCATTCCGCATTCGTCCACATCGGTACAGGTGAAAAATTTGCAGGCATCCTACCAGACGTCATGGAAGCGATCTGCAAAGATCTCAGAATCGCTTCTTCAGGTCTCGTCACTTTTTCTCCAAAACTCCATATTGGGCAGTCCATCCAAGCCACGGATGCGCCGACTCCGGTTGCAGTCTGGATCACAGGTGGCAGTGAAGACACCCCATCGACTGATGTCCTTTCTTTCACAACCGATGATCCCGATACGCTTCGCAACGACCTTTTGAAAACGATTTTCAACCTCACCCGCAATCACGTCGCCAAAGAGACATCCTACAACCCAGTCCCAGAAGCTGTGGAGGAACCCATCACCGCCCTCAAGTCGAATATCACTCGCCTTCTCTGGGAAGCATTCGGCGCGTCGCTCAATCCAGAAACAAGCGACTAATCACCCACCTTTCCTGATTCTTGGATTCACTCACACAAGCAACTCTCGGCGCGGCAGTTGGAGAGGCCGTTCTAGGCAAAAAACTCGGTAACCGAGGCATGCTTTGGGGGCTCCTGTTTGGCACGCTTCCCGACCTAGATATTATTTTTAATCCACTCTTGGACACTGCCCGTGAGCTAGAATTTCATCGCGGAGCCAGCCACTCGATCGCCATCATGTTACTGGCCACGGCCTTCTTGGCAAAACCCCTCGCTAAGATGTGGCGAAAGGAAAAGGTGACTCCGGTCCGTGCCGGGTTATTCATTTTCATCACATGGTCCACCCACGTTCTGATCGACTGTTTCACCGTTTACGGCACCACGATCTTCTGGCCAGTATCTGACTACCGAGCCGCCTTCAACAACCTCTTCATCATCGATCCACTCTACACCCTGCCACTCGTCATCTCACTGCTCTGGCTTGCATTCTATCGCTCCAAGAAACAGCAGAAAACACGCACCAAAATCTTAACCTGGGGAGTAGCGATCTCGACCATTTACGTCGGCATCACTTTCGCTCTAAAATCCTATGCTTCATCCTCCTTTGAAGCCGATCTCGCTCGCCGTGATGTCTCCTACGAACGCCGCTTCGAAGCCCCTTCCGTTTTCAACACCCTTCTCTGGCGTTCCGTTGTGGACCGTGGCGATGAATTTTGGGTCGGCTACCGCTCCGTTTTTGACAGACCCTCCGAGCCCATTCGCTGGACCATATATCCAAAACAGCAGGAAGCCATCACCCCATTCGAAGGCGAACGCGAAGTCGAAACCCTAAAATGGTTTTCGCAGGGCTACTGGATCGCCCGCCCACACAAGGAAGGCGTCTGGATCGCCGATCTACGATTCGGTGAAACCCGCATCTACGATGCCAAACCCGGAATGGTCGATTCTCGATTCATGTTCTCATGGTCCTTTCTATCCGAAGCCGAAGGCGACCGACTCAGACAATCCGTCAGAAAAGTCGATGACCCCAAAGACTCCCTCCGAAGAATCGGCCTCCGCATCGTCGGCAATACCGAAACATGGGAAGCCAACCCCCGCCTCGCCGGCATCCGCGGAAACTTACCGGAATTCCTCCGCGTGGTGGAATAGAGTCTTTGATCTCTTGGCCGTATCTGACCCGAATGGTAGGAAGACTCTTCCCCCCAACTTCAATATTCGTCTCCTATCCTCATCCGTTCTGGCGCAAAAACGATCTTTGGCGTAAAAAACTATAAGCCACTTTCCAAAACCTTAGCACCGAGTTGAATTTTACCATTCGAAAACAACTCATCTTTTCCATGCGCCAACTTCTTCGTACCATCGCGTTTATCTCCTTCGCTAAATTCGCGGCGGCGGAAGCGACGTTTGAAGAGTTGCTCCCGCCGTTCATCGAGAAGAATTGCATCTCTTGCCACGGACCAAAAAAACAGAAGGGTAAACTGCGGCTCGACAGGCTAGCGCCGGATTTCAACGACCCGTTGGTCGCGGAAAAATGGGGCGAGGTCATCGACTCGATTAGCAACCACGACATGCCACCAGAGGACGAGCCACAGCCGTCCACAGAGGAAATCATCGCAGTCGCATCATATCTGGAGGCTCGATTGGCAGATGTGGAAATCGCAGAGCGTTCTACTCGCGTGGTTCTCCGCCGGATGAACCGCACAGAATACAACAATACGATCCGCGATCTTATCGGGGTGGATTTCGATCCCGCCGACGAATTCCCCGCCGACCCTCCAGCCGGTGGCTTCGACAATATCGGCTCCGCGCTCACGATGTCACCGATGCAAATGGAGCTCTACTACTCCGCCGCCCGGGAAATCCTTGACCGGACCTTGGTGGACACTCCGAAACCGGAAACGATCAAATGGCGCTTTGATCCGGAGGAAAGCGGCGGAAAGGGCGGAGATAGATACCGCGTCGCGCGGGGCGAAAACAAACACATCATCCTCAACTCGGGAGAAAACACTGTCAGAGGTGACTTCACCATCATCCATCACAACGCCTGGAACACGACCGTCAATTTCCGCAACTTCAAAGTCCCCAGCGAAGGCGAATACATTATCCGCATCCGCGCCGCTGGCTTCGTTCCATCGAGAAAGGAAATCGTGGATTTTCTCGCAAAACCGCTTGCCGACGACCGCGATAAACAGATCGCAGAGAAACCGAGGCGCAAAGAATACGTAGAAAAAGAACACGGGCG
>JBGCEE010000048.1:0-30731 GCA_045106015.1 Akkermansiaceae bacterium | reverse complement strand
TCATGGAAAGAGATGGATTAGTTTTGCATCAGCGGGCAATTGGATGCCTAACTCCGTCACACTTCCATGCACAATCGCCCGCCGAAAAAATTTGTTCCGACTCCGTTTGAATATCATGAAGAGATCGATCTACGGATCGATTCGCTGACGAACCTTGGAGCGGGCGTGGGGCGAGTGGATGGCTGGGTGGTTTTTGTGCCGTATGCCCTGCCGGGTGAGTTGGTGAGGACGCGAATTTTTCGGAATGATAAGAATCATTCGCAGGGGGATTTGGTGGAGATTCTGGAGAAATCGCCGGACCGTGTGGAGCCAGGTTGCCCGTTGTTTGGGGAGTGTGGGGGTTGTCAGTATCAACATTTATCCTATGAAAAGCAGCTGGAGTGGAAGACGCGGCAGATCCGTGAGTTGTTGAAACACATGTCTGGTGAGGAGCGCGAGGTGAACCCATGTGAGAGCACGGAACAGATCTGGAACTACCGGTCGAAGATCACCCCGCATTTCGAAAAGCCGGTGGATGGTGTGGTGAAGGATATTGGTTTTCTCAAGGTCGGGCGTCGTCGCGATCTTTTAAATATCGAGAATTGCCCGATCGCGATGAAAGAAATCAATGAAGCCTTGCCCGAGGTTCACGCTGATCTCAGGGCGAATGGTAGCCAGTTCCGCAGAGGTGCGACGATTTTGTTACGTGCCACACAGGGGCGGGTCGAGCGAGATCCAAAGGCGATCGCCCGCGAGGAAGTCGGTGGAGTGAAATTCGATTTTGTGGCGGGTGAGTTTTTTCAGAACAATCCGTTCATCCTTGAGAAATTCACCGGCTATGTCGGCGAGCAGGCACTGGCAGGTGGGGCGAAGTATTTGGTAGATGCGTATTGCGGTGCTGGCTTGTTCGGGCTGTGTCTTGCAGATCGTTTCGAGCGGGTCATGGGCGTCGAGGTCAATGAGGCTGGGGCAAAATGGGCAGGCAACAACGTGGCGCTCAACGATTTGGACAATGTCAGCATCCTTCAGGCGGACGCGGAGGAGATTTTCGCAAACATTGACACCGCACCAGAAGAGACGGCAGTGGTGATTGATCCGCCAAGGAAAGGCTGCACGCCGGAGTTTCTTGCCCAGCTTGTGACCTTCGGGCCGCAGCGAATCGTTTATGTTTCATGTGATCCGGCAACCCAGGTTCGTGATTACAATATCCTGCGAGAGTCTGGCTACAGTTTGACAGAAGTTCAGCCTTTCGACCTTTTCCCCCACACTCGGCATGTTGAGAATGTGATGGTTTTGGTAAAAAACGGTTGAGTTGGGAAAGCTTCCCGAAACGGGCAATGTGCTTTGCTATTGCAAATCAGTCTCAATTACACCAGTTTGTGGTCGATGTCTGCTGACCAGTCGAGTCCAAGAAGCCTGACCTTAGACGAGGTCGGGTTGAATTGTGATGTTCGGATTCGTGGTCTGGATGGCCCGTCTTGCGAACGTTTGCGTGATCTCGGGTTTTGCGAAGAGATGCAGCTGCGGAAGATTTCGAACGGACGAAATCTCGTGTGCACGGTTTGTGGTGCGAAGATGGCGATCAGCCGTGAGCTTGCAAAACAGGTTCTTGTTGACCACGTAGGATAGCCAGAACTTCAGAGTCGTCGTGTCTGAGAAAACCTCAACCATCGCGCTCGTAGGCAATCCGAATTCTGGTAAATCGACGCTTTTTAATGCGCTCACAGGCGATAATCAGAGAGTTGGAAACTTCGCAGGGGTTACTGTTGATCTTAAAATGGGTGAGACCTTCACCCCGCAAGGCAACAAGCTGCACATTCTCGATCTGCCCGGATGTTACTCGCTGAAGAGTGGAGGTTCACCGGACGAGCAAGTTGCTCGTGAGGCGCTTTGCGGGAAGTTGGCGAATCAAGAAAAACCGGATCTTGTGGTTTGTGTGGTCGATGCGTCGAATCTCGAACGCCATCTCCAGCTCGCTCTTCAAGTGCTCGAACTCGGGCTGCCTTGCGTGCTTGCGCTGAACATGGTCGATCTTGCGGAACGTTCCGGTCTGCGGCTTGATCCTGCCAAGCTTTCGGAGGAATTGGGCATCCCCGTGGTGGCAATGCAGGCAAATACGTCGAAGGGGGTTCTTGAGCTAAAACAAGCGATGAGGCATCCGTTTCCGCCTCCTTCCGAAGCGGCATGGGCGGAACTCGAAGGCGAAGACCTTGAAGCGAAGCGTCGTCGGTTTATCACGAATCTCTGCCAGCTAGGTGCACGCCGCCCAGATACGCATCAGCTCAGTTTTTCCGACAAGCTTGATTCCTTTTTGCTACACCCGTTTTTTGGATGGGTCGCGTTCTTAGCGATTATGTTCTCGGTTTTTTGGGCGATCTTTTCCTTCGCATCGATTCCGATGGATCTCATCGACGGAGCGCTTGGCAGTTTTGGTGGTTGGGTGGCGTCAGTGATGCCGGAAGGTGATTTCAGATCGCTCTTGGTTGATGGGATGATCGCTGGGGTTGGAGGCGTTTTGGTGTTTTTGCCGCAGATCGTCTTGCTCTTTCTATTTATCGGTCTTTTGGAAAGTTCCGGCTACATGTCGCGGGCCGCTTTCCTGATGGATGGTGTGATGTCAAAGGCTGGCCTAAGCGGTAAAGCCTTTCTGCCGCTGTTTAGTTCTTACGCCTGTGCGATTCCCGGGGTGATGGCGACACGGACGATTGACTCGGCAAAAGAACGGCTGGTTACGATCTTCGTCGCCCCTTGGATGAGCTGTGCGGCGCGATTGCCCGTGTATTTTTTGATCATACCGATGCTGCTGGGTGAAAAGGAAGGTAGCTGGAAACAAGCGCTGATTCTATTTTTGATCTATGTCTTGGGGACGGCTACTGCATTCGTAGTAGCTCGGTTGCTTCGTGGTAGGCTTGGACCAGATAAGGTCGTCACCCATTTCATGCTGGAGCTTCCATCCTATCGGCGCCCTCAGTGGTCGTATATTTTCAAGCATGTCTTTGATCGTGCTTGGGCATTTGTGCGTAAGGCTGGAACTCTCATTCTTGGGCTTTCGATTTTGCTTTGGGCATTGGCGACCTATCCGAAAACCGATTCTGAAGATCCTAGCGAGCAGCTTGCTTATAGTGCCATGGGCCGGATTGGTGAGTTCATCGAGCCAGTCGTGAAGCCACTCGGGTTCGATGGCCGGACAGGTACGGCGATCCTGACTTCATTTGCTGCGCGGGAGGTTTTTGTCTCCTCCACAGCGATTCTATTCAGCGTCGAAGAAGCGGATGATGACAAAGAGACGCGTAGTCTCTTGCGCGATAAAATCTCGAATGCCACTTGGCCTGATGGGAGGCCTCTCTTTACTCCGCTAACGTTAATTTCGTTGCTCGTGTTCTTTATTTACGCGCTACAATGCTTGCCGACTACCGCGGTAGTAGCGCGCGAGGCGGGCTCGTGGAAATGGGCGATCGGACAATTTGTGTTCATGTCTGGGTTCGCTTATGCGGCTTCGCTTTTGGTTTTCCAAGTGGGTAGACTTCTGGGCTTTTAATGGCAAAAACCATGAATTGCAGGTATTAGTGTAGATAAGATTGTAGATGCAGCACATCTCGAAAACGAATTTTTCATATGGAATGGCAAACGATACTAGCTCTGATTTGTGTCTCTGGGACGCTTGGAATTTTTGCCTTTCGGTTGCTACGCCCAAAGAACCATTCGGGTTGCGGAGGAGGATGTGACTGTGATGTTACGAAGCCTTTGAAAAAAATGGATTCAAAGTGAAATGACCGTCACTGCTTCCCAAGGGCCTTGGGAGGGGTGCAAAAAGGCATGCCAGTACCATGCGGGAATTTCCGGCCAGCCTTGCTTGCTCGACATACAAGTGATGCGTTCTTTGACGCGAAAGGTTTCACCATTTCGAGAGACCGAGTAAGAGAGCCACTTGGAGTCGTGTTGATCTTTCGTTACGGTTTTTGGTCCGATACTGAAACCTTCTGCCCTGAGGCAATGGGAGGCGGGATGCAGTTTTCGAGTCGCATGGTTCACTTGGCGAATGATGAGTTTGAAGCCCTCTGCTTCGTAGACCGCGATCGACCCTGGGAAGTCTTTGTAGAACGTTTCTTCTGCCGCGCTGAGTGCGATTTGCCTGACGGGAGTGCCATGGTAGCTGCTAAGGTTTGAAGGCTTGGGAGTGGGTCGTGTGGATTCCACGGGTGAGGAGCATGAGGCGGCGAAGACAAGAATTGCGCTCATGGCCAAGGCGGCGGTTGCGGCATTGCCTCGGCTTTTTTCGGACGAATTGGTGGAAAGTGACGGATGAGTTCGAGAAAGTCTGCGCGTCAATTTCATGAGAATCAGGAAACATCCTGCAGCAATCGCAACACCGATTCCCGAGTGCAGAAAGTGCGGCATCTGGATCAATTTGGCCTCTGGAAAAAATAGGATTGCTGCGCGGAGGCTGTTACCGGCTAAAGCAAGTGCCAAGGCGGCTGCTCCGAGAGGAACCATGGGCTTCCAGCGGAGCGAAAACAGAGCGGCCAACAAGGCGGTGAGGAGACCTGTGTTCCAGAGAAGATTTGTTCCGCTGCATGCTGGATCCACTCCGACCACTTGGTCTTGGTGGAGCAGTTGGACCCCAGCACGCTTGATATCCATTCCGAGAGTTCCAAGAAGAAGTTCGACGTTGATTGAGGTTAGCAAACGCAACGGGTAGCCGAGAAAAAAATCTAAAGAAGCGGCCCACGGGAGTGCTAGTAGACACAGGCAGACGATACCGGGTTTGCGCCAGATGCCCGAAACGAAACAAAGTGTTCCAATCATCAGGAGGGCGCGGACCATGGCAGGTAGGACTGGGTAAGACGCCGCTTGAATGAGTAGAAATAGAACGCCGACCCAGAACGCTTTCGAAGAATAGTTTAGTGATTTTCTATCACGAAAAGTAAACCAAACAGCCGCGACGAGAGGGACCAATCCAGCGAGTTCACCACCATCCTGCAATCGAAGCACATACCACCGAAGCGTCGGTGTCGCAGCGAGCAGCAGGGCAAAGGTGGTGAGAGTGAGAGTCAGATATTTTCGCTCCATGGCTCTTAACGGAAGCGCATGAGTGTCGTGCAGATGAGCGTCAGCGCGATGAGGACGAGGGTGTTGGGCTCAGGCACACTGCCTCCGACGGCACTATTCCCGACGCCAGACGGAAGGGGAAGTGCTTGGGCGACAGGCACAGCCTTTTCCGTCGTGTCGCGCGGCATATCATCGACAGCAACAAAAGAAGTGTAGGGGGTGAGTAGCTCGTATTTGAGGCCGATCTCAGTGACCTGTTCGATGATTTCAGGTTTCCCAGTTAGTTCTGCGTAGTCTGCTAGGCGGCGCACACTTTCACGGGCCCATAGGGTGGGTAGTGAGGGGTTTTGCATCTCACCTGCGGCTTCGGAAACTTCGAAGGTTTGTTGGTAGGTCTTCCCTTCTCCGGTGATTCCAGAAATGGTGACGGTGCCTTCGGGTCTTCCACTCCATTTTCCAATTAGGCTGAGCGGACGATTGGCAAAAAGATCAGGTAGCTTTCGAGGTTGGAGGTCTGAGGTTTCGAATCCTTCACTTGTCACGGTGATACCAGTCAGCACTGGGCTTGAAATGGCAGCGCGGAAGCGTTCGACTGCGTTTTTCGTTTCGCCAGAATGAGTGACGACGAAGCTGTCATTTCCCGCAATGTGTGCGAGGCCTTCGATCAAATGGCGATTTACGCTGCTTCCCACACCCAGCGGAAAGACATTCGTGCCTTTTGCTCCGTTGCGTATGAGTTCGAAGACATTCGACTCCGCACTGATGAAACCGTCGGTGATCAGGACAAGTGAGCGCGAGATATCTTTGTCAGTTGGGAGTGCCAAGGCTCTGCGAAGGCCTGAGACCAGTTCGGTTCCGCCGCCGCCATCGTGTCGTGAAAGCAATGAGATTGCCTTGTTGAGATTTTGTTCCGTGGCAGCAAGTGGTTTTGGCGATAGCACTTCACTGCCACCAGCGAAGAGCACCACATTGAAGGTATCCGTTGGGCGTAAGTTTTCGATGAGATCACGAAAGAGCTTTTTGGTTAGGTTGATGGGAAACCCGTTCATGGAACCTGATACGTCGATGAGAAAGACGTAGTCCCGAGTCGGAATATCTTGTTCGCTGATTTCTTCCGGAGGCTCGACTTGGAGGACGAAAAAGTTTTCGTCTTGGCCATCGTGAAGCATGAGGCCGGATGCGATTTTTTCCTGTGCCAAACGGTAGCGGACGATGAAATCTCGGTCAGGTGCGGTCGGGGTGAGTTTCAGAGTGGCACGAGATTTGTCGATGAAGTCGATGTCCGCCTCATGCGAGGGGCAGGCCAGAGCTCGCAGTGGAAGCGGGGTGCCGAGTGTGAGATTTACGGAGAACGTGGCGACTGTTTCGGTGCCTTCACCAAGGAATGGGTTTTTGGTGAACGTCTCCGCTGCTTCTCCGCTAGTGTATCGCGGACCGATGGCAGTCGGAATGACGAACTCGTAGACTCCTTCAGTTGGAACAAGCAGTTCACTGTAGCGCAGAGCGATCTTCACCTCATCGCCGGGCATGATGCGGGCGACTTCCATTTGGAAGAGGTTCGGTCGCTGCTGGCTGAGCAGACTCGCGGATTTATTTTCACGTTTGGCTTTCTCGAAGGTTTTTCGTGCCTCCTCTTTTCGATCGATCTTTGCTGTGAGAGTTCGATTGCCGATGGTCATGGTCATACCGTTTACTGCTGCACCCGTAGAAGCGGGGAAGATGTAAGTTGCATCAATCGGAGTTTCGCCATCGTTGGTGTATGTCTGGGTTAGAGTCACCTGTGCGAGAATTCCAGAGACCTCCACTTCTGCGTGGGTTTCCTTGAGCGGGAAGACGTCCGTTTTCTGATCCCCGTGAATTTTGAAATACGGGGAGAGAGGTTCGTTGCTAGTATCGGCAGCAAAGAGGTTTCCCATCGCAAATGCGAAGGCCAGCGTGGCAGACAGGATCGTTTTCATGACGTCCATAACGTGCGTGTGCTATGTGAACGTTTGATGTCCTTTGTGTGAAAATTTCGAGAAGAGTTCTAGCGATCTAGACCTGTGACGACATCGTCACCACGGAGTTGATGAGATTTTCGTTTCATCTGTGTCTTCTGTCATGGGGAGAGAATTTTTTTTCCAGAAGCGTTATGAAAATCGATATCGTTACTGATACCTTTGCACCGGATATCAATGGAGTCGCGATGACTTTGGGGCGATTGACGGATGGTCTACGACGGCGCGGCCATCGGGTGCATGTGATCCGAACTGGTGAGGGGAAAAGTGATGAAACGGTCGCTGCTTCACTTCGGTTGCCAGGTTATCGAGAAGTCAGAGTCGGTTTGCCAGGTCCGCTCAAGTTGCGCAAAAGATGGATCAAGCGGCGGCCCGATGCGATCTACGTCGCGACCGAAAGTCCACTTGGGAAATCTGCGGTAAAGGCTGCGAAGTCTTTAGGGATTTCCGTCGCGACTGGATTTCATACGAATTTTCACGAATACATGGAACGCTACGGTTTGGGTTCCTTGGAGCCTATGGCGAAGGCATACTTGAAACGGTTTCATGGTCGCGCCGATTGCACTTTGGCCCCTTCGCCGGAGTTGGTTGCGAACCTCGTTTCAGATGGATTCGAAAAGGTTTACCTGATGAGTAGGGGGGTCGATACCGAGCTATTTACACCAGAGAAACGGAGTGAATCTCTGCGTGCCAAATGGGGGGCAACCCTCGGTGCACCTGTGGCCATTGTGGTTGGCCGGATCGCAGCGGAAAAGAACCTAGAGCTGGCAGTCCGTTGTTTTGCAGAAATGCGGGAGAGTGTCCCTGATTCACGTTGTGTGATGGTCGGAGACGGGCCGATTCGTGAGAGGCTCGAATCGAAATATCCATGGATCGAATTTGCGGGTGCGCGCACAGGTGACGATTTGGCAAGGCACTATGCTTCGGCAGATATTTTGCTCTTTCCGAGCGAGACCGAGACCTTTGGAAACGTCGTGCTAGAGGGAATGGCTAGTGGACTGGTGACGGTTTCCTATGACTATGCAGCGGCGGCGAGATTCGTGAAGAACGGCGAGAATGGCTTGAAGTCGGAAAAGGGTGATGCCGAAGGTTTCGTCCTCCAAGCAAAAGCCGCGTTGAGCATTCGCCAAGGTCACGGTATGCGCATTGCCGCACGTGAAGTGGCTTTGACGCAGGGATGGGATGCGGTGGTCAGTGAGTTTGAAAATCGATTACAAGAAATATCAAGAAGTGCGAAATCGCCGATAAGCGCACGACTGGTGCGCCGTTCGGCAAGGCAGGAAAAGGTTTCTTTTCGCACGGTTTTTCTGTCTGACATCCATTTAGGGACTCCGGAAAGCAAAGCGAACGAGGTCGTGGATTTTCTAAAACAGATCCGCTGTGAGAAGCTGGTTCTCAATGGCGATATTGTCGACGGGTGGGCCTTGAAACGCGGTTCCAAATGGCAGTCCCGGCACAGCCGTGTGATTCGTAAAATTCTCAAAATGACCGAGAAAGATAAAACAGAAGTCATCTATCTGAGAGGAAATCATGATGACATTCTGGATAGGTTTCTTCCTCTGGTATTCGGTAAGATACGTTTCACGAAGGAGTATGTTCATGAAGCTGCGAATGGTCGGCGCTACCTTGTCGTGCATGGTGATGGCTTTGATCGTGTTTCGACCAATCACCGCTGGCTCGCTTCGCTCGGTGCGGTTGGCTACGAGCTTCTGCTGAAAGTGAACCGTCACTACAACAAACTTCGCGAGTGGCGTGGAAAGGACTATTTCTCACTGAGCAAACGGGTGAAAGCCAAGGTGAAATCGGCAGTGAGTTTTATCGATAAATATGAAGAGCTACTCCAAAAGCTTGCGGTCCACAAAAAATGCGACGGCATCATCTGCGGACATATTCACACGCCAGAGGACAAGCGGGTCGGTGAAATACATTATTTGAATTCTGGTGATTGGGTGGAGAGCCTGACTGCCATTGTTGAGCATCATGATGGCCGCATGGAACTCATCGAATTCGAAAAATTTATGGCGACTTCAACAATTCGCCCTTCAACCAAAAAGGTCAAAGCTAAGAAAGGTCAGGTGGTGGCGGCGCTTTGAAGTTATTTCTTAGCGACTGCGAGGATCGCTTGGTGGACTTGTGTGACGACGTGGGCCATTCGGTCGTAGTCGAGGGTGTCCCAAGTGTCCGACGCTAGGTGGTAATGAGGGTTTCGATAGAATGATGTATCGGTGACCATGATGGCTTTGAAGCCGAACGGCCAGTAGTTGCGGTGATCAGAAAGATGGACCAAGTCAAAAGACCTGGGGATGCAGCTTGAGTAGACGGGTAGAGGGGCGCTGCCTTTCATGGCTTTTTTGGAAGTTTCGATCAAATCTCGGTCCGGTACTCCTCCGGTAAGCGCGATAAAATTTCCTTTTGATGGATAGGCCAAGCGCATGGCTCTGATCGGATACTGTTGGCTGTCTGGGTCATCGCTGAAGTATCCGATCATTTCTAGGATGATCACTCCTTTGACATCGATGCCTTCATCCTTGAGAAGCTTGGCGTGGTGATAGCTTCCCATGTCCTTGCCGCCGAAAAAGGGTGGCTCTTCGGTGTTGTAGGCCACCAATTCTACGGCGACTCCTTCGGGGGCTTGTTTTTGCAGAAGCCGTGCAAGACCGAACAGGCCAGCCACTCCACTGGCATTGTCGTCGGCCCCCGGTTTGTCGAAGTCGTCGTGCCCGGTGCAGACATCATAGTGAGCACCAACGACGATTCGTGGATCGGTCTTTGAGCCAATGAGTGCTCTGACATTGTATAAAACATCTTTACCGATTTGGTATTCCTGTTCTTCGACTTGGGCACCGTGTTTTCTGAATTTTTCGCGCATGTAGGCACGGCATTTCGCGATCGTTTCGGTTTGATCGTAGTAGCGAGGTCCAAAGTTTTCTGTGAGCGCTCTGACCTCTGATTTGAGGATTTCAGGATCTGCGCTCAGCTTTGCAATTTCACTGGCTCCCGTCGGTTGCATAATGAAGCAGCGGGTTGGAACGATAATGACCAACAAGGCCACGAAGATACGAAGGACACTGCGTAGAATTCGGAATCGTATCTTTTTCATTTGGGGAAATTCTAATATGCCACGACTGTTTCACCAGTTCATTTGTGTTTCAGAGAAGAATTAGGAATTTCGTTGAAGCGGGAAGGAAAGAACCAGAAAAAGTTGCCCTAGGGGTGAGCCTAGAATCTAGCATTTAGTTGCCATTTGCTCTTCTTACCGAAGCCTGCTATGACTTTGATTTCAATGAAATTCCGCGCTCCATGCTCCTGGCTAAGTGTCTTTGCAGTTGTAGCTGGAAACGTTCATTTGCTCTGTGCCGATACTCCTTCAGAACCGGAGACTCCGATGGTGGATGATGGAATTCATGCGAATCTAACACGCACAAAAAACCAAGAAGGAACGACAGCCCTAGTTGAGAGTTTTCGTGAAACTAGAAAGCGTTTCCGTGAAGCTGCGGCATTGGATACATCGCTGAGTTACTACACTCTTGGTTTGGCAGCTGTCGGTGGCACCGAGTTACAATCTGGCTTTTCCGGTGAATTGAGTTTGCAGGGAGTCTGGAAACCGGGGGCTCGCTGGCAGGATCATGCGACCGGACTCCATTTTCGGATGAGACATCGGCACGCTTTTGGTGATACGGCGGCATCTTCTCTTGGTGGAGAAATAGGCACCTTCTGGGGCCTTACAGATGGATTTAGTGCCGCAGGTTTCGAGATCCCTGACTTTTTCCTTGAGCAGTATTTCGAACGCGCTGGAGTGTTGGTTCGCTATGGGCAGATGACGGTGGATTCTCAGTTCGACAAACATCAGTTACGAAGTTCAAAAAAGTCATTTCTCAACCAAGCATTTTCCTCAAATCCTGCCGTTGGCTTTCCTCGTTCAGGGGCGGGAGTATCGTTGGTGAAGGAGTTTGAAAATGGCTGGCAATTGGCAATGGCAGCAACAAATGTCCAAGGTAGCATTGCGGGTGAGCAGATTGATTACAAACTGAATTCGGACAATCTATTCAATGCGGTTCAGCTCGGGCGTGATTTCGAATTAAGGAATGGAAAGGATGCTCGGCTACAGCTTCTCGTTTGGCGCAGCGATGGTTCAGAGGAGTTGGAGAGTAGTGCTGGTGGCGGAGTTTCGCTAACTTACGAACAGGAAATATCCGCTGATATGAGAGCGTTTGCGCGCTTAGCATGGGTAGACGGTGGGGCGACTCCAGTCGATCGCCTTCTCATGGGGGGAGTCGGAATTTCTTGCAGTGACAATGGACTAATTGGTCTGGGTATTGGGATTGGTGAAGGTAACGTTACCGGTTCTGGTATACAGGGAGTAGTCGAGGGCTTCTATCGCTGGCAGTCACGTTCAGGTTTCAATATTACCCCAGATGTGCAGATTGTTGCTGGGAATGGCTTCAATAGCAGCCCGGGGGTCAGGCTTGTCGCCGGTCTTCGCATGGGGATTGAATTCTGAATTGATCGATCAAAAAACAGCCGCCCTTCCAGGGCGACTGTTTCACACAATACGACGATTTCGGAAGGCAACCTAGAAAGAAGTGCGCAGCGCAACAAGGTAGGTGAGCGTATCGATATCGCCACCAATGGCATCGAGGGTCTGATACTCAATTCCTGCTTGGATCTTTGCGTTGTGTCCGCACACATAGTAGTTCAGGCCGCCGTAGAGCGAATGGTGAGAATCACCACGTCCGCTTGCGATTGCAGCGATCGGGCTGCTGAAGCTACGGCCATAGCGGCTGTTGATGCGAACTCCAGCGCCCTCATCTGAGCCTTGATATTGGTATTGGCCGACAAGTTCCAATTTATCTTTGATGAGCCACATCCACGGTGTGATTTGGAAGGCATAGAAACTGCCCTCTAATGCTGGGGCAGGAGTATTACTAGAGTCTCCGTTGTCACCATAGACTACGTCTGCCAAGAGTCCCCAAGATCCTGCATCGTACTCAGCACCAAAGCCAATGGCCCATTCATAACCCATGATGGTATCTTCAGTGAGATCAGCGTCGTTGTAAGAGAAGTCACTTCGGATCAACAACTGGTCATTTGCCTGATAGGCGAAATTCAGAAGAATTGAATAGGTATCTTGCCAACCGTTGAGTTCTTCATTGGCAAGGCCATCTCTGGTGGAGCTGTAAATCGATGCGGCGAATTGCCAATCATCCTTTTTGCCTTTTACCGTGAGTCCGGTTGGGCGGTAGCTGCCATGAATTTTATTGCTCAGCGCCGAACGTTCAATGGTGTGAAGTTTGTTCGATGAAGAATGTGCTTCGGTTCCAAAAAGAAACTTCTGACGACCGTAGACAAGTGAAAGTGAGTCAAACGTGCTATTGTTTCCAAGAGCTTTCCCTAAGTTGAAAGAAACGTAAGCTTCATCTATGCTCTGGTAGCCCCACTTGAGGTCACCGGTGAATGGTGTTCTGTCAGCCACTAAGTTGACTTGATATTTTAATCCAAAATATTGAAGAAATTTTGCCTTTAGGCCGACGCGGAAACGGCGGACGTCGTCATAGTCTGCATGAAAGTCAGATCCATTCAGATCTTCACCTTGCACATGAGCATATTGGTAGTGGAGACGTCCTTCAATTTGGACCTCTTGAATAAACGGGTTGTCCGTATTTTTATAGAGAATACCCGGCTTGTTTTGTAGCCATTCACAGAAGTCGCCATTATTCGATTCCTTGGCAGGAGGTGCTGGTGTGATTTCAGTGCCTGCAGTCGCAAGTCCTGAAAGACTCAATGCGATAGCGACTGGGATTTGTTTCGTTTGGATATATTTCATCTTTGTTTGTGTTTCGTGTGCTGGACACGGCACATGTTCTAAGATTTGAAACCTAGTTTTGGGTAATGGTTTTTTGTGACGCAATTGTCACGACGCATCCTTTGCGGGAATGATAGAAATTCAATTAGTTTTTCCAGCGTCGGCCGAGGGTCGGCAACTTAAAATAAATACACGAAATTAATGAAAATTACTGTTTCTACTGCAATTGGCACCATTTTAGCAGCTGCGTCATGCTTCGCCCAAGACAAGCTTGTCTTCAAAGGTTCCGATACACTCGGCGCGAAGATGGTCCCTCAGCTCACTGAAGCTTATGGTGCTGCTGGCAATAAAGTTGGATTCGAAATCGCAGCCGAAGGTTCTTCAGCAGCGTTTTCCAATCTTCTCGCTGGAACAGCAGATATCGGTATGTCATCTCGCGATGCGAAAGCGGAAGAAAAAGACGCTTTCACTGCGAAGGGTGAAGAACTCGTCGAAATCGTCGCAGGGGTAGATATGATCGCGGTTGTTCTGAATAAGAAAAACGGAGTTCGCGATCTCACCGTCAAGCAGATTGAAGGAATCTTTACCGGTGACATCACTGACTGGAGTGAAGTCGGTGGCGCAGCCGGGCCAATTTCGGTTTACACGCGCAACACGACTTCCGGCACCTACAAGACTTTCCAGAAAATGGCGATGGCTGGTCGTGACTACGGCAGCAGCACTCAGAAAATGGCAGGTAACGAGCAAATTGCTACCGAGGTGGCCAACAACGTAAACGGTATCGGCTATGTCGGTCTCGCCTACGCAGACAAGGATGGACTCCGGTCCGCGAAGGTCGATGGTGTCTCCGCGAAAGCAAAGAATGCGGATTCATATCCACTATCTCGCAAGCTTTTCTACTACACCGCCGGTAAGCCAACAGGTGAAGCGAAGAAATTTCTCGACTGGGCAACCACGAGTGAGAAGGCAACTGAAGTGATTGAAGCTGTTGGATTTATTCCAACTTCTAGCAAATAAGAGAAAAATTTTCAAATTCCCAGCGAGGTGCGCTTTCTTTATGGATGCGCACCTCGCCCTATTCTCCCCCCTACCGATTTGATCTAAATTTATGGCCACGCATTTTAAGCGCAAAGGTAGAACCTTACTCGGGATTGACCGACAAGATGGGATTCGCTTTTTCTTTGGTGGCAATGCGATGGTTTCGATTCTTGTTCTCGGAGCGATTTGTCTGTTTCTAGTTCGTGAGGCGGCTCTATTTTTCCCTCAGCATCAGGATGATCTCAGTGTCTATCGTCTGAGTGGGCAGGAATATGCGAATTTCGTCATCGAAGAGATGGAGGAATACACGGAGCTGAAGAGCTTAACGAACCAGGCATACTACCAGGAAATGAACGAGGCCTACGGAGTCCAACGAGGGCTTGTGGATAGTTTCGGTGCGCTTTCAGGTGATATTTACGATGAAGGCGAGGATCTCGCTGATGAGCTGGAGGATGCTCGCGATGAGCTGGAGGATGCGGAGGGAGATGAGCTTGCAACCGCTCAAAAGACCGCTGATGAAGCCCAAAAAGCGTGGGACGATTTTTTTAAAGCCGAGCTTGCGGAAGCTAAGAGGGAAGAGGTTGATTCTTTCGGGCGACTTGATGAAGAAAGCTGGAAGAAGTTGATCACCGCGATGGCGGAATGGGATCCGGTCGAAGATGAACCGCCTGCTTTCGTCGCGGCCGCGAAAAAAGAGCTGACCGAAGGAATGGCCGACTTCGAGGCGGCAAGGATGAAAATTGGATCAGCGGGTTCGGAGCTTTCGAAACTAAGAGGTGAGCTCGTAAAAGCTACAACCGAAATCAAAGATGAGGCTGTTGCGGACAAAAGCGCTGAAGCGCGGAAGAAAGCTCTGCTTGAAGGTTCGCGGAATGCGAAGACACAAGAGGATCGCGACCGGCTGAAAACCCAAGCAGAGAGGATTGTCATTCGTGAAGTGTTTCCGTTTGAGGAAAGAATCAAAGTTTTGGGAGGAAGCAAAGAAAAGCACGCAGCAGCGGTGGCGGCGATGAAAATGGATTTGGATGAAGGCGTTGAGGCACTTCCCGATACGCTCAAGTCCGAGCAGGCCACCGACTTAGTGTCGCAAATCCAAGCGAAGTATCCGAAGTTGATCGAGTATCTGGATGAGAGTCTCGCTGGTTCAAAAACTTGGCAGTATGATGAGCCAGTGAGCTGGTTGATGTCGCTGACTTACTTTTTCTTCGGGAAAGACTGGGTGACCAACAGTTCATTTCATGATTTTTACGGACTTCTTCCGCTATTCACTGGCTCATTCCTTATTTCGATCGTCGCTCTAATCGTAGCTGTACCATTTTCTCTAGGAGCGGCGATCTATGTGAATCGACTGGCTGGGCCATTTCAGCAAAACCTGATCAAGCCTGTGATCGAGCTAATTGGAGCAATTCCGTCTGTTGTGCTCGGTTTTTTTGGAATCATCGTTCTCGGCGAAGCGCTTCGCGAAGTCAGCCAAGTTCCGTGGCTTTCTTGGTTTCCAGGTTTTCCAATGCAAGAACGCTTGAATATCCTTAACGCTGGGTTGCTTCTAGCTTTGATGGCCGTGCCGACCATGTTCACCCTCTGCGAGGATGCGATTAACAATGTGCCCAGTTCGTTCACGGAAGCTTCGCTAGCTCTTGGTGGTTCGAAAATGCAAACCGTTCTACGAGTCGTCGTTCCAACGGCGATCTCAGGAATCCTCGCTGCGATGTTGCTTGGCTTTGGCAGGGTGATTGGAGAGACGCTGGTCGTATTGCTTGTGGCTGGCAACCAGATCGCAATTCCTGACCTAAGCCTTGGAGTTGGGGTTGTCACGCAACCGACTCACACGATGACGGGAATCATCGCTCAGGAAATGGGTGAAGTGACTGCCAATACGATTCATTACCGGGCTCTCTTCTCTGTCGGACTCGTTCTCTTTACGATCTCTCTTTTGATCAACATCAGTGCCCGCCGTATCATACGAAGCTTCAGCCATACTTCTTGACACTAGTTTTTCCATCAATGAATCCTTTCAAATCGAGTTCTAACAGTCGCAAGCGCAAAGACTTCGCTAGTTCGGTCGTCTTTGCACTTCTGACTTATACGGTGTTAGCCTGTGCGGTTTATATCTTTTTCGATATTACGAGAAAGGGCCTGCCGGTGCTGATGCCAGTTTTGTCTGAAAAAGGCGGCGAAGTTTTGAACACAGATTTCCTGACGAGAATGCCGGAAACCTTGGTCGAGTATACGGATGAAGATGGTACCAAGCAATCGATGGCTTCCTCGGATTTTATCGAGTTCAGTAAAGAGAACCCCAATGCGGTTATCGAAAACAAAAAGACCAATGCATATTCAGGTGGCGGTATTTTGGGTCCACTTGTCGGGACGGCATTACTCGTTCTTGTATGCATGACTACGGCCTTACTGATCGGGATCGCGGCAGCGGTTTATCTCAATGAATATGCAAAGCAGGGCAAATTCGTCGGTATGCTTCGATTGGCGATTATGAACCTCGCAGGGGTGCCTTCGATTGTCTTTGGACTGTTTGGATTTGCTTTTTTCTGCTTGTTTCCATTGCTTCCCGTTTTCACTACGGTCCCCAATGAAGAGCGGTCGCTTGCGGCTATACCGTTTGCAGAATGGATACCGTTTTTCGGTGGTGGCTATTTGAGCTTCCAGGGCTGGGGAAATTCTCTTGTAGCTGGTGGTTTGACTCTTGCAGTGATGGTCTTGCCTGTGATCATCGCAGCTTGTGAAGAGTCGCTGAAGGCGATTCCCAAGGGTTTTCGCGAAGCTTCGTTGGCCCTTGGCGCTACCAAGTGGCAATGTATCCGCACGGCGGTATTGCCTTATGCGACGCCTGGAATCCTTACCGCTTCGGTGCTTGGTGTCACCCGAGTCGCTGGCGAAACGGCCCCAATTATGTTTACGGCAGCAGTCGCACTCAAAGCAAAATTGCCATGGCAGGCAGCCAGCGGAGATGGCGTCTATTGGATTTCGGATTTACTGACAGATTCCGTGCAAGCCATGCCTTATCACATCTATACAGTTGCTGCCCGGATTCCCCGCACCGATGCAACCGCCGCGATGCAAGATGGCACAGTCTTCGTTTTCCTTCTCATGGTGATGTTTTTCGCCTCCTTCTCCATCTACCTTCGAATTCACTTCCGTAAAAAACTGAAATGGTAACTTCCACATTATCCCCTAAGACAGAGCCGATGACCGTCTCCAACGAAAAAGCTGAGCTTACGCCCACGTCCGACCTAAGCTCCGTAAAGAATAATCCCAATCCGGTTGCGAATGAGAAAGCGATCATCGAGATCGATGATGTTTCATTTAGTTACGATAACGGTAAAACCAACATCTTGCGGAACATTTCATTCAATATCCCCAAGGGGAAGGTCACCGCGCTCATCGGGCCATCCGGCTGCGGTAAGTCCACTCTTTTACGGTGTCTGAACCGAATGAATGACTTGGTGGATACTTCGAAAGTCACCAACGGGCAAATCCGAATTATGGGGCAGGATATCAATGCCTCGGAAGTCGATCCCATTGAATTGCGCAAACAGGTGGGGATGGTTTTTCAGAAATACAATCCGTTCCCTAAGAGCATCTACGAAAATGTCGCCTATGGACTGAGAATTCAGGGCATTAAAAACAAGAGCCGCTTGGATGAAGCCGTAGAAAAATCCCTGCAGCGTGCGGCGCTTTGGAATGAGGTGAAGGATCGTTTGAACTCGAGTGCACTTGGTCTTTCCGGTGGCCAGCAGCAACGGCTTTGCATTGCTCGGACCATCGCTGTCAGCCCGGGGATCGTATTGATGGATGAACCTTGTTCGGCACTGGACCCCATCGCGACGGCACGTATCGAAGAATTGATCGCCGAACTTCAGGAAGATTTCACCATCGTCATCGTCACCCACAATATGCAGCAGGCGACACGGGTCTCTGACCGTACCGCCTTCTTTTATCTTGGTGAACTCGTTGAATACAATGACACGACGACCATTTTCGGGAATCCTTCTGTGAGCCAGACTGAAGACTACGTCAGTGGGCGTTTCGGCTAAATATGGATGAATAGAGCCGAACCAACTAATTCTATAGAGCCGGCTCAAGTCATTCGATGACTACCCAGACTAGATAATCTTTTCTCAAACGACTTAACCTTTCAACAGATCCATGCAAAGCGCACCTCACATCATTAAAGACTTCGATAATTCACTCAAAGAATTGAAAGAAGGAGTTCTCAGTATGGCGGCTAAAACCCGGCATAATCTTGAACGTTCTATTCAAGCACTACTCAAACGCGATAGTGAATTAGCAAATTCCGCCATCGCCGATGACGACGAAGTTGACGAACTCGAAAGGGAGATTGATCGGCGGGGTATGGATATCCTCGTGAAGTATCAACCGGTTGCTACCGATCTCAGATTCGTCATTTCTTCGATGAAAATTTCAACGAACTTGGAAAGGATTTCTGATCATGCGGTAAATATTGCGAAGCGCGCGCGAAAAGTCATCACAACACCTGAGCTGCCTGATGTGACGCTCGTCGAGCCAGTGTATGCGATGGCAGACACGCTCTTACGAGATGCGGTTTCCTCTTTTAGTGACGGCGACAGCCCGCTTGGTGCGTCGCTCCACGCTCGCGATAAAGAGCTAGATCAGCTTTATAAAAGCGCGACCACTCAATATGGGAATCGAATTGAAGACACTGAAGGGCGGAGCAAAGAGTATCTCCACCTCATTTTCATCGCGAGGTCGCTCGAGCGAATCGGTGACCTTGCGTGTAATATTGGCGAAGACGCCGTTTACTTCGAGCGTGCTAAGGACCTTCGGCACAAAAGCAAAGGCGAACGCCGAGTGATTGGACAAGAGTAGGGAGCCGCAAACGGTCTAGAGTGGCTCTCAGAGAGCTTGGGATCTTTCGCCGGAACCGCTTTCTCACCTTACCAACGGCAACTCAATGAAATCATAATCTCCCTCGATAAATCCGAAAAGTTCTGAGTTTTGCTCTACCATTCTGTTCCCAAATTTTCTCGCTCTGCGAGTTCCAAGAGCTCGGGTCGCATGGGCCATTCATCGCAACGCTCGCTTGTAGCATGTCGTTGGCTCGCTCCTTTTAATTTCATGCATCCAGTGTTGTCTCCGATTTCACGAATGACGTTGACCTCTTCAGAAGTGAAACGGACATCTGGCATTTTCCCAAATTCGCGGATCTTGTCCTCGATTTTTCTAGCGCCCTCACCGGCCTCTTGAATGAACGTTGGAACAACACATTCAACAGGTCTCTGGCTGAGGTTCCAGATGCAAGCAAGCTCGAGTAGGCTGAGGTTATATTTCTCTCCGATTGGACGCATACGATTGGCTTTTTCCATCCCATGTCCGACCCATCCCTCTGGGCGGTAAGTACGATGGTCACCTGGTTTGAAGACATGGTCAGGGCCGCCGAGATCATCGTGGAAGACTCCACCATGATCGACCACTCGTGTGAGAACCTTGATGTCGTGTTTTTCACAAGCGGGAAGTGAAAGTCCGACTGGCCAAGGCTCAAGTGGATTCAAGATCAGCATCGCCCAATCGATATGTTCACCGAATTTTTCGAAACAATCGACAAGATCCAACGTGAACCCATTGGCCGGTCCTGGAGCGATTCCGAGTTGCTTGGTCAGGCCGGTTCTTTTTGCATTCACCATCGCTTCCCAGACCTCAGAAGAGGTATATCCGTGCACATCTGGATTGTGCAGCATTAGAAGATCAAAATAATCGGTTCCACAGCGCTCTAATGAAAGCTTCGTCGCCCGTTGAACGAATTCGTCATAACCGTCAGGTCCGCGTAATTCTGGATCGGTAAAGCGGGGATAACCTTGGGAGCCCTTTCGCTCACCATCGTAGAAATCATGACCAATCATACCGACTAAAGAATAGGTCGAGCGATCTATTCCCTTGAGCGCTTTGCCAAGTAACTCATCCGCTTTGCCATTTCCGTAGACATCTGAGGTGAGGAAGGTGCGAATTCCGGATTCGTAGGCAGTCGTGATGCAGCCGATAAAGCGCTCCTCGGAAAGGGTTTCTCCAAAATGCATGAAGCGGCCTCCGCTCCAAGTTCCGTATGCTGTCGTTGTGAGTTCCATGGTTCTTTGGTTGGTTTAACTGACGAGACTTTCCACTCGGGAACATGGTTTTCGCAAGTCGTAATCACTTCAAAGCAAAACAAGCGAAAAAATCCGCAACAAACGCGCTCTTACATGGACTTCAAGAGGGCCAGTTGATTACGGGCGCGGACAAGATTGTGCTCAGGGTAGTTTGTTCGGAAATACTGATCGCCCTTGAGGTGGTCAGTCAGAAAACGAGTGGCCAATTCGAGCGCGATGACCTGTGGCGAAACAGGCAAAAGCTCGGTTTCTTCTTGGGTGAGAAACTCATTGGCCGTAGATAGATAACCCTGTGTGAGCGCCTGACGCATTTCTTGATCGATGAATACTTTGTCTAAGTCTTTTTCATCTTCTGCTGCGCTAGATGCAGCTGAGCGCACTAGATCCCCGAAATCGAAAAGCGCAAGACCTGGCATGACTGTATCGAGATCGATGACAATGGGTGGTAGCTCAGGATCATTCGGAAACAGAATGTTTGAGATCTTCGTGTCGTTGTGAGTGATACGAAGTGGTAGGCCCGCATCAATTAGGACAGTCGTGAGATGCTTTTTAGAAAAGATGAAATCCACCTCGGGTTTGGCCTCGGCGAGTCGGCCTGCTGAGTCTTGCTTGACGGCATCGTGCAACTTCGCGAAGTAGGAGGGGGTGTGGTGGAAGTCTGAGATGGTTTCGTGTAAGGTCAGTGGATTCAGATCTGCAAGCCGCGCTTGAAAAGACCCGAATGCGGCAGCAGCTCGAAAGGCGAGATCCGGAGAGGAAATTTTCTCGTAGGTTTTTGTATCCTCGTAGAAGGGATAACAACGCCAGACCGTTTTATCTGGAAGCGTGAGCCAACTCCGCCCCTCGTGAATTGGAATGAGGCAAAGCTGCTCGGTTCCTAAATCTGCACTACCAATATGGCCTGTAACATGAAAAATGTTCTCCATGACCTTTTCGGGCTCTGGGAAGACGGTGGAATTGATCGACTGTAGGATGAAACGTGATCGAGTCTGTCCACTCAAACATGTGATTACGAATGTCGTATTGATCAGACCGGTGGTCAGCTCTTCGTGAGAAACAATTGGACCGGGGAGAAGGAACTGTTTTGCAATTTCAGGAACGGTCATTCGAAGGCTTTCAAAAAAGGGTGTTTGATTGGGGTGTGGAGCGAGGTAAGCATACCTGAGATTAATGGGAAAACTTTTTACACGCAGACGTCTGTTACGCCTTGGTGTCTATGGATCTGGAGCTGCTGTTTTTGGCTACACGTGTTGGCTAGAACCCTTCTGGTTGGAATTGGTCACTAGGAAATTACCGATTCAGGGCTTGCCATCCGAACTGATGGGAAAATCGTTGGTTCAGATCAGCGATTTGCATGTTGGCGGGAGGGTTTCGAGTGACTTTTTAATAAAGAGCCTGGACCGCGTTTCTGAACTGAATCCAGATATTGTGGTCTACACTGGAGATTTCGTCTCCGTAGATGAGGCAACCGAAACAGAAATGGCGAAGGTCTTTCCTCACTTACCGAAAGGTATTCTCGGGACGGCAGCAATTCTTGGAAACCATGACTATGGTCGTAATTGGGCCGAGGAGAGTTGGGCGCTGAAGATCATTTCCGAATTGGTAGCTGAGAACATTCCGGTGCTGCGAAACGAGGTCTTGGATGTATCCGGCCTTCAAATCTTGGGATTGGATGACTCATGGGCTGAGAAGATTGATTTGGAAAAGGGATTGGGCGCTCTTTCATCAGAAAACCCCGCAATCGTGTTGAGCCATAATCCAGACACAGTTGACCAAGGTGACTGGAGTCGCTTTCAAGGGTGGATACTTGCGGGGCACACACACGGTGGGCAGTGCAAGCCGCCTTTCCTTTCTCCGCCGATTCTTCCGGTGGTGAACAAGCGCTACACATCCGGGCACTTTCCTCTCTCTGGCGGGAGAGATCTCTACATCAATCGCGCGCTAGGCTACCTTCACCAAGTGCGATTCAATGTTCGTCCTGAAATTACGGTGTTCGAGCTTTGCTAAGAATTCTGAATCTCAGCAAAAACCAAAATACCACTGGCGGTCTGTAGGGTTGTCATCACGACGACGTTTACTGATTCGCCAATTCTTCCGGAAGAGTCGTTTACGACGACCATCGTTCCGTCAGGTAGATATCCTACAGCTTGATGGTCTTCCTTACCGGGTCGAACCAGGGCGATGTGAAGCCTCTCCCCAACTGCAACCGGAGGCTTCAATGCTTGATCCAACTCATTTAAGTTCAGAACCGAAACACCTTGGAGCTTTGCGATACGAGTGAGGCTTTCATCCAAGGTCATGAGGCGAGCTCCGAAAAACCGACTTGTTTCGATCAGGCGTGCGTGGGGTGTTTCAGCCTCAGGAATCGAACGAGCATCATAGATGGAGACGTTCGTTTCAGGGGCCTTCTGAATTTTTGTCAAATTATCTAAACCGCGCTGCGCTCGCTGTTTCAACCCGTTTTCAGCTTCGTTCGCGAGGGTTTGGATTTCCTCCAAAATGTAGCTAGCTACGATCAACCGGCCGCTAAGAAATCCAGATTCAATCAGGCCGATCATACGGCCGTCCATCACAGTATCGGCATCTAGCACGATGGGTTGCCCTGAGCTACTATCCTGCCTGAAACGTACATAGGGAATGATGAAGGCAAAATCTTCCCGGTTTCCGCGCAAGGCCAGCGTGGCTCCTAGGAAACCAAGACTCGCAAAAAGTGTCACATCGACAGCTAATCGTAGCGAGTTTACCAAAGCTTCACCATCTTCGGCTCTCTCCACACGATCACGAAAAGCAAGTTCCAGAAGGTTTGAAATCTCGACTCGGGTGAGTAGCCAAGCGCAAAACAGGCCGACTCCGAGCCCGAAGGTTGCGGTGGAGAAGCCTCTGAGGGTGAAACCCTCCATCAAACGTTCGATCCCAATAAAAGTGAGCCCAATGGCGAGTCCGATCAAAAGGCCGCTTGTAATACTGAACTCAATGGGAGTGCCCTTTGAGCTTAGTGCGATGGCCACACCCGCCGCTTGGCACACGAGCAGGTAAACAAGTCGAGCGATATTGACTGATGAACGGTTCATGAGGGGATCTGATTTCCTATCTTTGTTTTGGATAAAGTTTCCATCCGCAGGAAATGGAAATCAGATTAACAGAAACCGA
This sequence comes from Akkermansiaceae bacterium, assembly GCA_045106015.1. Lineage (GTDB taxonomy): Bacteria > Verrucomicrobiota > Verrucomicrobiia > Verrucomicrobiales > Akkermansiaceae > Luteolibacter. Next base: position 7,578 of record JBGCEE010000048.1, on the reverse strand, counting down.
TTGTGATCCTCACTCTTGGTCATCGGCAGTCGCTTTGATGTCGGTAAGCGCTGCAATAAAATCACCAAGAATTTCCGCAGGAACCATGATGGTGTCACGGTTGCCACTAACATCTTCGGTAATTTTGACCACCATTCCTCTAGAATTCTGCTTCAGATCGAGAAAAAAAGTTTTTCGATCCGATAAAATCTTTTCCGTATGTAATAAGTCACTGTCCACAATAAACGATTGGTTATTATTCCCTTTCAGCATTGGTAAGTGTGGTTGATTGTCAATGCATTTCCTGAGTTCCGAAGATGCGCGACCTATTACCTGAAAACCGTCCTGCCTTGGTCCTTGCTCCGATGCAGGACGTCACGGATCTTCCGTTTATGCGGGTTCTCGCGAGACGCAGTCTGCCTGATTGGTTTGTGACAGAATATTTCAGAGTGCATCCTGACTCACGGCTCAACACTTACATTCTTCGCTCAATTGAAGAGAACGCGACGGGTAGGCCGATATTTGCTCAAATGATTGGGCGGGATATTCCTGAATTACTTAGGACTGCGAAGGAACTCTCGGAATACCCAATTGCGGGAATTGATCTGAACCTTGGTTGCCCAGCCCCCGTGGTGTATCGGAAAAATGCCGGTGGAGGGCTTTTGAGGCTACCTGAGAAAATGGACGAGATTCTCGGTGCGCTGCGAGATGCGATCACTGGGCGTTTCACCGTGAAAACGCGGCTTGGCTTTCATGATGCGGATGAGTTTGAGCAAATTCTGAGTATTTTTCAGAAACATTCCATCGATGCAATCACGATTCATGGCCGGACCGTTGTGGACCGCTATCAGACACCCGTTCGCCCCGAGGAGGTCAAACGCGCTGTGGATATCATGCGGTGCCCAGTGATCGCGAACGGCAATATCGTCGATACTCAAACTGCGCTCACCTACCACCGCCAAACCTTAGCCAATGGTTTGATGATCGGACGTGGTGCGATCCGCAATCCGTGGATCTTTGAGCAGATTAGATCTGCTTTCCTTCAGAAGGAACCAAAGGAACCGACCTATCGTGATCTTCTGGAATACATCTTTGAACTCTCGGAAGAACTTGCCAGCGAGCACCCTTCATTCGAGCCGCGCCTTCATGTTCAGAGAATGAAAAAGACTCTCATCTACATTTGTGATGGCATCGAGCCCGAGTTTGAGCACGAAATCCGCCGTATGAAGAGTAATGAGGAGTTCCATGCGATCTGTAAATCCTACTTGGATCACAACCAAAAGCTTCCAGTTCTTCCCTCCGAGAACTCGAAGCTCTTCTGCGGGTTCAAAGAACTTCTCGACGTTTCAGAAACAGCCCAGTGTGACGAAAAATTTGCTAAAAATCGCTAAAATTTAGCGTTCGCTACTGTATTTACTTCGTCGTGGCATCTGAAGTGCTATCTTTTCACTCATTATTCACGGGTCGGATCTACTGGAATCATGCAATTTTCACGCAAATCAGAAGCAAGTTTGAAGAGATGTTTCTTCGGATTCAGTCTGATCGAGCTCCTAGTGGTGATTGTGATTATCTCGATACTCTTGGTCGCTGCGGTTCCGATTTTCTCTGATTCCTCAAATAGTGCACGCCGTGGCTCAAAGGAGTTGATTAAAGCTCACCTTCAGCAAGCGCGAGCCCATGCAATTGCGAACAACACGGCGACGGCCGTCTTGATTCCAGATTTCGAAAGCGGTTCAGAACTCGGAGCGCGCTCGATTTCCTTGTTCGAAGTCGAATTGGAAAATGGGATCTATCAGCCGATTGAAAATGCATCGGGCGACGACCGTATGATTCAGAGGATGGAAATCCTGCCTGGAGGTTTTCACTTCGTTCCAAGTTCCTCGGTATCATCAAGTAAACCAACGCTTGTTGATCTTCCTGATACGATGCCGACTCGTTTTAAGAATGAGGATCGAGACAATCACTTTATTGTCTTCGCACCAAACGGCCAAATTGTTCGGCCGATTTCTGGAACGCCGATCAATATTGCGATTGCGAAAGCAACCCGCAGGGGATCTTCGCTCACTCTGACGGAGAAAACAGCTGGGCAGCCGGTTTTCGAAATGTTTCAGGTGAATCGACTCACTGGAAGGACACGCCCGATTGAGCCATGAGAACCAAATTAAAGATTGGTAGAGAAAGGGGGATGACGCTCATGGAGGTGGTCATCGCGATCGGCGTTGTCGCCTTCGCCATACCATTGATTCTTGCGGCGACCTCCTCTGTGGGAGAATCGCGCCGGAGTTCAGAGGCAGATACTCGATCCGCTTGGTTGGCGAAACACGCCCAGCAGCAAGTAATTGCAAAGTGGACGCAACCCGAGGTCGAATCCGAAATCGAGTCATCGTTTTCTTTCCCGCAAACCGGAGCTGAACAATCCACTGCCAACTTGGTTTATGACCGAGACGGGAACTTCATTGCCGAAGACACGGCATCGGATCTCGAGACTCCTTCTGCGGTCGCAGATGGGGTTTTTATCGTTCGTATCAAAGCCGAACCGCACACAGGATCAACGGCCTTGATTTCCATTACCGTTCAATATCCGGCCAAAGCAGCGGCAGCGGACCGGAGTTCGTTCTTCTATAAGTTTGTCACCATTCGTCAGGGGCTATTGTGAAAAATAATCCGTCGGAATTCAGAAAATATAGATCGGGCTTCACCCTCATTGAAGTCTTGGTAGCGATGGCGATTACATCGGTCATCATGATTGCCCTCTTTTCTTTGGTTGGCCAATCGACTGATAGCTACACTCGGACGCAGCGAGCCGTGAATACGATCTCCCAAGCTCGGGCGTTTATGCAGTTTTTTGAGGAGGAAATTACCAAAGGTCTTCCCGGAACTCCGGTGATTCATGAGTCGAATTCGGCCGAGGGGCCGACCTTTTCAGATAAGATCGCTTTCGTCCGAACGATTCCAATTGATGCGCAGAATCCGGCAACTCCGGGAGACCTTGGAACCACGTTCTACTACGTGGCGTTTTCGGAAGACAAGGGCAGCGGAGTTTCTCCGAAGCTCTTCAGGAAAATATTACCCCCTGACGAAACTCTTGAATTTATAGAAAGCGTTCCGACTCCTGTTTTCCCTGATGAAGAGCCCAACTCTGATGAACCGATCATTCACAATATTCTTTCCTTCGAAGCTCGATTAAAATTTCTCAATCCAGATACCAGAGAATTTGAGGATTGGGCTCAGGATTCTCCGCAGCCACCTTCGCGCACGGTTCTCACCATTCGGTTTATCGACGATTCATCCTCGCAGCGCTTTACCTCTGAGTCCGAATGGAACCGGCTCGCAACCTCTCCCCGAGAGACCGAGGTGCCGCTGATTCGAACCTTCACTCGAACGCTCCCTCTTTGATATGAGTCTTGGTTCGGATAGAAAATTTAGGCGCGGTTTTGCTTTGCCGATGACGATCATTGCGATCGGAGGGCTTACCTTGCTCTTGGTCGCGCTCGTCACAGTCATTTCACTGGAGCGTAAGACCGCACGTTCTTATTCAGAATTCACTCGTGCTGAGTTCGCCGTCGAGAGCGGATATTCTGCCGCTTTGGATACGATTGCTAAAGTGGTCGTGCGGGATGACGCTCTGGTCTTCCGGTTGGAGGACCCTCTGGAACCCACGGTGTTCTCCGATGAACGCCCCCTCGGTTTTCGCGAACAGTTTTTCACCTATGGAGCGGTGTTTGAGAATAACTCGTGGAACGCGATTCCGTTCTTCAGTGCTGCCGAGGAAACAGATATCGGAACTACCCGGCCAGATGCCAGCGTTCTCAACGTGCAACTCGAGGATTACGTCCAAGACATCGAGACCCTCGGTCGCATTACCGAGCACGATCAGAACATACCTCGTGCACAATGGGTGGAGATCCCAGCCGATCCCACCGTGAAGGATGATTACACGCTCCGCTATGCATTTTGGGTTGAGGATTTAGGCGGTCGAATTCCGGGGAAAAGTGCAGGCAAACAAGCCCGTGGAGAGGGCCTTTCTACCGAAGAGATCGATTTCTCAACCATCTTGGATCCATCTGCCGATTCGGGAACCATTCCAGATGCGATGGCGGACAAGCGCGAAAGTATCCCGACCGCAGGTTCTCTGCGCCACTTGGTTTCCGAGGGCCAGGCAAAACGTATCGAGCCCTATATTCACTACTACAATACGACATCCCCAATTGAAGTTCCCAAGCGAATTCCCCGAGGCTTTGGTTATCAGGATGCTGGTGAACTGGCTCCAGATCTCAACGAATTTGTTGAAGACAAAGATGTCGAAGGGATTGCCGATCACATTGCGAGGAACCTTCCAGACTTTTCTGAGCGAAAAGGCGGATTTCCCGCCACCGAAGATTATTTGAAAACGCTTGCGGCTTCCATCATCGACTATGCAGATATCGATAGTGATGCAACGACTGGCACAGGCTACCGAGGCGTTGATTCCTATCCCTTCGTCAATGAATTGTTCGATCGATACGAGTGGGTCGGGGGAACTTCCGATACGGTTAAGATCGAAGTGGAAACTTACGTGGAACTCTGGAATCCATCCAACCAAGAAGTCACCGGAGATGTCTCGTTCATCAATGAAAATAAGCACAAGATTCGAGTTCCACCTCTCTCTGCTCAAGAATTTGAAGACTCGGAAACCTTCGAAGCCCCAGACACAGAAATTCCTGCGAATGGTTTTGTCGTAATCAGTCTCGGTGTGACGGAGTATGAGTTTCCGGCTTCTTCCTCGTTCCCTCCGAGCGAGTTGATTTTCAATACGACTTACGACAGTAATTTTTCGTTAAGTTGGAATGGATCCGTTGTGGATTTTGCGCGCGGCGGTTTGCAGCGCACCTCCGGTAATTTGAGAAATGGATTCAGTCGACGGAAGTGGAAAGGGAATTCCTCTCCTGCGCTGGATGTTCGCATTGGTCAAGCGGGTGACCCTCGAGCCTCTTACTACATCGATACATGGGTTTACGCGAATAGCTACGACGATAACTCGAACTGGGGAGGCCGAGTGTTGAAGCGTGATATTTCCAACTCCAACTACAATGAAGTTCGGCTTCAGGAATGGCCCGATAGTGGGACGAACTCTGAACCAGGAATCGACTCTGGGACAGATGCTAGAATCCCTACCGATACGAAGATCATCCTGAAATCAAGTGGAGCAGCTATTGCGGGTAAAGATTTTCCTGCCAACGAGCCGGATCTCGCACCAGCAATGATCTCAAATGAAGGTCGCTACCAGTCTCTTGCAGAGCTAGGAAATATCTTCGATCCCGCACAGTTCACCGACGTAAACTCAGCCTTTCCCGTGGGCAATTCCAGATCGGGTGGCGGCTTTAGCCTCGCTATCGGACGTCCAGAGTTTGGAGCTTTCGATAAAGAAGGTCAACGTTCAGCCCAGCTCTTGGATCTCTTTTCGATTGAGCCTGACCCCACGGCCAGTCCAACCACAAATATCCCGATCAATATGAACACTGCGCCTCGCGAAGTTCTTCGAAGTCTGGTCGCTGGAATGACTCTTGATGGCGATCCGGCGACAGTTGGAGTTGTCCCTCCAAAGGAAAATGAAACCGGAGATATTTTCGCTGATTTTGTGATCGCACAACGAAGTAAATTCCCACTCCGCAGCCTGTCTGATTTGAACAATATTCGGAAAACCCCCGCCGTAGATCGTGATCCAACTGATGCGAATCACGCTCCCTTTTTCGGATCGCGTGATGCCTATACCCCTGGAACCGAGCCGGTCGAGTCTTGGGACGACGCGGGACGTGAGGAGCTTTTCCGAAAAACCATGAATCTTGTCGATTTCAAATCGAATACCTTTCGAGTGGTTGTCGCTGCTGAGGCTCGCGACCCAAATGGCTTACTCAAAGGTCGTGCTGCTCGCGAGTTTCACATCACTCTCAGGCCAAAGCGAGATCCTGCCGATGGAAGCATTGCAACCGATGCAAACGGTAATACGATCCTTGAAATCACCAAACATTATGAAAAATCTTTGTAAGGCAATTGCGGTATTTTTCCTGCTCGGGCCGTGTGCAGATGCACAAGAAGGGGCGGGTTGGGGTTTTGTAAATATTGCCAACTTGATCCCCATAGGAAAAGCCTGTGAGATTCGTATCGGTGGTGAAACGGTCGTGCCAGATGGCCTCAAAGGCGGGGATTACACGGGTTGGTTTATGGTGAAGCCCGGATCGAAATCCATGAGTATTTCTCTTGGAGACTTGGACGAAGCAAAGGGCAATATTCAAGTCACGGAAGGTGCTGGAAATCTTGTTGCGATTTTTCTCGAACCGAACAAGCGCCTAGATGATGAAGGGAAACCCTTGCCTCCGAAAATACGTATCAAGAGTTTCCCCACCTACCAAACCAGAGGTTTCGGCCTCAAGGTCGTTTCCCTATTGCCCGAAAAGAGCCGTTTTCAGTTCGGAAACAAGAAACTTGAAGCAGAGCCGATGAAGCCGATGAAGTTAACCAATTGGAACGGCAGTGGATTCAAAATCCAATGCAATGGAAAGCCAATCGGGAATGTCTCCAAAGCGGAGGAAAACGGTGCATTTTACCTTCTGGTCGGGACAGATCTGAACGCATCTTTTGCATCTGTCCTCGTCAGCTCCAATCCTCAGGAGGTCCCCGAATATTTGCGCCCCAAAAAAGAGAAAGAAGAGAAGAAACCTTGATCGGCTAAAAGGCCAACATCCGAATATGAGAATCCTTTCCTTTGCTGTTTTTATCGCCACAATCGCTTGCTCAAAATTAGACGCAGGCAGTATCAATGTCGTGCATCTTGGGCCCGGTGATGTGGTGAAGTTCGAAGTTCGAGCAGGGGATGCAGCTCAGGATTTCACACTCGCACACGGGGCCGATTCTGGCCCATTTCTTCTGCCGGAAAAGCCGATCACGATTAAATGTTTTGTCGATGGGGTTCCTTCTCTTGAAGTTCCGTTGTCGGAAAAACCTCGCATCGCTTTGCTCATCCCCAGTGCCAAGGGCTACGAATGGCGTTTGCAGGATGCTCTACCAAGCCCTGAAAAATGGGCGCTCCGCATTGTTAATTTAGCGAGTGAACCCGTCGAGGTGAAATCAACCAACTCCATTTTCAAAATTCCTTCAGGAAAGGAAAAGGTCATCAAAGTCAGCAAACAAGAGGATTTGAAGATGAAAATCTCAGATACGGTTGACCTTGCCTACGGTGGAACGGAACCGCGAGGGATTGTGGCTTTTGTCTATCAGGAGCAAGAAAAATGGCGCGCTGTTTTTCTGCCTGATCGTTGATTGAGTTTCTTTTTTAGAAAAAATTCGATCAGCTAGCTTAGGCATTGGCCTGATGGATCATCGTCAAGAGGTCGTCTTTCAATTTGAGGCGTTTTTTCTTCTCTTCCGTTAATACCGCATCCTCCGGAGTCTCGATATTTTCTTCCATCCGGACGATTTCCTTGTCGATGACTTCGTGTTCATCCATCAAGCGCTGGAAATGTGCATTTTCCTGCTTCAGGCGATGGATCGTTTCGCGATGTTCGGGAAATTCTACGACTAGCGAGCGGTGTTGGATCGACATGCAGAAGAGTTAACAAGATC
>JBGCEE010000047.1:0-75883 GCA_045106015.1 Akkermansiaceae bacterium | reverse complement strand
GATTGAATAAGGCTCAGGCCCTCGCCAAAGTCGACGGGCGAGCGGCTCGGTGAGGGCGCTGCCCGGGGGGTGATCGCTCCCCGATTGAGGGGCCGTGCTGTTTACTTCTGGCGCGCGTTTGCTTTCAGGCGAAGAGCATTCAGGGCGATGAAGCCGGAGGCGTCGTCCTGGTTGTAGGCTTCTTCCTGGCCTCCTTCCATGGTGGCGACGTCTTCGTCATACATGCTGTGGGGACTGCGACGTCCGGCCTGCATGACGTTGCCCTTGTAGAGCTTCAGGCGGACTTCACCGCTGACCGTTTTCTGGCTTTCGGTGACGAGTGCCTGGATGGCTTCTCGTTCAGGAGAGAACCAGAATCCGTTGTAAACGAGTTGTGCGTATTTCGGAATGAGTGTGTCGCGGGTGTGCTGTAACTCGCGGTCGATGACTAGGGTCTCGAGATCTTGATGTGCTGCGAGTAATATGGTTCCACCTGGAGTTTCATAGATTCCGCGAGACTTCATGCCGACAAAGCGATTTTCTACGATATCGATGCGGCCGATACCATGCTTGCCGCCTAATGCATTCAGTACGCGCATCACTCCGTATGGTGTCAAGAGTGTGTAACCGTCCTTTTCTCCCTGGATCTCGAAGTCGCCGAGTTCTGCGATGAGAGCATCGAGGCCATCTGTTTTGAGCCCGACGATGTCACCCTTTTCGAAAAGACATTGAAGCATCTGTGGTGTGTCGGGTGCTTCTTCTGGTGAGACAGAAAGCACATACATATCGCGATCGGCTTCGCCGGTGGCATCATACCAAGTATCTTCAAGAGCTCCTGCTTCGAATGAGATGTGTAGGAGATTTCGGTCCATTGAATATGGCTTCTTCATCGAGGCCTTCACAGGAATGTTGTTTGCCTCGGCATATTCGATCATTTCCTTACGGCCTGGAAACTGTTCGCGAAATTCCGGATCACGCCATGGGGCGATCATCTGGATTTCAGGGGCGAGAGCTGCCGCTGAGAGTTCAAAGCGCACTTGGTCGTTACCCTTTCCTGTCGCTCCATGAGCAATCGCATGAGCTCCTTCCTTACGGGCTACTTCCACCATGCCTTTGGTGATGCAAGGGCGGGCGATGGACGTGCCTAAAAGATAGCGGCCTTCGTAAATTGCGTTTGCTTGGAACATTGGGAAAATGTATTCGCGCGCAAATTCTTCTTTTTGGTCATCGATATAACACTTGGACGCACCTGTTTTTAGAGCCTTTTCTTCGAGTCCATCGAGTTCGTCGCCCTGTCCACAATCGGAACAATAAGCGATAATTTCAGCATTATATTTTTCTTTTAGCCAGAGAAGGAGAACGGACGTATCAAGTCCGCCGGAGTATGCGACGACAATTTTCATATGCTTTCTGTTTAAGTTTGAGAGTGGTGCGCGGAGACTAATGGCGGATGGCCGAGAGTGAAGAGGAATTTGTTTATTGGCATGAAAAAGCCGAACTCCAGCGAAGGAGGTCGGCTATTGGAAATTCCATTCTAGAAATCAGCCTCAGCTGGTTTCATCTGTTTTTTTTGTCGCTTTCTTCGCGGCTTTTTTGGCTGCCTTTTTTGCTGGAGCCTTTTTCGCTGCTTTCTTGGCTACCTTTTTCGCAGGAGCTTTCTTCGCTGCCTCCTTCTTAGGAGTTGCTTTTTTGGCTGCAGGCTTTTTATCTGCGCTTGAAGTGGAAGATGCCTTCTTTACCTTAGCTTTTGGAAGTAGTTCTCCAAGCTTGGCTTGCTCCTTCTTACGCTTCAAGTAGTTGGCACGGCGGCGACGTTTGATGATTTTGTTTGATTGCTGACCCATAATTGCTGGAACTTGGCTAAGGCAGTGAAAGCGCCGTATCAAGCTGAATCTCAAATTCCTTACTTTCCTTTGATTTCGACTGAAGCCATTCTTATGCGGACGATCCGCCTGACCGACACGAGTTTGATCGTCCATTGGTTGAGCGAAAGCGATGGATTGATCAAGACTGTGGCCAAAGGTGCGTTGCGGCCGCGGAGTCCCTTTTCTGGGAAACTTGACCTGTTTTTTTCGGGTGAAATCGTTTTTTCGAGATCGTCAAAGAGTGATTTGCACTCACTCCGCGAGGTTTCGATTACAAATTGGAGGGAAGGTCTTAGGAGAAGCTATCCGGTAACCCAGATGGCTGGATACTTCTGCCAACTGGTCGATCTGGGAGTGGAACCATCCCATGGGGATCCATTGGTTTATGATTTGTTGCTTAGAGCGCTGGATTATTTGGACACGGGAGAAGCGAATCTTCGAGCATTGGAGCATTTTGAAAAGCAGTTCGCTGAAATATTGGGTGTGTTGCGATTGGACGGCGGTGCGAACCGATCATTGTTTGAGCATTTTGGCAGCCTACCTTCTACAAGAAAGGCCATCGTTGAACAATTAGGTGGTCAGTGACGATTTTCACTAGTCTTTTTTGTGAATTCGAGTCTATTCTCTGCGGCAGAAGACATTACTAAGTATGGACACACCCACCGCTACTTTTATCCAGATCATGAGAGAACGCGTAGATTCTCTGCGCGAAGAAGGCAATTTGGAGGAGGCTCTTCATGCAGCTAGCGCAACGGTTGAAAAGTGCCAACGCGCGCTCAGTCCGGACCTTGAAACAATTGAGGCATTTGCATCTAGTTTGGAGACCCGAGCCGGATTGCTCGTCCAATTGGGAATGTTCGAAGAATCTATCGAAGACTTGAAAAGTGCAATCGATCAGCTTGATAGTCGCCCTGACCGCCTTGGCCAACTGGGTAGACTGTATGCTTTACTCGGTGCTGCCTATGATGGGCAGGGTAGAGGCGATAAAGTGGTCGAGGCTTGGGAACGAGCCATTCATTATTTTCAGGAGCATGAACCGCCGCTGCTGCTTGATGTCGCAGCGATAAGCAATAATCTTGGGTTTTCAGCAAAGGCAGCAGGTGATCTTGATGCCGCTGAGGATTATTTTCTCAAATCACTTGAGATCATGCACTCCGAGGTGGGGCAAAAAAACGAGGAGACCGCCTCGGTGTCGAATAATCTTGGGGCCGTTTACCTTGCAGCAGGTTATTTAGATCAAGCTAGAGAGATGCATATGATGGCGCTGGAAACGAGACGGGAGCTTTTTGGTGAGTCTCATCCTGATACGGCTCAATCGCACAACAATCTTGCTTTGGCTCTCTTGAAAACTGGCGACCGTGCTTGGGCACGTCGACATTTTGAGAAGGCGCTCTCAGGCTTTGAGTCTCTAGGAAACACTTATGCAGAAGACTTAGAAGCAGTTGCGTCCAACTATTGTGAGTTTCTTCGTGAAGAGGGAGAGGCAAAGATTGCCGAAGTTATCGAAAGTCGAGTTCAAGACGCTTTAAGCGCTGGGTAAGTCCCGACAATTGATTATTCTTTTGCGGCTTCTTCTTGAGCTATTTGCAGCTTAATCGATGTCCGTTGGTCGTTTGGAAAAGCGACTAGGGCCTCTTCGTAGGTCTCAATTGCCTTTTCATACTTCTTGTTGGTTAAATAAAAGTCTCCCAGTCTAGCTGCCATGGGAGTTAGGACGGCGGGGGGACTGAGCATGGTTGCTGGGCGTTGTCGGTCGGCAGCAGCCCGAAACCAGTTGAAGGCTGATCCTTGACCTTCTTTTGGCCCCATCAATGCTTGTTTGCCTCTGAGTTCAGCAGCTAAAATTTCAAGAGCGTTGAATGTGCGCAGCCACTCAGAGTACTCACCAATGGCCGTAGCAACTGGCCGCTTCTGAACAAAGGCTTGTCCGTGGTAGCTGACAGCACCAATGGTCTCAGAGGCTTTCTTTAGATCTCCTTCATCAAGTAGACGGTGAGCCTCCAAGACGATTCGCAAACCATCGACCCACCAGTAGGATAGAGATTTTTTTGTGAAATCTTCGTTTTCGTCTGTTTTCGGGAGCAGCCCGAGGGCGGTCTTTGCATCTCCTTTTGATCCTCGGTCCAATAGAATTCGCGCAGGTAGCGTTCGAGCTTGCCACAGCAATTGTCTCGTTCCAGGGGCAGCATAGCGCTCCAAGTCGACCGAGGTTTTTGCAATTTTTTTTGCAGATGCAAGTGCGTTGTCAAAGTCGCCTTTGGAAGAAAGGGCAACGATTCGATAGGACTCAGCCTCTACCCATTCTGGGCAATCGCTAGGCGAGACATCGTTTTGTTTGAGCCAAATTGAGAACAGGGTAGCAGCAGTTCCAAATGCGGATGCGGCTTCACGATGATTTCCGCAGCGCCATTCATAGTGACCGAGAAGATGGAAGTAGGGTGCATAATCGGGTACAGTCTGACATAGTTTCCGCGCCATTTCTAAAGAGGGACGCAAGTCGGGAGCTTCGGCGCGAATCAGAAGCAAGGCGTGAAGAGGAATTGCACTTTCCGGATTAGCCTCTACAAGCTTTTCAATTTTCGCTTCTGCTTGTTTCTGATCCGGTGTGATGTCACCTGCATTGTTATAGCCTCCTCGACCGAACAAGGCAGCGAAGATTGCCGATTGCATATCTTTGGGGAAATTTTTAGAGACTGCTTTAAATGCTGCTTCTGCGCCTACGGGACCTTTTTCAATATAACTGACCAATCCGAACGCGATGCCTCTTTCCAATCGTGTGCCTTTGCCTTTTGCAATCAGATCGAGAAGTCTCGTTGTGGTAGCAAGTCGATGAATATCAGTTTCTGGAGAGGGTGCGAGCATGGACATCACCATACCCCAATGAGCCATAACGCACTGAGGGTCGGCTTCCATAGCTGTTGCGAAATGTCGACTTGCTTCAAATTCCCACCCACCGTGCAGGTGATTCAAACCCTGAAGTGTGTGGATCTGTGCGGTTTTGTTTGCAGCGCTTACTGCTGTTTTTAATCCCTTGTGAAATACGAATATATTTGGTTTTTCTAGACTAGAAATCGCCTCAGGAATACATTCACTGACTGCAGGAATTGGGGCCGACTCTTTTGGGGTATCCGATAGTTCTGGTTCGGATCGAACAATTTGAAGGGTGAAGAGTAGGAGGACTGCTAGCAACTTTGGCATGCGGACAGCCTGAGGTAGGCGACAAGATATCCCAAGTAAAATGACGCTGGTATCTAGAGCGTAAATCAACTACGGGGTCTGGTATGAAGTTGGGAGTTATTGGATGTGGCAAGATGGCGACTGCTCTTGTTAAGGGAGCGATAAGCTCGGGAGTTGTTGATGCGAGAGATGTGGTTGGAGTGGCTCGTTCAAAGCTCTCGTGTGAACGCTTTTCTGAGCAAACGGGTGCAAGAGCTTCAGTGAAAATTTCGGATGCTGTTGAAGCTTCGGAAGTAATTATTGTCGCGACTAAACCGCATGACTTGGCAACTGCGCTCGAGCATTCGAATCTTTCGAGCTATCCCGATAAGCTGCTTATTTCTGTGGTGGCTGGTGTGACAGTGGAAAAAATTTCTCACCTTGTTTCTAATAATTGTAGAGTTGCCCGAGCAATGCCTAACACGCCTTCTTTGATAGGCAAGGGTGCTACAGGATTCTGTATGGGGCAACATGCAACGGATGCCGACCGGAGCATGGTAGAATCAATTCTGAGAGCGGTTGGTTTGGCTGTTGAGGTTCCGGAGCGACTGATTGATGCCGTGACCGGTGTTTCAGGTAGCGGGCCAGCTTACATTTATCTGGTGATTGAGGCGATGGCAGATGGGGGAGTGCGCGCGGGCTTGCCGCGGGAAGATGCGATTAATCTGGCTGCCCAGACGGTGAGTGGAGCTGCTGAAATGGTTTTAGAAACGGGGATGCATCCAGCGATCCTCAAAGATATGGTTGCTTCGCCGGGGGGGACGACCATTGCAGGCCTGGCCGCTTTGGAGGAGCATAAAGTCCGCTCTGCTTTTATAGGTGCGGTCGAAGCCGCCGCCAATAGGGCACGCGAACTTGGAGGAAATTAAACAGAATTATTACCAGTCTGGCACAAGTTCACAATTTCAGCTTTTACCGTGGGCTAAAGTTTCTATGATCTTCACATGAAGAACTTTTTTGGAATCCTTTCTGTGTTTGCAGTGGGTTCAGTTTATTTAACTTCGTGTGGAAATGACGACGGGATTGCTTTGGCAGGAGCAACCCAAGCAAATGCGAGTGCGGGTGAAGCTCTCTATTTGAGAGCGAAATCTGAGGATGATGCTGGCCGTTCTAAAAAGGCAGCAAAACTCTATGAAGATGTGGCAGATGATTACCCGACTACACCATCAGCCGCCCAAGCCAGGTATAGGCAGGCTGAGATTCTCGAACAACGTGGAGAAATTCTCGATTCGTTTGATGCCTATCAAGATTTTTTAACCCGCTATCGAGGGAGCGGTTTGTATTCCAAGGCTTTAAATCGACAAACGGCTATGGCCCAAGGAGCTGCTGATGGTGAGATCAAATCTTCGTTCCTTGGATTGAAGAGAAGGCTTTCGACCGATAAAGTTGTAGAGATGCTTGGGAAAGTTCGTGATAATGCACCACGGTCTAAAGAAGCAGCCAAAGCGCAATTTACAATTGGTGAGTTATACCAGAGCCGAGACGAGAGTAAAAAAGCAATTTCGGCCTACCGAAAACTGGTTAGAGATCAACCGCGAAGCACCTATTCTGCAGAAGCCCTTTTCCGTGTCGGCATTGTGCTCATGGAGGAAGCGGACCGTGGAAATAGAAATCGTGCCACCTTGGAATTGGCGGAGGAAGCTTTTAGCGACTATTTGCTGCAATATCCGGGGCATGCCAAGAATGCAGAGGCACGGAGGCTTTCAAAAAATCTTCGAAGTAGAGAACTCGACCGATCTCTTGAAATCGCAGAGTATTACGACAGAGTTGGTCAAACCGAGTCAGCAAAAGTCTACTACCGTGATGTGTTGAAACAAACGAAGTCAGGCCCTTCATACGACAAGGCAAGGGCCCGTCTCAGTGCACTCGGTGAATAGCAGTAGGTCAGATAAATTTATGAGGTTGTTGATTATTGTTGGGGTTGGCTCGTTGTTTTCTTCTTGTGCTGGTTACCAGCTTGGGAGTGCAAAGCCGCCATCATTGGAAAATGTTAGACGTATTGCCGTGCCGATGATGAAAAACGGAACGCTTCATCCGCGTGCTGAATCGATTGCGACCTCAGCCGTAAACGATGCAATTGTCCAAGACGGTAGTTTTAGGCTTTCAACTGTTTCAAAAGCTGACGCAGTTCTGGATGCTGAGATTGATGGTATTGAATATAATACCCTCCGGAGTTCGCGATTGGACTCGTCCGTGGCAGAGGAATTAACGAATACCGTTGAGATTGATTGGGTTCTCAGGGATGCGGTCGATCCGACAAAGATCCTTGCCTCGGGTTCAAGTGTGGGCGAGAGCAGTTTTTTTGTGGATTCTAATTTGCAGACGGCACGCCAAAATGCACTGCCAGATGCGTTTGAAAGAGCGGCTGTGAATCTTGTTTCTCGCTTAGCTTCCGGATATTGATTTGAGGTTACTATGTGTATTTCAGTCCTTGTTTTTGATTCATTGATTGTTTGAAATTCCCGTCGCGTCCGAATTGAAATGAGCAACGATCATGATCATTCAAACAACGAATCCCCACGGGATCCGACGGAGGAAGAATGGGATGATGCAGTGAATCTAGAATCTAGCGGGGAATCCTCTGAAAAGAGCGAGATGCTCGGTAGCTGTGAAATGGTTGGGAAGAATATACCTGCTAGTAACAACGGCGGTGCAGGGCTTTCAAAGGTAAGAGAAATTTCTCCTAAAAATGCCCACGAATCACGGAAAAATCCTCCTAAGAAATTTGTTCCTAAGGTTGAGAAAGAATCTCCAAATAAGGTTGAAAACAAGGGGGTTAGAAAACGTCGGAGAGTGTCCAGAGGAGAGAAGAACGACTGGGGAGAAAAGACGACGAATAGCTCGACTCGATGGATGCTATACAGCGGATTAGGTATCGTTGGTTTAGTAATGATCAGTCTTTTGCTGACAGAATGGAATATGCGTGATGTGGCCATTGAACCTGGGGTCTCGAGGTTCGGTGAACTGGTGGAAGAAGTGGAGAGTGAACCAGTGGATGAGGGGATCGAAGTTTTATCTGACCCTCTCGCAGATAAACAAAACTTAGCTACGGAAATCTACGCGAAGTTTGTAACAGCGAAGTCGATTGATGATCTTCGAGATATCGTATTTAAGGCGGACCGTGTGATGCCGATTATCGAGAGTTCTTGGAAACCAATTGATGCGAGGCCCAACTGGTCTCCGGATGACTTAACGAGTTGGGCGATTGTTGAAGAGGATGAACTTCGCTTCGGTTTATTGGCAGGTATGGGGCCAGACTTTATGCCGTTCGGTGCGTTTTTCCATTATACGGATTCGGGTTTGAAACTCGATTGGAAAGCGACGACGGGCTATAGTAGTGCTCCATTCTCTGAGTTAAAAAAAGGGCAAGGAAATGCGGAGGAGGTCCGAGCCCTTCTATCCTCCGCGGATTTCTATACGGTTGCCTTTCCAGACGATCAGTTCAGGGCGTATCGAATGACCTCACCCGATGAGGAAACCATTTTGTGGGGTTATGTGAATTCGGGGAGCGACTTAGCAAAGAGATTAACCGAACTCTTTGAGACAGGCCAAATCACTGGGGAAAGTAACGCCGAACTTCAGGTGACGTTGAGTTTGGTCCGCGGGCCAGAAGGCGCACTTTCAAACCAATGGATAATTCATGATTTTATCTGTCTTAACTGGATTGAGAGGTAATCGTTTCTGATGTCTAAAGTTAGTAAAAGTTGGTTTCATTGCGGGCAGTGCGGAGATATGTTTCCTTCCGGGATATCCTTTGTTAAACAACGACTTTGCGAGTCTTGTGGTCAAAAGATTAGTCTGGGCGCACCAATGGTAGACAGCAGCCAAAAAGATCACCGAAAACCGGAACCACCACCTTTTGAAAAGAAAGGAGAGAGGTTAGATTCAGACGGTCGTCGTGCGGTTAGAAAAAAGCGTCGTAAAAGTATGTTGATGCGAGTGGTTCTGGCGTGGGCCTTGTTGATGGTCGGTCTAGTTGTTCTCAGGGAGTATTTGAACAAGAATCGATATCCAGATGGGAAGGTATCAGTTGGTAATGAAGGCGTTGTAGGTACTTTCGCCGATGAGAAGGTGGCGCTTCTTAACAAAGCTTTACCTGAATGTCATCGAACTCTTGCTGGCTTCTTATCGGCCGGAACTCCAGAAGCTAGGAATCAGTTTGTGATTCATTCAGTTGAAACGGCTGGTGAAATCGCGACTTTTTACAGAAGTCATTCTTTTCCGAAGACTCATTCTTCAAAGCTGAAGAGAACCGCAGAGCAGTTGATGCGTGTAGACGGCACATGGCTCGTCTTCACTCGATGGACAGAAGATACTCCAAATGGAGTCGAATTTGATGCGGTTTTTCAACAGGAATCTGGTTCTTGGAAGCTGGATTGGTATCACTTCAGCCGATATTCGGAATACCCATGGCAACTTTTTTTAGCGGGTGACGGTCCTGATGAAGCTACGTTTCGACTGCTTGCACGGCGAATTGTTAGAGGTGGCCGAGACTCTGAAGAATACGGTGCACGCATGAGCATTGCCTTGGTTGATCCTCGTGTTGAAAAGGAGAATTTGGAGCAGTCCGCGATTGCTGAGATTCAGGTCGACAGAAGAAGTGATGCTGGGTTTCTGTTAGAGGCAGGTTTTGAGTCTAAATCAAGAGGTCGCACGTTATTCGGGGCTGACTTTTCTTCAGCTATCGAACCCGAAGGGTTGATTCGAGTTCGGGTAAAAGTGAGAAGAGAAGAACTCGGTAGAGTTCGCCGTTTTGAGATTGAGGAAGTAGCTGCGTGCCACTGGGTTGATACGCGCTTTTCCGGTTTTGATCTCGAAGTCTTGAGGAACGATCTTTTTGGTGGTCGTTAGGAACTTAAGCCAAAAGCTCTTCTCATGATTGGTAATGGATCTTTTCCGGGGAACCATTGTTCGAAGGAAATAGCACCTTGGTGCAGCAGGAGGCTAAGACCATTACCCGTTCGACACCCCTTTTTTTTGGCCGCTTTCAGGAGTCGAGTTTCTGAAGGTTCGTAGATTGTGTCATACACACAAATTTCGGGGTAAAGAATCGTTTCCGAAATCACCGAGGGATCATTCTCTTTCAGACCAAGAGAGCTGGTTTGAAGTAATAAGTCGACGTCACGAATTACAAAATCCATGGCAGGGTCGTTCAGTGTGAGTGTGGTGATTTTCGTTTGGGGAGAAATTTTGCGTAGACGATCCGCCAAGGTCTCAATTTTTTCAATGCTCCGATTCGCCAGTGTTAGATTTGCCGGCTTCTGCATGGCGCACTGAGTTGCGATGGCTTGTCCTGCTCCCCCTCCAGCTCCAAGTATAAGGGTATGAATCTCGCCCAGAGAAAGGCCAAAGGCTTCGTCGATTGCGCGCATGATACCGGGGCCATCGGTGTTTGAACCAAGAATTTTTACTTCGTCGAAAACGATTGTGTTTACGGCGCCCAGAATACGGGCTTGGTCTGATATTTCGTCGCAGCAGTCCATGGCCTCAAACTTGTGAGGCACTGTTACATTGCATCCGATGAAATTGTATTTCTTCAAAAGATCGAGTGCTTGGGCGATTTCGCCTGGTTTAACTTCCAAGCGAATATATTGAGCATCGATTTCGAATGCATCCAAAGCCGGCTGATGAAGCTGTGGAGAGGCAGAATGTGCGACAGGATAGCCTAGGACAGCCAAGCGTGCAGGCTTGGTCTGATTGGCTGCTGCTTGAAGGTTTTCTAATGTGTAGACGGTAGACATGAAAGTTGGACTTCAAGATAGTGGTTCCAATGAATGAATATTTGTGAACAAAGCTTCAGCTGACCATTGTCCAGGTGCGGTTGATTTGGTGCCAAGATAGCCGTAGTTTAGGGCACTGCCTGCTTGAGCACAAAGCAACCTAGATACAGGCCCCAAGATACCCATACCCATTGAAGCTAAAGATCCGTCCGAATACTTTTCCTGAAAACTCGCCAATTTCGCAACGTCATCAATGGAATCCATCATCGAGGCAACTTTGAAAATTTCTGCTCCAAGTTTCTTGGAAGCCTCTAACTTCCTCTCCAAGTCATCGCACGAGGGCATTTTTTCAAAATCATGAAAAGAGGCGACCCATGAAAGATTTTTGGATGCTAACTTTCCGATCAAAGCGTGCATTTCAGGGACACTGTCCAGTTCGATGTCGATCAGAGATGCATCTGCGAGTGCAAGTTCAAGGAGTGCAGTACGTTCAAATGGGTCTAAGTTGATAGGAGAACCTTCGGCTTGGCATCTTGCGGTAAATAGAAGTGGGAAAGACTTTAAGTGCTCCCAAACAAGTGGCCCATGTTTGTTTACGTCATCATGAATTAAGTCCAATCGAATTTCAGCAATATCGCACTGATTCGCTAGAGTTTCTACCTTAGCTTCTCGAAGCGACTCGATATCTCCAAAGCTTCCCACAACATTCGGTCTCGACGTTGAAATTGTGAATCTGGAGTTTCGCATACGAATATTGATGTGAAACGGATTGAGTCTCGTCAACTGCTAGACCTTCGATTTTTGGATAGGAGTGGAGAAACGCTGAGAAAATTGAAATCTTTCAACCTTTTATCTGGTCAACCCGCACTGCTATTTCCTAGTTTCTAATGAAACTCCAACTCAATGAGAATTCTTCGACTTCAAGCAATCGCCACCATCTCTTGCGCAATCCTCGGGATCATGGCTAGTTCCACCGCCAATGCCCAAGCCTACAAGGTTGAAACATCTAACCTCGAATTTGATGATCTTCCGTCGCCAGCCTTCGGTGGTGTAAAGAACAAGGCTTTCAAACCAAAGGACTGGTTGGAAATAGAAGCTTCCTTCAAGATACAGATGAAGCCGGAGGCACCTTCCAAAACGGCAGAGAGAATCCTAGTGAAGTGGTATATCGCGGTAAAACACCCCGAGAAGCGAGGTGCATTACTTTTGTTAACTAAGGATATCACCCACGTAAACATTCCTCTCAATGAGGAGATATACTCATCAGTCTACCTTTCTCCCGCATCAATTCGTCGTCTAACAGGTAGTGATCGAGCTGGGAAAGGATCTGTCGAATTTGTGGGTTATGAAATTCTCGTGAATGGTGAAAAAGTTGCGCAAGAGACCAATAAGAAAGTCAAAGGAAAGACCGATTGGTGGAACATCGCATCAGCAACGATTTCTCGAAGTGATACAGTGCCTCTTCTAAACAAAATGGAAACCCCGTTTGCCAATATGTGGTGGGACCGTTATGCTGAGATCTTAGTTGAACGCCGGTAAGCTTGCATTTCCCAGTATTCAATTACGTTTTAACAGACTTACAGATTTTACCTCGCGCATCATCATATGGCAGATACCCAGACCACCGTTGCTCTTAATATCGGCTCTCAACGAATTGCCGTTGCAGTTTTCGAAACTTCGAAGAATGGAGGACTCGTCCTCAAAGGCTACGAAACTGATACGATCATTGCAGACCCTTCTTTTGAAGCTTCACGCGAAGCTCAGATTAGGGTCGCTCTAGAAGAAATCGTAGCGAAGTTGAAGATTTCTAAAGCGAAGATCCGATATGCGATCTCCGGCCAAGCAGTTTTCATGCGATTCGTGAAGCTGCCGCCGATTGAGGACGATAACCTCGAGCAGCTCGTCACTTTCGAAGCTCAGCAACACGTTCCTTTCCCGATTGATGAGGTGATATGGGATTATGAATCGATCAAAGGTAGCGATGACAAGGAGGTTGTCATCGTCGCCATCAAGGCTGATGCTCTCGAAGAGATTAACGACACGGTTAATCAAGCGGATTTACAAACTGCGGAAGTTGATGTGGCACCGATGGCGTTGTACAACGCATACCGAGCTGCTTATGAAAAGTCTGATGAAACAACATTGATCATCGATGTGGGCGCCAAGACCAGCAATCTCCTCTATGTAGAAGGCGATCGTTTCTTCACGCGAAGTGTCGCAATTGGCGGAACAGCCGTCAGCTCGGCCATCGCGAAAGAATACAATATTTCGTTCCCAGAAGCTGAGCACCAAAAGATCACCAACGGTCTTGTCGCTTTGGGTGGCGGTCATACGGAAAGTATGGATGAGTCACTAGCGGCCTTGGCGATGGTCATCAGGAACGCTCTAACTAGGCTACCTGCCGAGATTGTTAGGACAACGAATTATTATCGTAGTCAACATGGGGGGACTGCCCCAAAAAGAGTTCTTCTCGCGGGAGGTGGAGCGAATTTGCCCTATACCCTTGAGTTCTTCAAAGAGAAGCTGGATCTGCCTGTCGAGTTCTTTAATCCCCTTGGACCCGTTGCAATTGGCAAGGGAATGGATACCGAATTGCTTCAACGAGAGGCACATTCCATGGGCGAATTGGTTGGTCTAGGCATGCGCGGAATCGGCAAGTCTTCAATCAACATCGACCTTGTCCCTGAGGCTGTTGAAATCACGAGGGCTGCAGACCGAAGAAAGCCTTTCTTAGTTTCAGCAGCAGTTCTATTAATCGTCGGTTTTGCAATCTGGGCAACGTTCAAGAATGTCGCTGCCTCCAAGGCTGAGGATAAGCTCCGAACAATGACAGAAACCAAGGAGAAGCTTGTGCCTTTTGAGACACAAATCCGCGGTCTGCTGAAGAAGGAACAAAAACTGACGGAGATTGCCAATGCCTACACGAAGGTAGAATCAGATCACTCTTATTGGTTCGAGATTTTTTCTGAAATTCGTGGAGCGTTTGCCAGCGATGCGGTTTGGATGACGGAGTTGACACCTGTGACTGGGTATAACCCAGCAGCAACTGGAGCAGACGCTAATTCCAACATGAAACCAGTCGTTCAGAAGGACTTTGCAAGTTCCCGTTCATCGAATGAGAGTTCAATCTTGAAGCCACCGGCTGCTCCACAGCCAAAAAAGAAGGGCAGAAATAGAAAAGGGCAAGCGCCTCCTCAAACGACAGCGAATGCCATTCTTATACGCGGGTTCTGGCGTGAAAACCCTCGAAGTCAGAATATTGTCTCAGATCTTTTGAGAAATCTTCGAAATAATAGCAACTCGTTCAATTTCGAGATGAAAGGCGCGAAAGATCGAAAACTGAGTGATGAACAAATCCTGAAGGTTTCCGTCACTGGAGAAGAAGGTGATCTCGGTTTTCCTTTTGAACTGGTTCTGCCACTCGCGAAGCCAGTGGTTGTTGAGTAAAAATATCCATTCTTTGAAATAGTATGCATCTGATCAAAAGTAATCCCTTCGTTTCCACTTTGGTGGGAATCACCCTAGTTCTCTGTGCCGGTCTCTACTATATGGGGTCGAAAGGTGCTCAGAAATACCAAGAGGCCAAAGACGAATTCGATAACGCGTATCAAGCCGTGACAAAGGCAGAGAGTATTCCTCTATATCCCACAGCACCGAACCGTGATGCGAAGACAAAGGCACTGGCAGATTATCGCCAGGCGATCCAAGATTTCCAAGGCCTCTATGGGAAGTATCTGAAACAAGAGACCAAACCGATTAGTACGCAAGAGTTTACCGAGCGTCTGAAAGCGGCTAAAGATGAAGTGACCAAAGCATTGACCGATGCGGGATGCGCACTTCCTTTGGATTTCTTTATGGGGTTCGAGGACTATCAAGACAGACTCGCGCTCACTGAGGCGACCGGTATTCTTGATTATCAAGTCCAAGGAATGAAGCATGTGCTTTTGGATCTGGCCGAGGCGCGTCCAACTGAGTTGATTAAAATCTATCGCGAGAAGCTACCTGAGGAAACACGAGGAAAGCTAAATATACAGCCCAACCAGGTTGCTAGGCAGTTTGGATTTGAAATCAGTTTTAAAGGGTCTGAAAGCTCTGCTAGGGATTTCTTAACATCTCTTGGAGATATCGAACCTTACTACTACACAATAAGATGCGTGAAGTTAGAGAACGAGCGTGATACCCCTCCGAAAGTTTCTGATGCAAAATTTGAGAAGCCCAAAGTAAAGGAAGAGGAAGTGGATACTCCCTTTGGAGCTGATTTTTTTGGATTTGATAACGAGGAAGCTGATCCTGAACCTGCGCCTGACGGAGAGGAGCCAGACGCGGAGGAGGAACCAAAACCCGAAGATCCTCCCGCAGAGGAAGCAGAGCCAGTGGATAGTTCACGAATTCTTGCGCAGGTACTGGGTGGTGAAGAGGTCCTCGTCTTTGTCCGTTTCGATCTCAATTTGTTTCTTCCGGTAAAAGAATTACCAAAACCCTAATCAGCAACATTGCTTATGTCTTGGATTTCAGAAAATTATGAAAAGGCCTCCTTAGGAGGTGCCGCCGTTATTACCGTAGCTCTCGGATTTTTCGGTTGGCAAAATTTGGGCTCGGTTGAAGAGGACTTTGGTTCACAGGCAGTTGGTATCGGATCAGACGATCCGACAGTGAAAGGAAGTGACAAGGTCTCGACTGCAAGCTCCAAATTTACCATCAAACGTGAATGGGTTCAGGGAGATGACGATGGAAGACCGGTCGATATATTTACCGGTGTGCCACTTTTCGTAAATAAAAAGGATTTAGGGAATCCGGTAGATCTTCCAGAGAGCGAACCGGTTCATCCGCCCATACCGAACAATTGGTGGATTGAGAATCGAATCGACCCAGGTTTTGGTGATTCCCCGCAACGTGATTCGGATGGTGATGGGTTTTCAAACCTTGACGAGTTTCTTGCAGAAACGGATCCTGGCGATGTTCGGAAATATCCAAGTTTGGCAACGAAGATTGCCTACGAGGGTGACGAATCCGTGCAGTGGGTATTACGCCCAGGTTTTCCAACCGCAGATGGAGCATTTACTTTTGAATATAGCGACACCGCGGGCCGACGGAATAAGGCGGGTGCTACGAGTCCAGTTCCTCCGGGGGAGTCATTTTTTATCGAGGACCCTATGAAGGGACGCTTCAAACTCTTGGGTGCAGAGGATCGAAACGTGATGAACGAGCAGATAGGGGCTGAAGTAAAAGTTACCTTCGTGAAAATTGAAGATCAGAAACCGAACAAGCGAGGCATGAAATATGAGATTCCTTCGCAGTTTAGGCGATCAGATGCGGGCAAGTTCTCGAACTATGACCGGACAGCTGTCATTACCCTCGAGGCCTTGGGTATTTCTGGTCAAGAGATCAAGGTTGAAGAGTTTACTACCTTTGCATTGCCGCCGACGGCTGCAGAAAAACGTTTCCGAATGCTGGAAGTCACACCAGAATTCATCATGATCGAAGAGAAACTCGAAGATGGCCAAACCAAAAGCCACAAGATTCTAAAGGGGGCTATTGGCCCTGATGCCGAATAATATTTCGTAATAGTTAAGATTTCAGAAAAAAACCTTTCCATAACTCAATAAAAAGTCCACAACCCACTCGTTCTTTATGCAAAAAAAGCCTATGTATTGCTCAAGTCGCACTGTCGTTTCACTGATGGCAGCCGCCGCCACCATGCCGCTAACTATCACTTCAACTCAGGCAGGGGAAGGAGGTAGCAGCTATTCAGGAATGAGTGGACTCGCTCAACGCGAAATGATCCGCCGTCAACAAGCTGTCGCTGAAGCCGACCGTCTCTTTTTGGAAGGTCGTGAGGCTTATGCCAAAGGGGATTTTCAGCAGGCGGTCGATAAATATCGCCAAGCTCTAAGCACGCTTCCCGAAGCGCCGACCCTTTCGGATCGCCGCAAGAGCTACACCGAACACTTGTCTGATGCCAGTGTTGCGCTTGCTCAGCAGTTCAGAAAAGTTGGTAAATATGATGAAGCTAGAGCACTCCTAGATGGTGTGCTTTCACCAGATGTTGATCCAAACAATTCGCTGGCGAAGACAGAACTTGGATATTTGGACGATCCGATTCGTACGAATCCAGCTCTTACATACGAACATACCAAGAACGTCGATGAGGTGCGCCGCACGCTTTACATGGCCCAAGGTTATTACGATCTTGGTAAATTTGATAACGCGAAGACGGAATATGAGAATGTTCTGCGCGTTGACCCTTACAACTCAGCCGCACGCCGTGGAATGGAAAGAGTCGCTGCTGCAAAGAGTGATTACTACCGTGCTGCATACGATCAGACGCGTGCGGAACTTCTAATGCAGGTCGATAAAGCCTGGGAACTCGCCGTTCCTGCGGATGTGCCGGTTTTTGATGAAACATTAACTAGCGAGGGTCCTTCCAATGGTGTGGCATACATTACCGAAAAACTACGCCGCATCATCATTCCACGAATCGATTTTGAGGATACGACCGTAGAAGAAGCCATCGATTTCCTTCGCTTGAGAGCTGCCGAACTCGATACCCTTGAGCTTGATCCTGCGAAAAAGGGAGTCAACTTTGTGATTCGTAAACCGCGTAACGCTTCGTTGGGTGGTGATACGGGCCTCGACTCCGCTGCGGGCGGAGATGCTCTCCTTGGTGGTAGCGATCCAGGCGCTCTTCGTATCGAAGAGCTTCGCCTGCGCAACGTGCCACTTGCAGTTGCACTCAAGTACATCGGTGATGCGACGAAGTTGCGCTATAAAGTCGATGACTTTGCCGTGACCATGGTCCCACAAACCGATACGGGAGAGGAGCTCTTTTCACGCACGTTCCGAGTTCCCCCAGATTTTGCAGCTTCGCTTAACGCAGGCGGTGATAGTGGTGGAGGTACAGACATTGACCCATTTGCGGAAAATACGACTGGCACAAGCGCCGGAAGTTTAACTGCTCGTCCACCGATCATTGATTTGCTCCGCAACGCAGGGATTACCTTTCCAGATGGAAGCTCAGCAACCTTGGGTGCAGGGGGCTCCTTATTGGTGACCAATACACCTGCTGAGCTTGATAAAGTCGAGCAACTCGTTGACCTCTACAGGGGCCAAGAGCCAAAACAGGTAAAAATCACTACGAAATTTGTTGAGATTTCGCAGGAGAACAACGACGAACTTGGCTTCGACTGGATCGTCACTCCTTTTGGATTAACGGCTAATACCTTGTTTGCATCGGGCGGAACACTCGGAAACGGCTCGACAAGATCTCCGAGTGATTTCGTTACACCGACTATTCCAGGTATTCAGGACCCAGTTACAAATATCGTCACTGGTGGCCTTAGAAGTGGTGATCAGGCTGTCAATCGTAACAATATCGATGCGATTTTGAACAATCCCAATCGGACTTCACAGAACGCCAATGTGGCACCTGGTATTCTAGGTCTAACTGGGCTTTTCTCCGACGGACAGGTTCAAGTGATTATGCGCGGACTTGCTCAGAAGAAGGGAACCGATCTAATGACCGCACCTTCTGTAACGGCTCGCTCCGGCCAGAAGGCGAATATCGAAGTGATTCGTGAGTTTATCTACCCAACCGAATACGAGCCCCCTGAACTTCCGAACAGCGTTGGTGTTGGCGGTGTCGGTGGTGGTCTTGGTGGTGTCGGTGGAGGTAGTACTACCAGTTTCCCTGTTACGCCCGCGACTCCAACAGCATTCGAAACCAAAAACACGGGTGTGACTCTCGAAATCGAGCCGACCATTGGTGAAAATGATTTTGTGATCGATCTTCGATTTCTTCCTGAGATCGTGGAATTTGAAGGATTCATCAACTACGGAAGTCCAATTTTCTCTCCCGGAACTGACATTCTTGGTAACCCTGTAAATACGGTCATTACTGAGAACCGAATCGAGATGCCAGTCTTCTCCAAGCGCAGTGTAAATACTTCACTTACGATCTATGACGGATACACAGTAGCCGTTGGTGGTTTGATGCGTGAGGATGTGCAAAATGTTGAAGACAAAGTACCGATTCTTGGTGATATCCCGATCATCGGACGTTTGTTCCAGACAAAAGGTGAAAACCGAATTAAGAGCAACTTGATTATCTTCGTTACCGCTCAAATCATTGATGCAACAGGACGCCCACTACGTGGTGCTGAAGCTGCAACCACTCCGGTTACTACTGGGGGAGATGATTTCGTCGGTGGTGGAATTCTTCCGGAACTTCCAGAATAGAGAGTCTTCCGATCATCTTTTAAGAATTCAGGGTGGAAGTCGTTATGACTTCCACCCTTTTTCTGTATTAGCCACGTAACAAATATGGAAATGAACAAACGAGCATTGTTGATCGTTATTGATTCGGTAGGCTGCGGGAACGCTCCGGATGCAGCAGAGTATGGAGACCTAGGTGCAGACACTTTGGGACACCTTTTGAGTTATCAAAGAGACTTTTCTCTTCCTGCTTTGAACTCGTTGGGACTGGAACGTATACAAGTTAGTGGGAATTTTCATCAGTCGCGCTCAAACCTGAAGCAACGGTGTTACCGTCTCACTGAAAAATCATGTGGGAAAGATACGGTTACGGGTCATTGGGAGCTTATGGGTTGTCTCACAGAGCAACCGTTGTTTACCTGTGATTCGTTTCCTTTGGAATTTGTCGCGAAACTTGAAGCAATTGCTGGTTCAGGCTTTCTGGGAAACAAAAAGGCTTCTGGGACCGAAATCCTTGTTGAACTAGGCGGCGAGCATTTACGATCTGGTAAACCGATTCTTTATACCAGTGCAGACAGCGTCCTTCAAATTGCTGCCCACGAGGAAGTTTATGGTTTGGAGCGTCTTTATTGTCTTTGTGAAAAAGCGCGGCAGCTTCTAGATCAAGAGGGCATCAGAGTCGGTCGGGTTATTGCTCGACCGTTCTTAGGTTCCGATGCTCTCTCCTTTGAGAGAACATCCAACCGGCATGACTATTCATTAAAGCCAAAGAGAACTGTTTTGAATGACTTGGTTGGAATAGGTGTGGAGGTGACAGGAATCGGCAAGATTCACGATATATTTGCCGGATCTGGAATCTGTTCATCGATTCCTACAAAATCCAATGAGGATGGAATGAAACACATCGAAGACGTCTGGGCTCGTGAAAGATCTAATGATGAGCTGATTTTTTGCAATCTGGTCGATTTTGATTCTCTCTATGGTCATCGAAGGGATCCAGATGGGTATGCGAATTGCCTTCGAGAATTTGACTCATGGTTAGGTAGCTTTCTCCCTAAAGTTGGAAAAAATGATCTTCTCATCATTACTGCTGATCACGGAAATGATCCCTATCACCATGGAACGGATCACACTCGTGAGCAGGTTCCGTGTTTCGTGGTCGGTGCAGCGGATCATGACTTTGGCGAGCTAAGAGAGTTTTCTGACGTGTCCAGATGTTTAGAGCAATTTTTCTGTCAAAAATGAATGGTTGCTTAATTCTCTAGAGTTTCATATTTCTTTTTTAGTCAGAGCACAACTCGTGTGGCCTGACGCGCTTCGTCTGGTCCCCTAACGTCATGGTCTCGGGAAGTGTTATTTGTAATGACGTGCTTAAAGAATAATAAAATGGACATCTATGTGGGCAACTTGCCCTACACCGCCACCGAAGAGGAAATTACTGATCTCTTCGCCCCATACGGCCCGGTTGACCGGGTAAAAATTATCACTGATCGTGAAACCGGACGCTCTAAGGGTTTCGGATTCGTTACGCTCGGTGATCAAAGCCAATTGAATGCAGCTATTGAAGCGTTCGATGGTGAAGACTTTCAAGGACGTGCACTCCGTGTGAACGCATCCGAGCCGAAGGAACCTCGTTCTGGAGGCGGCGGCTACGGCGGCGGTGGAGGCGGCGGTGATCGTCGAGGCGGAGGCGGCGGCGGCGGAGGCCGTGGAGGAGATCGCCGTGGAGGCGGTGGAGATCGCCGCGGAGGCGGTGGTGGTGGCTACAAAGGTGGCGGCCGTGATCAAGGTGGTTGGTAAGAATCCAGCTATCTGAAAAATCTCAACGCTCGTCTTCTTTTGGAGGACGGGCGTTTTTTATTGTCCTAGATATCGGCGTTTCACACGAGGAGTGATTCCAGTAAAAATTTCCCATGGAATTGTCTCAGCCAACATTGCGATCTCCGTTACGGGTATTTCCTCTCCGAATAGTTCAACTTCGTCTCCAGTTTTGACCTCACTATTGTCTGGAAGTCGAACGACAATTTGGTCCATGGTCACTCTCCCGACAATTGGGTGGGTTGTATTTCGAATCGAGACTCTTGCTCCTTTTCCGGAAAGTAAGCGTGGAAAGCCATCGCCATAGCCGATGCCTACCGTGGCGATTCTTGTGGGCCGGTCGGTCACGAAAGTATGGCCATAGGAAATACTATGACCCTTTGGAACAGTACGAACTAGGCTGACCCGTGACTTGAGTGACATCACGGTTTTCAGTTGTCGTTGATATTGTTCAAGTGGAGAAACTCCATAGATCATCAATCCAGGCCGTGCTAGATTGCAGATTGTTTTTGGGTAGCCGAGAATTCCTCCACTATTAAAGAGATGTTTCCATTTGAAATCCAACCGATCATCCAATGATCCAACGGTCTCGGTAAATATTTCGATCTGTTCTGCCGTGAAGTTTTTGTCTTCATCTGAGGACGAAAGGTGAGAGGCAATTCCTTCGAATGAAAGAGATTGATACTCTAACAATTTTGTAACCTTCTCCAATAGTTCGTCGGGCAGAAATCCACCCCTTCCCATCCCAGTGTCGATGGCGAGATGAACGGGAAGATTGATGCCGAGTCGTTTGGCGATTTGATTGAACGAAGCGGCTTCCTCTAAGGTTGAGATGCAAGGTGTGAGATTCCTTCTAACAATTTCTTCACGTTCCTGTTCCCAAGTTGCACCTAGGAGGTAGATTGGAAGTTTTACTCCGCTATTCTGAATTCTACGCGCTTCTCCGACGTTGGCGACACCGAGAAAGGCGATACCTTCCGATTCCATGACTGCTGAGATTTTTTCGAGGCCATGTCCGTAAGCACCTGCTTTTACAACCGCCATGATCTCGCATCCGGACGCGTTTCGGGCAACGGATAGATTATGGCGTAAATTCGAAAGATTGATCTCGACCCATGAACGAGGAGGGGAATCTGAAATTTCGGGTGAGCTCACTTTGGCTATGCTAGATCTTACGAAAAAGTTCTCAAGATCTCTGTTTGTGAAATGCCTCAGCAACTAGCGAACTTATAATTACTAGCTACAGTAGATTAGCCGAACTGAATCGAGTCTAATGCGTGCCTGAGAGAGAGCGTCTTTCGTTTCTTTCAATGTCGATTTCAGTTCGTCGATTTCGCGGTCGGTAATCTTTGGGTTTCGAATTTGGAGATCTTCTAAGCGTGCGATTTGTTGCCCGATAGATTCTGTCGCCTTTGCTATAGAAGTTTCGACAGGTTTCGATTTTGCGCGGTTAGCTACGCCCTTTGCAGAATCCAACATTTTCGGAAACAATTCTTGTTTGAATGCTTGCTGGGACACGATACGGCGAGGGTCTCCTGATTGAAGAAGCTTGGCCGGCGGAGCTTTGGTTTGAGCTTTACCCGTGTGATCGACGATCACTCGAAGAAGGGTAGGAGGTAGGAAGCGATCAAGTTGAAGGCGTGAAGGGGCGATCACTTCGAGAACGAAAGCGCATTCGAGTAATACACTCTTTCCTTTGGCAGTCGGGAGTTTCGCAAATGACGCATTTCCAGAATTTCCATCGAGTAGCTGTCCCAATCCGTCTCTGAAGATTGGGTGGTCAAAGGTGAGGAAAGATAGGTCTTCTCTTGAAAGAGCTGTGGTGCGATCAAAGGTCACAGAGAGGCCTTCTTCACCGATGTCACCGAACGTATCTGACTGACGATGGCCGTGTTTAAAAAGAAAGGCTCGATTGGATAGGTCAGAAATTTCGAGCCCTAAGAAGTCAAAAAGTCGCAGTGCAAAACGCTCGAATTTGGCATCTTCGTCGGCGGCTTCGATGGCCTCCAAAAGCTCTTCGGATTGTGCTGCTGGTGGCGCTCCAAGTTCTAGAAGGCGGTCGTGGCCTGTCGTAAGTTGATGAGAAACTTCTGACTTTAGATTTGCGGAACGTTTTAGGAAGTCCTTGAACTTTTTCGAACTAGAGGACTCTTCCGAGAGTTCATCCAATTCAGGCAGTAGTGTGGTGGAGAGGGTCGTTGCCCCCTTGAGAGGCTCGGAGAATACGTCAAGAGCTTCGTGGAGCCAGCGAGCTTGCAGTTCTGAGCGACTGTCTACGCCGTAGGGAATATGAATATGGATGTCGCCGGTTTGCCCGATTCGATCAAGGCGACCGATTCGCTGTTCGAGGACTTCAGGATCACGTGGGAGTCCGAAGAGAACAAGGTGGTGAGCGAACTGAAAATTTCTTCCCTCGGAACCAATCTCAGAACAAATGAGAATTCGAGCCCCATCAAGTTCCTGAAAGTATGCAGCGTTTCGGTCTCGCTGAAGCATCGACAGATCTTCATGGAAGAGAGCAGACTCAACGTGAATTTCTTCGAGCAGATTTTCCTGCACGGCGATGGCTGCATCAGGAGAATTGGTAATCAGAAGAACTTTTTCTGTCTGTGGTAGCTCGCGCAGCAATTCGGCTAGCCACTTGTAAGGAGATGTTCCTTTTTTTAACGCATGGAGAATTGGTAGTCTTTTTGGAAAGCCGCTGAGCTGTTCTCTGGTATTT
Organism: Akkermansiaceae bacterium; assembly: GCA_045106015.1. Lineage (GTDB taxonomy): Bacteria > Verrucomicrobiota > Verrucomicrobiia > Verrucomicrobiales > Akkermansiaceae > Luteolibacter. The sequence continues at coordinate 52,352 of JBGCEE010000047.1, read as the reverse complement.
CGAAATAGGACTCGGCCGGTTCCGAAAGAGTCCACCAATTCTGAAATAAGCTTTTGGCGGGCACTTTCATCTCCATCACGCAAAGCTTTCAAATAGCCTTCAGCATTTGGAGAAGTGAGGGTGAAATCAGAAATGTTTTCTGGGATGTCTCCTTTGCTCAGGCATTCGACAGCTTCTGCAAGTGGCGTGTAAGACTCCGTCTCAAATAAAAATTCATCTAGATCCGAGTATCTAGCGGGGTCGAGTAACCGTAGGCGCGCGAAGTGTCCCTCTGGACCAAGTTGTTGAGGAGTGGCAGTGAGGAGGAGCAGGGAGGGAATTTCATTAGCAAGTGCTTCGACCATTTGGTAAGCTGGCGAGGCTTCTTCTTCACACCATTCGAGGTGATGAGCTTCGTCAACGATCAAGAGATCGAACCCAGCTGATTTTGCCTGTTGTGCTCGGTTGGCATTCTCAGCCAAGAAATCAGTGGAACAGAGAATGGTTTGAGAATCTAGAAATGGGTTGGTAAGAGGTTCCGAGGAAATGATGGTTTCTTCCCTATCAGCTGAATCATTTCCTTCAATAGAGCGGCAACGCTCCTCATCAAAGATGGCAAATAGGAGATTGAACCGACGAAGTAATTCGACGAACCATTGATGAACCAATGGTTCGGGGACAAGAATAAGAATCCGATTCGCTCGACCGGTGAGATGAAGGCGATGGAGGATCAGGCAAGCTTCAATAGTTTTACCGAGTCCTACCTCATCAGCGAGAAGGACCCGCGGATGAAGTCGATTTGATGATTCTGCGACAATGGAGAGCTGATGTGGGATTAAATCGATCCGTGCTCCGGTGTATCCACGTGCGGGTGATCGGCGGATTGCTGCGTTCCAGCGAAGAGCTTCAAGTCGTTGGTCGAAATCTCGTGGGTGATCAGTCAGGCCTGCAAGCAAGCGTTTATCTGGACGGATGAAGGAAAGAGAATCGAGAAGATCCGATTCATGAATCGATTTTCCTTCTCCGTGGTAGGTTAGGAGTCCTTGATCTTCGGTAACGGATTCGACAACAATTTGATCATCAGAATGATTTGATATTTCATCACCTGGCGCAAATCGAACTCGGACTAGAGGAGCGTTTTCAGCGGAGTAGGTGCGTGTGTCTTCGGCCGCGGGAAAGCAAATTTCGATAAGACCGTTTTCTTCAGATAATACGTATCCAAGCCCGAGCTTGGGTTCTGAAGTTGTGATGTATCGTTGGCCTGGCAGCGGAGAGATCATGCTGGGGAGAGTCTTGTTCATGCATTGCCCAAGGTCCAACCTTGTTCGCCAAAAAATTTTCTACCAAGCCTGGATCAAGACTCGAAATTTATTGGACTCTTCGTGAAAATACGGCCCGGTAGGCTTGAATACATGGTTCTATTCCATAACATTGGATGATGTCTTCATCAGAACAGGGCGACTTTGAGCCTCTTAAATATGCAATGCTTGGTGAGGACTTTGAGAGTCCTAAAACCAAACTTGCGAAGTTTCAGGGAATTGTCGATTGGAAGTATTTGCGACCACATTGGCAGTCAGGTGTCTTGTATTTTGTTGATCCTGAATTGGATCTAACAGATGTGGGTAATGTATTCACTGAAAATGATGCTGGAAAGGTTGAAGAGTGGTTGAAGAAGGGGGATCTAATTCAAATCGGCGATTTACATGCAGCTCAATGGGAGCAAAAAGAAACTGAATTTGAAGCTTTGGTTGTTTCGCCTTTTGTTCTTTGTCGACCAATTTGCGGTTGAACTATTTTGGATATTTGTGCGTCCGAAAAATGGTGTTAGTCTGCGGTGATGTTAGGAGAAAACAACGTTCGGCTCTTTTGTACTGACCTCGATGGGACTCTGCTTGGAGATTCGGATGAATGTGATCGTTTTTCAAAAGCTTGGGAGAATCATGTAGTGGATAGGCCATTTTTAGTTTACAGTACTGGACGGCTTGATGGGGATGCGAAGCGAGTCATCCATGAGCATAAAATGCCACAACCCGACTATTATATTTCAGGGGTTGGTACGATGATTTTTGACACAAATAGTGAAACGATGCTGAGCAGTTTTAGTGAGCTTCTGAATGAAGGTTGGGATCTAGCAGAAGTCACGAAATTGGTTTCAAAAATTTCAGGAATTAGGAGACAGCCGGAAGAGCAGCAGCATCCGTGGAAGAGTAGCTGGTTTTGGAAGGAGAGATCTGCGGAGGAAATTGAAGACCTTAGAGGTTCGCTGAAAGAAGCTGGGCTCTCAGCGCAGATCATTTACTCCACTTCTTTGGACTTGGATGTGTTGCCCTTGGCGGCGAACAAGGGGAATGCGCTTCAATGGTTGGCGAAAGAACTTGGAGTTCGCCTTGATGAAATCGTTGTAGCCGGCGACTCAGGAAATGATTCTTCCATGTTCAAAGTACCTAGCGTTAGAGGAATTGCCCCAAGTAATTCGAGTCCAGAACTTCTAAGAGAGATCGAGAATAGCCCAGTATTTCGTGCGAAAGGTAGTCGGACAAGCGGCGTGATCGAGGGCTTATCTCACTACGGTGTTTTTGTGAGCTAAGAAATTTTTCTATGAGTGCTAAAGTTAAAAAGAACGGAGAACGAAAGTTAGATATTCTACATATTTCGCTACACGGGCTTATCAGGGAAGAGAGTTTAGAGCTTGGGCGAGATCCAGACACAGGCGGCCAGTGCCTTTACGTGTTAGAACTTGTAAAGGCGCTAGGGCGGGATCAGCGCGTCAAACGAGCTTCGTTAATCACTCGGCGAGTGATCGACCAGAAGCTTTCTTCGGACTATGCCGAGGTGCATGAGTCGATAGATCAGAGGTCAGATATCATCCGTATCGAAGCGGGACCAAAGCGCTATCTTAGAAAAGAAATTCTTTGGAGGCATTTAGATGCTTTCATTGATGGAACACTGTCCTATCTTAGAAAGGAAAAGCGAGTTCCTGATCTTATCCACGCCCACTATGCCGATGCGGGATATGTTGGTAGGCAGTTGTCAGCCGTTCTAGGCTGCCCATTTGCATTTACTGGACACTCATTGGGGAGAGTGAAAAGGCAAAGGCTTAAAGAGGGTGGAATTGATTCTGAGGAGATTGAAAAACGCTACAATCTTGCTGCTCGGATTGAGGCTGAGGAATTGAGCTTGGAGGCAGCCAGTTTGGTTTGCACGAGTACGATTCAGGAAGTTGAAGAACAGTATGCACTTTACGACCAACTATCTGAAGAACGCATGCGCGTGATTCCTCCGGGTGTGGATTTGACTCGGTTCGATGGAGGAGGAGATCCGAGGATTGCTGCCTCGATTGACGAGAAACTGGCACCGTTCCTAAATGACCCTTCGAAGCCGGCGGTCTTTACGATTGCGAGAGCTGATGAGCGGAAGAACCTTCCCGGACTGGTAAGAGCATTCGCCAAGAATAAATGGCTGAGAGAAAATGCCAATCTCATCGTAATTGGCGGTAATCGTGACGAGCTTGGTAAACTTTCGCCGGGTGCGCGGAAGGTTTGGCTGGAGCTTCTGAAGACTTTTGATGACTGCGACCTCTATGGAGTTGTTGCTTACCCAAAAAAACATGAATCTTTGGAGGTTGCTGGATTTTTCCGTTGGGCAGCCGAGAGAAACGGAGTTTTTGTGAACCCTGCGTTCACTGAGCCGTTTGGTCTGACTCTTCTTGAAGCTGGAGCAGCGGGTCTGCCGTTGGTCGCTACGAATGATGGTGGCCCGAGAGACATCATCGCGAATTGTAAAAATGGAATTTTGGTAGATCCGCTTGATGAAATTGAGATGGGAAATGCGATCGAGTCGATTCTGTCAAAGCCAGAAAAACAAGGGGATTTTGCGAAGAGAGGAGGAGAGTTGGTTAGGAAATATTACTCGTGGTCGGCGCATGTGGACAGTTACCTCGAAGAAGTTTTCAAGATCGTCCCAGAAGAGCCAGTTAAGCGGCGGAGTAGTAAACGAGGATCGCTGTTGAGTAGAGATCGTTGGGTGGTGATGGATCTTTTGCCTCGGATCGAACAGGAATCGGCAGAAAACGTAGAAGAGTGGAACGAACTTTTTGAGGAAGATGATATCGGATTTGGGATCGCGACTGGTCTTTCCTTTGGCGATGCGTGGGATGTTATCGAGCGATGTGGGATGCCTGAACCTGCGTTTGTTATTGCAAGCTTAGGAGCTGAAATTCGTTATGGAAGAAAGGGAATTGTTGATGAGACTTGGAACCAACAAATCGGAACGGATTGGGATCGCAAGGCGATTGTGAATGCATTTTCTGAAATTGATGGGTTACAGCTTCAGGGAGAGGATTTGCAAAATGAATTCAAGGTTTCCTATCTCATGGATCCAAAGAATGCTTCTGGTCGCAATTCGCTACAAAAACTTCTACGAGAGCAGGCAATTTCGGCGAAGGTAATCGTAACAGGAAAAACCTTGGTGGATGTAATTCCTGTTAGAAGTGGCAAGGATGTAGCACTTCGCTACTTGGCGAATCGCTGGGGAGTGGATCCAGGAAGTATCTTTTACTTTGGAACTTATGGGAATGATATCGCTGCAGTTAGGGGTAGAAATGTCTCTGCCTTGGCTGGCGATGCAGATCGTGTGTTGCGTCAACTCAAGCCGAGGCCACGCCTTTATCATGCAGAGGCTCCCGGATTGAGTGGGTTCTTCGAGGGCTTAGAGCACTTCAAATTCATCGAAGGCAGAAGACCGCCTACTCCGAAAGATGCTGCTCATGAAGGAGAGGAGAATGTTCCCGCAAGTGAGTTGGCTCCGTAATGAAAAACCCGTCAAGAGATCAACTCTTGACGGGTTTTCGGGGAAGGGGGGCCGATACTGTTCGCTTAAGGCTGGGCGGGTATATACAGCTCGGACCCCTGTGCGAGAACGGTAGAGGGATCAAGTTCGAGCCCATTCAGAGCATCGAGACGTTTCGTGGTCGTGCCGTGATTTTTGGCAAATTGACCGTAAGTGATTTCCGCTTCAATTTTGATTGGCTTATTCGAAGCACGCCGTTCAGCCACAGGTTCTGCATTTGAAACAGGAAGGGCTGGAGCGGATTCAAAAGAAACAGATTTCTCTGGTTGGTTAGGTGCTGAGACCGATGCTCTAGATGTGTTTAAGCGGATTTTTTGTCCGATTCGTAGCGCACGGGGATCGATCTCGGGGTTGGCAGCGGAGAGTTGGGCAACAGAAATCCCATGTTGACTTGCAATTCGATAGAAGGTGTCACCGGAGGCGACGGTATACGATTTTTTTTCTACCGATGAAGATGGAGTGGAAGCTAAATTTTGTGTGGCTACTTGTGTGGTACTTGGAAGCTTCAGTTTTTGGCCAGGATGAATAATCGAGGTTGCTTTTAGGCCATTCAATTTATTGATCGAAGAGACGGAAACACCCTCTCTGCGAGCAATACGTTCCACACTATCACCAGATTTAACGGTGTAGGTAGGTGTTGCCGTTTGCTGAGAGGGCTCGGAGCTTGAGGCTTTTCTCTGGATGCTTGGTGGAGGCGTATCGGTTAGCCGAGCAATCTTTAATTCGAGTTGCTGGATTTGCATCTCTTGTTCTTGGCACAAGGCGCGAAGTCTTTCGACTTCTGTTGCAGACATGAGTGGACTGGCCAATGCTAGGAAGGCCATGAATGATGTAAGGCGTGTTGGCATCTTCATGGGTTCAGATCCTGCATAAAATTTTCCCTTAGACAATAAAAATTTAAGAAAACTTAACTAAAATTTTAAAAAGTATGAATTTTAATGAGGTATTTTACCTGCAGATTTGAAGATGGATCAAAATAAAGAAGGCTCAGCGATCATCTACGCCATTGAGCAGGCATTGTTCTAAACGATGTCTTTCCAATTCGAACTCTTCTTCGGTCGTTTCTTTCGGTATCTGTATTGGCTCGTCGAAGATAACAAAGACTTTGCTAAAAGGTTTTGGAAGGACAAATCGGTCCCAACTGCTAAGTCTCCATGCAGAACTGTAACGGAGGTGGATCGGAACGATTTTCGAGTTGGTAGACTGTGCTATTTTGAGAATTCCTGGTTGCACGGTATATCGAGGACCTTTGGGTCCGTCAGGTGTGACACAGACATCGAGCCCTTCGCGCAGAGCTTTTCTCATCCCAATTAGGGCGGAGATTGCACGACGAGAAGACGAACCGCGAATCGCTCCGAGACCAAAAAGTCGCATCGTGGTCGCGAGGGTGGTGCCGTCTTTGCTTGCGCTCGTGAGGACGACCGAAGATCGGTCATTGCCACCTGTCTTGTTCCAGATAGGAGGCATGGTGAAGATACGATTGTGCCAGAGTGTGAAAATAACGGGTTCGGTTCCAATGCTTGGCACGATGGTGCCTTTTTCGCCATTGACGTGATAGCGAAGTGTGAGACTCCAGGCTTTCATCAATCCGGCAGCAAGATATCCAAGAATCTTCGAGAGAAGTGAGCCTTTGATTTCTGTATTTCGTGATGGAGCCATACTAGAGGAAACCAGCTGGGTGAAGCGTATCGACAAGATATTGCTGACGTGCCATTAGATCCAGATACAGCTGGTGGTTTTCCTCGTTCGGTTCCCAAATTTTCTCAGGGTTTTCCTGAACCAAATAGCTGCATAGTTCTTCGTAACCCAGAGATTCGCCGCAGTTGTGGAAAAAGGCGACCGCCGCTTGCATTGCGGCTCCGATGGCAGCGCCTTTTTCGGAATGGATGGGTTTGAGTGGAGTTCCAAGGGCATCAGCAAGCATCTGAGAGGTCACGGAGTTATGCGTAGTATTTCCGATAAATTTAATTTCATCGGGTTGAAAGCCCATTTCACGGAGCCGGCTCATTGCGTAACTGAGTCCAAAAATAACGCCTTCGGCTGTGGCTCTTGCCAAGTGTGCGGGGGTGAAATTTGTTGGATTCATACCATGAAGTACCCCACAACCTTCATTTAATTTGGGAATGGTTTCCGCTGAAAAGTAGGGAAGAAGTAGGAGTCCATCTGCACCAGGCGAGACGCTGCCGACCATTTGTTCGTAGTTGGCAGTTGACCAACCGTAGTGCCGTTTGATCGCTTCAGTGGCGATCGAGGTGTTCAAACTGCAAGCGATTCCCGCCCATGAGTCAGTTGCGCTACAAAGAGGTAAAATTTCGTCACGGAGATCAATCACGGGTTTCGAATCGACGCCGATGATTGAACTAGTGATTCCCAATTCGATGAGGACCGAGCCCTCTTTGACGCAACCTGCGGCCAGACTTGAAAGCAAAGGTGCGGAGCTGCCTGCTCCAACCTGAACGAGATCTGAGAGTCCCCATTGTTTCGCAAGGGCAGCTCGGAGAAGTCCGCGTGCTTGATCGGATGCTCCGATTGTTGGGAGTTTAGCTTCCAGTTCTGGGTCGACAAAGTGGATCATTTCTTCTGACCACGTTTTTGTGCGAATATCCAGAAACCCGGTTGTTGAGGCACTGCCTGGTTCGGTTGCCCGTTCGCCAGTCAGCCAGTAAGCGATGAAGTCTTGAACGCTAAGAACCGCGTCGATTCGCTGGTAGTGATAAGGTTCGTGTTGCTTCAGCCACAGGCATTCGGAAGCAGTGGATCCAAGTGGTGGAACTTGGCCAATCAGTTCAAGTAAGCCAGGAGCCCCACCAAAGGCACGAGCGATTTCATCTGTTTGTTTTTGAACGGAAATATCTCCTGAAACTTTTGTAGGCCGAATGATACGGTGCTGATCATCGAGAATCACGGTTCCTCGCTGGGGGCCGGCAATGCCGAGTGCAGCAATTTGTTTGCGATCTACCCCTTCTTGGGCGAGGCAATTTCGCACAGTCTCATCGACCGCATTGATCCATTTTGCTGGGTCCTGTTCTCTGTAGCCTGAAGGAAGACCTTCGATCCATGAATGGGAGACCGATGCTTCGGCGATTGTCCGAGCAGAATCTAGATCAACGACTACAGCGTGTGTCGCGTGTATGCCTATCTCGATCCCAACGAATTGCATTGCGTGGAGCATTTCATCGAATCGACTGTTAACACAAGCAAGTTGATTGATTCAATTCAGTGCTAGCTGACGAATGTTGTAAATTTTTCGAAGGCCTGATTCCAAGACTCAGTATCTTTGGGTTGGTAGGTTTTAAATTCGAAAGAATGACGAATCAGGTTTCTACCTTCGACAAAGTCTTTTACTTCTCCAGTCGCGATCATTTGCGTGATCAGGTTTCCGCAAGATGTCGCTTCGACCGGGCCAGCCTGAACTTCAATTGATAGTGCGTTGGCTGTTGCTTGGCAGAGTTCTTGGTTCTGAATACCGCCTCCACCTGCATGAAGACGATTGTATTTCCTGCCTGTGAGAGAAACAATTCGGTCATAAACCATTCGATATTTGAGAGCTAGAGAATCTGTGGCGACTCGAAGAATTTGCCCAATAGACTCTGGGGTTTGTTGGCCGCTTTGCTTGCAGAAATCACGGATCCGAGAGGGCATGTCTCCTGGAGTTGCGAAGACGGCGGCATCAGGGTCGATGAATGCAAAGAATGGTTCTGAGTTCTCAGAGAGTTTTGCTAACTCCGAGAAGCTGTGATGAATTCCTTCTCGCTCCCATTGACGTTTACACTCTTGGACAATCCATAGACCTCCGATGTTTTTCAGAAATCGAACGGTATGGTTGATTCCGAGTTCGTTGCAAAAGCCAAATTCCAGTGCTTCGTCGGATCGGATCGGTATTGGACTCTCGACACCCATGATCGACCAAGTACCAGAAGAAAGCCAAAGGGGTTCAGATTCAGAAAGTGGGATGCCGGCCACGGCGGATGCTGTGTCGTGACAAGGTGCGACCACAACAGGAATATCGCTACGGCCGATGATAGCCCCAATTTCTGGCCGGAGTTCACCCAGAATATCGCCCGGAGCTACAATTTCTCCAAAAATGTGACGAGGTAATTTAAGCGCGTTAATGACTTCGTCCGACCAGTTACCGGTTTCTGGGTCGAGCAATTGTGATGTCGATGCATTCGTTTTTTCGACTGACTTCACTCCTGTTAGCCAGTAAGCGAGGATGTCTGGAATAAAAAGTAGAGACTCGGCATGCTTTAGCGAAGGACTTTCCGACGCGTTCAAGGCCATGAGGTGGAGAGAACTATTGTAGAAGTTTGTCTTGATACCCGTTTGCTTGAAGATGTCGCTTTCGGACATGAGTTGGTGCATTTGATCGGCCATACCATCGGTACGTGAGTCTCGGTATTGATGTGGCATGCCGATGATCTCGCCGTCTTTGTCGAATAGACCGAAATCGCATGCCCAAGTATCGATTGCGATGGATGCGATTTTTTCACCGTAGCAATCAACGGCGTTCTTGAGGCCTTTGAGAATTTCGTCAAACAAACCGAAAATGCTCCAGTAAAGACCGGAAGGTAGATCGATTGCGGGATTATCGAATCGATGCATTTCGCTGAGTGATAGTTTTCCGTCAACTAGTGAGCTGGCGATAACTCTGCCACTGCTAGCTCCAAGGTCGATCGCGATATGGACTTTTTCTGGGGTTTCTGAATCAAGCACTCAGAGATTTTTGTCATGTGAAGTGATCTTGCAATCACTAAGATAAGGATTTTGGGAACCCACTATTTTTCCACGCACGCCAGTGATGCAATGGGTTCTTTTAGGGGAGTCAAAACGCCTTGATCCAATCGATAAATCCACGAATGGACTGCAACTTCTTGGCCTCGTTCCCATGCGTCTTCAACGATGGTGGTTCGGCCCACTTGCTTGGCCTGTGAAACGACATTGAGTTCACAAAGGCGGTCGACCCTTGAAGTTTCATCAAGATTCATGAGTTCGTCTTGATGAGTTCTTGCCAAGGCTCGGATTGGAGAAAGCCAGTTATCAATGAGACCGTGGCGCAAATTATCCAGTGCAGCTTTCACTCCACCACAACCGTAGTGGCCGCAGACGATCACATCTGTGACTTTTAAAACGTCAATGGCGTATTGGAGAACTGCCAAGGCATTGAAATCCGTTTCCTGCACAACGTTTGCTACGTTTCGATGAACAAAAACTTCACCGGGAGGAAGCCCAGTGATTTGATTCGCAGGGACTCGTGAATCGGAACAGCCAACCCAAAGGAAGCGAGGGGTTTGCTGTTGGGCTAGACGAGTGAAAAACTCTGGATCGTTCTTACGAACATCTTTTGCCCAGCGGGCGTTGTTCGCAATAAGTTGATCAACGTTCGGCATCCTTCTTAGATGCTGATCTAATCTCTAAAGGGGATGCCAGAAAAATCCCTAGGTCTGACTCGGCTGTTTTGCTTCAAATTCCTTTTTTGCAGCTTTTCGGCACTCGGCGACGAAATGATTGCAGGCTTCCCGACAGAGGAGAGGGATGACTTTTTCTTTCTCTTGATCGCCGACAATTCCATCGAAGCGTGAGGCCTCGCTGTCAACGAGTTCCGTCTTTTCGTCGATTTGCCAGAGAATCTTTTTCGCGCAGTTATGTGCGGGCCCGCATACTTTCTGGATAAGGTCCTGAGCCCCCTCATCACTAATCGATCCCGCGTATCGGTACATGCCAGTCTGCCTACCGAGTTTCTCTCGGAGGTTTTCCACAGGAAGTTCACCAGCTTGGTTTTTAATGAAAAGGGAGGTGCAGGCAGGATAGAAATGATCCAAGGCCATTAGTAGGTCTTTTTCGCTATCAAGCGTCATGATCCAGCCTCGTCGCAGATTGATTTTTCCTTTAGTAAAACGATATTCACCATCTTCTGCATAGGTGGAAAGATCTCGAGCCATTTCGGGTCCATGATGATGCTCTAAGCCGCCGAAAGCCGGTTGAGTAGCGAGATCGGCATCGTCTATATGATAGAGAGCGTAGTGGAATTCGCAGCAGTCTCGGTGAATTTGGATTTGACCGATTTGATTGATCCCTTCGCGGATTAGGTTTTCCAGGTGTTGAGCAAGATCCGAGTTTGAGTTGCTTGCTGGGGCAGAGGGAGAATACTTTTCATCAAAGTCGCTAACCTGATCCAAAATCACATCGGCGAGTAGCGCCTCCGTTCCGATTGCGGATGAGTAAAACAGCGTTTTTTCTCTGAGTTGATGAGGGTTGTTCCGGAAAACTTCGCGTTGGCTGGCTGCGGGTCCGACTTCTGGCTCGATTCCGAGCATAACAGGAATGTCCTGATAAGAATGGAGGCCGTCGGCGATGAAGAAGGGAACGACGACGACATTTTTGGAGTCGGAGATTTTATCCCAATCGGATATAAATGGCGGTTCTTCCATATAAGCATCGGTTACTTTTTTGTAGCCAGCTTCGGATTGAAAAATCAAATCAGCCTGTTGTTTGATTGCCTTGGTTGAGTTTTTGTTCAGTCCAGTGCCGTGCCCCGTGATGATCAGAGTGGTATCCTCTGGCTTCGCATCAGGAGCAACGTCTTTTGCTCGATTCATGATCAATTCAGTCATGGAAGGATGGATGCCAACAGGTAGGCAGTAGTGGAGAGTTTTGCCATCACGCTGGGTCGTAGGGCCATCGAGTTGTAATTCACGAGGAATGACTTCTTGGGTGAAGTAACCTTCGCTGATAAAGTCAGGCACGATGTAGATCTCTGGTGAGTCGATCATGAAAAGTGCTTCGCGCATGGAGGGCTCTTCTTTCCAGAAACAAACGTGAACTTCGGCGAAGAGGTTTCGTTTTCTGATCTCGCGAGCATGATCGAAGTATGGGGTCGACGAATCTGGGTTTTCAGTCGAACCATGTCCAACGATTAGGAGAGCTGAATTTGGCTTTGGTGTGAAAGGCATGTCGATATCGTGGCGAGGGTTTTCCTCATTGCAAGCGACCGATGACGAGATTGTTTGTTGGTTGCGGTTTGTTGATCTCGGACAATTCCACGTTTCTGGAGATTGGCCTAAGTGAGTGAATTGAAATAATCCTATTGATTTTGGTGCGATGAGGCCTTTGCATGTCCGCCCACTAACGAACTTTCTAAAATTTCATGTCATCCGAAAATAATGTCCCTCAACCTACCGGAGTGCCGTTGGGTGAAATTTCCCAAGCTCAGCCTCCTCTTGAAGCGTTTCTAGATAAGCACCAGATGAAGTTGATCGCGACCGCAGCGGTCTTGGCGCTCTTTGCCATCTGCTATGTGGTGTATGACGGCTTAAAAACAAGTGGTGAACAGAGTGCAGGTAGTGAGTTGGTGGCTGCCGAAGATATCATGGCCTATCAATCAATCGTCAGTAATCACGAAGGGACAGCCGCAGCATACAGTGCAAAAATTCTCCTTGCTGAAGAGCAATGGATCGATGGTCAAGAGGACGACTCGATTGAGACACTGAGAAATTTCATTGATTCTGAAAATTCCCATCCGGCCCGCCCGAGTGCTCAAGCAAGTCTTGCGGCAAAATTGAAAGCTCAAGGAGAACTCGAGGAGGCGGAAGGGGTGTTCCGTGACCTCACGGATGATCCTGCGGCAGGCTATTTAGCTGCGTATGCTTGGATTTCATTGGGTGATTTGGAGTTGGCGAAGGGAAATACCGAAAAGGCGATGACCGCTTATGAGGAGGTTGAGCGAAATTTTCCGGGAAGTTCCTACATTCGTGAGGCAACCAACCGCCAGCTTTTGGCAAAAGCTACGAGCCCAAAAGTCGTATCTGCACCTATTAGTGTTCCCGATGTGAAATTCACCGACGATGAGGAGGGAACAGGGCCGACTTCTGGTGTGGATCTTGAAAACCAAGATTTGCTAAATGCTTTAAAAGGAGGCCTTGAGGGAGGAACTGAGGATTCGACTGGTTCAGAGGAATCAAATCCCCCGGAGTGAAATTGTTCGGGGAAATCCGATTGACAGCCAACGATCAGCAGGAATAGATTCGGGCGTGTTTAAGAAAGTCATCGGTCAAGAATCAAACGAGTCGCAGAGTCAACCTGCGGCAAACGAGCAGCCAGCAGCAACAACGAGCCGCGAATCCAGCGCTTACGGAAGCTCATCAACGCCTCCTCCTTCTTCTCCAAAACCAGCGAGTGGAGGAAGCCGCAACGTGCTGTCTTCCGACGTTGAGATTAAAGGAACCGTTAAATTTCAGCATGATCTCATCGTAGATGGGAAAATTGAGGGTGATATCCAATCGACTGGCAACCTTACCATCGGCGAGAACGCAAGGATTAAGGCTCAAGTAAAGGTGGGAACCGTTGTTGTTTACGGTAAAGTCCATGGGAATATGGTTGCGAGTGAACTCGTGGAATTGAAGTCCAGTGCTGAGGTCGTCGGTGATATTAAGACTAAAACACTCACGATTGAAGCTGGAGCTATTTTTGTCGGTAAGTCGACGGTTGGCACACCAACCCAAGGTACGATTCCGGCGAACTCGAACTCGAACTCGAACTCGAAGTCTTCGCAGAACTCTCCGTCTTCATCGAAGCCGGCAATGGCGAAGTAAGCTCGCTCTGAGTATATCGATCTTGGTGATTCGAGATACGTTTTTTGAAAGTGGCACGTATGGCTGTTGGTTCGAATGGTCATCAATTGACTTTGGTATGTCCGAATTGTGACAACCAGCAAAGGGAGCCTTCGATGGTGGTTTCCACCTACTGCCGCGTCTGTAGTCATCATATTAGCGTTGAAGATGGAAAGGCGAAAGCCCGACCTAGTTATCAAACCCGATTGACAAAGCCTAATCAGGCTCCTGTGCAGCATCCCGCAGTTGCGGAGAAGGAAGAAGTTGTTTCCAAGACAAATCGACGCGAACCTAGTCGGCTACGTCGCTTGTTTGTTCGAGAGCCAGCAAAGCGCACAATCAACTGCTATCATTGTGAGCACCAGTTTCAGGTGATCTCCGATGCGCAGTCTACGCAATGCTCGAAATGTGGGGGTTACGTCAGCTTGCTTGACTATGAAATCGACCAAGCTTGGCAGAGACGCATTCAGACGCGTGGCAATGTGACGATTCTGAAGGGTGGATCAATCACAGGCGTGGACGTGACAAGTCATGATCTCGTTGTCCTCGGCGAGCTTTTTGCTTCGGTGAATTGCTCTGGACGATTGGTAATACGCAATAGCGGGAAAATTCTGGGAGCGGTGAAATGTGGTGAACTGAGAGTCGAACGCGGTGCGAAAGTCGAGTTTCAAGGTGAAGTCACAGCTGCGGAAGTTTTTATCAACGGTGAAGTTAGGGCTCAAATTGTCTGTTCTGGCACGATCGTGCTTGAGAAGAGAAGCCGACTGCAAGGCCCTATTCGTGCTGCAAAATTGATCGTTAAGGCAGGGGCGAAACACCTAGGCGCCATGGAAATGGTTTCAACTAATGCATGAACAACTTTGCTCTTTGCAACTGAGTTCATAAAAGGAAGATTTGAAAATGAACACGACCCTCGACCTGAAAGACGAAATTCTCGAACTTAAGAGAGCTCGGAATGCGATCATTCTGGCGCACAACTATCAGACGGCGGATATTCAGGAAGTCGCTGATTTTGTAGGAGACTCGCTGGGTTTGGCGTATCAGGCAAAGTCCACGGATGCCGATGTTATTGTGTTTTGTGGGGTTCACTTCATGGCTGAAACTGCCAAGATTGTGAATCCATCCAAGACTGTGGTTTTGCCGGATCGTGATGCAGGTTGTTCCCTGGAGCAATCTTGCCCTGCCGACCAACTGGATTCCTTCTTGAAAAAGGAATCAGATAAGAATTACTACGTGATCGCCTATATCAATTGTTCTGGCGCTGTTAAAGCACTTTGCGACGTCATCTGTACCTCAGGAAATGCGGTGAGAATTGTGGAACAAGCTCCTGCAGATCGCCCAATTCTTTTTGTTCCTGATGAAAATTTAGGTGCTTGGGTTATTGAGCAGACGGGTAGGAAAATGGACTTATGGAAAGGGTCTTGCTACGTCCACGTGGAGTTCACACGAGATTCGATCAATCGGATCAAAGAGGAGCATCCGGAAGCTCTCGTCGTGGCTCACCCAGAATGTACCCAAGCTGTTCGTCTCCTTGCTGATGAAGTTTGCTCGACGGAAAAAATGGTCCACTACTGCAAAAATGCCCCTGTCAAAGACATCATCGTTGTAACTGAGAGTGGAATGCTTCACCGCCTCAGAAGAGAGTGTCCTGAAAAAAATCTCATTCCCGGTCCTACGGATCACTGCGCTTGTGCCGACTGCCGCTATATGAAAATGAACACCATGGAAAAGCTAAGGAATTGTTTGCGTGACTTATCTCCAACAGTCGAAATGGAAGAGGAGATTCGCAGAAAAGCCGAAGCGCCTTTATTGAAGATGCTCGAGCAGTCAAAATAGTTTTTCAGAACGGATTGAATTATCCCATTGAACTTGAGCGATTTCGTCATTACATTGACAATGCTTTGACATTCCTCTGAGTTGCTCAGCTACATTCTCAAAAATCCCAGAATCTATGAAAAAATCCTTATATACATCAAAGAAAGCTGGTTTCACTCTGGTGGAACTTCTCGTCGTAATCGCTATTATCGCCGTCTTGGCCGCCGCCGGTTTCGCAGGTGGTAATGCGGCGATTCAAAAGGCAAGAAAAGTTACCGCACAGTCGGTAGCTAGTTCTATTGAGAGTGGAATCGAGTCATTCTATTCTGACTATTCT
The DNA here is from genome assembly GCA_045106015.1 of Akkermansiaceae bacterium. GTDB lineage: Bacteria > Verrucomicrobiota > Verrucomicrobiia > Verrucomicrobiales > Akkermansiaceae > Luteolibacter. The sequence goes on along the minus strand of JBGCEE010000047.1, from coordinate 36,767 downwards.
GCTCTGCCTGATCCAACTGGATCGGCGACCGAAGACAATACTCCATATGAGACAGATCAAGCCAATGGGATTCAACTTCTTGAGATTCTTTTGGGTTTAGAGACTGGAACAGATATTCAGAATGATAAAAAAGTCCGCTACTTAAGTTTGAAGGAAGCAAGGAGTGGGAATCGTGATGGAATTGTTTACGATTCCGGTGGGACCGCCATCCAAGGTCTTTTTGACGCCTGGGGTGAACCATATTTTGTTGTTTTAGATTACAACTATGACGAACGAATCACGGTGTCTCCGCAAGGTTCGACAAGCACGACGCTCAATGGAAGAAGGGTTGCTGTTTATAGCCTAGGAACTGATACGCCAAGTGATGCTAATGCAAAAACTCTCGTCAAAACTTGGTAGTCGTTTCGTCTTTCTTAAAGGGATCAATATTTCATATAGTTTGAATTTCAAGTTTGCTTAAAGAAACTTCATCGCCTATAAATAGGCTATGAAGTTTTTTTTGCTCGGCGCTTTATTGTTTTCCTTAACTTCTTGCAACACAGCAATTGGTGTCTGGCGTGATACCAAAGCAGGCTTTGGTTGGACCAAAGAAAAAATCCAAGGGGGTGGGGGAGCCGAAGAGCAAGAGTATGAGTATGGTGCGCCGGTCTATTAGGGTGTTTTAGAGAGAATGCGAGTGACTTAGGATTCTAGCTAGTCGTTCTGCAGCGAGCTCCAGGAGTTCGGCACCATTCTTGACTGCGAATTCTAGGCTCATCGGTCTGTTCACGATAGACGCTAGTCCATCGAAGTGCTGGTGTAGAAGATGTTCATCTGCCAATCGACCCGCAAAGGCGTACACTGGAATACCGTGCTTTCTAGCCAATCTAGAGACTCCAATAGGTGTCTTTCCTTCTAAAGATTGCGAATCCAATGAGCCCTCGGCTGTGATGACCAAATCGGATTTAGAGACTTCATGCTCCGCATCAAGAACTTCGGCGATACAATTGAATCCTGATTGAAGTTCAGCACTGAGAAATGACATCAGCCCATAGCCCAAGCCACCTGCAGCTCCAGATCCGGGAATTTCAGTAAAGTCAGATTTGAAATGGGTGTTCACCACTTTGGTGAAATGTTGAAGTGACTTCTCGGTTTGGTCGAAATCAGAAGAGTCTAGGCCCTTCTGAGGTCCATAGACTTGGGTTGCACCTCGAATTCCGAATAAGGGGTTCACGACATCGCAAGCCACAGTGATGGGCGGTGTTGAGATGAGTTTGCTAGAATCGATCGTTGAAATTTTGGTGAAATTTTCAGGGATCGCCTCCAAGGGGTTCCCATTATGATCCAGAAATCGGCAACCAAGGGCTGAGGCAATTCCAATTGCTGCATCATTTGTGGCACTTCCACCGATTCCAATCAGAATACGATCAGCACCCTCAGACATAGCGTCTACGATCAGTTGGCCAACTCCGAATGATGAAGAGCGGTCTACATTGCGATGAGTTTCAGGTATTCTCCACAAGCCATTGGCTTGAGAAGATTCAATGATGGCAGTCGATCCATTTTCATCACTGACCATTAACCACGAGGCCCTCACATAGCGTCCTAAAGCATCCAAGACCTGAGTCTCAAAGGCATTCGTATGCTTGGCCTCGCGGAAAGCATCGAGCAGTCCTTCTCCGCCATCTGCGAGGGGAAGTTTCACGATATCCGATTTTGGAAATACTTTTATCAAGCCTTTGGCTATCGCCTCGGCAGCTTCTTGGCCACTGAGAGAGCCTTTGAACTTGTCGGGTGCAATGAGAATTCGCATGGGTTCTATTTCTTATGAAACAGCTGATAGGTCGAGAAAACATGATCTTTTGTTTGAATCCTTGAACAAAATTTTGACAAGTAGGGATTTGCTGTTTAAAGAATCCGCCCCGCGTGAGGGATAGAATTTTTCCAGCGCGCTGATGCATCACTAATCCAATTTCAGAAATGGCCAAGAAGACAACACTCAAAGCGGCTCCGCGCCTTCGCAGCGGTTCAGGAAAACTTAAGCAAATGCGCCGTGAAGGCTGGCTACCGTCCGTTGTTTACGGCCGTGGAGTTGAAAACGAAAATCTCAAGGTCGATGCGAAAACTTTCTCTGAACTGCTTTCACACAGTTCTTCGGATAGCATCTTGATCAACTTAGATGTTGAAGGAGAAGGAAAGCGCTCTGTTTTCCTAAAAAGTATTCAGCACGATGCCCTTTCGGGAGAGGCATTGCATGTCGATTTCCTGGCGGTGAATGACAAAACCGAGATCACTGCAAATATTCCGGTCAATCTCGTAGGAGAATCTGTCGGGGTCAAAGCCGGTGGTATCCTCGAACAATACGCACACACGATCGAAATCACCTGTTTCCCAGGAGATCTTCCTGATGTGATCGAGAAAGATATCTCTCATCTCGACGATGGTGATTCGTTGCAAGTCTCCGATCTAGACCTCCCTGAGGGAGTGACTTCGACTCAAGGAGATGACGTTGTGGTAGCCCACATCGGTAAACCAGCTGCTCTTGTTTCTGAAGAATCAGCAGGCGGTGAAGACCAAGATGCGGCTGAAGTTCCTGCAACCGAGCAAAAGGCTGAGGAGTCGGAAGCTTCTGAAGGATAATACGGCAAAGAGTTTCAAACTACTTTCGGCGTCCGGGGATGAAAGTCCCCGGACGTTTTGCTTTTCGGCTTTTGGTTTGTTGCTATGATGTAAGGGTAATGGAGGGGGAAGGAAAGATTTCAGTAATCGTTGGGCTTGGAAATCCAGGGAGGAAATACGAGGAGACTCGGCACAACATTGGTTTCATGTTGTTGGACCGCATGGCAAAAGCTGAAAATTCAGGTTTTTCGAATGTCATCAAGTTCCAAGCGCATTTGGCAAAATTGAATGATGGAACCATACTTGTGAAGCCACAGACCTTCATGAACCTTAGTGGCCGATCGGTTGGGCAATTGCTTCGATTTTACAAATTATCTCCTGAGCAAATTCTGATCATTTACGATGATGTATCCCTTCCGTTGGGACACCTTAGGTTCCGGGAAAAAGGTTCTGCAGGCGGCCACAACGGGATCAAGTCGATGATTGAGCATTTGGGAACGAATGAATTTCCTAGGTTGAAGCTAGGGATCGGGGCGGCGAGGACTACCGCGATGACTGGACATGTGCTAGGTAAGTTTAGCAAAGAGGAGTCCGATGAAGTCGAAAACATGCTTGCAACAGCGGCGGAAGCCGTTCAACTTTCGCGCTCCCGAGGCGTTGCCTTGGCATCCAACCAATTTAACACACCACGGGTCAAACCGACCCAAAACAAACCAACTGTAGAAAAACAAGATGAGCCGGAAATACGAAGGATTAGTAGCCCTGACCACCAAGAGTCAGGAAGGTAGCATGGACGAACTCGTATCAGCGATTTCCAAGGAAATTGAAGATGCAGGTGCCAAGGTTGAAAACGTCGACAACATGGGCCGCAAAGATTTTGCCCATACGCCGCGTAAGATCAACGGCGCGCACTATGTTAGCTATACGATTACTGGAGATCCAGAATGTATCGCCAAGATTAGAGAAGCACTATCTTCAAACGAGTTGGTCTATTTAAACCAATTCAATCGAGTTGCTTAAAAGGTTCAATTCAGCAAAGGCTAAACCTCTTAAATCGATCTTTTATGGCAAGTTTGAACAAAGTTATGTTGTTGGGAAATCTTACACGAGATCCCGAACTCCGACACACTCCGAAAGGCTCAGCAGTAGCGGATCTTGGACTTGCTCTTAACCGTAGGGTCCAAGATGGCAATGGAGGCTGGAAAGAGGAAGTTACCTTTGTCGATGTGACCGTTTGGGGCGCTAGTGCTGAGAATGCCAACAAATACCTAAGTAAGGGTAGAGGAGTGTTCGTCGAAGGTAGACTCCAGATGGATACCTGGGATGACAAGAACACGGGTCAGAAAAGAAGTAAGCTCAAAGTCGTAGCGGACAACCTCCAGTTCCTCCCAGATGGACGTGGTGGTAATCGTAGTGCTGATGACAATAAAGGCGGCGAAAGCGGTGGTTCTCCTCAAGGTGGGTCAGCGGCACCACCAAGCGACTTCCAAGAGGAAGACGATATTCCATTCTAAGAAAATTTGATAAATCGGCACCTCAGGTGTCTTCTTGCAAGGTCCGGTTTTTGCCGGACTTTTTGTTTGTTACATCCACGAATGACGAACAACGCCGATCTTGGCTTCGTCCGCCCGAAACGGTGCCTGACATCGCGTAGCCAATTTCTTTGAACCCCAAAAAATCCACTCGATTTCGGCAAGGCCATTTGGAAACCGGTCTAGAGCACCTCACAAAACGATCTGGTGGAACGATGGGTTGGAGGTTTGAAAAACTGAGCCGCGCCTTCGGAATCGGAGGCTGGTTGCTTTTCGGTCAATTCGGCGTTGCTTGTGAGTCGTGGTGTTCGCGCCAATCCTTCCGCGCGCCTTGAGTTTTCCCGAAAATTAGCTCAGCATTCTCCTAGTTCGTTTTGCTCTTTGGTATTAGGAATTGGGCTTCAAGTGGTAGAGGACAGCCATACGGGCGGCAATACCGTTCTCAACTTGGTCGTTGATGAGAGAGCGTTCGTAGTCCATCACTGCATCGCATAGTTCGACGCCTCGGTTCACTGGCCCAGGGTGCATCAGGTAGAGCCCACGTTTTTTGATTTCATCGAGTCGTGTGTCATTGACCCCGTAGAGCTTGTGGTATTCACGTATTGAGGGGAAAAATGGTGCGTTTTGCCGTTCCATTTGGACTCTCAGTAGGTAGATGATATCAGGCTGCCATTTCATGGCTTCCTCGTAGTTGGTAAACCTCTGAATCTGCTCTGGTCCGTGTTTTGGGTTGAGAGAACCGGGTCCTAGAAAACCTACATTGATTCCGATTTTCTTTAAGATACAAGAAGTCGAACGAGCGACTCGTGAGTGTAGGATGTCGCCTACGATCAGAACCTTTTTACCTGATGGCTCAGGAAATTTTTCTTTGATGGTGAACGCATCAAGAAGTGCTTGTGTTGGATGGGCGTGGGCGCCGTCTCCGGCATTTACGACGGATGCGTTCGTTTGCGCAGCAATTGTCGCCGGGAGACCTGATCTTGAGTGACGCACGACGATGTAATCGGTGCGCATGGCTTGAAGCGTCTCCACCGTCTCTCGAACGGATTCGCCTTTGGTCACTGAGGAGTGCCTGACATCGAAATTGGTAACGTCTGCTGAGAGTCGTTTTGCAGCCACTTCAAAGGAAGAATGGGTACGAGTGGAAGGCTCGTAAAAAAGAGTAAGAACGGATTTGCCCTTCAACGCCGGAACCTTTTTGACGGAGCGGGTAAATAGTTCTTTGAAGGGAATTGCTTGGTCGAGAAGAGTGTCAATTTCTTCGCGGTCCAAAGATTCGATATCCAGAAGGTCTTTACGGGGCATAAGGCAGGTTGGGAAAGAAATGGAGACTACCAAAAGCCGTAGTCATGATGATGACAATAACAAGAATGGCTGAGTGGTGACGGGAACGCTTTTTTGCCAGAAAAATGTAGGCCGTCATCAGGAGGCTTATAACGACTAAGACTAGGGGAGTAAAGTATTCGGAGCTCAACTTTGTGCTGATGGCCGCACCAATCGTCGTCAAATAGGCAATGATGAGCAACGCTGGGTGCGCGGTGATTTTTTTTAAATAGGCTGCAGGATCCACTTGGGGTCTTGAAAGATTTGCAAGTGTCTCTCTTTTCCTGATCTCCATCATATCCTTCGGGACATTCCGATGCGCGGGAAGTTCGACCTGGGTTCGGTTGAGTGCGGGGGCTGGAGCCAAGGGTGGTTCCTTTTTTCGGAAGGAATGAGAAACTGGCTTCTTCGAGGTGGGTTTGGTGGGTTCGTCTTCGACTGTTAAGTGTACAATGGTTGACTTACCCATTGCGCTGGTTCTAACAGCTTCTTGTTCTGTATTGGAAGTACCTTCGGATCTGTGGTCTCTTTCTGTAGGCTTTCTGAATTGTTGGCTTCTCGGCTTAGATCGCTGCGTTGGTTCAGGTGAGGGCTTTGAAGGTGAAGTTTTTGGCTGTTCAGAATCCGATTCGGGGCGATGGACGCCCAATTCATTGCGTAGAGCTGCAATTTCCTCAGGGCTCTTCTTTTTCTTCGGAATCATATCGAATGATTGGAAACGACTTTCACAGAGTCCTCTCCATCTGTCCTTTCGAGTGCGACGTGAACATGATCATGACGGTCGGTTTCTAGGATGATTCCCGTGTAAGTTGGAGCGATAGGAAGCTCTCGATGACCGCGATCAATGAGGACGGCAAGTTCTAGTTTGGAGGGCCGACCATAGTCAGAAATTGCGTCCAGAGCTGCCCGGATTGTCCGACCCGTAAAGAGCACATCGTCTACAAGAATGATATGCGCTTCTTCTACGGAAAACGGAATATGACTTTCTTGAAGTTTTGGGTTCTCCCGTAAATGTTCGAAATCATCGCGATAGAGAGAAATATCGAGTACTCCGAAGTTGAGTTCTCGGTCACCATCTGCGGCGAGTAAATTCAAGACTCTCTCGGCGACTTCATCGCCACGTGAGCGAATTCCTACCAAAGCGATGGGCTTTTCTGGATTGGCTTCACGAATTTTCTCATAAAGCGTTTCCACGCCTTTAGTAATTTCATCTTGGCTGATCTCGAGTTTGATGAATTTCTCATCAAATTCTCTCACTTCAGGGAAGTTCAGGATTCCGATATCAGTCCTGCGTTGCGATCCAGAAAAGACAATTTTGTCGGCGGCCTTATGGGCCGCTCGAACGGCAGACATTCGATCGTGCCCTTTTGCTACACAGGCAAGAACTCGGCCGCCATTGGTTAGCCAAGCGTTTTTCTCAAATTTCGTACCCGAGTGAAAAACCTGTGCTCCAGTCTCTTCTAGCCCGTCAATGATGTCACCTGAACGGGAGGATTCAGGATAACCGTGAGAGGCAAGAATCACACAAACGGACCAGTCTTCGGAGAATGAAATTTGGCTCTGATCTAGGACACCCTCGGCACCCTTCATGCAGAAGGTGGCAAGATCGCCCTTTAGAAGAGGCATCACTGCTTGGCATTCTGGATCACCAAATCTGCAGTTGTATTCGATGACTTTCGGGCCGTCCGCCGTCAACATGAGTCCAAAATATAAGAATCCACGGTAGGGGAGGTCTTCATCTCGGAGGGCGGCAACAGTTGGTGCGACGATGCTTTCGTCAATGAGTTCTAAGAGTTCCTCGGAAATGAGTCGACGTGAGGCGACAGCTCCCATTCCTCCTGTATTTGGTCCCTCGTCGCCGTTCTTAAGTCTCTTGTAATCTCGAGCGGGAGTTAGGATCATATATTCATCGTCAACGATCGCTGCGAAAATGGATACTTCGGGTCCTTCCAAGCATTCTTCAACCAACATGCGCCCCGGGCCGAATCTTTTTTCGGTGAAGACCTCGTTCAAGAAATCCATAGCCGACTCTTCATCTTCACAGACTGCCACACCTTTCCCTGCGGCAAGCCCGTCAAATTTCAAAACGGTGGGATAGTTCCCTTGGATTGCCTCAATCGCCGAGTCGAGTGAATCGCAAACGCTTGCTCTACCGGTTGGTATATTGTTTCTGAATAGAAATTCTTTTGCGAATTCTTTACTCGCTTCCAACTGGGCAGATTCCTTCGGAGGGCCCCAGCAGGGAATGCCGTTCTCTACGCATAGATTGGCGAGGCCTTCGTCTTTAACGAGATAGGACTCCTCACCTGCGATGCACAATTCAATCTTGTTTTCCTTCATCCATGCGATCAGCGATGGCAGGTCGGTGGCTGAAGTTGGTTTAGCAATTTGAAAAATTGCGTCGCTACCGGGAAAGGAAAATAACTCCGGTTGCTGGGGAGATCGTGCGAGGGTGTGGAGCAAGGCATGTTCCCGACCGCCTTTACCTACAACAAGTATTTTCATCTCCCTTTGTTTTGAGAGAAAACGCCTCAATGGGCAAGGATGTAGATTTCCAATCTAAAGATGGGTGAAGACTACGGAGTTCAAAATGGAGCTAGAGCGGCTTCGGAGGCAACAGCGAATGTTCGAAACTATCTTCACTAGGGGCTGGTAGTTCAGGTTCCCTGAAGTTCGGGAGATTAAATGACCAGAGCGAGCGGCTGCGTTTTCTCTCAAATGCTAGGGCCTTTTCTTTACCAAGAGTCATTTCTTCAAGATCATCCTCACGAACGTCGACAACATCAATACTCGAAGGTCGGAGATGGGAGATTGAAAAGGTTCGAACCGTATTTCCTGCATTAGCTGCGGTTTCCTTGACCACATCGACGGTGCCGCACGATGCGAAAAGAAATAGAGAGCATGCAGTGAAGAAGGGGAAGGTTCGCAACATTTCTTAGAATTTTCGTTCGAGCTACGATCAGTTTGTATCAAAAAAATCGCGGTGTCCACCCATCAGTTCCGTGGCAAATTTGTAACAGAGAATTTTCATCGGGATTTAAGAACTAGAAAATTTCGAACTGAGCGATTCAAGATACCTCGAAACTCGACGGGTCCGCCAGAAACGATGTTGGAGACGTAGAGATCTGAGGATCTACCTCCGTCAAGATTGAGAGCCATTGCGATATTCCAGTCTGTGGGGCTTTGTTTACAAAGGGCAATAGCTAGGCTTCGTAGAGTGCATGCAGAGGATCTACCTACCCACCAACGTGAGTCGCCGTCAGTCACGATGAACGAGCGAATTGCAGTTTTCCTGTTGTTCAATCCTTTGACGAATGAGCCGTTTTCGATTAAGAGAGGGCCAGATTGTAAAAGGTCGACAGAATCGGTAACAGCAGTTTGGTTCGTTCTTCTTGCGATACTCGCAGATCCTGTCCCGCTCAAACGATAAATACCCGTTCCTAGTGAGGAGGCCGAATTCCACGAACCGGATTTTTTACGATCTGAGATTACAAGTCCAAGTGGTTTGCCTTCCGGAGTGAAGAATCCTGCATTGATCGCCATGATCCCGCCCATTTTCGAAGCCGCGTCACGAGCGTCTGAGAATCTGGTACCTGGGCCGTTTTTTTGATCTGCGACGAGCAGGCGGTGAGTGCGAGTATCGAATTCTACGCCCGAAAACCTGATGCCATCGACACTCTGGTTCTTAACGCGTGGTTTTACGGCAGATACCGCAGGTGCTTCAGTAGCCCAACGATCATGGTCCTGAGAAGCTTGGGGCAAAGCCGGTGGATGCTTTTGATTCGTATCGGAGTTTGTGGGAGGAGTCTGCGGAAATGCCTTTGGCGGTGAATAACAGGAACTTACCGAAACGAGTAGGAGAAATAAGGTGATGCCGGCAATGAATTGGCTCATGGACTCAGAAATAGCTGCAAGGTTTTGAAAAGCAAGCCGTCCGTTATTCTTGTTGTTGTCGGTTGCAGACATCGAAACTCGTTGTTTATTCTCACCAATGAGTGGGATAAACTTACCAAAAAAATGTGGAGTCATGTTGCTTCCAGATTGTACGTTGTTTCCGCACGGTGGTTTGCCTCTCTATATTTTTGAGGATCGATATCGGAAGATGCTTCGAGAGGTATTGGAGGGCGATTGCGTCTTTTCTGTGGGAAGGAAACTTGATACAGATGCTGACTACGATATCCCTGCGTCAGACATCGGAACTGTGGGGCTAGTTCGTGCCTGTAAGCATAGAGAAGATGGCACTTCAGAATTATTGCTGCATGGAGTGGTTCGGGTTCGATTTACTGAGTGGTTCGATGATTCTGACTTTCCGGTATCGAGCATTGAACCCATTTTTTCTGAATCTCTAGAGCCTGATGCAGATGCTTCCGCAAAAAAAGCACTGAGGTATGCGATCACCGATTGTATTTCTGGGCTTTCTGAGGATGTAAGAAAGAGTGTTATGACGCTAGTAGATCAGGCCGATGATGCTGGTCTGATGGCTGATCTAGCAGCTCAGCAACTGGTTCATGATAGCGAGTTGAGACAGGATTTGTTGGATACGATTCCAGTTGGTGATCGTGTCTCGATGCTTTGCGGATATTTAGAGAAGATGAGTCAATAACTGCGGGCTACGATTTTTCAGGATTGCTAGGCGGCTATAAGCGGGAATATCATTCTTAAAGAATGACGTTAGCAATCTGGGAGGCATCTGGCTTAATCGAGAAGGGAGGTCCGCTAGTCTGGATTCTTATGGCTCTCGGATTCTTCGGTTCTGTTTGTATCGTTGAGCGGCTCTTCTTTTTTCATCGTGCTCGGATAAGCGTGAGCTCTTTGCTGATCGGTTTGGGAGTGCACGTAAAACGTCGCGCTTTTGCCGAAGCACTCCATGAAGCAGCCCGTGCTCCTGGACCTGTGGGTAGGGTCGCGCACGCCGCGCTGCTCAGGTATTACTTGGAAAGAAAGGATTTGGGTTATGTGGTGCGTGAAGCAGGACAAATGGAAGTTCCTGCCATCGAGAAAAATATTCGTTCTATTCTTGCGGTGGCGCTAATTGCGCCGTTGATCGGTATGCTTGGGACAATGCTTGGAATGATTGATGCGTTTCAGCGAATCAATGAGCAGGGTGGTCCCAGTGGACCCACAGAGTTATCAGCGGGTGTGCTTACCGCGCTAATTACTTCGGTCATCGGTCTAACAGTTGCCGTGCCTATGTATGTGTTTTATCTCTATTTCGTAGGGCGTTCGAGAAATCTGGTTTCTAGAATTGAGCGTGCTGGAATCGAGATCGTCCATATGATCGCCGATGCTCGTGAGGAGGAGGAGTTTGCTCCCTTCCAAGGCGAAACAAGGATGATCAAGAAAAAGTCGAAAAAGTCTTCGGAACCTGCAAAAAAATGAAGCTGGAGATGACGCTAACAGATCGACCGGGTTTCCTTCATGCGATTCCCGTCTTTGATCTGATTATGTCAGTTACGATGCTACTGTTGCTTGGTCCGATGTTTCTGAGTCAAGGCGGTGTCTCGGTAAAGTTACCGGAGTCGCGTTTCCAGATGGAACGTTATCAAGATTCGATTGTCGTCACAATTGGCAAGAGAGTAGGCCAAGATCAGAAGCTATATCTTGGTAGGCAAGTCGTGAGCCTCGATGAACTAGAAAAGCATTTTGATGAGCGTAGCAGGGATGAAAATGCAACGGGAAGTCTCGTTCTTCTCAAATCGGATATTGGGTCATCAGTAGGGATGGAGAGGAAGATTTCCGAGATGGTATTAAGGTCCGGATTGAAGCTTGCTTTAGTTGGAAAACCTACGCGGCTGTTGGATGATGTGAGAACGCCTAGCCTGGAGGAAGATGACCAAGAATGACCTGATTTACGAATGGCGTCATAGAACCATTCACCCTGCGAATTATCTTGTTCCAGTCGTTCTAGTTGCCTCAATTTTTATTGCGATTTTCGGAGTTGTCTTCGTTCAATTTGAAATTCCAAGTAAGACTTCAGTCAACAGTGCGAGCGTGACTTACTTCTTGGGTGATGATACTGGCCGTTCTTGGATGTTAAAGGCTGAGGAGGAAGGGCCCTTTCCTGGTCGTTTGGAAATTGACGATCAATCGGGCCTCTTGACTGCCAGCGGCTTTTTAGGCGCTCGGGGTGCGGACCTTTGGAAAAATCAATCCATTGCATTGAGGGATTTACCCGAGAGAAATACAAAGGCCTTGAACGGAATTGCCCCCAAAGGGATTCGCTATTTTCCTTCGCCTGAGCAGAACGAAAGTTCCATGCTTCCAGAAAATCAGATTGGTAAGTTCGACTCTTATCCAGTTTTGATTCCTTTTGAAAGAGAAGCCGTGAGCTGGATTCCAAAATCACTTCCGCCATTTGAAGCGGTCATAGAGGAGGGGACTCGGACTTCGGCATGGCGATTTCTTTTGCATTTGCGTTCAAATGGGACAGTGGCTCAGTGCTTTTCTTTGAGTGGAGGAAGCGAAGCAAGCCTTGCGAAGATGACCGAATATCTAACTGGAATGAAATTTCATGCAGCGGCTGAGAAATCCAGGTGGCTGGGACTCAGAGTGGAATTTCTAAATAAGGAGAAAGATGAACCTAACCCTGAATGAGTTTGTATTTGGAGTTGTCACCATTGCTCTCTTAGCCGTGCTAATGGGCACGTTTGTTTCTCGTTTTCTCAGTTGGAAGGAAGACCGTCGGATTTCGAAAATTAAGGTCGTGTGCCGTATCTGTGGACATGTGTTCACCAACGAGAATGAGAAAAAGCTATTCCATTGCGAAGTCTGTGATTCATTAAATAGAGGCAAAAATAACGGCCATCTTGGCTAGTGAAAATTCAATCCATAAGATAGAATTTCTTATTAGAGACAGAAAATAGTTCGTGTGTGGTTTCATATTAAGTGTTTCAATCGGGATTAGGTCATGCAAGCAAATCTAGTTCGCCCCAAACATTCAGCTCTTTGTAATCCAATTACAGCAAATCGAGCACTTGCTGATTGCCTAATTGCGAACGTCCCAATGATTGATCTTCTCTCAGCAGAACTAAGAAGGGCTGGTTTCCAGCTTGTTGAAGATGACGAGGTGGGGCCGAGAACACTTCGTATTCCGATCGATACGTGGATAGATCTTGGAGCTCTCCTTTTGCTTGGAAGGAATGACAAATCAGCGCGATTGTGTGACTCCGATGGAATTCTACTTGCTTGGAAAGGAGTGGAAGATCCGAAGGAATGCGACGAAGAACTGAGGACTGAGGCCGGTTGCTTTCCAATTGTTTATCCATGGGACTTGCTTCGGCTAAATGAAGAAGTCGTTGACCTCATGGATGAAAGTTCAATTGCTGGAGAAGTCAGTCCATTGGCGACTATTTCAGGAAACGTCAGGCTAGGGGCTGGGGCTAAAATTCTTGCTGGTACTGTTGTAGAAGGGCCGGTGGTGATCGGAGCAAATACTCAGGTGGGTCCGAATGCCTTAATCCGTGGGGCGACGAGCATTGGCGCGAATTGTTATATCGGACATGGTGTGGAAATTAAGAGTTCGATTATCTATCCAAATTCCTATATCTCACGGCACTGTTATGTGGGTGATTCGATCATAGGATCACACGTGACATTGGGAGGAGGAACACGAACGGAGAACCATCGCCATGATGGTAGAAACCATCTATCGAATATCAAAGGTAAAGCTGTGAATACGGGACGTCAGAAGCTCGGGGCAATGATTGGAGATGGCGTTAAAACGGGAGTGAACACCTCGATCGATGCTGCGATTAAGATCGGGGTCGGTCGCACGACGCGAGCTGGTACATTTGTCGAAAAAGACATGTTGTGACCAAACTGTCACAATGGTCTCTATTGGTAGCGAAGATTCTTCGAGATAGACTAAAGCCCAATGCAGAAGATTCTTATCGTTGAAGACGAAGTCGATATTGCCGACCTGATCAGATTTAATTTGGAGCGATCAGGTTACCAAGTATGCAAGGCCCATGATGGGATCGCTGGAACTGAGATGGCCCTTTGCGAGAAGCCAGATCTGATCATATTGGATTTGATGTTGCCGGGTCGGGATGGGTTTGGGGTTTTTAGAGAATTACGAAGGGATGCAAGAACCTCGAAAATACCTGTCATCATGCTGACTGCACGTGCTCAGACAGAAGATAGAATACAAGGTCTAGAGGTCGGTGCGGATGATTATCTAACAAAGCCCTTCAGTCCCAAGGAACTCGTTCTTCGGGTGCAATCGATTTTGCGGCGTTCGGAGGCTCCACCCGGAAGTGTTGAATTTGAATTCGGTCCCTTTCGGTTTGATAAGAATGCGGTGAAATTTTATCTAGAGAACGAGCCAACAGATTTAACTTCGACGGAGTTTAAGTTATTGCTCTACCTCTGCGAAAGGCCTGGCAAAGTTCAGGACCGTAACGATTTGCTTCGAGTTGTTTGGGGTTACAGTGATGACGTTCACAGTAGGACCTTGGATACACATATGAAGCGCCTGAGACAGAAGCTTGGTTCACACGCTACCTATATAGAGACGGTGCGAGGTGTGGGCTATCAAATAGCCAATCTCAATCCATGATCGAGAAGGTTGCCATTTTTGCCACGCTATGTGTGTTGGTTATCCTTTTGGTTCAAGTCCTGCGGATGAGAAGTTCAAGAAGGGAGTATGAAGAGAAGGTTAAAGCATGGAAGCTTCGCTTGGAGCTAGATTTAGAGCAAGCCAAGGACGAGCGGAATCGCCTTCTTGATGCACTTGGTGACGCCTTCTTGATCGTCGACTCGAAAGGGAACATAGGATTTGCGAATGCGGCAGCTCGAAATTTGTTCCGCGGGCGAACTCTTGCTGGGCGCTCGGTAAGAGATGCGTTTCTTGATCCCCGTTTGGCCGAGGCTTTGCACAAGTGCTTGGAGACGGGTGAGCCAGAACGATCGCGAGTGGTGCTTTCTCAGCAAACTTCTCCCTTGGGTGAGCTTGAGACACGAGGTACTAATGCTTGGGTGATTGACGCAGCACAGCTTTCCGACTCGCCCAGTGGTGAATCGATGACACGGGTCGTGATTCGAGATGTGACCTCCGAGCATCAATCAGATCAGATCAGAAAAGACTTCGTCGCCAACGCCTCTCATGAGCTCCGAACGCCATTGGCAATTATAAAGGGATATCTAGAAAATCTGTTGGATGACGGGATGATCGAGGACGTGGATCTTGCCAAAAGATTTATGGAGGTAATGAGAAAACATACCGATCGAATTTCACGGATTGTAGAGGATATGTTGGTGATTTCGCGTTTGGAATCGGGAGAGGTTTCGGCGATCACGATTGAACCCTTTAATTTTTACGACTGTATCGGAGATGTTCTCGAACGATTGGAATCGATGATTCACAAGCAAGAGGCAAAATTGTCAATTCGGCTGCACGATGAGAAACTTGTGATACATGGGGATCGGTTTTATTGGACCCAAGTATTCTTCAATTTAATCGAGAACGCTCTGAAGCAGAATCCTTACAAGGATCTAAAAATCGAAGTGGGTTCTGAGGAAAATGACGAAGAGATCAGGCTGTGGGTTTCCGACAACGGGGTTGGTATTCCAAGTGCTGACCTGCCACATATTTTCCGCAGGTTTTACCGAGTCGACAAGCACCATTCGCAGACGGAAATTAAGGGGACGGGTCTTGGTTTGTCTATCGTCAAGCGTGCGATTGAGGCTCACGATGGCGTGGTCAAAGTCACTTCCACACCGGGGACTGAAACAAAGATCCTGATTTCGATTCCCAAGAAGAGTAGATAGCCATGGACGGAAGAGAAGTTTTATCCGAGTTCGAGACTCATGGAAAAAAGCGAATTGGTCTATTTGGAGGATCCTTTGATCCTGTTCACGCTGGGCATGTTCACTTGGCTTCTTTGGCCAAGGAGGCAGCTGGTTTAGATGAGGTTTGGTTTCTTCCCTGTAAAATTTCTCCTCACAAGCGTGATCGAGAACCGACTGCTGGATTCGAACGGGTCAGGTGGTTGGAGACTGTGATTCGTGATTTGTCATGGGCGAGAGTTGATCCGACTGATTTGATTCGTGAGGGAATTTCGTATTCATACCAGACTTTAGAAAGTCTTTCCGTAGAATTTCCTGAAAATGAATGGTTTTGGATCATGGGAGGTGATCAGTGGACAGCGCTTCCGACATGGAAAAATCCGGAACGAATTTCGGAGTTGGCGAGTTTCATCGTTCTAGCTCGCGACGGTGTGGAGGTGCTTCCTAGGGATGGGTATCGTCTGCAAATTGTGCGAGGTGAACATCCGGCTTCATCAACAGCTATTCGCAAGGCGATCAGAGCAGGGGGAAAGAAAGCGATTTTGCATTTAGATCCTCGAATTATGGATTTGGTAGTTTCTTCCTTTCAGTAGTGCTTAGCGGAGACTTTGTGAAAAAATTCACAATCTTGGAAAATCCCATTGGCCAACTTGGCACAAGTAGCCATATTGAGTCCGTAATCTTATGATTTCCTACACCAAAAAGCCTCACAAGCGCGAATACCGGCTAATTTTCAAGAATGTTGACCGTAAAGGTTGGGATCCTTCCATTGATACCTACATTTCTGACGGTGGTTACGATGATCTGAAAAAAGCGATCAAAATGGAGCCAAAGGCAATCACTGAAGAAGTTAAGAAATCTGGACTGCGTGGACGGGGTGGTGCTGGGTTTCCAACGGGAATGAAGTGGACTTTTATTCCGCCGAACAATACCAAGCCAATTTACTTGATTTGTAACGGCGATGAGTCGGAGCCCGGAACTTTCAAGGATCGATATATCGTGCATCAGGATCCGCACCAACTCATTGAAGGTATGATTATCTCGTGTTTTGCGGTCGGCGCACACAAAGCGTATATTTATTTGAGGGAGGAATTCCCGGAAGCGGCGAAGATCGTCGAGAATGCGATTGAGGAGGCGAAACAGAAAGGATTTCTCGGAGAGAACATTCTGGGTTCCGGATTTGATTTGGAGATCTACGTGCATCGTGGCGCGGGTGCTTATATTTGCGGTGAGGAAACGGGATTGATCGAGTCCTTAGAAGGCAAGCGCCCCTATCCACGCATTAAGCCGCCATACTTCCCCGCTGCTCTTGGCCTCTACATGTGCCCAACGATCGTGAATAACGTGGAATCTCTTTGTCACGTAAAACACATTATCCAGATGGGCGGAGAAGAGTATTCCAAACTAGGTGTGGAGCGTAACACTGGAACACGCATCCTTTGTGTTTCAGGCGATGTTAAAAACCCGGGTTACTTCGAAATTGAGGTGGGTAAAGTGACCATGCGCGAACTGCTCTACGATATGTGTGGCGGTCCAAAAGAGGGACATGAAATCAAGGCTGTCATTCCTGGCGGTTCATCTTCGAAGATTCTGAAGGCGGATGAAGTTTACAAAATTAAAGGCAAAGATGGGGAAGAGACTGATCTTACTTTTTGGGACATCCCGATGGATTTTGATTCTCTCGCTGCCTGCGGATCGATGGCCGGTTCAGGTGGGGTCATCGTGCTAGATGACTCGCGGAAAATGTCTTGGGTGCTTAACAATATCAACGCTTTCTATGCGCACGAGTCTTGCGGACAGTGCACTCCATGCCGCGAAGGTTCGACATGGATGAAGAAAATTTCTGATCGAATTGTTGCCGGTGAGGCGACTCCAAAAGATATCGAAACACTTGAAAGTGTTGCCTACCAGATCGATGGCCGAACGATTTGCGCATTCGGTGAGGCCTCATCATGGCCTGTCGAAGCTCTAATCGGAAAGTTCCGAGAGGAATTGATTGCTGAAACCAGCGAAGACAATGAACCGCAAGAAGCGAATCCAGAAGCGCTTGCGCAAAGAGAGTATCTTGTCCACTAGCACCATAGTGAATAAGCAATGCTAAGGTTCCGCCCTAAAATCCCTAGTTTCTTTATCTTTAGGTAAAAGTTCATTTATCTTACATTTTCTCTTCACCCTTTCCGGTAATTCACTAAGGTTTCTAAAGCTTTCTTATTGAGAGCCCCTTACACACATGGACGACGCACTCATTCATCTTCTTCAGGATGCCTTCAGGTATGAATCGACGGATGTGTTTCTTGTGGAAGGAGAACCTCCGAGAATTCGCCGTGAGGGAAGTGTTGTGGAGTTGCACCCGGGGCCCGTGCCTCGTGAAGCGATTTCAGATCTTTGGAAACGTTGTGGAGTGGATTACGATGAAGTCAAAGAGAGCGACGTTTCATGGCAAATCCCCAATGGGGGTCGCTTACGCGTGAATCTTTATCATACTCTGGGACGCCTTGCTGCTGTCATGAGGCCGATTCGAAGCGATGTGCCGACTATTGAAAAATTGGCACTTCCTGCAGAACTTCTTCAATCTTGGTTCCAGAGAGTCAACGGCCTGATTTTGGTCACAGGGCCGACGGGTTCGGGTAAATCGACTAGTGTCGCCTCCTGTCTAAATTGGGTGAACGAGCGGATGTGTCGGCACATCGTAACTCTGGAAGACCCGATCGAATTTTTGTTCGAAAGTGAAAACTGCCTGTTTTCACAACGAGAGATTCGATTGGACTCGGAAAGTTTCTCTGTAGCTCTGAGGTCAGCACTAAGGCAAAGCCCTGATGTTCTTTTTATTGGAGAAATTCGTGATCCTGAGACCGCTGTCACCGCCCTGCAAGCAGCCGAGACCGGCCATCTAGTCGTCTCGACATTGCACAGTGGTAGCGTGACTGAGACTCTCGACCGCTTCATTCACTTGATGGGAGACAAGGGTGGGGAGACTTTGCATTTGCTCGCATCGCAACTAATTGGAGTCGTTTCACAGAAGTTGCTTCCGAAGTCTGGCGGAGGTTTGTTCCCGGCGCTTGAATACATGCAGAACGAAGCTGGGACACGAAAGTGGATTCTGGAGAAACGGATGTCTGATCTTCAAGACTATATCAATAAGGCGGACGGTACGAGGAGTTGTTCCTTGCTGAACTACTTGGTCGCTTCCGTGAAACAGGAATATCTCGATGAAGATATCGCCAGAGGATCTTGCCCACGTCCACAAGACTTTGATCGCGCAATGCGCGGAATCAGCTAATTTGATCTGCCATGCCACGAGAAATTACCGACTACCTAAGAGATACCGTTGAGCGCGGAGGATCTGATTTGCACCTAAGTTCCCACGCGCCAGCATGCGCACGAGTAAATGGAACCTTGGTATCATTGGATGACGAAGTGCTCAGCCCTGATGACGTCGAAAGGCTTATTCTTGATACGCTGACTGAGTCGCAGAAGGGAGTCCTCGATGAAGACTGGGAGCTAGACTATGCCCTACAGGTCAACGATGTTGGAAGATTCCGGGGGAATGTTCACATTGTTCGTGGCCACCCAGAAGCTGCATTCCGCTTTATTAAGGAAGACATACCCGAACTCGAAACGCTGGGGCATTTCCCCGTTGTCGAAGAACTGTGCGGGATACGAAGTGGTCTAGTGTTGGTGACCGGAGTTACTGGGTCTGGTAAATCGACAACTTTGGCATCAATGGTTCAGAGGATTTCTCAGTCGAGGAATGGCGTGATCATTACTTTGGAGGATCCGATTGAGTATATGCTTCATCACGGTTCGAGTATCATCAAACAACGCGAGGTGGGGAATGATACAAAGAGTTTCCCTAAGGCCTTGAGACAGTCCCTGCGTCAGGATCCGGATGTGATTGTCGTATCTGAGCTTCGAGATCTTGAGACGATTCGAATTGCGATGACTGCAGCTGAAACGGGTCACCTTGTTTTCGCAACGCTGCACACACCAGATGCTCCCCAGACGATCGACCGTTTGGTGGATGTATTTCCGCCGGATCAACAACCGCAAATCGTGACGCAGCTTTCCAATGTTCTCGAGGGTATTATCTGCCAGCGGTTGATACCACGTGCGGATACAGATGGACGTGTGATGGCTTCGGAAGTGATGCGTCCGGGAAGCGCCATCAGGAACTGTATTCGAGACCACAAGCTGGAACAACTCGTTGGCTTGATGGAGATTGGTGCCAAAGAAGGCAATCATACCATTGACCATTCGATAAAAGCCCTGCTAGATGGCGGCTACATCAGTCGGGAGGAGGCGCTCTTCAATGCTCGCGAGCAACGAATTTTTGAGGAGCAGAAGCCGAC
Organism: Akkermansiaceae bacterium; assembly: GCA_045106015.1. Lineage (GTDB taxonomy): Bacteria > Verrucomicrobiota > Verrucomicrobiia > Verrucomicrobiales > Akkermansiaceae > Luteolibacter. The sequence goes on along the minus strand of JBGCEE010000047.1, from coordinate 17,179 downwards.
CAAAACAAAATCAATTTGGAATTCATAAACCATGGAAGAAATCAACCTTCGCTACATTCTAGTCAGAGCCGTATCGGTCATCTTATTGATCGTTGCGGTTCTCTATGTTGTCGGCTTTGTTAAGAAAAAGAAACGTCAGGATGGGATCGTCACTGAGCTAAGACAGATTAGTAGCGAGAGTGCCTACTTCAGCCAGTTTTCTGCTGAAGACGCGAAAAAGTCTCTGATCCGAGCGATTGGCTTGGTTGCAGAGGCAAAGAACAGTGGCTTGGATCCAGAGGATGCGATTCAACGCAGCTTGGGCATTCAGAAAAAGTATTTTCAAATGGATGATGATCAAGAGGGACCAAACGTCCGTCAGGACATTGTCATTCGTTCTCTCAAATCAAATTACGAAAATTTTCTCAAATTTGGCTACGAGGCTGACTTCCATACCCTGAAAGGCATGGAGGAAGGCGCTTTACCACCGGTTCGCAGAGGCACACGTGCGGGCAAGAAGCCGGAAATTGATTATGTGATCGATCCTGCTCTTTCTCCCGGACTTGAAAAAGTCATCGCAAATCTTCAAATCCAACCGACCAAGTCCGATAAGAGTGAAATGACCGATATCGAAATTGCATTGGCCAAGAATCTTGTAACGAAACTGGCTAGGGCGGATGTGATTGAAAAAATTGCTGAAAAGCGGATTTTGGAAGAACTCGCAAGGCAGGCTTCCGGTTTGGAAGAAGAAGAGCCTGAAGAGTAAGTCTCTAGAATTGAAGACAGCAGCCATTGATTTTTTTTGCTTCGTCCATTGAGTCTAGAGTGATTTTTACGAATCTGTCCGATGATTGATTGTTCCGATTTTTTTAGAACTGACGGTGAGACGCTTGGGAGAATGGTTTAAGGTTTTGGCGTTCATAGCTTGCTGATTACGTCTCAAATGCTATAATATTGGGGTAGAAAAATCTGTTAGATTTTTATTTTTTACCTTTGAAAATTATGTCTCTCGATAAGTTGACCCAAAAACTTCAAGAAGCTCTTCAGAACGCTCAAAAAATTGCTTCCAAATCATCTCATTCAGAACTTCGGAGTACTCATGTTCTCTTGGCATTGCTACAGCAGGATGGGGGGGTAGCGATCCCGATTCTTCAAAAAGCAGATGTTGATATTCCAAAGCTGAAAGCTGCCGTCGCAGATGCCTTGTCTGGAGAGGTCAGCGTGCAGGGTGCATCGACGCAGCCACAAATCAGCGCTGGACTGCGAGCCACCTTGGACGAGTCAGATTCGATCCGTGAAGCAATGGGAGATGATTTCCTTTCGGTAGAGCATTTCTTGTTAGGGACCCTCAAAGGAGATTCCCCTGCCGGCGTGTTGTTGAAGGCTGCAGGCTTGGACGAGAAAAAGGCAGAGACAGCTGTGAAAGAAGTTCGCGGTCCTCAGAAAGTGACCGATGCTGATCCAGAGGGGAAATATCAAACGTTGGAGAAGTATGGGACGGATTTAACGGCGCGTGCGCGTGCTGGAAAAATTGACCCTGTCATCGGGCGAGACCATGAAATCCGAAGAGTGCTTCAGGTTCTTTCTCGTAGAACGAAGAATAATCCAGTGCTGATTGGTGAACCCGGAGTCGGTAAGACGGCGATTGTCGAAGGTCTGGCAAGACGCATCGTTTCAGGAGACGTGCCAGATGCGATGAAGGACAAAAAGGTTGTCGCTTTGGACATCGGTTCGATGCTGGCAGGGGCGAAATTTCGTGGAGAATTTGAAGAACGTCTGAAAGCCTTTCTCAAAGAAGTTACTGACTCGGATGGCAAGATCGTTCTCTTTATCGATGAACTCCATACTATTGTCGGAGCAGGAGCTGCCGAAGGGGCGGCGGATGCATCGAATATGTTGAAGCCTCAACTTGCACGAGGCGAACTTCATACGATTGGTGCTACGACTCTTGATGAGTATCGTAAGTATATTGAGAAGGATGCGGCTTTGGAGAGACGGTTTCAACCAGTCACGGTTGGTGAGCCATCGGTTGAAGATACGATTGCGATTCTTCGCGGATTGAAAGAACGATATGAAGTTCACCACGGCGTGAGAATCCAAGATGCTGCGATTGTTGCGGCAGCAGTGCTCTCGGACCGTTATATTTCAGATCGTTTTTTGCCAGACAAGGCCGTGGATCTCATCGATGAAGCGTCTTCCCGCTTAAAGATCGAACTGGATTCGATGCCGACCGAAATTGATGTGCTCGAGCGGCAGATCATGCAGTTGGAGATGGAAAAGAAAGCTCTGGAAAAAGAAACCGATAAAGCTTCTGAAGCGAGATTGGAGAAAGTGAAGGAAGAGCAGGCAAACTTGAGGGAGCAATCATCGGGAATGATGGCTCAATGGAGAAACGAAAAAGAGATCATCGACCAAGTGCGCGTTGCTCAGGAGAAAATAGATACGCTAAAGACTGAGGCAGAAAAGGCTCAGAGAATTGGTGATCTAACGAGAGCTTCGCAGGTCACGTATGGAGACTTACCGGACGCGCAGAAGTCTTTGGAAGATGCTCAAGAGAATTTGAGCCACCTTCAAAGAGATGGGGCGATGCTCAAGGAAGAAGTTACCGAGGAGGATATTTCAAGAGTGGTTGCTTCTTGGACTGGAATTCCTGTTAGTCGCCTGCAAGAAGGCGAGAAGGATAAATTGATCCGTATGGAGGAGCGTCTTGGAGATCGTGTGGTTGGCCAGAAAAAGGCGATTACAGCGGTGGCGAATGCAGTGCGCCGCGCGCGTGCTGGTTTGCAGGATGAGAATCGTCCCATTGGCTCCTTTCTTTTCTTAGGACCGACAGGAGTTGGCAAGACCGAGCTTTCCAAGGCTTTGGCTGAATTTCTATTTGATGACGAGAATGCGATGGTGCGGATCGATATGTCGGAATACATGGAAAAGCATAGTGTTTCTCGATTGATCGGTGCACCTCCCGGGTATGTTGGATACGATGAGGGTGGACAGCTTTCTGAGCACGTTCGTCGAAAACCATATTCAGTCGTCCTTTTTGATGAAATCGAAAAAGCGCACTCCGATGTGTTCAACGTTCTGCTCCAAGTGCTTGATGACGGAAGGATAACCGACGGCCAAGGGCGGACGGTAGATTTCCGAAACACGGTTCTGATTATGACTTCGAATATCGGTTCGCAGCACATACTTGGCGAAGACAACTCGGAACAGATTGAAGCGGCAGTGATGGAAGCTTTGCGGGGTCATTTCAGGCCTGAATTTTTGAACCGCATCGATGAGACCGTTATTTTCGATCGCCTAGAGCGTGATGACTTAACTACAATTGTTGATCTTCAATTGGATCGTGTCAGAGCAAGGCTCGCTAAGCAGGGGCTGGGCTTGGCGCTTTCAGAAGACGTGAAAGAGTTTGTGGGTAATCAGGGATACGATCCCGTGTACGGAGCGAGACCGCTAAAACGTGCGATCCAACACCTCATTCTTGATCCACTTAGTCTCGATGTCTTGGAAGGGAAGTTTGAGGATGGTGATGTGATCAAGGGCGAGCTTGACGATGGACAGGTTCAATTCGAAAAAAGTTAGCTAAAAAAGACACGCTTTGATTCTCGGCTAATTCCAGCTAAAAGGCTGGTGTGAGAATTTCCCTTTTTCTATCGACCGCTTGGCTATTCAGTCATTCATTTCTAGTGGCGCTCGAACCAAACGAGGTCGATGAGAATGTCGATGTTGAGGTGGATCGGACGGAGTCGATCTGGAAGGTCAAGGTAACGAACCGTAGTTCTGAGGAACTGCGCTATGAGATGATGGGCGAGGTGCCGCGGGGTTTGGCTCTGGAATTATGGGACTTTGATGAAACGGAAACTGGAGTTCGAATTCATGCTGAGGATCTAGCAAAGTATTTGGGCGTCGATGGATTTCCCGCAGACATTCGAACGATACCAGCGGGAGAGGTTGAAACCTTTTTTCTGAATCCCAAGTCGATGTCTGCAACCAACAAATTGTCTCTCGCCAAATGGGAACGAGCGAAACGAGGGCGATACTACCAGTGCCGAGTTGTTTTCGGCAGGTATTCGTCACGGATGCTCGATGTTTCCCCGAAGGTGAAAATTCGTAAGTCCAGCAATGAACCAGAGCCCGAATGGGTGGCTGATTTGCTAAAAAACACCAAGGAAGATGAACCCTTCGGTTTCCAAATTAGAAAGATGCTGAATGAAAAAGATCTGGCCTTGATTGATTGGCACAAGGGGTCGGATAGGAAAGATGTTTACCATGCTTCGATTCGGACCGCGCCGAAAGGAGATTTTGAAAAGCTTGTGGCGCACGATGGGACACGGGCGGCTTCGCTTCCATTGCAGGAATTAGTGAAGATTGCGAAAAAGGCTGCAGCAAAGAAGATTGAAGACTGTGAGTTTGAAGGTTTGATGGTCAATCCATCTGAGGACGATCAGCTGAAGTATTTTTACTCAATCTATTTTACAAATGACGAAGACGATACCGAAATCCATCTCCTCTCGAACGGAACCATCGTGCAGGACATCCGGATTGAACTGACAAAGGAACAGTATGATCAATTGAGTGAATATCGTATACCCCAGCTCATCAAGAAATGACTAGGCCGTATTATTCAGCGAGTTGCTGACAGGCCTTGATGTCCAACTTGCCTGAGGCGAGGAGGGGAATTTCTTCAACTGGCTGTATGGTGCGTGGGCACCAAAGCGAGGTGAGTCCTTCGTCGAGTAACTTGTAGCGGAGATCAATGCACTCTTGTTCGAGTGCCTGTCCAGCGATGGTAGATAGAAGAACAATCGCTTCACCTTTTTTCTCATCTGGAATTCCGACCACGGCAATCTTCCGTTCGGTTTCTTGATCAAGTTTGAGCACCTTATTGATGGCGGCCTCAATCGTTTCGTGTGGGACCATTTCTCCAGCAATTTTCGAGAAGCGTGAGATACGGCCTTGGATGTGAAGGAAACCATCCTCGTCGATGTACCCGACATCACCCGTTGTGAACCATCCGTCATCTGTGAGGACTTCAGCAGTCTTTTCTTTGTTTCCTAGATACCCGCTGAAAATGTTGGGGCCTTTGAGTATGATGATACCGGGCTTGTTTAGTGGGACTGGCTTTTCGGTAGCTGCATCCATTAACCTGATTGCAATACCTGGGAGGAGTTGTCCAACACTTCCATTCCGGCGAGCTGGTAGGGAGTGGGTGTCTTTTTCCTCATGGGGATTGGGGAGGTTGACGTTGGTTGCAGGGGAAGTTTCGGTTAGGCCATATCCCTCCATGGGGCGGACACCAAATTTTTCCTCGAAGGAATCTGCTAGGTTTTGCGGCAGCTTCTCAGCACCCGTTACGACCATGTCGAGTGATTCGAGTTGGGCGGGATCAATGCGCTTCATGTAGCCGCGCAGGAAGGTTGGGGTGGCAAGAAGCAAATTGATTTGATGAAGGGATATAAGCTCAGCGAGGCGTTTTGTCTCAAGCGGTGACGGGTAAGTGATGAGGTTTAATCCCTGAATCACGGGATACCACAGGGTGACCGTGCAGCCGAAAGAATGGAACAAGGGAAGGCAGCCGAGAAGTGAGGCATCGTGGCTCAAATTCAGGCGAGTTGCAAATTGGGTGACGTTTGCAAGGACGTTGCGGTGAGTGAGCGGGACGCCTTTTGGTTCGCCGGAGGATCCTGAAGTAAAAAGAAGAATGGCTTCGTCATCATTCTTCCGTTTGTTGAGACCTAGGATTCTGGAGAGAATAGAAGCTGGAAGGATTTTCGAAATGACTCCCCACTTTACGATGTCTTTTTTGATCTCGGGGATGGTCCGTTCGATGAAAATGAGGTCGCGGTTGGGTGGCCACGGGAAGCTCGATACTTTTCGAACAAATGGATCGGCTGTAATGAAACGGTCGACATCTGCCTGACGAATGGAAGAACGGATCGCGCTATGAGAAGCGGTGAAATTTAGATTCACTGGAATTTTTCCCGCAAACACAACCGCAAGATTGGCGATTAGGCCTCCCTTTCCAGGTGGTAGGACGATGGCAACTCTTGGCTTGTCGGTCTCTTCCTTGATGAATTTTGAAAGCGCAATGGCGACTGGCAGAATCTTTGAGAAAGCAAGTTCCGAGTCATCCGAGCCATCTAACAGTTTGTCACGTGAGTTGCTTTTCAAACCTTGAAGCAAGGCCGTTGCAAGTGACGTTTTTAAGATAGAACGTTGCGAATAAGCCGTTTCAAATGCTTCCAGTATGGATGCTTGGAACGTGGGAAGAGAGATCTTTGTTTCGTCAATACGGGATGCAAGATGAATGACTGCACTAGGCAACGATTGCGGCCTTTCAATACCGAGACATGATTCTCGAGGGCAATCGATGGCAATAGGTAGGGTGGGAAGTTGAAAGGAAGTTAGTGTCTTGAGGTGGCTTGGGGGAATATGAATCGGAGTTGCAGGGCGAGCAGTAGAACGTCCGGGCACGTAAAGAAGAATGTCCGTTCCTTGGATGTAATTTCGGAATTCTTTACCGGCAGCTGCTGGATTGGCGTCGTCATTCGAAAACATGGCTCCATTCTCGGAGCTTTCCATATGAGAGCGAAGCGCCGCATCATGATGGTCGTTCTCTTCGATGAGATAAGTGATCTTCCTGCCCTGAAACAGCTTCTCTAGATGGAGCAACTGTTCGAAATTGAGTCGGCCGGGAATTGCTAGGAATCCAGTGGATGGAATATTTTCTGGATTGAGAACTTGGATAGAAGCAGACATGGGTATGAAAAATTATGGCGTATTCATGAGGCTTTTCGCACCTTGAAGCACGAATTTTCTACGTGGAATCCCAATTATACTTTCAAATTGCAAATACCCATCTTCATATCTTGATTTGTTGATTTGAACTTGAAAGAGTTCATTGGCGCGATAGTCTTGCCCTATGGCACAGGAGGATCACACAGCGGAGCTGAAAAAAAGTCTCGATGAGCGAATTCTGGTGCTGGATGGAGCGATGGGCACAACCATCCGGACTTACGGTTTAGATGAGGAAGCTGCGCGTGGTGAACGGTTCAAGGATTCTGAGAAAGACCTGCTAAATAATGGCGATATTCTTTCAATTACGAAACCTGACGTGATTGGAGATATTCATAAGCGTTTCTATGAAGCTGGCTCGGATATTTGTGAGACCAACACCTTTTCAGCGACAGGAATTGCTCAAAGTGAATTTTTTGTTGAAGACCCGCGCGAAAAGGGCGGGCGTAAGGATCCTGAATTTTTTCAAAAGATTTTGGAGAGTGAATTCCTCAATGATCTCGCTTGGGAGATGAACGTCAAAGGTTCTCAACTTGCCAGAAAAATGGCGGATGACGTCGGCTCTGACACCGGAGTGAAACGCTATGTCGCCGGCGCGATTGGTCCGTTGACTGTTTCACTGAGCAATTCCCCGGACGCGGAAGACTCTGCGTTTCGGGTGGTTACTTTCGATCAAGTCCTTGAGGCATACCGCATGCAGGTAAGGGGACTCATCGAAGGTGGCTGTGATATCCTGATGATCGAAACGATTTTTGACTCCCTCAATGCCAAGGCTGCGGCTGTTGCCGTGCAGGAAGTCTTCGATGAGGATGACGTGAAGCTGCCAACTATCATTTCGGCAGCAGTGGGCCTTGGCGGAGAAACGATGATCTCCGCCCAGAAGGTCGAGGCATTGTGGAATGCATTCGCCCACGTGAAGCCTCTGGCAATTGGCCTAAACTGTTCTCTTGGGCCTGATCTGATGCGTCCGTTTCTTGAGGAGCTCTCCGGTGTCGCCGAGACCTATGTTTCTGCCTATCCGAATGCCGGTCTGCCAAATCCCCTAGCTCCCACAGGCTTCGATCTGGAACCATCACATATGAAGGAATTCATGAAAGAGTTCGCAGAGAGTGAGTTGATCAACTTTGCGGGGGGGTGTTGCGGTAATACACCCGAGCATATTGCCGCAATTGCGGATGGATTACGTGGGGTGGCCCCGCGAAAAGTGGCTTCCAACTAAAAAACTTCAACATGAACGAGATCAAACCAGCACTCAGGCTTTCCGGAACGGATGCCTATAACCATGAAGATGGAATCGGCTTTTTGATGATTGGTGAACGGACTAATGTCGCTGGTTCACCGCGATTCGCAAAACTAGTTCGAGCAGGTGACCTGGAAGAGGCTGTAGAGGTTGCGCGGCAACAAGTCGCGAACGGGGCGAACGTGATTGATATCTGTTTTGATGATGGGCTAATTGATGGAAAGGCGATGATGGCTCGCTACTTGGATTTGCTGCAGGGTGAGCCAGATGTCGCCAAAGTTCCGATCATGGTGGATTCATCGAAATGGGAAATCCTCGAGGAAGGGCTGAAGCACCTTCAGGGCAAGGGTATTGTAAATTCGATTTCGTTGAAGGAAGGCGAAGAAGTTTTCAAGAAAAACGCCAGGCACATCATGAAATATGGTGCTGCGGTGGTGGTAATGGCTTTCGATGAAAAAGGGCAGGCAGCAACCTACGACGAGAAGATACGAATTTGCGAGAGAGCTTACCGGATTCTTGTGGATGAGGTGGGCTTCAATCAGAATGACATTATTTTTGATCCCAACATTCTGACGGTTGCGACAGGAATTGAAGAGCATAACAACTACGCTCTAGATTTCATCAATGCGACGCGTTGGATTAAGGAAAATTTGCCCGGTGCAAAAGTCTCGGGAGGTGTTTCGAATATTTCATTTTCGTTCCGCGGTAATAACAAGGTCCGCGAGGCAATGCATTCGGCCTTTCTCTATCACGCCACGAAAGCGGGTATGGACATGGGGATTGTGAATGCGGGGATGCTCGAAGTGTATGACGAGATTCCAAAAGATCTTTTGAAACACGTCGAGGATGTCTTGCTGAACAAGCGGGAGGACTCAACAGAGCGCCTACTCGACTTAGCCGAAAGCTACAAGGGAGTCGGGGGTAAGAAGTTGCAAGAAGACCTTTCTTGGCGAGAAGATCCGGTAGAGAAGCGGCTCGAATACGCCCTCTTAAAGGGTATCGATCGTTTTATTGATGAAGACACCGAGGAGGCACGAGTCAAATACGGTAGGCCACTCAAGGTGATCGAAGGCCCACTCATGGATGGTATGGGTGTGGTTGGTGATCTCTTTGGTGCAGGAAAAATGTTCCTCCCTCAGGTCGTCAAATCCGCTCGGGTAATGAAAAAGGCTGTGGCTTGGCTATTCCCGTATATGGAAGCTGAGAAGGCTGAAAATCTCGCTGGCGATATCGCAGCCATTCAGAAAGAGAATCCTGGGATGTCAGAGGAAGAGGCGCTGAAAGTTGCCGAGCGTGGGAACTCCGCCGGACGGTTCTTAATCGCAACGGTAAAAGGTGATGTGCATGACATCGGGAAGAATATCGTCGGTGTCGTGCTTTCATGCAATGGCTTCGAAGTCACAGATATGGGCGTAATGGTATCCTGCGATAAGATTTTGGATAAAGCCGTAGAGATTGGTGCGGATGTCGTTGGACTCTCTGGGCTGATCACTCCATCGCTCGACGAGATGGTCCATGTGGCTAAAGAAATGGAACGGCGAGAATTCAAGGTGCCATTGCTTATCGGTGGTGCGACGACTTCGGCGGCGCATACCGCGATCAAGATTGCCGAACATTACTCGGGTCCAGTTGTCCACGTTCTGGATGCATCCCGTTCGGTTCCAGTGACCACTTCGTTGCTTTCTAAAGATGGCAAAGAAGAGTTTGTGAAGGAACTGCGCGAGAAGCAACAAAAGGCTCGCGAGAAATTTTTGGGTGGCCCGAAAAAGGAAACTCTCACTCTCGAACAAGCCCGTAAGGCAGGACCTGTCTACGACTGGAAATCATACGATCCTCCGGTTCCTTCATTCACAGGAACGAAAACATCTGAACTGAAAATCGGTGATCTCGTTGACTACATCGATTGGACTCCATTTTTCCATGCGTGGGAACTCAGAGGGGTTTGGGATCGGGAAAAAAAGGAACTCAAAACCAAGAATACAGGAGGCGCAGCTGAGGCGAAAAAACTCTACGCCGAGGCATGCGAATATCTCAAAAACATGGTGGCTGAGGAACGACTGATAGCTAGGGGAGTCTATGGTTTCTTTCCTGCTAGTTCAGACGGCGATGATATTGCCATCTTAAATGAAGACGGAAGTGAACGGGCGCGACTTCACACGATCCGTCAGCAGTTGAAGAAGACCTCAGGAAAACCGAACGTTGCTCTGGCAGACTGGGTTTCGCCGGAGAAGCCAGACTTTGTCGGTGGGTTCGTCGTAGGCATCCACGGCGCGGATGAGTATGCCAAGGAGCTCGATGAGGCCAATGACCCGTATGGATCCATCATGGTTAAAGCGATCGCTGACCGCTTGGCAGAAGCCTTTGCAGAAAAGCTCCATCATCAAGCAAGAATTGACTGGGGCTACGAAGCCGAAGGTGAGTTAACAAAAGACGCACTGATTCATGAAAAATATCAGGGTATCCGCCCAGCACCCGGTTATCCGTCCCAACCAGATCACACTGAGAAGCCGACACTGTTCGACTTGTTAGATGCACCCGCCGTAACGGGAGTCACGCTTACCGAAAGTTGTGCTATGCACCCAGGTGCTGCGGTCAGTGGGATTTTCTTCTCGCATCCAGAGAGTCACTACTTTGCCCTGTCTGAGCTTCAGAAGGATCAGATTGAAGACTATGCGAAACGGAAGGGTATGACCGTCGAGGAAGTTGAAAAATGGCTTGGCCCGTGGCTTGGTTATTCCGCCTAGTGGAACGCCTTCAAGCGCGCGACCGTACGATCTTTTCCAAGGATTTCAAAGATATCTCCTAGATCAGGTCCATGACCTCTGCCGGAAAGAGCCACTCGTGTGGGGAACATGAGTTGGCCCGGTTTCGCTCCGTTAGATTTTGCAACAATACCAATCGCTTCTTTTGCGAGATCAGCTGACCAATCAGTCATGGATGCCATGTGCTCGGCGAGAGCTGGAATATGAGCTGAATTTAGGTTTCCCTTGGCCTTCTCAACCGCTGCAGGATCTGCAGAAACATGATCTGTGATAAGAAAGTCGATCGCGTTTGGAACTTCAGAAAGAAGCCGCACTTTTTCCTTAACAGCGCCGATGACTGTCAGGAAATCCTCTGTTATTGGAAGGCCATCTTGTTCTACGTAGGGCTTTGCAAAATCGGCAAAAGCTTCATTGGAAATTTTAGCAATATGCTGCTGGTTCACCCACTTGCATTTTTCTAGATCAAAACGTCCCGGTGCTCGATTGATACCCTCGAGTGAGAAGCGGTCGATCAGCTCCGTAAGAGTGAAGATTTCATCATCTGACTTTGAAGACCAACCTAATAGGGCGATGAAGTTGACAACCGCTTCAGAGAGGAAGCCTTGACGGGGATAATCTCCGACGGCTGCTCCAGCATCACGCTTCGACATTTTTGAACCATCGCCATTCAGAATGAGCGGGATGTGTGCGTATTGTGGGGGCTCAGCATCCAGTGCTGTAAAGAGTTGTAGGTGCTTCGGGGTGTTCATCAGATGATCCTCACCGCGTATGACGTGGCTCATCTTCATCTCGAGATCATCCACAACATTGACGAAATGAAAGACGTAAGATCCGTCACTGCGGCGAACCACCATGTCAGGTGTGTTCGATGCATCGCGATAGTCGATCGTAACCTCGCCGCATACGAGGTCCTTCATAGTCACTGGTTGCCGATCAAATCTGAAACGGTAAGCGTCGCCATCCTTATAGAGGCGATCTGAAGAGAGGAGTTTTTCGAAATAGGTATCATAGATTTCCTTTCGCTGAGATTGGTAGTAGGGGCCATATTCGCCGCCTTTTTCGGGACCTTCATCCCAGTCGAGACCAAGCCAAGACATCCCATCGAAGATCGCCTGCCTCGCTTCTTCGGTGTTTCGAGCGGCATCTGTATCTTCGACGCGAAGAACGAATTTCCCATTGTTCTTGCGTGCGAACAACCAGTTGAAAAGCGCTGTGCGAGCACCTCCGACGTGGAGATAACCAGTTGGAGAAGGAGCGAATCGAGTGCGGACGGTCATGGTTTGAAAAATGGTGAGAGTGGATCTTAGGACTGAAGGGAGCGGAGAGCTCCTCGAATGAGGGCTTCGGCTTTGGACGTCGGTTCTTTGTCGAGGATTGCCCGAACGGCTTTTCGAGAGTCGACTTGTTTGTAGCCGAGAGCAATGAGTGCGAGTTCGGCATCCGCGGCCTCCGAGGAGACCTCTCCGGATGCAGCGTCTTGCCACGTATCAGTGACGCCGACTTTATCCTTGAGTTCGAGAATGATTCGTTCGGCGGTCTTCTTTCCGATACCCTTGGTCTTGGAGATCAGGGCCGCATCGCCTGCGACGACCGCTGATTTAAAGTTCTGAACTGGCATCCCGCTCAGCACGGAGATCGCGATGGACGGACCGATTCCTGAAACACGCTCAATGAGTAGAAGAAAGACATCACGTTCTTCTTCAGTGGCGAAGCCGAAGAGCGTATGCGCATTTTCTCGGATATGTAAATGGGTCCGCAGATCAACGGAATCGCCTTCGCTTGGGTGCAAATGATCAAAAGTAGATATTGGAATGATCGCCTCGTAACCCACACCATTGCAGTCGACAACCAAGCGATTGGGGAATGCTTCGATAATTTTTCCTCTGAGTCTTGCGATCACGTGCAGACTTTCAGAGAGAAGTGGCCTTGTTTGCAAGAGGGAAGGGCCAATCGACTCGTATCATTTGTGAAAGATTCTCGAAATAGATAGTTTTCAAGTGGCCAGAACGCGTTCATCGTTGCGCATGCCGAAGAAGCAGGAAGAAATCATAGTGTGCTACGATTGTGGTGCGCCGATGAATATTTCTTCGGTTCCGCCATATTCGCGAGTGGTTTGTCCTCAGTGTAAAAAAGAGAACCGCGTCAAGAAGCAGTTCGGTCCCTACGTTGTCACAAGGCGTCATGCGATTGGTGGAATGAGTTCTGTCTTCATCGCGAATGATCAGACTCTTGATCGAGAGGTCGCACTGAAGATTCTTAGCGAGGAATACTCGAAGGATGAAAAGCGAATTGAAGCTTTTGAGCAGGAGGCAAGACTAACCGCGTCTTTCAGCCATCCCAATGTTGTGCGGGTTCTCACAACGGGTCGCGCCTTTGGATTTTTCTATATCGCCATGGAATTTGTGCCAGGTGGGCATTTTGAGCACAAAATTCGAGAGCAAGGAAAGATACCAGAGAGCGAAATCTTACCCATGGCGATCCAAATCGCCGAGGGTCTCAAGGGCGCGCAATCTGCTGGCCTGATTCACCGAGATATCAAGCCAGGCAACATCTTATTTGATGCAGAAGGGAATGCAAAGATCGTGGACTTTGGTCTCGCCCTTGTCACGAAGGGAGGGAAAGCCACCGCCTCGGAAATTTGGGCAACTCCATACTACGTTCCTCCAGAAGCAATCGAAGGAGGGGCGGAGGATTTTCGTTCTGATATCTATGCCTTCGGCGCGACTCTTTACCATGCCTTGGCTGGTATCCCTCCATGTAACGAGGAATCCATGAACACGAAGCTGCTGCGTGCAGCTAAGCGAAAAGTGGTGCCTCTGAGGCGTGTAGCTCCGTATCTAACCGACGAAACATGCGCGGTGATTGATCGAGCGATGGCCTATGAATCTATCCAGCGTTTCGGTAGCTATGATGACATGATCAAGGGCTTTCAGGCTGCAGTCAAAGCTTGTAAAAGACAGAAGGTAGGGACAACCCGTGGTGCGCGAACAGCTAGACTTCGTATCCAAAAGCGGGCACGCAACAAGCGCATCGGCCTTCTTGTTAGCGGAGCCTTAGGGCTCATTCTGATCGGTGTTCTCTCGGTGGCTGTGGCCAATCGTAAAAGTCGAGAACCCTCTCCTTCAAATAAGGCGAAAGTGGTCGTCGCTGGTGGAAATACATCCAATGATGAAGGTGCGCTGGTGAAAATTGCGAACCGCTATCTCATGGCAAGGAGAGCGATGCAGAATCAGGACTATACGAAGGCTGAGGAGGTCTTTTCAAGTCTTCTGGCGAACAAGACAGCCCAAGAACCGACCCGAACATGGGCTGGGTTAGAGGCAGTTGTTGCTTCTTTTCTCGATGGGAAAAGTGGGCAAGCAAAGAGTAACGCGAGAGAGATCTTTCGACATATTTCGGACTCTCCAAAGGGCCTCCCAGCAGGCTTCACAATGGGCTTACAACCCGTTTTGCGCCGAATAAACGAATTTCCCTTCTACCGACTGGATGACTTCGAGGAAGTTGAGAATGTCGGAAACGAAATTTACATGGGCTATCTCATAGCCGGACTCAAAAACTGGGATCAAGGTGGCCTCCGCGAGGCGAAACCGTTTTTTGAGGAAATAGTTCAAAAAACAGAACTTGGAGATGACAATGTGTTAGGATTTTACCAAGACGTTGCGAAAGTTTATCTCAAAGACTATGAGTTGCTCCGAGGGGGAGTTCTCGATGCTGAACCTACGACGCCGAAAGAATGTCGGGAAGCGGTAGACGAACTCAATCGAACATTAACTCTCATTGAAACAAAAGGGCGGGCAAAGTTCAACATACGATCACGTCAAATTGATTTCAAACGGCTCGAGAAGGCACTGAAGAAAGAATTGGCAGAAAAGGAAGAGCCTAACGCTGACTTGAATCTGTTTTCAGGGCAGATGAGCGCACTTTCTAACGATTATCGCTTCGAGAGATTTTCGAAGTTTCTAGGGAATCTCGATGAAGATCCAGAAGGTTACGGAAGAATTTCGCTCATCGCATTGTCGTCTGAAGCGGCAGTGTTTCTCAGCGATCTCAATGCAGATCTTGTCAAAGATTCATTGGAAATCAAACTCGCATTGAAGGATGGAACGCAAATTGATGCAATTTCGGTTGGCGATGAGGAGCAACTTGAAGGGCAATTCCAAGCAGGTGAAAAGCGTTCTCTGAAATGGAATGACTTCGATAGTGACCAGCTGATGGGGCTGTATTTGAAGATCATTGGGAGGACTGAAGGGGGAGAGGCGCGCATGCGCAGACACCGCACCGCGGTTGCCTTTGAGTGGCTAGTGGGCAATAGGGAGCGTGCAGTTTCTGCAGCAGAAAGGCTTTCAAGTGAAGACTCAGATTTCGAACGCTGGTGGAAATCGGTTTCCTCTGGCTTGCCGGAATAGGCGTGTAGGCTTGAAGTTTGCTTAAGCTTGGCGAAGTCTGTTCGCCAATGCGATACCGGACCACTCCAGAGGAGACCCAAGGAATGCCTTCGGGCGTCCCTCACATCATCGGAAACGAGGCTGCTGAGAGATTTTCCTTTTATGGGATGAAAGCCATCTTGGCAGTCTTCCTTACCAATTATCTTTTCCTCATGGACGGCCCCGGAGGCCAACCGATGGATAAGGCACGATCTGCAGAATTGGTCCATCTCTTCAATGGCGCGTTTTACCTAACTCCGTTCATCGGTGCGATTCTGGCAGATGTATTCTTCGGGAAATACAAAGTGATCATCGCGCTCTCGATCATCTATTGCGCAGGGCACGCCTGCCTCGCATTGATGGGGCAATATGGAAATTCCGAATATTGGATGTTTGGGGGGCTGGTCTTGATCGCGCTCGGCGCTGGGGGGATCAAGCCCTGCGTATCGGCACATGTAGGTGATCAGTTCGGTAGCACGAATGCGCGTTTGCTTCCGCGAATTTTTAACTGGTTCTACTTCTCGATCAATCTCGGCGCCTTCGCTTCGATGCTTCTCACTCCTTGGTTGCTCCAATGGTATGGGCCGCACTGGGCCTTTGGTGTCCCCGGCGTTTTGATGGCTCTGGCGACTTTTATTTTCTGGCTTGGGAGGCATCGCTTTGCGCATGTTCCGCCGGGCGGAATTGGTTTTCTGAAAGAGGCCTTTGGCAAGGATGGCTTGATGGCGATGTTGAAGCTCGCCCCAGTTTACCTCTTTGTCGCGGTTTTCTGGGCGCTCTTTGATCAGACGGGCTCCACGTGGATTTTCCAAGCTCAGGACATGGACCGTCAGTTCCTTGGTTTCAATTGGTTGCCTTCGCAGATCCAGTCATTGAATTCAGTCTTCGTCCTGACCTTTATACCACTCTTCAGTTACTTTCTGTATCCGACGGTCACGAAATATTGGACGCTCAGCCCATTGAGAAAAATGGGAGTTGGTTTTATGCTGATGACCGCTGCGTTCGTACTCGTCAGCTTGATCCAAGTGGATATCGACGGAGGTGGAAGACCGAACATCGGCTGGCAAATCTGCGCGTTCGCTTTGCTCACGGCCTCTGAGATCATGATCTCGATCGTGGCTCTTGAGTTCGCTTACACCCAGGCCCCGAAGAAGATGAAGTCCTTCATCATGTGCTTCTACCTTGCGGCGGTTGCGATCGGTAACTTTCTTGTCGCTGGAGTGAATCACTACATACGCATTCCGAGTGCTGCCGAAGAACAGCTCGAAGAACACATTGAAAAAATGCCAAAGGATTGGCAGGAAGAGCCGAGAACGGCAGTGCTTCTCGGTTACGATAAGGATGACGAAAATGAAGTCTTTGTCTGTAGGCTTGAGAAAGATGCTGAGAAACCCCTCGAAGTACCTGGTCAGGAAATACTCAACGAAGCCGCTAATTCTATTGTTTCCGCTGCGAAAGCAGAGGGGAATCGTTTCCCAGACGAGTCCATAGGAAATGGATTGATTGGGGAAATGAAAGACTACTGGGGACGTCCATTGAAATATCTTATTCTGAGTTCTACCACGGTTCGAATTTGGAGTGCGGGTGGAGATGGAGACTGGAATACCAAGTGGGATGTTGGGATTATCATTGAAAAGGATGAGCCTGGGCCAGAAAAAGAAGCTTCATGGCTCGATCGTTTCCATCCAGAAGAGCCGTGGTTGGAAAAACGTCGGAAAGAAATTGGATTGGATTCGCAAGAAGCGAGCCAAGGCGAAGATATCTATTCCAAGACCGTTTTCTCAGGCGGCCAGGTCCGCCTCCAAGGAGCTGACTATTTCTGGTTTTTCAGTGGCCTGATGGGGGCGACGGCTCTGCTCTTCATTCCGTTTGCGATGCTCTACCGACCAAAAAGTTATCTGCAGGATTCGTGATCTTGAATTAGACCGTTTTGCGGATGGAATTGCCGAAATGGTCGAGGCGGACGGAGCCAAGATCAAGGC
>JBGCEE010000046.1:0-103782 GCA_045106015.1 Akkermansiaceae bacterium | reverse complement strand
AATGATTTCAAGTCGTAAAGATTCTTTCACCATTCAAGCGCTCCAATTATTGGACGCTTTTTTAGTATGGTTGGCATTCTGGATTGCCAGCATGCTTCGTGGCCCGCTTCGAGATTGGTTACAACTTGGTGGTGATGAAGCGAATCCCCTCAGGGCGATGGCCTGGGTGCTCTACATTGCTGTTCCCTTTACTCCCCTTGTTCTGGAGCACTTTGGTTTTTACGAAAGGCTGCGGCGGAAGAAGATGCAAGTCGCTGTGTGGCAGCTCGTCCGAGCGCTTTTCATCATCGGAGTGGTAATCGCTGTTTTCGAGGTGTTTGCAAAAACGGAAGGCACTCGACGACTCATTTTGGGTCTGGGCACCGTTTTCATCTTCCTAACTCTCTTGCTCAGAGACCGGCTGACCCGGATTTGGATGATTCGCAATAGGAGGCGTAGTTCAGGTGGTGAACGAATTTTGATCGCTGGTTCGGAAGATGAAATAGAGGAACTACTGAAAGATCTAGATCCCGAATCTGTCGCGGAATGGGATATCATCGAAAACTTTGACATTTCATCGAGGCCTTCTGAAGAGTTGTTCGCTATTCTCAAAAAGGAGTCGATCGGGCGTGTGGTCTTTGCCGCCAAATCCACTGAGTTCGAAAAAGTGGCACAAGCGGTGGAAGTCTGCGAGCTACAGGGAGTCGAGGCATGGATCGCGGCTTCTTTCATTCGCACTCAAATTGCTCGACCCGTATTCGATTCAGTTGGCGATAAACCCATGTTGGTCCTGAGGTCGACCCCTGAACTTTCATGGGAACTTCTATGTAAGGGGGTGATTGATCGAGTAGGCGCAACTCTGATCATTAGCTTCTCCCTTCCTCTATGGCTCATCGCCGCAGTGGGCATCAAAGTCGCAAGCCCAGGAGCGCCCATTCTATTTTCCCAAATGCGTGCTGGCCGATATGGCAAACCCTTCCGTATGTGGAAATTCCGCACCATGGTGGCCAATGCGGAAGATCTGCTCGCAGAAACCAAAGCCTCTCACGGCAACAAGATGGAAGGACCTGTGTTCAAACTCGATTCAGATCCCAGAATCTTCAAATTCGGTGCGTTGCTTCGCAAACTCAGTATTGATGAGCTTCCACAACTGATCAACGTCCTTGCTGGAGACATGAGCCTCGTCGGTCCAAGGCCTCTTCCTCTCTACGAAGTCGAGGCCTTCAATGAAATGTCGCACCGCCGTCGACTGAGTGTAAAACCTGGTATCACCTGCGAGTGGCAGGCCGGCGGGCGCAACAAAATCACCAGCTTTGACGATTGGGTGGCCATGGACTTGCGATACATCGACAATTGGTCGCTTTGGCTCGACTTCCAGATTCTTTTAAAAACCATTCCAGCCGTCCTTTTTGGAAAAGGAGCTAAATAGTTTTAATTCGGCTCATACCACTTTACTCAACCATGGCTGTTCTCTCTTCCTTTTTTTGGATTCTGGGGCTCTTGTGTTCGATCACGATGGCACCCCAGCTACGCATCTGGACATGGGGACCAACGATGCTTTGTTTCGCAATTGCCGCTTTGGCTGCGGCTCCTTGCTTACTGAAAGAGCAACGAAGTCGCACGGATAACACACTTATCGTTCTTGGATTGATCCTTTCCGTATGGGTTTGTGCACGTGCCTTGTTAACCCCAGTCTACGAAGCCTCACGCTCCGATTTGCTCCTGCTTTCGATGGCGATTTCCACCTTCCTTTGTTTTCGTGCCTGCCTTAGCAGTAAGGGGGCTCAGAGGGTGCTCATCTTCGGCATAACGGGTCTTTTAGCCGCGAGTGTGTGGGTGATTACGAAACAGATTTTTGACCCTCTTTATTCTCCGATCTTTCCAAACAAGGACCCCAAGGCACCTGCTGGATTCTTTGCCCATTACAGCTACGGTGCCTCTTTCCTCATCGCGACTTCGCTGATTCTATCTGGGTTTGCTCTTTTTTCCAAAGCACACTTCACCTCCAAAGTATTATTCGGTTTGGTCTCACTAGCCGGAATGGTCGCGATTTACTTCACAAAATCGCGGGGCGGCTTTATCGGCATAGGAGCCGGCGTCGGTGTCCTCTTGTTTGCCTCACTCCTGGTTGGCTCGCGGGACAAAAAACGTTGGTTTGGACCGGCAGTGATCATTCTTCCGATCATTTTCATCGGTCTTGCCATCCTCTTTCTCTCTTGGTTATCCCAAGTTCAGGAAGCACGGGGAGACAATGGACAAATTGCTGGCATGCTCGATAACAGTATCCGGCTCTACATGATCGGGATCGCCTTTTCCACCATAGGATTGCATCCAATCTTCGGAGGTGGCAGCCGTTCCTTTAGTTGGGAATGCTTCCAGTTTTGGGACACCACCGCGATGGGCTGGGGCAGAGCGAAACCTGAACATGTCCACAACGAGTTCATTCAAACCGTTACGGACTACGGTATTTTTGGTGCATCCATACTCTTCATCTTTTTGCTTATCGCCTGCTTACTCACAATCATAAGGCTTACGACGGAGAAAAATTCACAAAATGAGTGGTCCGTAGATGCCTGGCGAGTGGGTGGCTTGGCTGCGTTCGCAGGTCTTTTCGTGCAATCCTGCTTTGAAGGAATTTTCAGAATACCACCCGGTGCAGCTATGTTGGGTCTATGTATTTCTGTGATTTGTATCCCAATTCAGAACTCGGACCTAGAGACTCGTCGTTTTCGTCTAAACTCGTTAGTTCTCTCGTTGATTGCTTTCGGTTTGGCCATTCCCTTGTCATTCTTCGGTTGGAAGGCCTATCAAGTCAGCCAAGTTCTTTGGCCCAGCTATTTCCCTAAAACACCTCTGAGCGTAGAATCTAATATCGATCGGTTATCGAATGCTTTGACCCTATGGGAATTGCCTTCCTTGTATAAGCAAAGGGCAAACCTTGGCGTAAACCTTGCTGGCGAACAGATGCCGGGCGAATTTCGTGACGAGCTTTTTTCCTCCGCACTTGCTGATTTCCGAAAGGCAGCGGAGATGCAGCCATACGACCCTGAGTTAGCGGTCGGTGCAGCCAATATTCTCAGCTTCCTCAACCGAAATACAGAAGCCGAAAAAGAATTTCAACGTGCCTGTCTCCTGCAGGGTGAAATGGAACCAACCTTCTTTGCACGCTCTTGGTATGCTAGGCACTTATGCGAAAAGGGATATACTGAACTGGATGATCAAGATCCCACCGTTCCTCTCAACACCTTCCAATTGGCGGCTGCTCAGACAGATTGGTTAATGAATCTATTCGGAGTGGTCGACTACTCCCAAGAGAGAAAAATCACTCACGTGCGCATCCGCCAGGGCCTCGGACTCGCCTACGAAAGGCTGGATGATTTCAAATCTGCCATCTCACAGTATGAAAAGGCAGCGGAACTTCCCGGCGGAAGCAGTTCTTATTATCTCGCTGGCACACTCTATGGGAAAATTGCCGTCAAAGCTTGGTCCGAACGCCGGAGTGCTGATGCGCTTCGACTTTTTAACGAAGCCGAACTACGAATCGTAAAGAGCACCGAAATTCCTAATTTCGTCACGCCTGAGGCAAAGGCGGATTACTTGGCCTATTTAAGAAAATCCATTAATTTTCTGAAAGGAGCAAAAGTAAAACCTGCTGAGAAGATCAATTTCTAGCGTGGTTTAGAAGGTTCATCTTTGAGTTCTCACTAGCCCCCTAGGAGTCAATCTGATTCCAATCAATCTGCTCCTCGGCAAACATACCCACAAACTTGGAAAGCTTTTCGTCTACCTCATCTTCCGAGATATTTACATCCTTCATCCAAGGCATTTCACCGAACCACATTGAAGTCGAGACGTATGCCCATCGTTGGTCCATTCCCTTCAAGAGACGGTCCTTGATATCAATAAACGTACGGCCAAGGTGATCATTGGTTATACTGTCATGGCCTACGAAAAAATAATAGGTCACACAGTTGAGCTCAAGATGCTCCGTGCCTTCCTCATTGATAGGCAGACGTTGCACGCTCCTCAAGCGTTTGACGGTGATTTCACGTCCATTCTTCAAACGAAGAGACTTGTCGGCGGACTCGAGAATTTGATGTCCCTGTGCCGGCATACAACGCTCAGGACGATGAATGGAATTGTTGATATCAACCCCCGACAAAACGACTGACAAATCGATGCGATCTGGAATCTGATTGCCTTGAACATCAAACTCACCGGGTCTTGGGCGAAAACACACGGCTTTCGAGAATTCTGTATCCTTTGCAAGCGTCCCTAGCTCGGCATCGCTGGCTGGTATGACTTTAAAAAACCATTTTTCGCTCTGCTTTGGGAGTTCCATGATCACTGCTGATTGAGCAATTTTCCCGGCGCTCGGCAGAAAATAAATCAAGCTTAGCGTTCCAGCAAGAAACAGGGGTAGAAAGAAATTTCGTAACTTCATTGGCTCATAGTACGTTCTTCATGATCCTCAGGTTTGCGAACGGTCTGCCGACTCAACTTTCTCTTTCTCTTTTGCTTCCATGGCAATCCACCCTCAAACACGGAATGTAAAACAAGCAAAAGGAATAGCGAGAATGGGTAGAAAAGTAACAATCCAGACCAGTCATGCCACGTTCCCGCTGCCCACTCGGCATTCCCATATTCCGCGATCACGAAGATTGAGGTAACACGCAGGGAATTCCCGATAATCGCGAGCGGCAACGCAGCGAGAAATAGAACCGCCTTTTGCCACATTTTAATTTTCGCAACATAAGCCCAAGCAGCCGAGATCATCAACAATGCCATGAGTGATCTAATGCCACTACAGCCCGTCGCAATATCCAAGGGTTTCCAGTCTCCTTCTACAGGAAGAATCGTCGTCCCAACCACACGGGTATCCACACCGAATAAATTCGAGCCATGATGCGCGAGCGAAGTTGCAAGCAGTTGCAGATGCGTGGTGGCCTGCTGAAAGCTGGGTAGAGGAACAGCAAGCCAAAAAAAGAAAAATGGAAAAGCCAGAATTCTAGCAACTCTCCAGCCCCAAAGGTAATAACAGCCACCCCAAAGTAAAAACGGCAAGGCACCAGCCGCGATTCTGGGCTGAAATGTCCTGAAGGCAATTGCGTAAAAAACCGCACCGATAAACACAGAAATCAGTCCAATATAGCTTCCTTTACCCGCCGCAGCTTTGAGGTTCTTAAACTGATAGATGATCAATCCAAGGATCACAAAGGGAAATAGAATACCGTGTTCGTAGTCATTTTCGTCATTCCATGCATCTTTCAGCCATAGAAATACCGACTGAGCACGATCCGCCCCGAAACGCAATTCGTAACCAAAAAACCAAATAATGATCGCAACAAAGAGAACTGCGGAAATCGGCTTCGAGAAGTCCTGTTTCGATCCGGGCGGTTTTACGGTTTCAATCGGAGGGGCTGTCGCTAAATCACTCAAAAATTATTGCCTAAATTGGGTTTCAAGTCGGCAAAGTATTGCGGTGCTCTGTCAGTCTGTCAACAATGGTCCAAGTTCATGAAAATCATAAGTGGAACAGCTCACCGAACCCTCGCATCTAAAATCGCAGAAACCCTTGGGCAGCCACTGGCTGATGTTCAGGTAGAGGCTTTCCCAGACGGTGAAACTGCCGTAAAAATCAATGAGAATGTCCGAGGAGATGATGTCTTCATCATTCAACCCTCGTGCCCTCCGACGAATCATAATATTATGGAGCTGCTCATTCTCGTCGACGCCGCTCGCCGTGCCAGTGCTGAGAGAATCACCGCAGTCATGCCCTTCTTTGGCTATGCACGCCAAGATAGAAAAGACCAACCTCGAGTGCCGATTACAGCAAAACTAGTCGCGAACCTGCTGACCTCAGCAGGAGTCAACCGTGTCCTGACCATGGATCTTCACGCCCCGCAAATTCAAGGTTTTTTCGATATACCGGTGGACCACTTGTATGCAAAACCTGCTTTGATCGGATACCTCAGAGAACGCCATCCAGACACCTCGAATCTAACAGTCGTATCTCCAGACGTCGGTGGGGTGAAAATGGCTCGAGCCTACGCCGATGCGCTCGGGGCTGAGCTTGCAATCGTCGCGAAACACCGAATTTCGGCGACTCGCGTGGAGGCAATGAACGTTATTGGAGAAGTAGAAGGCCGTGACGTCCTACTTGTCGATGACATGACTGAGACCGCCGGAACTCTCACTGCAGCTGCCGAGATTCTCCACAAACACGGTGCAAAGCGAGTTTTCGCCGGCGTTTCTCATGCGATTATCAGCGAGCTTGCAAACGAACGCCTTGCTACCTCGCATATTGAAGAAGTCATTACGACCGACTCAGTGCCTCAGGCATTTGGGAAAAAGATACAGGCCGTGAGCATCGCTCCACTTCTTGGAGAGGCAATACGCAGAATCAATTGCGGACAATCTGTTACATCCCTCTTCAGCGTCTAATTTGAGGCGCAATCGTAATTTTTAAACCTGTTCCCCGATGCTTCATAAAAATGCGGTCTGTAAAATGCTACCTGCGTTGCACCAAAGAATCATCTTTCTCCAATACTTTGCACTCCAATGAATAGCCCCACACGTGACAAACTGCGCACCGAAGGTTTCGAATTAATCGATGAACGACTCTCCTACCTGCTTGGCTGTTTAAAAGACTCACTCGAAAGCCTAGGCGAAAAGGACCTCTTGAATCATATGCCTTGGTCGGGAAATGAATTAGATCCGGATACAGAACTGCCAGAACAACTTCCAAAACTATACTCTATCGGCTTCCAATTGCTGAACATGGTTGAAGAGCGCGTGGCGGCTGAGATCAGACGAGAGCGCGAGAAAGCCTTGGGCGCTGACTCTATCCGTGGTCTATGGCCTCAGGCGCTTAGAGACCTTCAAGCACTCGGGTTGGATCCAGAACAAATTCTAAAGGTTCTTCAAGACGTCCACGTAGAGCCCGTTCTTACAGCCCACCCAACTGAAGCCAAAAGAGAATCGGTTAGATCACGCCAGCGAACTCTGTATGAGGAGTTGGTTCGAAACGAGTATCCAAAGTATACCCAGCGAGAGAAGCGCCGAATCCGTGAACGAATCGTGACAACACTTGAGACGTTGTGGCTTACTGCAGAAATACATACGGTCAGACCAGATATTGGATCAGAACTTCGCAACGCGATCCACTATCTTAAAGATCTCTTTCCAGCGGCAATCAATCGATTGGATTTACATTTCACTGAGGCATGGCGTGATGCCGAGCTTCCCCTAGATTTACTCAGATCTGCAGGAAACATTCCTCGGTTGAGTTTCGGCTCTTGGATTGGCGGTGATCGAGATGGTCACCCACTCGTGACTCCCCCAGTCACCGAACTGAGTCTTTCGGAATTTCGAAAAGCAGCGTTCCAATTGCTTGAAAAGCAACTCCGTGAGCTCGCCACACAACTCACGATTTCAAGGCATCTTGTAGAGGTCCCAGATAATTTACAGGATAGGATCGATGAATTGAGCTTCATCATCGAAGAACAATCTGCTGTCAAAGTCATCCTCGATCGGCAATCAGAAGAACCATGGAAACAGATGGCAAATTTAATGGCTTTGCGCCTCAGTGAGCAAGTTCGTGGCAAAGCAGGTTATTCAAGTTCTGAAGCTCTGACCAGTGACTTGGACTTAATATCCAATACTCTCGCAGACACTGGTTGCTTCCTTCTTGAGGAACAGGCCATTCGACCTCTACGGCACAAGATCGAGATGTTTGGATTCCATTTGGCCAAGCTTGATATTCGCCAAAACTCCGAATTCCATGACCAAGCCATTGGTGAAATTTTGGGAGCTGCTGGAATTAAAGACGGCAAGAACTTTGCGGAATGGAACGAGGTCAAAAGGTTGGAATTTCTCAATGCCGAATTGAAAACGAATCGCCCATTCTTACACGATGGATCACGAATTGGTGAATATGCTGACAACGTCCTCGATTCATACAGAGTCCTCGTAAGGCATCTAAGTACATGGGGAAAAGATGGGCTTGGCTCTCTCATTATATCGATGACGCGGCAGCTTTCAGACCTTCTTTCCGTCTATCTCTTGGCTAGAGAGGCAGGACTAATGAAGCAAAGTCCGGATGGGATGGTATGCCCACTCTCTGTTGTCCCTTTATTCGAGACCATGGAAGATCTGG
Organism: Akkermansiaceae bacterium; assembly: GCA_045106015.1. GTDB lineage: Bacteria > Verrucomicrobiota > Verrucomicrobiia > Verrucomicrobiales > Akkermansiaceae > Luteolibacter. The sequence goes on along the minus strand of JBGCEE010000046.1, from coordinate 95,645 downwards.
CGAACTCGCCGGATATCCTTAACGATTTTCTTGAGCATCCACTTACCATCCGCTCCCTGAAACAGATGGAGCAACCAGAGCAACAAGTCATGCTGGGCTATTCTGATTCGAATAAGGATTGTGGAATTCTTGCTGCTCAAGTTGCTCTACACAGAGCTCAGTCCGCACTAACTGAGGTAGGAAAGAAAAAATCGGTTAGGCTTTGTTTCTTCCACGGCCGCGGCGGTACTATTTCCCGCGGAGCCGGCCCAACTCACTGGTTCATGGCCGCTTTACCCCACGGTGCGATGTCGGGCAGCTTCAGAATGACCGAACAAGGCGAAACGATTGCTCAAAAGTATGCGAACTTGGCCAACGCCACTTACAACTTAGAGTTGCTCCTAGCAGGAGCTGCTATCAATACCGCCAAACATTTGCACATGCAAAAGAAAGCTGATCCTGCCGAAGCATTCTTAGACAAACTTTCCCAATCATCTCAGCAGGCCTATCAGGGCCTCTTAAAGTCCGATGGTTTTATTGAGTTCTATCGCCAAGTGACACCGATTGATGCACTTGAAAATGCTCGCATCGGTTCTCGTCCAGCTAGACGGACAGGGAAAAAATCCCATTCTATTTCTGACCTTCGGGCCATCCCTTGGGTCTTCTCATGGACTCAAGCACGTTACTACCTTCCTGGCTGGTACGGAGTGGGCACAGCATTGGCTGAACTAAAGAAGGGTTCACCCAGTGATTTTAAAGAATTAAAAACTGCAATCGGTCGCTCAACCTTCCTAGCCTATGTCCTGACGAACGTAGAAACGAATTTAGCATCAGCAAATCTTGACCTAATGAAGGCCTACGGCGAGTTGGTCTCTGACTTGAACCTTCGAACAACGTTCACTGAACGCATCACGAACGAGTTCATCTTAACTAAAGAACTTCTCGCTGAACTGTTTGATGGCACGATGGATGAACGCCGTCCACGTATGGCAAAAACATTACGAATCCGTGAAGCTCCACTAAAAGTTCTCCATCACCAACAAATTGCTCTCTTGAGAAAATGGAGGAGTGATCTTGAACATAAGAATCAGACAGCGGCAGATGCTCTGCTACCGAAATTACTCGTCTCAATCAATGCGATTGCTTCGGGCCTGAGAACAACAGGATAGCGACCCTTCCAGTTATCCTCTAATTTTTGGCGTCAAATTGCTTCAACCACTCTTTGAAATGCTTGTCTTTTGCCGCTTCATCAAAGGTTTCTAAATTGCCGCGAATACTACTCAGATTTTCAACAGGTCGCTTACCAAGCTTAACTGGTATCTCAAGCGTTTTGCCGTCCTTCCTATAAATCGTAAGATTTGCAATCTGAAGGGGCTTTGTGCCTGCGATCGTTTCCATAAAGTCATCCATTGCGCCTTCGTTGTCCCAACTCTTCCCGTTGAGTGCGATGATGAGATCTCCAATTTTCAAACCTGCTGTACTGGCCGCGCTCTTTGGTATAACACTGGTTATTTGAATACCAAACTTCTCGTTTTCTTCGTTCGGCAATTTCACCGAAGTCTCAAGCATCATAATACCTAGGTAACCCTTACCGTCTGACAGGTAGTCTTGATCGCTAAGTTTACGTAAAATTTTGAAGCTCCTGACCTGAACCTCCGGATCATCCGAAGTCTCTCTCAGATCAAAGATCGCTTTCGCTGCATTGACCTCAGTTTGCTGCTCTGCCCATTCCAGTAAGTTTGCTTGAGCCTTTTCCCGTTCTTTGAAATCTTCCGAAGCAAGCCCCGATATTAACTCAGCAGGCAATTCGGCTAACACCGTGCAGCAAACGCCAAAACCCAAGCACAGGGTGATCGGAAGGAATTTAGAAATAAACATTCCGACTTCTTAGAAGGATTTTGTTCGGGCAATTTATTGACCCAACCAGTTCTTCTGTGGAATCTCAATCGTATCGTCAGGCTTGAGGGGCACGTTCATGAATTGCGCATTGGTGATATCAAAGACCTGTATCGCACCGTTTCGATAGAGCTTCACTCGTTTCATACTTCCGTAGGGAGTCGCTCCTCCAGCAGCTTGGACAGCTTGATAGATCGTAAGCCCCTTTCTAAAGGGTGTAGGTCCTGGGCTTCGAATCTGCCCCCCAAGGTGGACAACCTGTTGTTGAACCCCACCACCTTCTACTGTTGAAATCACTTGGATCGTCGGGCTTGTATAAATATCGGCGCTCCGATATGCATTCTGAATCGAGGCAGCCAAAGATTCAGGTTTCATCCCTGCGGCTCTCATTCGACCAATGAAGGGAAGATTGATTGTCCCATTTCCTGACACAAAGTACATGGCGTCGATCTTGGTTTTCTCTTCGGCTGGGACGCCCATGATTGTAACTTGAACCGAGCTACCAGCTTGGATCTGTGAAAACAATGGAGAAAGTGTCGCGAGCAACACGAGAGTTAGAAGGCGGGGAATAGTAAATTTCATAATTTCGTTGAGTATTTGGTTAGTTACATACAAGGCGAAAATTAATCCTAATACAAGTCAGAATTCTTTTCCGACTCTTTCGAGGCTGTCGTCTGCTCCGTTTTTGAGCTTGAGCCAACTGCTGGACCAATCTGCGATTCTGCTGGAGCGTAATAAGTGTAGTAACTCGTGTAGTATTGATACTGGCTGTCACTCCTGACATCGACGTTGTTCAAAACAACTCCAATCACATGCCCACCCACGTTTTCAACCGCTTCCTTAACGCGAAGTAGCATATTTCTAGGAAGCTTACGGTGTTGAACCACAACCATGGTCAAATCAACCTCACTCGCAAGAACGGAGGCATCACTGACACCAAGAATTGGCGGACTATCAACCAGAACGAGGTCAAACCGCTGTTTCACATCTTGAATCAACTCTGACATTCTACGCGAGTTGAGAATACCTGCCGCATCAACCGGAAGGATGCCGGATGGCATAAAATACAAGTTGTCGATTGGCGTTTGAAGGATCACATCCTCCAACATCAGTTCGGTGGTCAGGAAATTGGTCAAACCTACCGAGTTATTGACGTCAAAGAAGGTATGCAACCTTGGCCTACGAAGGTCAGCATCGATCATCAAAGTTGTATAACCGCCCTGGGCACAGATGTAAGCAAGGTTGACAAGAGTCGTCGTTTTACCCTCACCCGCACCGCCTGAGACCACTGTAATCGCGTTGTCTTCGGGATTTTTGCGGTTGAATTCGATATTGGTCCTTAGAATTCGATAGGCTTCGGCATCGGGGCTCATTCCATTTTGCTTGTGCAAGATCCCAACGTCCTTGGGAATCACTGCGAGCACAGGAACTTGGAGATATCGTTCAACGTCTTCCAAGCTCTTGACTGAGGTATCAAGATACTCCAAGAAAAATGCAATGCCTACGCCGAACATGAGACCCACAACAGCACCTAGCACCAAATTGAGGGTCACGTTCGGACTCACAGGATTATTGGAGATAACAGGGTCGTCGTGAACCACGATGGTGTCCTCACTGATGTTGTCGTCAATTTCTGCACCAATCAGTTTGACTTTCATGGTGTCGAGCAAGGCTTGATCCGTTTCATATTCCCGCTTCGCGTCAACGTAATCTTGGGTATCGATACTCCGTTCTAGCGCATCTTGCTTAGTCTCATCTTTCTGGATCTCAACTCTTGCGAGGCGTTCTTTGGTCAGATCGAGCTGTCCTTGGAGACGTGTTCTTAGATTGACTACGCCTTCATTCAGATCGTTTTTCATCGCCTCAAGGACCTTACGATTTGTAACAATCGTCGGATGCTTTTCGCCCAAGCCACTTGCACGAAGACCATCAATTTGGCGCTTCAATTGAAGATACTGCGGATAAAGCGTTTTGATAATGTTGTCTGGAAGATCGAGTCCAGAAGCATAAATAAGTAACTGTTCAGAGTCATACTTCATCAAATTTGCAATCTGAACCTCAAGTTGCATTTTGTCGTTTTCCAACCGGGTGAATTGATCGAGGGCAAATTTTGCAGTCGAATTCTCATCGAGGCCAGTGCCTCCGAATTGTAGACTTCGATCTCCAAGATAGATCAAATTTTTAGTACGACTGATCGTCGTTAGAATTTTCCTAGATTCTTCAACTTTGTCCTCTTGCGCACGAACAGCTTTGCGCAATTCATTGATACCCTTTTCAAGATTCTTTCCTTCCAATTCAGTTCGATATTCCTTGTAGGCTCGTGCCACCTCTGCGGTGATATCTCGCGCATCCTCTTTGTCAGTGTGTCGAACTGTGATTGAGATCAAATCAGTCCCACGAATATTCTGGGTATTCACGATCCCCTTCAGAGTGCCGAGACAGCCTTCCTTGTCGATGCCCCACCGATTGACCAAATCTAGATTATCGACCACTTTAACCAACGACTTCCTACTCTTGATTTTCTCAAACTCAGTTCCGAAGAATTGCTGGGTCATTTTTGGCATCGTTCCTTGCGAAATTTGCCCCAGAGGATCGATAGTTCTACCACGCGGTTTCACCTCGATCGTCGCTGTGCTTTGAAACTTTTTCGGCATCACATAGGTGATGACCGCCGCAGTCATGAAAACCAATAGCAGTGTGAGTAGAATAATCCCGTAGCGGTTTTTGACAACCTGCCAGTAATCGATGGCATGGAGGGAGGCTTCATTCTGCTGTGGAGAGGAATTCATTGTTTTAGTCTTATGAAATGATTTTGTCCTTTTATAGACGATGAAAAGCTCCCGCGATGTAGATCATCACGAGAGCTAGAAATAGATATTATTAAATCTTGTGGAGAAATTCAATTTACAGATCAGAACTCAGCGTTCAGTCCTAAGCTTACGCGATTTCTGTCGTAGGAGCTATTGTTGAAGTCGGAATTCGAGTTCGTGAAGTTGTAGCTAACGGATCCAAAGAGGTATTCAGTAAGCTTCATCGAAGCACCAATTGAGATATTAAAGAGCTTTTCCTCAGCATCTTGAAGACCTCTTCCGCCGTTCACAACATTGAAGCCGTCTTGATAGGAGCCATAGATGTAGTCAATTCCACTGAATAGAGTCAAATCAGGGGAGACTTGATAGGAACCTTGAATACCCACACGAAGAGTCATTTTGTCATCATATTCGATGATTACAGGCCCCTGTTGCTGGACCGTATCGTAAAACTCAACTCCGTAACGAAGAAATCCACTGATGGAAAACTGTTCATTAACTTGGGTCCTGAGTGTCATATCGATGTAGGGGTTTGAGCCATCGCTTCCAAATTGACCCAGATCATCACGAAGCTGACCACCAGCATTCACAACGAGTATGGTGTTTGGGCTGAAGCGGTGTTCAACACCAACAAGAAGGAACTGGTAGGCTTGATCGCTTGCAACGCCACCACCCTCAGATTTTTGATAACGGTAGGTCGCCGTTCCAACCGTCCGAGGAGTAAGTTGGTAGCGAAATTGGTTGTAAACGGTCCAACTAACCCTGTCGGCATCTGAGCTGTCACGATACTTCAAGCCATCAAGCACAAAACCTGTGTAAGTAGCAAATCTTTCCGACCAGCGATATCCCAAGGCGTTATCGGTTCTCCAAAAGAAGTATTCCCCTGAGCGGCGGTCGGTCGCAAAACCATATGCATAATCTGGCTCTAGTTCGTAGGCTAGCGAGTTATTACTGACAAATCGAAGCCTCTCATTAAAGCGATGGGTCAAACTAACGGATGCCCGCGACTGTGAATAGACATCGTCTTGCATGGTGGTTGGCTTATCAAAATAGTATACAGCCCCCAGACGCGCATAAACGTTCCATGTTGTTTGCGGAGTCACCGAGACAAAGGAGACTCCAACAAACGGATTGAGTGACATTGAAGACTCTTCATTGAAGGGACTGACCGGGGTGACATTATCATCCCACATTGCACTGACTCCGACACTCCAAGAAATCGGAACAGCATCTTCTGTATCGTTAGGAATATAGTAAAGCCCCTTTCCGTAGGATGTGGTTACCATCGCTGAACAGAAAAGGCTGAGTATGATCTTATTTTTCATAGGGTGCTTTGTGAGGTGAGAGAAAAGAAGGTAAATGAATGATTAGCGCTTATCAACTGGGATTCGGGAAAGGAACCTCCATCTAGGGTAGTTATAGAAGGGATTTTGGATTCCCGGAGGCCCTGGATCAGTGACAACTTTCACCCCCTGATTGGGTTGAATCGGAACACCTCCCGGTCCGACAACACCACCACCGGGATTGACCCCTTCTTCTCCGCCCCCAGGGAAGTCTAGAGGATTACCAAGCGCAGATTTCCCAGCACGGATCAAAGCTGCATTAATTTCAGCTGCAGCATCCGGTGCCGCTGCAAGGGCGCATTGCCCGATAAGCTCCCATTGGTCGGGCGCAGCCATCACGGAGGCATAAACAATCTCACCGACGAGATCGTTACTGGCGTCAGATGCATTGATCGCCGCCTTTACCGTCTCACAAGCACAACCTGGAAACAAAGCCATCTGCTCTGAGATGACGTTCAGAACTTCGCTTGGATCAGCTGTAATCGCCGACGCCACAGATGCCGCGAGATTGTCACAATCTATCGCTTCGTCTTGGGCGTGTGAAAAGGCGACTCCTAGAGCAATCGCTGCAGTGGCAAACTTTGTTAAATGGTTCATGGTTGTTTGGCTGGTTGGAGAAAAAACAAATTGGAGCGGGCAGCGGGAATCGAACCCGCATGTCTAACTTGGAAGGATAGCGCTTTACCACTAAGCTATGCCCGCTTCGTTGGATGGATTTATCGCGTAATCCACCACCGATTAGCAAGCATTTTTTGACTTTTTAAAGGTTTTTCGAATAATCTGATCAATTATTCGCTAAAATCGAATAGTAAAGAGAGCTTAATCATTACAAGCCTCCGCTTCTTTCGATGAACGAAAAGTCGATTTCAAATTTTCCGGAAATAAGCTCTCCCAACGCTCTAACTCCGAAGGTTTCGGTCGCACAATGGCCGGCATAGAAGACGTTTGAACGAAATTCTTCGGCCATAATGTAGCTCCAATGAGGTCCTTCTCCAGTGACGAGAGTCTTGATCCCAAGCTTTTCGATACTGGCAATTTCTGATCCAGCTCCGCCTGTCATCACCGCAACTTCGCCAATCTGGTCAGGTCCGCTCTGACAAATTTGGATTTCTCGCCCGACCACTTGACTTACCAACTCTGAAAATTCCTCTCTGCTCCCGTTCCATTTACCGGTCACACCCATAGGGAAACCCTTTTTCTCTAGGATAGGCCTGATTTCTTTGAGCCCTAATTCACGAGCGAGTAAGACGTTGTTTCCGCAGTTTGGATGCACATCAAGTGGCAAGTGAGAGGAATAAATCGCCAAATTCTCTCTGATTGCGGCATTGATTTTCTCAAAATAAGGCCCAGTCAGAGGCTGAACACCCTGCCAGAACATCCCGTGGTGAACCAAGAGTAGTCCGCCATCCTTCGCCGCTTCTTGAATGACTGCTAGAGAGGCATCCACGGCTGAGACGATGCGGTCAACCCTGCCATCGTTTTGCATTTGTAGGCCGTTGAAAGCTCCAGGATAGTCTTCAATTTCATCGGTTCTCAAATAGCCGTCCAAAAAACTAACGATCTCGTTTAACTCTGCCATATTCAAAGCACTAACCTTTGTGGTTCCAGATGACAATATCAGGAGAAGGTTTCGAATGACGACCCTCAATAAAATCTCTCAAATCATTTGGTAATGGCGCCTGCCAAGCGACTTCGATCCCGTCCCAATCCAGACTCAATCTCGATGCATGCAGGGCGTGCCTCGAAAGCAACAGCTTCTCGGCGAGCAAATCGCTCCATCCAAATTGCATCCATTGCAAATATTCATGCCCATCTCCCGAGTAAATTTTATCACCCACGATGGGAAAACCTGAAGCTGCTAAATGAACGCGTATCTGGTGCATTCGGCCGGTCTTCGGGAAACACCTGACGAGAGAGAACTTGGATCCATTCCTTTCAAAGCGATTTTCAACGAAAAAGCTCGTGCGGCACTCCTTCCCTGCCGGATCGACGATCTGCCTGACCCATATATCGGTCTCGCGCACATCGCCCGCTCTGCAAATTCGAGAATCGTTGGTCCATTCATTAGCTTCTGGCCAACCAATTACGATCGCGAGATATTCCTTCCTCGCCTCACGCCGCTCAAAAACGATCCCTAATCCTCTGGCCGCCTTCGTAGTTTTAGCGACTAAGACAAGACCACTGGTCTCACGATCGAGTCGCGTTACAATACCCATCTTCGCACCATTCGCGATTTCGTAGGCAAAGTAGTGTTCGAGCCCACCCAGCAAAGTCGGTTCGGGCTTGTTGTTGGCCGGATGAACGATGAGGGGCGCTGGTTTGTCGACCACCACCCAATCATCAGTCTCGTCAATGATAGCAAAGTTTTGAACGACTTGGAGACTCATCCGCAAAAAATATACCGCTAGCCGCAAAAAAAACACGCCGGAAACCCGTTCCTAAGAACGAATTTCCGGCGAGGATCAAAAAAGCTGAATAAACAGCCCCAAGATATTAGGACTTGTAACGGAGACGCTTTTTATGGCGATTCTGCTTCATGCGCTTCTTGCGCTTGTGCTTGTTGATCTTTGTTTTACGGCGTTTCTTAATAGAGCCCATGGTATTATTCGGGGTTGGTGTTCAAGGAAAGGGTTAGAGAACCAATTTATTGAGGGGGTATTCGATGATTCCCTCAGCACCTAGGTTCTTGAGGTCGGGGATCATGTCTCGGACAAGGATTTCGTCAATAACGGTTTCAACCGCAACCCATCCGTCTTCAGATAGTGGTGAAACCGTCGGACGGCGAAGAGATGGAAGTTTATCGAGCATTTCGTCCAACCGATCAGAAGGGAGATTCATTTTCAGCCCGACTTTGTCACGAGCGAATAGAGCGGACTTCAAAAGCATGGAAATCCGTTCCATTTTTTCACGCTTCCAGGAATCTGCTGCTGCTTCTTTACTTGAGTAAAAGTGCGGGAAAGATGTGAGCAGTGTATCAACAATACGGAGGCGGTTTGCTTTGAGTGAGGATCCGGTCTCGGTCACGTCCACGATCGCATCGACTAAATCTGGCACCTTCACCTCAGTTGCCCCCCAAGAGAACTCGACTTCTGCCTCAATACCCAGCTTTTCAAGATAGCGTTTGGTAATTCCGACTCCCTCGGTCGCGATACGTTTTCCTTGGAGATCCTGGGGCTTTTGGATCGGTGAATCTTCAGGAACGACCAAAACCCATCGCGTAGGGCGAACGGTCGCTCGCGAATAGGGAAGCTCGGCAAAATCAACTAAGTCAGTGCCACCTTCCGAGGCCCAATCAAGGCCGGTGATTCCACAGTCGATAAAGCCTTGGCCTAAGTATCGCCCGATTTCTTGCGCTCGGATCAGGTAAATATCCAACTCGGGATCGTTCGATGCTGGCCGGTAGCCACGCGAAGAAACGTAGATCTCATACCCCGCCTTAGCAAAAAGCTCTACGGTTGGACCTTGTAGACTACCTTTCGGGATCGCGATTTTAAGAGAGTTCGACATGCTGGACATTCACCACGCTGTGGTGGGGCGGGGTTTGTAACCGCGAAACCCAAGGAATCAAGCCAAGTTTCTGGAAAATTGCCTATTCTGCGTCCAAGTTCACCCTCAACTCGAATAAATCACGCCTGCGATCCATCAGCGGAGTCACCGAGCCAGCTTCACGAGATCGATAGAGATCCCGAATATCCAGATCCGTAATGAGCATCGTTTCGACGTTTGGATCTGCCTCAGCTTCTATCCCGTCGCGAGCAAATTCAAAATCAGACGGAGAAAAAACTGCCGCTCTCCCATAGTGAATATCCATAGCCGGAACGTCGGGTAGATTTCCAACCACTCCAGTTGTCACAACGTAGATCTGATTTTCGATCGCTCGGGCCGCCGCACACTTGGTGACGCGTAGATATCCCTGCCGATTGTCGGTGCAGTAAGGCACGAAAAGAATCTCAACCCCTTGCTCCGCCAAATACCTTGCGGCTTCAGGAAACTCCACGTCGTAGCAAATGAGTATTCCAATCTTCGCCTTCGGGGTTTGGATTACATGAAGTTTACTCCCACCAGTAATCCCCCACCATGTGGTTTCCGCCGGTGTGATGTGTAGCTTTGGCTGGGAAACAAATGACCCATCTGGTCGAAACAACATTGCTTCATTCTGAAGTCTACCATCTCTCTGGACGATCGGATGCGATCCCGCGATCAGGTGGAGGCCCTGCTCACGCGCCAAGGTCGACATCAATTCCTCGAACTCTGGCGTCAACTCTGCCAGTTTCCTGATTCCATCTCGGGATGAGTACGGTTCCATTGCCGAAAGCAACTGCACCGAGAAAAACTCGGGAAACAGAACATAGTCGACCCCATAGTCCTCACCAGCTGTCTCTACAAAATATCTAACTTGAGCGGCGAACTCTTCAAAAGAGTCAATTTTCCGCATCTGATACTGCACACAAGCCACACGAACTTTGCGATCCTCACCCTCGCCCTGCTGGTAGTCTGGATTCAACCACTCGATCAAGGTCGCGTAATTCATGCTACGCGGATCTCGAATGTAGTTCGGCATCACATCTCGGACGACAAACCCCTCCTTCAGTTGAAATCCCATGACTGGATCTTCTATCGACCCGTCCTGAACCGCATGGACGTATTCTTCAGGTGTGTATTTATCTCGAAAGTTTTCAAAATTCCAAAGCCTACCGCCAGCAAGGATTCGCCTCAGATTGAGCCGCTTGCAAAGCTCCCTGCGCAAATCATACAAAACCGCCCCAATTCCTTGGCCTCGTTCTTTTGGATCCACATAGACCTCGGCGCCATACAGTGTATCTCCCTGCGGGTCATGATTGAAGAAATAGCCATCATCGGTAATTCCATAGTAGGAATGCCGCCTCAACGGATCTCTTCCCAAAGAAACAATCAAACTCGAGGAAGCACCCACAATCTTCCCGCCCTTGGTGATAAGGACTTGGCCATCTTCAAACATCTGCAGGTGGCTTTCCAATTGATCTTCTCGCCAAGCGCCATCGTCTTCCAAAGTCGCCGGAAAACAACTTTTGTGTAGCTCGATCATTTCCGCAAAATCGTCCTTCACCGGAGTTCTCGCCGAATACCTTGTCCCATTGATTTCGAATTGCTTCAGTTCCATCGCCTTCAATCTTGTTCAAATGATCGGCAGTTTCAATCCCAACTCACTTGGTATGGATTCGAAACTACCCAACGTTTCCTCCGAAAAAACAACTCAAACAAGCCATCCCAGCCGTGATCACTGAGCGAACGAAATAAAAGATTGTGAAAAATTTCACAATCCACTTGAGACATACCGCTCAAGCAACCATCTTCCCCGCGAACCGAGTTCCTCCATGGAAAGCACAGCCACCACTCCCGCTCACGCCGCTTACGATTCAAAAATCGAAGGCAATATCATTTTCACGCAGGTTGACGCCGCGATCAATTGGATGCGCAAGAACTCCCTTTGGCCAATGCCGATGGGCCTTGCCTGCTGCGCAATCGAATTGATGGCGACTGCTTCATCACGGTTTGATATTTCGCGCTTCGGCATGGAGGTCATGCGATTCTCACCTCGCCAATCCGACGTCATGATCGTCGCAGGCACCGTCACTTATAAAATGGCACTCGCCGTGAAACGCGTTTGGGACCAAATGCCAGAACCGAAATGGTGCATCGCCATGGGCGCCTGTGCTTCTTCTGGTGGCATGTATCGCTCCTACGCGGTTCTACAAGGAATCGACCAGCTTATTCCCGTCGATGTTTACATCTCCGGCTGCCCGCCGCGTCCCGAGGCTTTGATCGAAGGCCTGATGAAACTTCAGGAAAAAATCGAGGCGGAAGAATCCACCGAGGAACAGAAAAAAACTTTCTTCGAAGAAACTGCCTAACCTTCTTCCCCCAAAAACTCTTCGCTAAATGTCCGAAACCACCGAATCTGCCGTCGCTTCAAAAGACATCCCCGCCCTACGCAAAGCTCTGGGCGAAGGGATCGTTTCTGAAGTGGAGTTCCGCGGCGAGCACACCCTGAATTTGACTCTCGAAGCCCTTCCAAAAGCGCTCGCTCACTGCAAAGAAAAGCTGAATTACGAACTCTTACTCGACATCTCATCTCTTGACCATTTTGGCGAAGACCCACGATTCGAAGTCTTATATGAGTTGGCCACTCTGGACGACACCCGCCACATCCGACTGAAGGCAAAAGTTTCCGAAGAGGAATCCGTGCCCACTGCGATTCATCTATGGAAAGCCGCCGACTGGCATGAGCGCGAGGTTTGGGACATGATGGGAATCCCATTTTCCGACCACCCAAATCTCAAAAGAATTCTCATGTGGGAGGGATATCCATTCTTCCCATTGCGCAAAGACTTTCCACTCGCGGGCCGCCCGACCGATATGCCTGACGTGGCCTTCACCGGTGTTGCGCCGCTCGAAGGAGGTCCGTTTGTCACCGCACCTGGCTCTGAAACCGTTGCCAAGCGGGAGCCGCGCGCTCGCCACCAAGAATAGTGAATTCACGGTTCGCACCTACCGACGAACATCCGGTCAAATTTTTCATTGAGGCATCGCGCTGATCCTTCAAAGATAGCTCGATGATCCCCCCCGCATCCCCTGACACTCTGTCGGTGATGGCATCTTCAACCGGCCGTGTAGGACGAGGTTGCCGTCAATTGATACGCTCCCACCTTTCTTGGGGTCTGGTCGCGGTCCTAGTAATTGTTCAACTCATTCCCATGGTTTGGGCCTTTGCCTCAAACCAAGATAAATCGCTCGTTCTTTCGAATGCCCAAGCCTCATTCGGTCTCAACCGCACGGCCTTCTTCTCAGGAAGCTTCTGGCAAGTTCTCAGCTACGCTCTCCTGCATGGAAACTGGCTTCATCTCGCCTTCAATGCAGCAGCCATCCTCCTACTTGGTTCGAAGCTCGAACACATCATTTCAAGGCGCTCCTACCTACTTCTATTTCTATATGCCATTCTCGCCGGAGCCATTGCCTTTCTTTTGCTATGCTCCAGACACGAAAACCACACACTTGTCGGCGCCTCTTCCGTCTGTTTCGCCTTCCTCGTTCTCCTAACGACTCTGTCTCCTGACTCACGATTCCTTCCTGTCTTTTTGAGCGGAAAAACCGTGGGACTCGGAATCATTCTGACCACATTGCTGCTAGCACTCATGAATCCAAGCCTTCCCACAGGGCCTCTCGCGGCAGCTGGAGAATATCTCTCCAACCAAGGTGTAGCAGACTTGTTCAAAATCTCACACGCCTGCCATTTTGGCGGAGCTGTCACCGGCTGGATCTATGGAAAATACCTTTTACGACCACGAGTCACACTGGAGTCACTGAGGCTCGCTAGAGAAAAATCGGAACAATCCGCAAAGCCTCCTAGCCCGAATTGAGCACCTCGGAAATTTTTCCAAATCCAACACTTGCCCGCAGCCGCCTCCACGCCTAAACCCCATGCATGGCAACGATCAATTCCAACTTCCTCAAACTCAAAGCTGGCTACCTTTTCCCTGAAATCGCACGCCGCGTTAAAGCTTACAGCGAATCCGCTCCAGACAAGGCCTCCCGAATCATCCGTTGCGGTATCGGCGATGTTACCGAGCCGCTCCCATCCGCCGTTCGTGATGCCATGCATGCCGCAGTCGACGAGCAAGGAGATCGCTCAACCTTCAGGGGCTATGGACCCGAACAAGGCTACGAATTCCTTCGCCAAGCCATCGTCGAAAACCAATTCGCCGACCTCGGTATCTCAGCCGACGAGGTCTTCATTTCTGATGGATCGAAGTGCGATACCGGCAACATCCTCGATATCTTCGGCAAGGGAAATATCATCGCCATCACCGATCCGGTCTACCCCGTTTACGTCGATACCAACGTCATGGAAGGCAACACCGGCGAGGCAGATGAATCCGGTGCATACGAGGGCATTCTCTACATGCCTTGCACAGAAGAAAATAGCTTTGTCGCAAACGTCCCATCTGAAAAGGCAGACCTCATCTACCTCTGCTTCCCAAACAATCCAACGGGTGCCGTTGCAACCCGCGAACAACTCACTGCATGGGTCAACTACGCGAGAGAAAACAACGCGATCATTCTCTTTGATGCCGCCTACGAGGCCTTCATCCAAAATCCCGAAATCCCTCATTCGATCTACGAAATTGAAGGAGCCAAAGAATGCGCGATTGAATTCCGTTCATTCTCGAAAAACGGTGGATTCACTGGCGTGCGTTGCGCCTACACAGTCGTCCCGAAATCACTGACCGGAACCACCGACTCCGGAACCGAAGTCCCAATTCATCAGCTTTGGTCCCGTAGGCAATCCACCAAGTTCAACGGCGCCTCCTACCCCGTTCAAAAAGGCGCAGCCGCAGTTTTCTCCGAAGAAGGCAAAAAACAGGTTTCTGACCTCATCAGCCACTATATGGAAAACGCCAAACTCCTGCGTGAAGCCTGTTCATCTCTCGGACTGAACGTCTTTGGAGGAGAAAACGCTCCATACGTATGGGTCGGATGCCCCGAAGGTGTCACCTCATGGGAAATGTTCGACAAAATGCTCGAAGGCGCTCAAGTCGTCGTCACTCCCGGCTCTGGCTTTGGCTCCGCTGGCGAAGGATACTTCCGCATCTCCGCATTCAACTCCCGCGAAAATGTCGAAGAAGTCTGCCGCCGCTTGAAAGAGCAGATGGCCTAAAGCCGCGCTCTCCAGAACAGATTTTTCTGATTAGCCGTCTCCACTCTTGCGGGAAACGTCTTCGCGTGACAGAAAAACACATGTTCAAAGTTAAATGGTTGGCTATTTCTAGCCTCTGCGTCTTTCTCTGCCAATGCGCCAGCTCATCCGGTGGTAGCAATTTTGGCCCCCCAAATATGGGCGGACCAACCCAAGAAGAGCGTAACATGAAGATTGCCACAGAACAAACGGGCAACTTTTTCTACGGCCGTCGCTACTACGTAAAAAAGACTCGTTTCTGGGGCTACCTTCGTAAACCTCGCCAGTCCGCCAATTCCGCAAAGCTTGTCATCTTTAAAGAAGACCGGAAGAAAAACCCCGACAGACTCCCTGAAAACGGGTCCCCCGCTTACGGCTTCGATAACAACTACGAATACAAAATCCGCGGCAACTACACCGGAGAAGAAGCCTACGACCCTAACAGCAATCAATTTCTCCCCGTCTTCATGCTAACTGGATACGAAGTCGTCGATCGTAATCCCGGATGGCTCTTCAGACCCTCGGACCATTACAATCATTTAAGAGTTACATTAACTCCTAGATAACTAAATTATGCCGGATCGTAGCTTTGGAAAACCCTCTCCAAATCGCCCACAACGCGAAACTGGAGATGCGCCACTGATTGGTAAAGTCAGCCGGACTCCACAATCCGCCGCCGCAGAAAGCCACGGATCTGAGCGAGGTCACAGACCGAAAAAGGCGACTCATAGCGTTATTAAGGCTTGGTCGGTTTTATTCGCATTTCTTGCATTCGCCGTTCTTGTGGCCTTCAGTGTTTATGCGATCAAGAAACAGAAAAGTGGAGGCGCTCAGTCAAGAAATAACGATTGGCTCAGCAAAAACACTGTTCTACTCAGTCCAAGCTCAGCCGCTTCGGCACCCTCGGACACAATCGCAGAAGAATTTGGTGAGAAGGAAGCACTGGATCTTGTGACCAAGGCTCATGGCGACATCGAACCCTCGGACTTCGAAAATTTTTTCATTCTCTCTGAAAATCAGACTCCAGAGGAAGCTGCGAAAAAACTACAGACCCTAGATTCCTCAGAAGGTCCAATCATAAAAACAGAGTGGCTAGGATCAAAATTCACCAACAATCAGATCATCTATGAAGTCGTCATTTTTAGAAAAAATGATGGAAGTCTGACCAATCGCCTCGCACAAATCATTCATTACCAAGAAAATAATTGGCGAATCGATTTTGACTCATTGATGCGCACATCAAGCCACGGTTGGGACAAAATTACCTTGGGAGATGTCACAACCGCCGAGGTCAGAGTATTCATAGCAACTGACAATTATTACAACGGCATCTTCGCGGACGAGAAAACGTGGCAAGCATTTGTATTGGTTTCGCCAGATTCTCCTGAGGTTTTATATGGCTACGTTCAAAGAGACTCGGCACAACACAAAGCCCTGATTCGAATTCTCTCCGCAGACGGGAATCTTTATCGAGCGACATTGGAGATTCAATCGCTCCCCGAATCGGCCAAACGCCAATTCAAAATCGCACGTGTTCTATCAGAAAGCTGGTTCGTCACAGATGAGGCCTACGACGAATCATTCTAATCGTTTTGCTTCCCGCAATCGGATCTAGCCGCTAGCGTTCCGGCTCATGACTAACGATCTCGAAGAACTCTTTTCCTTCTTATCTTTCCCTAGCGTATCCACGGATTCAAAGCACTCGGGTGACGTGACAAACTGCGCCAATTGGCTCATCGACAAGCTCTCTGGTATGGGCTTAAAAACTGAACTTCACCCAACTCCCGGCCACCCCATTGTAATCGCAAAAAACGAGCACAAAGCAGACCGGAAAACCGTCCTTATCTACGGCCACTACGATGTCCAACCGGCCGACCCTTTGAATCTTTGGGACTCCCCTCCTTTCACCCCTGAAATCCGCGACAACAAAATTTGGGCACGCGGCGCGACTGACAACAAGGGCCAGATGCTCGCCCATATTCTCGGCGTCGGAAAGACTCTCGAAGAAAAGGGTGAGCTCCCCGTAAACCTCATTTTTCTTTTCGAAGGCGAAGAAGAAATTGGTTCACCAAACCTCGCTCCATTCCTTGAAAAGAATCGTGAGGAGCTGAAATGCGATATCATCGCAATCTCAGATACCGGAATGGTCGCCCCGAACACCGGAACCCTCGGTTACGGCTTGCGCGGAGTCGCCTGCGCTGAAGTGACAATCAAAGGCCCTTCGAAAGACTTACACTCGGGACTCTTCGGCGGCGCAGTCGCCAATCCTGCAACTGCGATCTCTCGCCTCATCTCCTCTCTCCACAACTCAGAAGGCAAAGTCGCCATTGAAGGATTCTACGACGAAGTCCGCCCGCTCGAAGACTGGGAACGCGAAATGTGGGCGAAAGTTCCAGGCACAGCCGACAGCGATTATCTCGGCGTCACTGGTTCCCCCGACGCCTTTGGCGAACCAGGCTACAGCTCTGCCGAACGCACTTGGGCTCGCCCCACAGCAGAAGTAAACGGTATCGGCGGTGGTTACCAAGGAGAAGGATCGAAGACCGTCATCCCTTCCGAAGCATTCGTAAAACTCTCGTTCAGACTCGTTCCAGATCAAAACCCGAAAACCATTCTCGAGCGCCTTCAGACCCATCTCAAAAAACACTGTCCACCGGGCGTCACCTTGGAAGTCAAACTCGGACACGATGGCAAACCTTACGCATGTGATCCACATTCCGATTTTGGAAAAGCCGCTCAACGCGCCCTGAAACGCACCTTCCCTGGCGAACCAATGTTGATTCGAGAAGGCGGTTCCATCCCCATCGTGGAGGCCTTTCGCGAGATTCTAGGCACCGATACCTTGCTTCTTGGTCTCGCCCTCGCAGATGCTCAAATTCACTCACCGAACGAGAACTTCCCTGTGGAAAACTTCGAAGCCGGGATCCGATTGAATCAGGCTCTACTCGAAGAACTCGCAAAATAACTTCTTTCATTCACATCCATTTGCGTGCATTCGCGGTCAGAAACTTTCCATATGTCCGACTCACCAAAACTCGATTTCATCCGAGAAATCATCGCAACCGACCTCTCATCTGCGAAACATGAGACAACCGTTACTCGTTTCCCTCCAGAACCGAACGGCTACCTCCACATCGGCCACGCGAAATCCATCTGCCTGAACTTCGGAATCGCAGAGGAGCATCCAGCCGCGAAATGCCACCTTCGGTTTGATGACACCAATCCTGAAAAGGAAGAAACTGAATACGTCGAATCCATTAAGAAAGATGTAAAGTGGCTTGGCTACGATTGGGGCCATGATCTATTTTTCGCCTCAAATTATTTCGAGTTCTTTCACGAATGCGCTCTCGACCTAATCCGCAAAGGACTCGCCTACGTCGATGAGGAAAGTCCAGAGGAAATCAAACTCCACCGTGGCAACGTCAACAAGCCCGGAGTCCCTTCTAAGTTTCGTGACCGCTCGCCTGAAGATAACCTCGCAGCCTTCGCAAAAATGCGCGCTGGCGATTTCAAAGAGGGGGAAGCCGTTCTCCGTGCTAAGATCGGCCTCACCTCTTCCAACATGAACATGCGTGACCCTGTGATGTACCGCATCATGCATGCATCTCACCACAACACGGGAGATAAATGGTGCATCTATCCGATGTATGACTTCGCACACCCCCTTGAGGATGCGCTGGAGCATATCACTCATTCGCTGTGCACTCTTGAGTTCGAAAACCACCGCCCTCTTTACAACTGGTTCATCGAGAACTGCCCGGTTCCTTCAAAACCACGCCAGATTGAATTCGCAAAGCTCAGCCTGAGCTACACTGTCCTGAGCAAACGCAAACTGCTGCAACTAGTCAAAGAGGGCCACGTCTCCGGTTGGGACGATCCCCGCATGCCCACCCTCTCTGGTATACGTCGCCGCGGATATCCACCCGAAGCGGTCCGCCATTTCTGCAAGCGTATCGGCATCACGAAATTCAACGGGACAACCGATGTTGCTCTTCTCGAACACGATATCCGCGACCACCTGAATTCCTCAGCACCTCGGCGTATGGCGGTGTTAGAACCCTTGGAAGTCCTAATCGAAAACTACTCAGAAGAACCTACGGCAAACGCAGTAATTCCAAACCATCCGCAAAACGAAGAATTCGGCGAACGCGAGGTCTCTCTATCTGAAAGAATCTTCATTGAGGCTAGCGACTTCATGGAAGATCCACCGAAAAAATTCTTCCGCCTCGGACCCGAACGATTTGTCCGCCTTCGTGGCGGCCCCATTATCCAATGCACCGGATT
Source organism: Akkermansiaceae bacterium (assembly GCA_045106015.1). GTDB lineage: Bacteria > Verrucomicrobiota > Verrucomicrobiia > Verrucomicrobiales > Akkermansiaceae > Luteolibacter. The sequence goes on along the minus strand of JBGCEE010000046.1, from coordinate 76,620 downwards.
CGAAAAAGACGCTTCGGGCGTAATTACATTAATTCGCGCCAAGCTCCTCCCTGGCACCACCGGAAAAGACGCACCCGAGGGTGTGAAGTGTAAAGCTGCTATTCACTGGGTCGATTGTTCCTCCGCTGTGGATGCAGAAGTCCGTTTGTATGATCGTCTCTTTTCCGTCGAAGATCCAGATGCTGCCAAAGATGGCTTCACCAGTGTTCTCAATCCGGACTCAGTCAAAACCGTCTCAGCGAAAGTCGAGGCATCTCTTTTAAGTGAACCTCCAGGCTTTTCCTGCCAATTCGAACGCACCGGCTACTTTGCCACCGATTCCGAGGACCACATCCCAGGAAAAAAAGCAGTCTTCAACCGCACAGTTGCCCTTCGAGATTCATGGGGCAAACGTCGGTGATAGAGTTTTTCAAAGCAATACCAAGGCGAGAGCTACAACCATGAGTATCGCTCCAAGCAGCTGACGTTTACCCAGTGGCTCCTTACATTTCTTGACAATCATCCAGACAAAAACCACCGCCATCACACCTCTTGTGCTGTAAGCGATATTGCTGAGTGCCGGTTCACGGAACCAACTGAAGGCAAGATTCACCAACAAGGCCTGCACACCCAACGCGAGGCCCGCTCCCAGTATAGGAAAGGCAGTCTCTTTCTTGGAAAAGACCTCACCGATATTCTGCCATCGTGGAATGAGCATCCCCAGTGAAAGCGTTCCAGCTGTCATCATCATGAGAATCAACCACCTCGCGCCCCCAATCTCATGGCTCTTCCATCCTGTGAGAAAATCGTTTGTCGCAAAGAAAACACAAGCAAGAAGCGTAAGCCAGAGAGTCATTCGGTTCGCCTTGAAGCGTTCAACGGTTGCTCCGGCCACAAGATACACAGCCACAGCTGCAAGAACCGCTCCTCCGATTAAACCAGGACCCGCCTTTTCCAAACCCACACCCGCCGATAATACGGCGACGATCAACACCTTAAAACCAAGCGCCGAGGAGTGAACCACCAAATCTCCTTTCCTAACCGACTGGATCGAAAACCACTGACCCCAGAAAAAAAGAAAGCCGTTCACCACCGCTAGACCGTCGTAGAGCCCGAAGGGTTTACTGAAATCTGGATCGAGGTAGATCGCGAAAATCGCAAGCGTCATCAAGTTCGCAAACCCAAGCACGACGGTCATTCTGACACCAAACCGAGTCGCCCTCTGCACCATCGCCCCAAGAAGCGGATGCAATGCCGCTCCAATCAACGGCAAACCTATCGCTCCAGACCATGCATCCACAAGGCAGTCGCTAACCCCTCATCATGCTCCCGTCAACTACCACCCCAGAAATTTCCCGCTTGGCGTAAACCACCAGCAAACTACATCTAACCCATGAAAAAAGATATCGAACGTGTTCTCATTGATGAGGAAGTGATCGAACGCCGCCTCGACTCCCTCGCCGCCAAAATCGAGAAGGACTTTCCCGAAGGCCCCATCATCGTCATCATCCTCCTCAAAGGTGCGCTCGTTTTTGCTGCCGACCTGCTTCGACGTATTCCACGTGAACTATCCATCGAATGCCTCAATGTTGCCAGCTACCACGGAGGACTGGAAAGCTCTGGCAAAGTCAACTTCCTCGACCGACAATTCCCAGATGTAAAAGGCAGTCACGTCCTCCTCTTGGACGACATTCTTGACACCGGCCGGACTCTCGCTGCGGTCTCGGAAAGGCTCACCGAAGAAGGCGCAGCAGCCGTTCACTCAGGTGTCCTCCTTGCAAAAGACAAACAACGCGCCGCCGATGTAGAAGCAGACTACGTCGGCTTCGAAATTGGCGATGAATTCGTCGTCGGCTACGGCCTAGACTACCAAGGCAAATACCGAAACCTCCCTTACGTGGGAGTGCTTAAGCTATCCGCGACGAAGTGAGATCATCAATGAGCGGATCACGGATTTCGCTTCATCACATAGAGAGGAGATTTCCAATCTGGTCCATATTTGGTTTGGAAGCCACCGATCTCGATGAAGAGATAGTCGGTTCCGCCGATCGTTTTAGGAGTCAATTTCAACGCCTGATTCTTTCTAAGGTCAAGCAGTCGAGTGTCAGACCAAATAATCAACCCGTCCTCCGTCGCACCATCATCTTTCAACGTAATCTCTTGGAAGGGCTCCTGTTTACTACCCTTAATGGGGCCGTCAGGTTCAAATTCTTCAATCGTTTCCACTTGGCCAAGTTTTGTCCATGAGCCTTCAACTTTCGAATTGGCTACGAACTTTCCATCCCAGACATACATACCATCTTCTGCTCCAGTATTTCGCATGGTATCTTGATTCGCCTGCCATTCCGCTGAGCGCATGGGCGCTCTTGTAGCAGAATTAAGAATCACACTTCGGTCCATCGGTGGAGCCTTCATTTCCTGCAGCCAAACCGAGAAATGCCGACGTGTGGTATTCTGATCAATACGAAGAAAACTCATCGCAGCCAGGGTCGTCTCATCCTTCTGAAAGTTCGGCCACCATTTCTTGTCGATGTAGTAAGCGAGTGGTTTGGCTCCCTGCCGTTTACCCACACCGTCTGGGCGCTCGAACATTTGCTCGCCTTCGACGTAAACTCGAAACCCATCGCCGCCTTTCACATGGGACATCCCGCCAACAACCAAACGGTAGCGGTGACCTTCTTTGAATTCGGGAAACTTGAATGAGCCTTGCATCAGCATCACCTCGTTCTCCCACAGCGTATGCATGGGGTTGTCGCAGCGACAGAAATCCAATCCGCACCCACGCAAGCGCTCCACAAGTTTCCCATCGAGCTGTCCAAACGGCTGCTTGCCAGTTTTCCAACCGGCCTTTTTTGGATTGAAGTCTGGCTTAAACCATTCCGCCATACCTGCAGGCAATGTGACTTCACGGTAACGTGTTCCGGTTCCAGGCAGTTTCTTCTCGGGTGGATTGAAGGTGTAGAAATTCCAATTCATCTCGTTCCATGTCGGGCCGTAGTCACGCCAGTTGTAATCATCCACTCCGGCGCGTTGATACAATTCCACTAGCCCAGCCATTCTCGGTTCTCGATAGTAGAAACCCCATTTCAATGGATCGCTACTCGTCGCCTCGTTCATCAAATAACCTCGGTTCGATTGCGGATGGTTGCCCTTACCGATGTATTCCGGTATCAGGTCTTCCAGAATGATTTTCTTCATCGAACCCTGAAGTTCGGGACCAAGACGTGATGGATCGGCCTCCAAATAGAGTTCCTTGTGAGGAAGCGTGATATCGGGAAAACGCTCCTTGGCGACCTTATAGAGGGCGTCGAGTCCACCCGGTGTGTCGGCGACTGCATTGGCGAGATTGCGAATCATGTATTCCGTACCCGCCGACATATCCTGACCACCCGGTGCATCGATCAACTCTGGATACTCCGCATATGCTTGAGCAAATTCCTTTTTAGCAAGTGCCTGCACGGAGGCCTCAGCTTCGCGGGTCTGCTTGGCGATATTTCTGAAATAACTGCCCAATCCAGGCCGCTGATTTGTGCGCATGCGCTTGGCGATCTGTGGAATCAGGTGCTGATAAAAACGTTTATCCGTCACAAGTGGCGTTGCCGCCTTAAGAGCCCCAGCTTGAAGCCACCAATCATCGTGCGCCAGCCACTTCTCAATGTTCGCTTCATGAGCCGCTAACTGTTCCACACTCGCATCTCCTAGTGCCTGCAACGCTGCCATCACAACCCACCAAGATTCCGTTTCATCACCAATCATCCCGCCAAGGATTCCCGCTACTTCATCAGACATAGGTTTGGGCAATCCACTCACACCCTTCACACCGGAGTATCGGCCGCGTGGGTCTTTTGACCGGAGCAACTGCATCGTAAGACCATGCAACCCACGTTTATTAATTTGACCTACGGCCCCATCACGGACTGCTTGTTCAATATGTAAGGCATATCCCAGAAGGGCTTCCTCGGGAAGGTCCGGCTGCTTGAGTCGATCAAAGATCGCTTTGGAAGCACCATTGCGAATCGTTTCCTTGGAAATATCGAGACGTTTGCCCGGCGCATACTCACCGGGCTCCAGCGAGTAGAACGCATCATCTGCAGCAGTCCCCCAGATCCGCTCGGGCAGCTGGTAGGTCTGCGAGTACTTGGTCGCTGGCGCGCCGAAAATCCGCAAGTGCTTGCGGGGCAGTGTGTAGATAAGTGGGATATAGTTGCCGCAGGGCTTGCCTATATTGACACCGGTGTAGCCGACGTTCTGGCCATCCGCCCAACCAAAACCACCTTGGTGTGTCCGAGCTAATTCATACATCCAACGACGCTCATCCATGAAGGAACGGTATTGGCTTGGCCGCTTGTCTTTGACCACTCCCATTGCAGAGCCACGCCAGAGCTCTCCAATACCCCCGCCGGTGTGGCCATGGAACAACCACGAGGTGGAATAGAAACTTTTGGTCGCGCTGATGTCACGTGCCTTGGCATAAACCGACTCTTCACCCTTTCCTGTTAGATTAGCTGCTGCTTGAAGCACAAAGGTCAGCTTACCGACCTTGCCATTGTCAGTCATTCCCGTCTCCGGCATCTGATCCCCATAGGCGACATTACCACGGCCAGCGTAGCGATAGAGATGACGAAACGTGTCTTTAAGGAATTCCTCGTTCACATCGACTCCACATTCCTTAGCCATCAACAGAAAGGTCACGCAGTGCAACCCGGCTGCGTTGAGATGACCACCTGCCATGTAGTTAAAATTCGCTCCTCCACGACCCATCCACGAACTATTGTAAACCCTGTCGAGTAGGTAGTCATGACGAGCCTTGATCGCGGGCAGAACACTTTTGTCACCCGTTCGTAAATAATACTCGCAAATCGCAATACCAGTGTAACCAATCGACCACGGGTGACCGGTATTTTCAGCACTAAGCTTTCCGCTAAAGCGCGTTCGCACCGCCTCCAAGTCCTCGTCCTCACCCGTTGAAAGCAAGAACAGCGCCGCTCCCCAGCCCCAAGTCTCCGCATCGCGCAAATACGCCGACATATTCTTTACGATGGCGTCGGACTTGGCGCAATCCTGCGGCCAGGTCTCAGCATACGAACCAAATGTAGGAATCTTGAACTCGACCGAATACGCCTCGGCCTTTGGTTGATCTTTGATCATCAGACTTACCACGCCGTCAGCCGCTTCGATTTTCGTAATCAGATTGCCAAGCTGAACGCGTGGATCGATATCCTTGAGCACCTCACCGTTGATCGAGGCAATAATCTGGCCCTTTTTCAACTTACCCGTCTCGGCAGCAGGTGAGCCTTCCTCCACGCTTCTGATATGCATGGTAAAGTTCGGCTTACGCAATTCGAGACCAATCCCAATCGGACCGAGTCTTCCGATGGTATTCGTCGAAGCATTCGGATCAGGGGTAAAATGAAACAGCGGAGGCTCGGCGTAAAATTCATCCTTAGCAGGAGCGAGGCTGGCAAGAAAGCCGGCGGTCAATATAGACAGAAAAAGGTATTTCATAAATTTGATACGGAAAACCCGAGGCGGTAGGATTTCAGATAAAACCCGGGACTCAGACCAAAGGAAATACTCGACTACCGGCAACGGAGCAAGCAAACCACCGAGTTATTCTCTTATTCACTCTTATTCAACCCTCGTTCCACAAGCCTTTCGCACCACTCAATCGGCTGATGGACTTTCGTCGTATCCACAAGTCGTGAATGGTCCAACCGGCATGCCGTCCTTATTATAAAGAAGGTGTCCAAGTGGCTGGGCCGTGTAGGCATATCGAACCGCCTTTGGCTCTGTCACACCCTCTGCAGATACGATCAGTTCCGAACCCTCGATCTTACCATCCGCCCAGTGCCAACTGCCATCTTTTGCTTGGATGGATAGCCACTGAAGTTTCGCATCAGGAGTCGGAGTCGGTGGCAGGAAACCTTCGGGAAGCGTGGTTGCCTTTTTGGCGATCATCAAACCCTTGCCAGCGTCATCGGTGAAACGAACTCGAATACCGGAGCCCTCAACCTCGTGGCTTTTGTAAAGCGGACAAGAGGTCATTCCATCGATCTTATAGACATCTTTCAAGACCGAACGTGCGAGGCGGTCTCCTGCATCATACTTATTGGGCGGGTGCTCACCGGTAGTGCCTATGTCGATCGTCACCGCCATGCCCGTATTCTGAAGCGCCAAGGTCTCCACGTAAGCTCGACGAATTTCCGCACGGCCGTCACCGCCAGCAGGATTCTCAGTAGTCGATTCATTGAGACCGGGCAACTGCACAAAATGGACAGGAAATTCGTCCTGATTCCAAGCCTTGCGCCATCCTAGAATCAGCGACTTCAACTTCGGATGGTAAGCTCGGCCATCTTTTTCATTACTCTCACCCTGATACCAAATCGCCCCTCGAATCCCGTAGCCAACATGCGGTTCAAGCAGCCCCTCATAGTTCTTCCCAGTTTGATAAGGCTTCTGATTCAGCCAACTTTCTATATTTGAACCGCCCACAGCAGTCACAATCAATCCCATGGGCACAAGCGCATCGCGCTGCACCCGGCGGGCAAAGAAAAAGGACACTCGAGAAATCGACACGGCAGTTTCTGGACTACAAACCTCCCACTGATTCTGCTTAGCATTAAAATGTCGTAACGCCGGATATTTTGCATCGTTGATGCTGTTGGGTGGAAAATTCTTCGGATGTCCCGCCCGCTTCATTGCCCCAGCGATATTCGATTGTCCCGCGCAAATCCATACATCACCAAGGAGAAGATCACGTATTTCGGAGACTGCACTCTGACCACCCTTTTCACAGGTAATCATCATCATTTTACCTTCGGGAATACCATTGACCGATTTCAGTCTTATCGCATCCATTGGCTCCAAATAAAGACGCCAGCTACCGTCAGCCTTAGCCACAGTAGTCTTAGTCTGCCCGTTGAAACGAACAGTCACCTTGGCTTCCGGCAGCGTATGCCCCCACACAGGCAACTGAATTTTCTGCTGCAAAACCGCATGGTCTTGAAATGGCAGCGCCATCTGAGCCGCCAAGCTCGGCACGATCGTTGATCCATTTAGCTGCTCATCTGCATAAAGAACACAAGATAAGCAAAACCAAATGTGTAGAACCGCGGTAATTTTTTGGAGTATTTTGATCATGAATAATAGTTCGTTCTTTCGACGCTAATTTCATCTTCCAGAGGGAATAATGCCAAGCACAGCCTACGCGAAAGCGAGTTATCATTTCAGCCATGAAAACCCACCCGCCTGTGGGTGGATTTCAAATTGGAAACAGTGCAAGTTTCTCGTCGCTATCTGGGATCACTTGGAGGCACCACCGGTCACCGACTCAAAGGTCGGACCGACGCGGATTTCGTCCACATTGGATGCTTCACCGCCCTCCAACATCAAACGGCTCAGCTTGGATTGATCGATATTGAAGGGTTCGGTGAACACGCGTCCGGGCTTTTCGGGCAGCTTCAGATCTTCCGGCACAAAGTAGGGCAGCCATTGGTCGGGCTCCCCGTCCTTACCCCAAACCATCTTCGCGACGAAAAGGTAGGTGGTATCAGCCATCACCCCTTTGACAAAGAGTCGATCTTTCTGAGTCCCGTCCTCAATGACGAATGAGTTGGTCGTGCCCTTATGGGCGAAACCGATCCCTTCCTTACCATCGGCCGACTGCAGTGAAATTTGTGTCCCAGCGCCTTTGCCGTGAATGTGGAACAGGAAGCTGATCCACATGGTGGCGCCATCTTCCAATAGCCCGGCTTGGCTGATGCCGTCGTCCAGATCGATAGCGAATCCCTTAGTCCACTTATGATTCTGGATGCAATTGCCCGATACCGGCAGTGCGCCATGACTCAAGCCCCCGGCAATGATCTTAGGTAAATGCTTGGGCTTCTCATCCAAGGTGACGTATTCGCCCGTGGTGCCCAGCGCGCCCGACTTGCCGAGCGGACTTTGCGGCTCTTCGGCATCGGTCGGATAATCGAATGGCTCGTAGACCAGAGCGCCGCCGGCATCTACGGGACCCAGGTTCACCATCAGTTCGGCGGGGGTCACCTTGCCGGTGGTCGGTTGGATGGCATAGCCGAACTTGCCCTTGGCAGGCGCCGTCTTGTCTTCGTAGCTGCGAGCATCGGCGGGGACCGCATCCGCGATCACCTTACCGTCTCGTAAGATACTAAAGGCATCGTAGTTACCGCGGGCCTTCCAGCTGAGCATCACACCTTGCAAGCTACGGTAGCCAGTGAGTTCGGTGACGGAGCTGTCGCAGGAGGCCTTGAATTTCACCTTGCCGGAAGGCATGTCGAGAATCAGCTCGTAGCTGTTGGTGCCGGGCAACGCACTCGTGTCGGTAAAGACGGTTTGAGTCGGCGTAAGCTTGGCATCCAGCTTCTTGCCATCTCGCAGAATCTCAACGCTCTTGGGCTTCTCGCTGCCGAGCTGCCAGTTGAGAACCACTCCCTTTGCAGAAGCATGGGCCACCAATCGGGATGGCGCCTTCGGCTTATTGAGCTTTTCCATCTCCTTCGCCATGGCGCGTCCGATGTTGAGATAAGCGCGCGAATTGCTGTCCCAATGATAACCCACTTTCTCGGCAGGCTTGCCATTCTTATCGAACTTGAACCCCATCTTGTTAGATCCATAGGGCTTATCGGTATCGACCACAGAGACGTTGCCCACAAACTCCGGATACTTCTTGGTGTCGGCCATCGCCAGTTGGCTCTGCTTAATCACGCTCTCACCAGCAATGTTGCCGCTGGTCGCGATAACGAAAGGTAGATCGGGCACGCCGAGGCCGTGCTCCGCACTCCGAATATCTTTGATGAAGGCGGCCATATTGGCTTCATACTTCGCATCAAGGCCACCGTATTGATCGTTCCATCCTTGGTGCCAACCAAAGCCGGCGACCTCCAGACCCTGACCCTTGTAGTCAGGAAAGAGCGTCTCGATGTTCTCGGTCACTTCGCCAACAAGATCGAGTGTCCGGTGATAGAAATAGCCGGGATCATTCGGGCCCTTCGGCTTGGGATACTTGCCGACACTGGGTGGCATGAAATTGTGGCCGAGACTCTTACCACCCCAAGCGGCCTTGATCAGCAGCACCTTGCCTTCGTTAGTATCTTCCATTGAGAGACCGAAGCCAAATTCCGGACCGATCTGGCCCGATGAGGAACCAAAGCCCGGTTTGAGAAAACCATGACGGAGCCCTTGAAACGGGGCCAAGTCGTAATGAACCCAAACGTTGTCGTGCTCGACCCACTCGCCCTTATCGTCGACAAGAGATTGCAACTCCTTCTTGGAATCATTTTTCACCAGTGAGCGCAGAGAATTACCGCCATCACCTTCAACGGCACCTTTGCCCTGCATGTTGGATTGGCCTGCCAAAATGTAGACCTTCACCGGCGGTTCGGCTTGGGCAGTCAGCAGCAGCGAGACCACTAACAGAGGCAGACAATGAAGTGGATTGAGGAAACGTGTTTTCATAAGATAGTCGGTTAAATTTGAGATAATTTAAAGTTTGAGGTTCATTTCATGGGCTTGGTGCCAATCATGACGCTGGGCAAAGTGGTGCCGATCCGGATCTCATCAATCGTCCGATGATCATCGAACATTTCTACTTGGATGGCGTTGAGGGTTCGTTGTGGGATCACCTCCTGCAACACACCCACCGGTTCATCAATCAGCATGGGCCCAAATACTGGGGCGTTGTAGACCCGATAGATTTCCAATGTGTCCAAGTCCTTATCGGTCTTACCCCAGACACAGCGCCCAACGATCATCTGTGGTTCTTTTTCGGGCAAACGAAGATTGGAAGAGCGGGACCAAGGGTTGCGCGCTTCTCCCGCCTCTTTGCCATTCAGCATGGGGTAGATGCTACTTTGCTTCGGATTGATCAAGAATCCCAAAGCGGTGTCCGGACCTTGAAGGGCGAATTTCACATGAGCTCCGTCGACATAGACGCTGAACCAGAATTCTCCTCCAGGCTCAAGCACGCCATGTTTGGCGAGCAAGACTGGATCGAGGGCGCGACTGGTGCTCCGATGTCTACCTCCCTTTAACCTACCACCTGTGCTGGGCATTCCAGCGTAGCTGAGCGACGGATTCCTATCAGGGCTATCAAGCTTGCCGCGATCCACCTTGTATTTGCCCGTATCCTCTTTCAGGGTCTGCCAAGGGCTGGAAAAGCCGAAGGAGGAGCCTCCTTCTTGGCCATGCACACCACCCGCGGGATATTCGAATCCTTCATAGACCAGCACTCCGACATTCTCACTTGAAATAGTGATATCGACGGTGCCCTTGGCAGTCACGCCCTGGCCATCCAGAGCGAGAAATGTCAGTTGATCTTTTCCATTGTGACCATAATCGGCGGTGTAGAAGAGAGGCCTATCGATTGCAGCCAGTGTTTCAATCAGGCGACCATCGGCATCAGTCAGCACCCCGTGTGCTGGCAACTGAGTCACCACAAAACCGAGATCATCGCCGTCGGGATCCGTGCCAACCAATGTCACCGAAGACCGCTGGCCCGGAACCGCCGCAAGCGATTGGGACTTGACCTGCGGCGCTCGGTTGCCGGGCATCTTGCCGGCTGAATTGTGCAAAGAGACTATGAGGGTCTCACGCACCACGGTGATGCCGAGCGAGTCAGACATCTCCACTTCAAAACAGTATTTGCCGGGCTTCTTGTCGATAAAGCTGACCGTGGAGGTCTTGCTGTCACCCGTGGAGTTGGGTTCGAAGCTGACCTTTCCTGGGCCATAAATTTTGCGCCAAGTGTAGAGGGTCTGATTCTCACCGCGCACGGCAAAATTGGTCGCATCCGCCACCAATAGGGTTTGCGCCACGGGCAACTTCAGGATGGGGTCGGCCGCCTTAACCGAGTCAATGCGCTTCAACGTGGCCAACTCCTCGGGCGCCTTGCCATTCAGAATTCCTTCCACCAATTCTTGCGCGTTAATTGCCTGCACTAGGATCTGTTCGCCTACGGTATTCATGACCTGACGTGCGGAGCGCATTTCCAAGGCCGCTTTGCCATACTTCTGGGGAATCTTGCTCTTGATCGCATCAGTAGGTCCGTAAGAAGTGCTCAGTGGCATCACTTCTTCGAACAGGTGATTAGCCAAGGCTTTCTGGCTGTTCAAGGCAGCCGCGCCGCCGCCCATGGCATTGCCTGGAGGGTCGATGCGAATGTTTTGCACAATGAGATCGGCAACCTGCAAGGTCTCCTCCTTTGATAGCTTTGCGAGTACGGACGTGACCGCGCCCCTGGCACCGCCATTGGGTGTCTCGAGCAATGAGCGGATGGCGGGAATGAGTTTTGCGCGATCCACACCATCAAGGCTCTTTGTTAGAGCATTCTTGAAAAGGAGATCTCCCATCTCGCCGTGTGCCCATTGCAAAGGATCTTCCATATCCAATGGAAAAGTAGGCCGCCCGGTCGCGACTACGGCATCAAGAATCTCGTTCACATGTGGACTCACGGCTTCTGGGTCCAATTTCTGCAACACGCGAACCCCCGCGAAGCGGATATAGGCATCCGGGTCTTGAAGCAGGCCGACCATGGCTTTTGCGATCTCCGCATTCTTCATTACCCTCGCCGCCTCAGGACTTCGGTCCTTGATTTGCATCAGAGCGAAACAAGCTCCAACGCGTTCGTAGATGCCAGACTTCGGGGCTGTCACCATTGCTAACAATTCGTCGATGATAGTATTAGCCTCGGGCGCATCGGGCTTCTCTTTCACTCGACTTGCCAACTCATTCCCAACGGGTCCTCGCAGCAACCCTTGGCAAGATGGCAGAGCGGCAAACAACTCTTCATTGCTGGCCTTGCTTGGGTCGAAGTTCTGAGCAGCAGCCAGTTCATCGAACTCGGCATCGCTGAGTTTGATCGAGTTCTTATGCCCGCGCCCAGTGAGATAGATCTGTTTCGATGGGACTGCATAGAAGAGCAGGGCAACCGCACTGTGAGAGAAATCCGAGTAGTTATTGCCAGAACTATCGTAGATGAACGAGTAATCCCAGCGGCGCTTGAGATCCATGTGCCAGCGAATCTCCTTGAACTGCATGTGGGCGGCCTTCTCACCCCCCATGTTAGCTCCGAGGGGATGGAAAACCTGACCAAAGAAGGAACCGCCGTGGGCGTATTGGCGGACATCGTAGGATGATGTTGCCGCCTTCTTGGCAAAGTACTTCGCTTTTTCTTCTTGGCCGCCTTCCAAACCTAGGGCCAAACCGGACATCGCACACTTGCCATTGTAGTCACCGCCGCTCTCACCAATCCCGTAGGGATGCTCTCCATAGCCGATGCCACTCTTGAGGGCAAAGTGCCCGAAGAAAGCTCGTTGCGCTTTATGAGATTCCTCAATGGACGGACTGGTAACGCCAGCTTCCCGGGCCAAAGACAGGCCGAGGTATCCCAAGGCACCACTGCAACTGATCGGTCCATAGCCGGCGATACGACCGTTTTCGGACCCGTCGGGTCGCGATTCGCACCAGCGGTGGCCAGTGGTGCCGAACCAACTCACACCCTTGGCATGGTGCTCCGCCTGAGCCTTTAGCTTCGGCAATATCGTCTCGTCTTTGGTCCTTATGTAATACTCGGAAAGCGCCATGAGCTTGGGACCGGAAAACCACGGACCATCTCCCACTTCCATCGCATGCGCCCATTCCCTGGCCTTGGCCAGATATTTGTCGTGATTGGGATCGGTCGGATCGCTGGCGGCCAGCAAGCAGAGGATGCCGAAGCCAGACTTATCAGGCTTGTTTTTTTCGCAGATGGCAATTGCCCCATGCCGCAGAATTTTTCGGCTCTTTTCGCAATTGTAGGGTGCGGTGTCCGAGTAGCGCCCTAAGTAATCCAGCTTAACGGGCAACGTTTTGGTCTCACCCTTGCGCCAGACCAAAAGCTTCAGTATCGCCGGGTTTCTGGCCTCGGCCTCGGTGATGGCCTCGGCAATCGGAATCATCGCCCAAGGAGTTCCCTCGAAAAATGGCACTTGTTTTGCACCAATACCATCGGCTCCCAAAATCACGTCGCCCACTTCGAGAACGCCATCGGCAGGTGAACCCTCCTCGACCTTCTGAACCAAAAGTTGTTTCACATGCCCCGCCTCGTTCGAGCGCTGGCGAGGCCGCCATGTTCCGCAATGAATCCCAATCGGGCCCACCCAACGCTCGTTGTTGCGCTCCAACTTGCCGCCTTTGGTTAGATCGGGAATATCCTTCGCCGGATCCTCTGCGGCCTGAAGAGGGACGATGAGGCTAAACAGAGTGAGTGCTGTGGTAATAGAGCAGAGGGAATACATATTCAAAAAGTGAGAAGGTGCGTGGGGTTCGCGTCATGCCCCATTTGCGGCGCATACCGTGGATAGTATAATCAGGTGGCGAGCGGATTCTTCCAAAAGATCTGCTTGCGGATCCTGTAACCTTTCAATCAGCCTCACCAACTGCCTAGCAAATCAGGACGTTTCAAACCATCCTCCAAGCTCTTTGTAGACCCAAAAAAAGCCACCCGCCTGTGGGTGGCTTTTAAAATTGGTCGGAACGGCCAGATTGAGGTTTCTCCAAAACCTCCAAGCGGGTTGCATGGCCGCCGGCCATGGAGATGTAATTTTGTCGCCAAGAGCGACCCTTCGGGCTTTCGAACTCCCGCTGTGGCGGGATGGTTCTCACAGACCTTCCCACCCAATAAAAAACCACCCGCGAGGGGTGGTTTCTTTAAATTGGTCGGGACGGCCAGATTCGAACTGACGACATCCTGCTCCCAAAAGAGACCGTATTGCAACGATTGCTGGCACTGATTAGACCATCCGTTGTCATGTTCACCATGTTCGGACCATTCCTGACTTTTAGGGTTGATTCGGTGACAGTTAGGAAGATCGACAGTCAGGATAGAAACGACTCTTGAGTATCACCGAAACTATAGCTGGCATCCCTTTAATCTAGGGATGAGCGCTGAGATATCCTCTTCTTGTCATTTACTGACCCTATCATCCCACCCTCGACCAACATTCGCCGTGACGAATGTCTGGCGGAGATACTCTTAGCGCTGAGCCACGTCCCGTGCCCAGCGCAGGACGTGACGCGCAACAGGATGCCAGTCCCAGGCGAAATGGCTGGGTTCGGGCTTTTACCAAGCGAAGGAAGGGCCACGATCACCGCAGATAAGGGAAACATTGCGGGGCAAAAAGATTCCCCGGCGAGCCAGATGATCCATGCGTTCGCCCATGTCTTGGTGACAAATTGAGCGACACGGTTCACGTCCATGCCCAGGACGCTCAGGGACTTGGCCGTGAAGGAGGTATCAGATCCACCTTGGTTGGGGTGTTTTAGCACCTCAATACACAACGGGTGGCCACATACCGGGTGTCGGCAGGGCAACCGCATTGTTGAATCGGACTGGTTGCCTCGCGCTGTCCCGCGAGCTTGTCGCCATCGACGGGAAAACCCTGTACCGTAGCGGAACGAAGGATGGCCGGAAGCCCCTGCACGTCATCAGCGCTTGGGCGGGCAGCCGCAGTTTTCGCCTTACTCCTGATAGCCGGTCTCTCCCTCAGCCAGGCATCCTCGGCTTCGATTAAGAATTAGCCGAAAAAATCACACCCAAGTGGTTCCGGGTGGAATCGAACCACCACCTACGGCTTCGGAGGCGGTACTTATTCGTTCATCGCCGATGACCTCCGACAAACATTTGACCCGATTCGAAGATTCCGAGGAACGGCTCAATACGCACCGCAACGCTGCCGGAGTCTCGACTTTTTGCGTTACTCCTTCGACTCGTAAAAAGGTGACGAAAAGATCGCCGGCGGCTGTGGAGCCCGGTAAATTATAATGCAGTGAAGGGTATCCGATTCATCGCGGTGGTGGGAGGCAGCGGGTCAGGTAAGACTTGGCTGGCGGCGGAATTGGCCGGGTGGTTCGGTGACGAGGCGACACACTTGTGCTTGGATCATTTTTACAGGGATCTCGGTCATCTGCCAGGATCGGAGAGGGAGCGCGTGAATTTCGACGACCCAGCTTCGATCGATTGGGACGCGCTGCGCATGGTTCTGGAGTCCCTGGAACGGGGCGAGGTGGCGCAGGTGCCGATTTATGATTTCGCGGAGCATGTGAGGAAGGTTGAAACGGTTGAACTCGAGAGCCGGCCTTTCGTCGTATTGGAGGGTCTGTGGCTGCTGTATCCGGAGTGGCTGCGGGAAAAATTCGACATGAGTGTGTTTGTTGAGTGTCCAAAGGAGGTTCGCCTGCTTCGGCGGGTGGAACGCGATGTCAGCACGCGCGGCAGAACCGAGGAGTCCGTCAGAAAGCAATTCGCGGAGCATGTGGAACCGATGCATGACCGCTTCGTGGAACCGCAGCGGGAACTGGCGATGATGTGCGTGAGTTCGCCGCTTTTGGAGGAGGAGCAAAACGCGTTGCGGTTGGCGTGCCGGAGATGATCGTCCGCGCAGATCTTGACGGCAATGGGTGGTGACAAACGTTGGAGACATGAATATCAATGGCTTTGGAAGTGTTTGCATCGATTTTTGATTCGGGCGCGACCTGAAAACAATTCGTATGGCTGAATGGCAACGTAGGTTCTGGAGCACCACCGCAAGCGGATACATCAGCTTTGTCACGCGGATGCTGCTCGGGTTGGTGCTGTTCCGGCTGATGTTCCAGAATTTTTCCGATGCGGAGTTCGGGTTCTGGGCCTTGCTGTGGTCGCTGTTCGGTTACGGCATATTGCTGGATTTCGGCTTCGGTTTCACGGCGCAGAAGGCGGTGGCGGAAAAAACGGCCACCGGTGACATGGCGGGGCTGAGCCGGCTGCTCGCGACGATTTTCTGGACCTTCATCGGGATGGCGGTGATGTTGCTGGTGGTGTTCCTGATGATCCGCGAGCCGTTCCTTTCGCGGATGGGAGTGCTGGCGGCGGACCGCGGCGAGTTCGGGAAAGCCTATGTGGTGTTTTTCGTGGGGCTGGCGGTGATGTTTCCGCTGGGATTGTTTCCGGAAATCCTGCGGGGCCTGCAGCGGATCGATATTGCGAACTGGGTGGGCACGCTCTCGACCGTGCTCAACTTCGGGTTCCTCTACTGGGGCCTGACCGCGGGCTGGAGCTTGTCCGTCCTGATGGGCATCAGTGTGACGATGAGCGCGTTTCCGAACATGATCGCAGCGGTGATCGCGATCCGGCGCTTGCCGGGGATTTCGTTGTTACCGAAGTTTTTTGATTGGCGCACGGTGAAGGCGCAAATGGGATTCTCAATCGCCGCGTATCTGATCACCTTCAGCAACATGCTGATGGCCAAGAGCGACCAGTTGGTGATTTCCCTGACCATCGGAGTCGCGCTGGTGGCGGTCTATCAGGCGGGGTTCAAGATGAGCGAGATGCTCGGACTTTTTAGCGTGCAGCTCCAGCAGGTGCTCTCGCCCGCCGCGGCGGCGATGCATGCGCTGGGCGATCATTTGGGTTTGCAAAAGCTGCTGCTGAGCAGTTCCCGGCTGACTTTCTTCCTGGTGACGCCCTGCTATCTGCTCTCGGCGGTTTATCTGGAGCCGTTGATCCGGCTGTTGACAGGAATGGAGAGGGTCCCCGTCGAAACGTGGTGGGTGGGGCAGGCCTTGTTGTTCGCCGTGTTCAGTTCGCAGCTCACGAATGGCTGCTCGAAGCGGGTGCTGATGATGTGTGGCGACGAGCGCCGCCTGCTTATCATCTCGGTCAGCGATGCCGTGGCGAACGTGACTTTGAGCATCATCCTCGCCTTCAAGCTGGGAGTTCTGGGCGTGGCGCTCGGAACGATGATCCCGACAACTCTGGTGGGCTGGTTCTGGGTGGTGCCGCTGACGGTGAACCGACTGAAGATCCCTTGGAAAACCTACTTCCTCCATCACTTGCAGGGGACGGTAGTGCCGCTGCTGGTTTTCTCGGCGATCCTTGCGGCGCTTGCCATCTGGGTGCCGGTATCAGGCGAGGCTGGATTGTTGGCGCTTGGCTGGCGCGGGATGGCTTGTATGGTCCCGCTGGTGATCCTCGGACGCAAGGTGATCCGCGAGATGGCGCGGCCCTAACGGTTCGCGGCTTTCCGGTAAACCTCAGTCACCTCCGCGGCGGTGCGGCTCCATTGGAAACGCGCGGCGTTGGCGAGGCCTTTGGATTTTAAGGAATCCGCGAGAGCGGTATCCGTCGTTAGAGAGGTTAGCGCGCGGGTGATGTCCGGGACGTTCTCGGGATCGACGACGAGGGCGGCATCGGCGACGACTTCTTCCAGCGCGCCCCGGGTGCTGCTGATGACGGGAGTTCCGCAGGCCATGGCTTCCACGGGCGGAAGTCCGAATCCTTCGAACAGGCTGGGATAGACCATGCAGCGGGCGGCGCGGTAGAGGTTGGGGAGATCGGCATCGGGCACGAATCCGAGGAAACGGATGTCGCTCGCAAATGGAGATGCGGCGGCGGCAGATTTGATCGCCTCGTAGCCATGCCAGTCACCGCCACCGAGGGCAAGCTGCCAGTCGGAACCCGTCGCCTTCTTGAATTCCACGAAGGACTCAATCAGACGGACGTGGTTTTTCCCGGGATGTTCGAGGCGTGAGACGTAAAGAAAGTATGGGGCGGTGAGGCCGTGTTTTTCCGCCGTCCAGGCGCGCGCGACGTCCATGTCGCCGGGAACGAACCGATCGTGATCGATGCCGTTGTGAATGACATGCATGCGGTTCTGCGGGATGCCGAAGAAGTTTTCGATGTCGCGGGCGGTGCAGTGGCTCACGGCGATGATTTCCTTCTGGGCGCGGGCGAGTAATTTAACCACCACCCGACCGTAGAACATCCGGGCGAGATCGTATTTTCCCTTCACATGGAAAGGGGCGAGATCGTGGATGGTGCCGACCGTGGGGCATGGTGCGCTGCGGACGAGGCGGCGGTAGCTTGGCACATGCAGGACATCGAGCTTCAGATCGGCGGCGAGCTTCGGCAGGGTGAGTTGGTGCCAGAGGATATTTTTGACCGGCGGTGCTGCAGTGCGCGGCACGGGGACGAGACGGCAACCGTCCTTGGCGAAATCGAGAAGTGGCAGCTCGTCTTCCAGCACGAACACGTTCAAGTCGACGTTTCCGGCTCGATTCAATTCCCTTACCAACGAAAAGACATACTGCGCGACGCCCGAGCGCCCGCCTTGGATCATGGTGGCGGTGAGTCCGACCTTCATTGAGCGGCGATGGCTAGAGCTTCGTCCAAGGTGGCGACCTCGGTGAACAGGTTGCGCAGTTTCATGAGCTCCAGTGTGCTGAGCACCGCAGGGGAGGCGCCCATGAGGATGCACTGGCCGCCATGTTCGCGCGAGGCCCGGGCGAAACGTACGAGCTTTCCAGTGCCTGTGCTGTCGAGGAAGGTCGTACCGCTCGCATCCAGAATCAGGGTGCGGTTTTCAATCGTAGGCCAGAGCTCGGCGTTTCTAGCGGATAGCGCGTCCAAGCGTTCCGGCAACACGATGACCGGGGGAGATGAAGGGTCGGTCTCGCGAGCAGGATCAGGCGAAGTGTCAGAGACTGCTCTTGGCGGAGTCTGGTTCTGCTGTCCCATCTTCAACAATTGTTTGAGCAGTCCCGGCCCGACCACGCAGATATCCGTCCAGTATCGACGCGCCAATCGCTTCGGTTCCTGTGCCACGCGGAAAAACCATTCCAATCCGGTCTTGCGCATCCAGACCGGCGCGCGTTTCACCGCGCCGGCGAGGAAGTCGATCGTCGCTCCCACGCCGATGGCCACCGGCACTCCTGCATCCCGGAAATTCATCGCCAGCCATTTCTCCTGCTTGGGACAACCGAAGGAAACCAGAAGCATGTCGGTTTTTGACTCGCGGATGCGCGTGCAGATGCCCGCGTGATCCATCTTGTCCATCGGCGCGAAGGGCGGCGAATACATCCCGGCGATCTGGAGTCCAGGCCAGCGCTCCTTGATTTTGTCTTCCGCGACCGCCACCACTTCGTCACGGCCGCCAAGGAAGAATACGCGATGCCCTTTTTCCTGCGCGAGATCCAGCAGCAACGGCACCATATCGCTCCCGGCGAGTCGCTCCGGCAGCGGGTCACCCAGCCACTTCGACATCCAGATTAGCGGTGTGCCGTCACAAAGAATCAGGTCGGCATCGACCAGGATGCGGCGCAGCGTTTCGTCCCCCTGCACCTGAGCCAGGAAATCCACATTGGCTGTTGCCAGCAGGTGCGGGGTGCGACTGGCGATCATTTCACCAATGATTTCGAGAGCCTGCGCGCTGGTCAGCTGATCCAATGGCACCCCCATCATGACGATCGGTGGCGGTAACCGATGAGCCCAGGGGCGCTTCGGAATCGCATCACGGCTCAATACTTGATTGGAATCGGAAACGGACATTCGACAATTGATTCAGACACTCCTAGAATTCGTTGAATTTGCAAGATAGATCTTGTTGAAACCACATGAATCCAAACGCGCCATCTACCCAATCAGGTGATGAAGCAGCCGCACTTCGCGTTGCTGTCATTGAGGATGACCGCATCATGCGGGCGTTGTTGGAGAAGTTGATCGATAAACAGGCGGATCTTGAATTGTGCGGGGCTTGGGGCAGTGGTGAGGAGGCGCTTGCCGCACTGCACGCGCTCAGGCCGGATGTGATAGTTGTTGATTTGGAACTGCCGGGAATCTCCGGTGAGGACTGTATTCGTGCGCTCTCAGCAATCCTGCCATGTGCGGCCTTTGTCGTGCTCACCGTTCATGAGGATGCGGAACGGGTCTTCGGTGCGCTTCAAGCCGGGGCGAATGGATACCTTCTCAAGGGGCTCCCTTCGGAGGTCATTGTCAGCGGTATTCACGCGGCCCACCGTGGCGGGGCTCCGCTCAGTCCTGAAATCGCCAGCTTGGTGATCCAGGCGTTCCAAAAGAAAACTGTGAAGAAACCGCCGATTCCGCTGCCCTCGCTCTCGCCGCGCGAGCGCCAGGTCCTTGAGCTCCTTGCCACCGGAATGGCTCCCAAGGAGGCGGCGGCCGAGCTCAACATCAGTTACGAAACCGTGCGTGACTATCTGAAACAGATCTACCAGAAACTCCATGTCCGCAGCCGGACCGAGGCGGTGCTGCGCTTTCTGGAAGCGGGTGAAGGGTGACCCCTCCAATTGGGGGGATTGCAAAAGCCTTCGTTTCTGAGATTCTTTGAACAGTCCAAGTCCATTTAGTCCTTTGTGAAAGATTTCCGCTCCAAATCCCCGCGATCAATCCTCGGTTGCTGCCTGCTTTTGTGGTCGAGCCTTGCGGGAGCCCAAGAGGTTGTTTCCCGCAAGCTCAGCGACGCCATCTTCAAGGGTGACGGCGTGATCGACCTTCTCAATGACATCAGCGGCAGCGAACTCACGCAATATTTCAACCAGACCGGCGGCTTGCTGTTGCTTGGGGCAGATGTCAACGAGGATAATTCCGGCAACGAAAGCAGCACATCTCAAGGGGTCGCAATCAAACAGGTCCAGCTATCAATCAGTACCACGGACGGGGATTTCACTTTCGGGGATTTTTACACCAGCACCACGGCCATGCTAAGTGAGCTCGGCGGCACGACTTCCTCAGAGTATTACACGCTGTTCGGTCAGGGTGGCAGCAGCCAGATCACTGGCTCCGGGGGATTCGATCTTTCCTCCTTTGATGACGTATTGTGGTTGGAGGAAATCATGCTCACCGGAACGATCAACCGTGCAGAACTGAGCATTACCTTTCTGGAAACTCCGAACTCCCGCTCCTCGGATTCGGAATCCTTCTTTGATTTCTCCGGGGGCTTCGAAGAGTTTGCCTTGCTGGCCACAGCGGACGCGGTGCTATTGGAAGAGGCTGACCTCGGGATGGCGGACGCACCGACCGGTGTGACCTACACGACAACGGAATCCGCCACGGAAGTGATCCAAGCGGCGGCTCCGGCGGCGGATCCCAACACACAGGTCGACCCACCTGCCGCGCCGGCTCCTCCATGGATGGTGGTTGCAGGAATGGCAGGGCTTTTGCTGCTCAAAACAAAAAAGGCCGGTGCCCATGAGCCAGCGTAGCGCCCATGGACGCTCGGCCATGCCTCCAACCCTGGCCGTGATGATGGCCGGGGTTTGCTTGTTTCTATGGGGATGTTCGCGTGAGCGCAGCGGCTCGCCCACCGAGGAGTTGCCGGGTTTTTCAGTCGTGCAGGAATCCATGACCGGCGCTGTCAGCGCGGAGGCCTTGAAGACCATGCGCTGGGAGGATGTCGTGCCCACCGCGGAAGCCTGCGCGCGCAATCGGCTCAGTGACTCCGTCCTGGACCATTCGGTAGGACTTGCCGAGGGACCCTGTATTTACCTTCGGGGTTTGCTGGAATTGTCGCTGTCCCGCCCGGCTCAGGCGCATGCCGAGTGGTCAAAGCTCGACCCTGCGGCCATGCCTCCCGATTTCCTCTATGCCCCATGGCGATTGGCTGCCACCCAAGCTGGGGGAAATCGTTTCGCCGCACCGCTGGCCGTCGCTGTGAAAGAGGGGCGCACCGGAGCACTCGTCAGCGCCCGTTGGCACGCCGCCAGTGCAAATTGGGAAGAGGCGTTGGAGACTTACCTGAAGACGGACCCCGCCAATTGGTCACCGCACGAGGTAAAGCAATTCCGCCTGATGAAATTGAACAGCCCGACGGCGCGCGAAGCCGATCAGCTCATGGCGGGCGCGTTACGGGCCGGACGTGTGCCGAAAAGTCTGCGCGCCGATTTGGCGAGATTGATCAAGGAAAGGCCAAAGTTGGACAAAGCGGCTCTCGCCGAAGCGCTGAAATCCAATCCGGCGTTCGCCGCTGCAGCCACGGAGGCCGCATCACGGCAACTGGCACTGCGCCAGGCATTCGCGTCCAACCGCTTCGCTGAAGTCGTGGAAAAAATCCGCGATATTGATCCATCCGTCGCGTCGGATGAGACCGTGTTGCTCGCATTTCTATCCGCCGCAAAGGTGGGTGACAGGCCCCTCACCGACCGCTGGGCCCAGGAACTTCGCCGCCGCAAACCCACCGCAGAGACCGCTAAATGGATCGCCGAAATCCGCAAAACCAAGCCATAACCCGCACCTTGGTCGCCGGCATACTCGTTTTCGTCCTGCTGCAGACCACGCGCATGGCGGACGCTCTGTCGTGGCTCACACGTCCTGCGGTGGCCGTGGTGGTGGCCTTGATGGGTGGCGAGGCATCGGATCAGGGGGCTTACCTTGTCATCGGCGAGTTGCGGATCCCTTGGTCGCGGGACTGCGCGGGCTTCGATGTGCTATTGGTTCTCTGGGGCTTGATCATCTGGACCTGCCGCAAGGAGCGACTGGCGCGGCGGTTCTGGCTGCGGATGGCAGCGGCGGTGCCAGCGGCACTTGTGGCGAATGTGGCGCGGGTATTGACGATCATTGCCTGGCGGCGCGCCTTCTATCCGGCTGTGGAGAGCCCGCAGATGCACTATTTCATCGGCTTTGTCTGGCTGCTGCCATTGCTGGTTTTTTTCATCCCGCGCGGGGGGCGGTCCGCGGCCTCGTGGATCATCGGAATGAGCCTGCCAGCGGCGGCGCTGTCGCTGGCAGCTCCGCAGGCGACCGCACCGGGCGGGGTGCTGGTCACAGCAGCCACCTTGCTATTGCTGGCGGCCCAGCACCAGCACCCGCTTGAGGGAATTTGGGAAAAAACATTGGGCGTTCTGTGGGTGGGGGCAGCGGTGTTCATTGCCGGATCCAGCATGGAATCGTTGTGGTTGCCGTGGCTTTTGTCGTGCCCATGGTGCCTGCCGCGCGGCAAATGGTTGCGGAGCCTGGTGGTCTTGCTGCCGGGCACCGTGCCGCTTTTTGCGATGAAATTGCCATGGCTGGTCGTGCCCGCCTTGCTTTGGGCCGTATTCGTATTGTGGCGAACCTCGCGCAAAGAGCCGGTGCCCCCGCCTGCGGAACCACATTGGTCCACGGCGCTGGTCTTGGGCTTGTTGATTTTATTGCCATTCACCGCCTCCTCGATCGGCCCAGCACTTCGCGGTGGGGATTCCCCTCCCAGCGGTCTGATGGCCCGTCCACTGGAGCCCGGAACCTGGATGCTGAGGCTCACCCGTCAGGCTCCGAACATCGGATTGACCTGGCACGCGCCAAGCGGCAGCGGGCGCCACCATACCTTGCCGGTTTGCCTGAGTTACCGCGGCAGCAAACTTCATCGTGAGGCGACATGCCCTGCGGTTTTCACCGATGACGAGTTCTGGCTGGCCGAGGCTTTCCTGATGCCGGACGGAAGTATTTTCGCCTACGACGGCTACCTCCGCCGCACGCTGCTTCCATTCTCCTCCGCGGGCGTGCATCTCATTGCTTCTGCGCGCCGGAACAGCATGGAGGCGGCTGACTTTGAAATAGCCACGCAAGAATTATTTTCCCGAATTGCAGAGTGCGAGTCCGAGCGGCACCAGCTTGGGGAGATCCCCCAATTCAATCTGGAGTAATTAATCATGAATGTTTAAAACATCATTTCAATACCATCTCTTCTTCCTCATACTCAGAAAAACCCAAGCTAAATCAAAATATTATGTATGGACTCGTTAACAAAGCCGTCGAAGAACTCGTGACCTCCAATTTCGGAGAGGACAAGTGGGAGCTCATCAAATCCAAGGCCGGCGTCGATGTGGACGTCTTCATCAGTAATGAAGGCTACCCGGACGAAATGACCTTCAAGCTGGTGGCTGCGGCCGCGGAAGTGCTGGATACTCCTGCCGAAGACATCCTCATCGCCTTTGGCGAGCACTGGGTGCTGAAGACGGCGGCGAAGAGTTACGGGCCGATGCTGAAATCCGGCGGTGCGACCTTGAAGGAGTTCCTTGTCAATCTCCCGAACTTCCACACCCGCGTGGCCATGATCTATCCGAATCTTGAGCCTCCGCGTTTCCAATGCACCGATGTCACGGACGACGGCATGCACCTGCATTACCACAGCCACCGGTCCGGCCTGACCTCCTTCGTGACCGGGTTGGTCCAGGGACTCGGCAAGCTGTATGAAACCCCCTGTACCTCTACGATTCTGGAACGCAAGGATCGGGGCGCGGACCACGACATCTTCTCGATCACCTGGGAATCTACCGCCTGCTCATGACCACTCCCGCCCCGACATCACCGGACTCGCCAGAACCGACTCACGCGCTGCTCCGCCGGGCTTTCCCGTTCTTCATCGAATGGGATAAAGACCTGCGGATCCAGTCCACGGGTCCGAGTCTTTGTAAAATTTGCAAGAACGCCGTGCCCGGGGTTCTGATTACAGATCTCTTCAAGCTCCGCCGACCGATTGGCGAAATGACAGCGAAGTTTTTCTGTCAAGGTGGCGCACTGCTGTTCCTGTTCGAGATCATCGACAGCAACCTGACCTTGCGCGGCGAGGTGATCACGCTGGAGGATTCGGATCGTTTTTTGATGCTGGCCGCACCGTGGATTTCCGATCCTGACGAGGTCGAAAAACTGGGACTGACGCTCAGTGACTTCGCGATTCACGATCAGACCATGGACCTGCTTCAGATCGTGCAGACACAGCGCATGGTCAACGACGACTTGCAGCGCCTCACCGCCAAACTCACCAGCCAGCGCACCCGCCTCCGCGAAAAAGAAGCGGAGGCCAGGAAGCTCGCCTTAGTGGCCTCGCGCACGGACAACGCGGTAATCGTCTCGGACGCGAAAGGCCGGATTGAATGGGTGAACGACGGATTCGTAAGGGTCACCGGATGGACTTTGCCGGAAGTGATCGGGAAGACACCGGGATCATTCCTGCAAGGACCGGAAACCGATACGAACACATCACAAATGATGAGGGAAAAACTCCTCAGAGGAGAGGGATTCCGCACCGAGGTGCTGAACTACGCGAAATCCGGACGCAAATATTGGCTCTCCGTCGAGGTCCAGCCGATCCTGGACGAAGCAGGCGTGCTTTCGAATTTCATGGCGGTGGAGTCCGATGTAACCGATCGAATTCTCGAAGAACGCCGCCGCAACATACAACATGCGGTTTCCCAGATTCTGGCAGGTGGCGACTCGCTGAATGCGGCAAGCGAGAAGATCCTGCGGATCATCTGTGATGGCCTCGGCTGGTCTGTCGGTTGTTTCTGGCGGCCTTCTGTCGAGGGTGATGAGTTGGCTTTCACCGAGGCATGGCACAATCCAGAGATGGATTGCCGGGCCTTCCTTGAAAGCAGCCGCCTCCACAAGTTTCGGATTGGGGAAGGCCTGCCGGGGCGGGTCTGGCAAAGCGGCCAAAGTACCTGGGTGCCGGACGTCACGGTCGATAAAAACTTCCCGCGTTCGCCAGACGCCATCTTATGTGGATTGCATGCCGCACTGGCGCTGCCCCTCTTCAACAACGGGGTCTTTCAGGGCATGATGGAGTTTTACAGCCTCGACATCGAGAAGCCGAGCGAAGTTCTGCTCCAGACCTTGGATGGCATCTGCAACCAGATCGGGCAGTTCATCGTCCGCAAGCAAGCTGAAGTCGAGTTGATCCGCGCCAAAGAAGAGGCGGAAGCCGCCAATCAGGCGAAAAGCGATTTCCTTGCCACGATGAGCCATGAAATCCGCACTCCCATGAACGGCGTGATGGGCTTCGCTCAACTCCTCCAGAACAGCCAGCTCTCGGAACAGCAGCAAGACTTCGCCACCGCCATCAACAGCAGCGCGGAGTCGCTCCTTAGGGTGATCAATGACGTCCTTGATTTCTCCAAAATCGAATCAGGTCACATGGACATCGAGAACAGTCCGTTCAGTCTCGAAGCATGCATTGAGGAGGCCCTTGAAACCGTCTCCACCGTCGCGGCGGAAAAGCGTCTCGATCTTGCCGCCCGCATGGCCGCGGGAGTGCCGGCATCGATCGTCGGAGATTCGCTGCGCCTGCGGCAGGTGTTGGTGAATCTGCTCGGCAACGCGGTCAAGTTCACTCCTTCCGGCGAGGTGAAACTCGAGGTCAACGCCAGCCCTGAGGTCTCAGGCCGGGTCCTGCTGAGTTTCAGTGTCACCGATTCCGGTATTGGCATCGCTCCAGGCCAACTTGATCAGCTTTTCGAAGCCTTCCACCAGGAAGACAGTTCGACCTCGCGGCGCTTTGGCGGCAGCGGGTTGGGGTTGGCGATTTGCAAGCGGCTGGTAGAGCTCATGGACGGCACTATTTCGGTCGAAAGCCGCCCGGCGGAAGGCTCCACGTTTTCGTTCCAAATCAGCGTGCCGGTGGCCCTTGAACCACCACCTATGGTCGAGCCCATACCGTTTCCCGATCTGGTAGGCAGACGGGCGCTGATCGTGGATGGTCATGAGTTCTCCCGTCAGGTCATCGCCGAGTTACTGGAACGCTGGGGCATGGACGTGCGGTCCGCATCTTCCCCCGAATACACGGTCGACCCGCTGCAAGACTGGCAGCCGCAGGTGCTGTTACTCGACTCCGGTTGCACGGGCCCAGCGGATGTGACCTTCGCGACTTCACTCACCCGCCAAGGGGCGGCGCTATTCCTGCTTTGCCAACCCGGCGACGCCATTGCCCTGCGCGAGCGCGTCGGCAATCTCATTTCAGGCACTCTGTTCAAGCCTCTTAAAGTTTCCCCGCTGTTCAATACCTTGCTTGCCCAGGCGCACGGCACTGGCAACCAGACCGTTACCTCAAGTCATTCGCCCAAACCGCAGCTATCGAGCGCCCGCCCGCTGCAACTGCTGCTTGCGGAAGACAATGTCATCAACCGGAAACTGGCCCTGGCCGCGCTGGCTCAGCTGGGCTGCACCGCTGATGTCGCGGCGGACGGTCACGAGGCGCTCAGTGCAACCATGGCAACCCGCTACGATGTCATTCTCATGGATCTGCAGATGCCGGGCATGGATGGGCTTGAGGCGACTCGCCAGATCCGTAGCTGGGAAGAGGAATCAGGCACGCCACCGGTGCGAATTATTGCTCTAACAGCCAATGCGCTTCCCGGTGATCGTGATATTTGTCTCAAGGCAGGGATGGACGATTATCTATCCAAACCGATCCGGCTCGAAGCGCTGCGCGCCGCACTGGAGCATACGGATGATGCCGGCCCAACCCCGGCTGCGACTCCGGCCAGTTCGCCATCTCCCGCCATGATCGCGTTACGCCAGCTTGCGGACGAGCTCTCGCCGGACGATGCCGTCTTGCTCGCGTCCGATTTTCTTGGCGATCTGGACGCGCAATTGAAAGCGATCCGCGATGCGATCGACTTGAATAATACCGATGAGGCCAGACGACATGCCCATTCCCTGAGGGGCACTGCTTCCATCTTCTCTCTTGCCGATCTTCAGAGCGCGGCGGAATCCATCGAACATGCCTGTCGCGATGGTCGGCTTGACGATGCCGCCGCCGCATGGCCGGCACTCCAGAACGCTGCGCAAGAAGCCGCCAATCAATTGCGCCCCGCGATCATCGCTGTCACGTCCTCCACCATCCTGGAACCCATGTCATGAAAGACCTGAACCAAGGAGAAATGGAATGATGACGTCCGACCAAATGGCCGCGCGCCTCGCCCAGCGGATGCTCACCGCATCCACCCCCTTAGGCAGGGTGCACCTGCGTTTTTACATGCAGTGGAAACGCCTCGCCTGGCGCTGCACCATCGGCTGCACCGCGTTTCTCAAACGCTGCATCGACATCGCCGCTTCCGGAACTCTTCTGCTGGTTTTTTCACCGATCATGATCGTCACCGCGCTGCTCGTGCGCCGGGATGGCGGCCCGGTGTTCTTCAAGCAGAAGCGCGTGGGTCTGCGAGGGAAAGAATTCGGCATGCTCAAGTTCCGCAGTATGTGTGTGGATGCCGAGGCGAAACTCAAGGAACTGCTCGCCCAGAACGAGAAGAGCGACGGCATCACCTTCAAGATGAAGAATGATCCGCGCATCACTCCGGTCGGACGATTCATCCGCAAGACTTCCATCGATGAGCTGCCGCAAATGATCAACGTGCTGCGCGGCGAGATGTCGCTGGTCGGACCACGTCCACCGCTGCCACGAGAGGTCGCGCTGTATTCGCCGGAAGACCGCCGCCGCTTGTTGGCCGTGCCAGGCATCACCTGCCTCTGGCAGATCGGGGAGCGCAAGGGCGGACTGTTGGAAGTCAGCGATCGAAACGTCATTGAATTTCCCGAGCAAGTGAGTCTCGATGTCCGTTATATCGAAAGCCAGTCGGTCTGGAAGGATCTGCTCATCCTGGTGAAAACAGTGCCGGCGGTGCTGATGGGGAAAGGAGGCGTATGAAACGGGTGATTCTGATTTGTCCGGACCAACGCCCCGCGCTCGAAAGCCTCACCGGCGGTGTGCCGCTCGCGCTTGCGATTTATCTAGGAAAACCCCTGATCGAACACGCCTTCGACGGTCTTGCCCGCAGCGGAGTCACCGAGGTGCTGCTGCTCGTCAGCGACCGTCCGTCAGACGTGCGATCCTACGTGGGAGACGGCTCAGCATGGGGCGTGCATATCCGGATTTCTCCGGAGTCCTCTGAGCTGTCACCCGCCGAAGCGGCGGCCCGCCACGCATCTTTCGAGCATGACGCCGTGATGACGCTGGATAGCCTGCCGCAAGCTCCAGACGTCCCGGTCATCGCGGATGCGGAGTCATGGCATCACTCCCGTGCCACGCTTCTTCCGTTGTTGGCTGCGAAACAGATCGGTGCCCGTGAGATCTCACCGGGAATCTGGTATGGCATGAAGGCCCGCGTGAATAGCTCTGCAATCCTGCACGCGCCGTGCTGGATCGGACCCAACTCGATGGTGGGTTCTCAAGCCATCGTCGGCCCTCACGGTTACGTGGAAAGCGATTCCGTCATTGATGCGCATGCCACCGTGGAAAACAGCACCGTGGGTCCACGCACCTATCTCGGCAGCATGACCCATTTAGGGGATTCAGTGGCTGCCGGCCCGGTCCTGGTCAACTGGCGGAACGGCTCGCTGACGCGCCTGACCGATGCCTTCCTGCTGTCACGCTTGGATCCACCACAGGAAGCTCTTTCATCGCCCTTCTCCAGGTTGCTGGCCCTGCTGACCCTGATTCTAACATCGCCGCTGGCTCTGTTCGCCCTATTTGGCCGCCCTTGGAGCATCGAGCGCGTTGCAGTGCTTCCGAGCGGACCCGGCGAACCGCTCCGGACCGTCACCTATCATGAGATGCCAGCCCTCCCCGGAAAGCTGCGGCGCTGGCCCTATCTATGGCGCGTGGTCACCGGTCACTTTTCGTGGACGGGAAATCCACCGCTCACGCCCGAGGAGGCAGGACTCCTCGATGGAGAGTTCGAGCGTCTTTGGCTGCAGGCCGGACCGGGGATCTTCACGGCACCCGAGGCGGAAGGTTCCGTAGCCCCCTGGGATGACGGCGCGCGTGCCCATGCCGCCCTTTTTGCCTGTCAACCTACTCCCGCCTGGAAACGGAAAATTCTCGTCAATGGCCTGAAACGACTTTTTAACTAACACCCCATGAACACCGAAAGCAAAGACACGACATTGCATGTTTCCAACATCCGCGAGCTTACCGCGGGGGGCGCGCCGGACGTGAAGAACCAACTCCGCCTTCATTTCACAGATGGGCTTATCAACATTGACTTCGACTGCTCAACTCTGGAATTCGTCGATTCCAGCGGGCTCGGGGCGTTGATCTCGATGCAGAAACTCGCCAACGAACGCGGCGGCAAGCTGCGCCTCCTGACCCCTAGTCCGAGCGTGATCCAGTTGTTGGAACTCACCCGTCTCCACCGCGTTTTTGAAATCGTGGGCTGATCCCTATCTTATGAATACCGAAGCTCCAATTCGTCCCGAAGCCACCGGTCATGCGTGGCAATGGTCGGGGTCATACACGCTCGGGTCGGTGCGTGAGGCCTCCACCGGGGCTCGGAGCTTTCTTGCCGTTCAAGGTTTGCCGGAGCCCGAGCTCGCGGCATGGGAACTGATCCTCACGGAAGCGGGAAACAACTGCGTGATCCACCACACGGGTGATCCGGTCGGCCGGACCTGGCAGGTATTGCTATTATTCGCTCCGGACCGCGTCATCGCCAGGATTCACGACTGCAACGAAGCATTTGAATGGCCCGACGATCCGCAACTGCCTGATGATGATTCCGAATCGGGCCGTGGAATTTTCCTGATCCACACCCTCACCGATTTCCGGAAATACGTGTGCCATCCCGGTGAAAACATCCTCACCCTAGAGCGCCGCCACACGCCCGCGGTGCCAAGCGAGGACTTGGAAGCCACGCTGGATGCCATGACAGAGGAGCTGGCATCGTGCTACGAAAGCCTCTCCGCCATTTTCCGTTTCACCGCCGAAGCCCGTCAGACGAACCGTATTGAGGACTTCGCCGCCAATTTGCTGCAGCACCTGGGAACCATTACCGCGTCGGATTGTGGAATGCTTCGGATTGTCTCGCAGAACCAACTCGCCACTCTGGCAACCCATGGCTGCGAGGCACCATCCGCCTGCCCGTTGGATTCCAGCCCCACGCCACTGGAGGCCGCTGCGGTGAGTTCCCGCCAGGATCAATGGATGGATGCCTCCGGGGTGAATCCGGGTATTCTCTCGGGGCTGGTGCATCCTTTCTATCATGAAGATGAATTGATGGGCTTGATCTCCCTCGGCAGGCATCACTCGGTGCAGCCCTTCAATGCCGGCGAGGTCAACGTGGTTCACACCTTCGCCGAGTTCCTCGCGCAGCAGCTGCTCAGTCGCCGTCATGAGGAGGAGTCCATCCGCTCCAGCGTGGCCAGACGAGAGTTCGAACTCGCCGCCGCCATCCAGCAATCCCTGCTGCCGCCGCCGCTTCCGGACATCGCCGGGGTCAGTGTCACCGGGCATTGCGAGAGCGCGCTCTCCATCGGAGGCGACTTCTATGATCTTATCCCACACGGGAAAAATGGCTATTTCTTCGTCGTCGCGGATGTGATGGGCAAGGGTGTCGCCGCCAGCATGATCGCGGCCGTCTGTCGTTCCATCGTGCGCTCGCTCAGTCACCTCTATGAATTTCCGGCTCGGCTGTTGGACCGGGTCGCCGCACAGATGCATGAGGATCTCGATCGGCTCGAAATGTTCGTAACCATCGCCGTGGGCGTTGTCGATGTTTCGAAAGGTCACATCCGCGTGGCAAGTGCCGGACACTGCCCGGTGGTTATCAGCCAACTCGGAGGAAAATTCACCGAAGCCCACCCGGAACGCCCGCCAGTGGGTATTGAAAATAACCCATCATTCACCGAGTGCGAAATCCCGCTCCAGCCAGGCATGAGAATTCTCGCCTACTCGGACGGATTGACCGATCCAAGGAACCAACGCCCGAGCTTCGACACCCAGCCAGCTGTCGCGGATTGGTTTGCCGAAGCTGCGGCCGATGCGCCTCACATCAGCACTCTAAAATCCATCCTGCTAGAACGGCTTGGTCACAATACCGATCCCAACACCCTCGCAGACGACCAGACATTCCTGCTCATCGGCTTCGATTAAACCCCATTATCCACACTCCATCATGTCCCGCCTTGTCATCGCTGAAGACTCCCCGCACATGCTCCGCCTGCTCGAAATGACGCTGCGCAAGGCAGGTCACACCTGGACCGCCTGCGCCGCCGGGGACACCGCTCTTGCCGCCGTGCAGTCTGAGAAGCCCGACGCGGCATTACTCGATATCATCATGCCCGGCATGGATGGACTGGAAGTGCTTTCCGCCCTCAAGGCCGACCCCGCCACGGCCGATATCCCGGTCATCATGCTCACCGCTCGCGGGCACAACCTTACCCGCCAACAGGCTGAGGAAAGCGGGGCCTCCGCATTCCTAACGAAGCCCTACAGCCCCACCGAACTTCTCGCCACCATCGAGCGACTCACTTCAACACCCTCATGAAAGACCGCCTGTCACTTTTTATCATGGTCGATGCCTGTGGTTGGGAAATCGTAAAAGATCACCCATTCCTAGAAAAGGTCGCACCGCACCGCCGCAAGCTGGAGAGCGTCTTCGGTTACAGCTCGACTTGTGTCCCCTCCATCCTGTCTGGCCGCTGGCCGGACGAGCATCTCAACTGGTGCTACTTCGTTTACAATCCTGCGGAATCTCCATTCCGCTCGCTACGCTGGCTACGCTGGCTCCCCGCAGCCGTTACCGGGCGCCGGATCTTCCGCCGCTGGCTCACCAAATTCGTCAAGGTGCAGTTGAAATTCCGAGGTTACTTCGATCTTTATAACATCCCCTTCAAATACATCCATCTCTTCGATTTCACCGAGAAGAAAAGTCCGCTCAAGCCCAAGGGAATGAACCGCGGGCCGAACATCTTCGATCTCTTGGAGGAAAAGCAGGTACCATATTTCGTCACCGATCCCACGCAACCGGAGGAACAGCACCTGCGCGGATTGTTGGCAGACATCGAAAGCGAGCGCATCGACTTCGCATTCCAATACTGGGCCGGGCTCGACGGACTTCTACACATGGTGGGCAACGACTCACCGGAAATCCCGAAGAAACTCGATCACTACGACCGCTGGATCACGCAAGTCATGGAAACCGCGCAAAAACACTACCGCGAAGTGCGGCTTCATGTTTTCAGCGACCACGGCATGGCGAATTGCGATGTCTACATCGACCTCCGTGCGAAGATCGATCCACTCGGTCTGGAAATGGGTAAGGACTATGCGGTCGTTTACGACAGCACGATGGCCCGCTTCTGGTTCCTCAAGCCCGGCGTGAGAGAGCGCATCATCGAGGTATTGAACAAAGTCCCCGAGGGCCGCATCCTGCCGGATGACGAGCTGCGCCACTATCGTGCGTTCTTTGAAGACCATTCCTTCGGCGAACTGATCTGGCTCACCCAGGAAGGTGTGCTTATCGTTCCGAGCCACATGGGCGAGCGCCCGATCCGTGCGATGCACGGCTACCACCCAACGGATCCGCAGAGCTATGCCACGCTCTTCAGCAGTCACGATGAAGTACCTGCCGAAGTGACTCACATCCCACACATTTTCCAGCTGATGGAACGCGCGGTGCATCATCACGCCAAGGAGCGTGAAACCGCCAAAGATAAGCCATGAGTGATCGCACGATTATCCATGTGCCCCGGCGTTTCGTTGCAAATGAATGGGGCGGCACCGAGACCGTAGTGCTGGAGATTTCCAAGCAGCAACGCGCTGCCGGACTGAACCCTCGCATCATCACATCCATGGCACTGGCGGAGCGGAACCACGATGAGATCGGCGGCATTCCAGTGGATCGCTATCCGCATATCTATCCGTTCTTCGGTCTCAGCGCCGCTGACCGTGCGGCCATGGATAAAAAAGGCGGCAACCTTCTTTCGCTCCCTCTCC
The DNA here is from genome assembly GCA_045106015.1 of Akkermansiaceae bacterium. Taxonomy (GTDB): domain Bacteria; phylum Verrucomicrobiota; class Verrucomicrobiia; order Verrucomicrobiales; family Akkermansiaceae; genus Luteolibacter. The sequence continues at coordinate 43,351 of JBGCEE010000046.1, read as the reverse complement.
TGCGCACCCTCATCAGACAGCCCGATGTCCGGGTTTATCATGCTCACGCGCTGAAGCGCCTAGGCGGCTCGGTCCGCACCGCCGCACGCTGGAACAAGAAACCCTACGTCGTATCGCTGCACGGAGGGATATTTGATGTGCCCGCCGCAGAACTCAGCGATCTCACAAAACCGATCCAAGGCAAGATCGAGTGGGGCAAGCCCTTCGGCGCGCTGCTGGGTGCCCGCAAGGTTCTCGAAGACGCAGATCACGTGATCTGCGTTGGCGATAGTGAAGCGCAAAAGGCGAAGGCCACCCTGCCTCACGACCGCGTGAGCTATCTCCCCAACGGAGTGGACTACCAACGTTTCATCACCGGCGATGGCCGCCGCTTCCGCGAGCACTTCGGCATCCCGGCGGATGCGTTTCTGGTGGTGAACATCAGCCGTATCGATTCCCAGAAGAACCAACTCGGCCTGCTCGAAGCCTTCGCCCAGTTTCATGCCGCGACGCCGGAGGCGAGACTGGTCATGATCGGGCCGGAAACCCAGCCCACTTACGGAGACAAACTTCGCGCATTCATCGCTGCGAACCATCTCGGGGAAGCGGCCGCCATCATTCCCGGCCTGAGCAATGAAAGCGGCTTGCTCATCGATGCCTATCATGCGGCGGATGCCTTTGTTCTCTCGTCGCGTCACGAACCATTCGGCATCGTGGTGCTTGAGGCATGGTGTGCAGGCACAGCGGTCATCGCCAGCCGTGTCGGCGGCTTGCAGAAGCTCATCCGCGATGGCGAAACCGGTTTCTTTTTCGATCCGGATGCACCAGACGCCGCCGACCAGCTGGCGGCTCAATTATCAACTCTATACAAGAACCCGGAGATGCGCCGGACTGTAGGTGAGGCCGGCCGTGCGGAAGCACTCGCGCACTATGACTGGACCCGCATCGGAGCCCAACTCGAAAACCTCTATCAAATGGCCGAAGAAAACGCCGCCCGCCGCTGGCATAGTTCCCAACGAAAGGAGGGCGCATGAGTGCCTCGACGCCCCGATTCACCCGAGATGGCAGCGATGCTTTGGAAACGCTGATCGCGGAAACCTGTGAAGAAATCGGCAGGGAAGTCACCCGCATCGTTCCTGCGGACAAGTTTCAGGCGCTATTGTTGGCCGGCGGCTACGGTCGCGGCGAAGGCGGCGTGTTGTCCACCCCGGATGGAGACGCGCCCTACAACGATCTTGAGTTTTTCCTGCTCATCCAGGGTCACCCGCGGCTCAACGAGCGACGCTACGGAGCTGCCATCCATGCTTTGGAACACCGGATGACAGAGCAACTTGGCATCGAGGTGGAGATGAAAATTCTCTCTTTGGAGAAACTGGTTTCCAGCCCGACGACGATGTTTTTTTACGACCTCGTCTGCGGCCATCGAGTCACCGCGGGTCCCCCTTCCGTGCTGGAAGCTTGTGCACACCACGCGGAATCCGCCCACATCCCGGCACATGAGGCGACGCGGCTGATGATGAACCGCTGCTCCGGTCTGTTGTTTGCGGCCGAGCGTTTGGCCCAAGGCGAGTGCGCGCGGGAGGACTTGGACTTCATCGCACGCAACATCGCCAAGGTCCAACTCGCCATTGGCGATGTCATTCTAACAGGTCTTGGCAAATACCATTGGAGCTGTATGGAACGTCACGTTCGATTGACTCATGTGACCGAGCCCGCTCTGCCGATGGCGGACTTGCTCGCATTTCACAAAGACGGGGTCGCCTTCAAACTTCGCCCTTGTCCCGGCACTTCCACGCGCGATGAATTGCAGAACCTCCATCAGTCCGTCTCGAAAGCCGCCTGGGCCGTGTGGTCCTGGCAGGAGCAGAAGCGGCTGGGCTTCTCCACGGACTCACCCGTCGAGTATGCCCATGGTGGAAACAAATGTCCGGAAACCTCCGCACTTAAAAACCCGCTGATCCGGCTCAGGGCATTCGGCGCGAAAGGTCTGCTCAGCCCACTGGCATTCCGCTACCCGCGCGAAGGACTTCTCAACTCCCTCTCTTTGTTGCTCTGGGCTCCGGATCTCGTTCCTGCCAATCTCGAATGGCTTTCCCGCCAACTCGTCGCACCCGTCAGCAACCGGAAGGAAGCCATCGCCGCCTACGAGAAACTCTGGCATCGCTTCAACTGAATATGTTCCCACTCTTAAAAGCCGACCTCGACCGCAACCTCCGGGATTACCTCCCCTGTGGTTTGCTGAAACGCGTCGTTCTTTGCCTGACCCTCAACAGCATCCACGCAGTGGTGTTGATCCGCTTTCAGCAATGGTGTGTCGCCCATCATCTGCCGGGCATCTTCGCCTCCAAGATACTGTTCTGGTTTTTCAAAATCGAAGTCGGAAAGAACGTGACGATCGGTCCGGGCCTCCGCCTGCCTCATCCTATGGATATCATCATTGCGCCGAATTCCAGCATCGGCCTCGACTGCGATCTCTATGCGGGCGTTCGACTCGTCTTGTCCCATGGAAACAAACAAGGACCCGCTCTCGGAGCAAATGTCTTCATGGGGGATGGAGCGAAGGCCGTCGGAGCCGTTCATATCGGGGATCATGCCATCATCGGAGTGTCCGCCGTCGTAACCAAGGATATCCCAGCGGATGCCACCGCCGTCGGCATTCCCGCCAAGGTGATCACTCACGACAATCAACGCAGCAGCGAAGCGCCATGAAACTTCTCGTCATCTATCCCTATGCTCCATGGCCGCTCGATCGCGGAACCTATCAGCGGACATTCCATTTGCTCAAGGCACTGGCACTGCATCATGAAGTGGACTTCATCGCACTGACGGAAGAAGAGGATGGTATCGAGGAAAAGCGCGAGGTGTTTTCCTCGTTCTGCCGCGAAGTTGAGTTCATTCCCTTCGCCCACCCACCGTGGCAGAAACTCTTTCCACAACGCTTGCTCAATCCGCTGCCAAGTAACGTGCAGCACTGGCAGAGCCCCGCGGTGACTGAAGTGGTCAACCGGCGCCTGAAACCCGGGCGCTATGATCTCGTCCACATCTGCGATCTCGTGCTGATGCCCTATGTGCTGCCCCACAAGCATCACACGCCCTTCGTCGTCGACCGTAGCCGCGTCGATTTGCAGTTCCAGATGATGGAGCACAAGACGCTGCGATTTTCCACCCGTGACCGGCTGCTGCGTTGGGAGAGTTATGCCAAGCTCTGGCGCTACGAAAAGAAGCTCGCCCGCGAGGCACTGCTGGAAGTCGTCTGCGGGCCGGATGACGAGGTGTTCCTTCGCCAACACGTGGATTCTGAAGCACCAATCATGGTCGTAGCCAATGGCGTAGACCTCGATTATTTCCACCCGTCATCCGCCTCCGATGCCCGTGCCGAGGAGCCCACGGTGATCTTCTGTGGCGCGATGGACTACAGCCCGAACGTGGACGCGCTGCGCTGGTTCTTTGAGGACATTCACGAAAAACTGCTCCAACTTCTTCCCGGTGTCCGCGTCCTCATCGTTGGCAAGAACCCCATTGAGGAAGTGCAGGCCTACGGCTCGCGGCCCGGCGTCACCGTCACCGGCGGGGTGCCGGATGTGCGCCCCTACTATCGACGTGCGTGGTTGCAGATGGTGCCGCTGCGTATCGGCGGAGGCACGCGCCTGAAAATTGTCGAGTCGCTGGCCATCGGCACGCCCGTGGTTTCCACCACCATCGGCGCCCAGGGACTGGAGTTGAAACATGGTGAAAACATCCTGCTCGCCGACACCCCTGACTCCTTCGCCAACGAAATTTCAAGCGCTCTAAAAGATCCGGATCTGCTCCAGCGCATCGAGATGAGCGGCATCACCACCGCCACCGAGCGTTTCGGTTGGCCGGCCATCGGCGCGCGCCTGGCGAAGCGCTACGACACCCTGATTTCAAAAACTCAATCCACGGAAGCCAGCAGCTGATGAACTCACTCCCCAAAGCGGTCTCCGTCGTCATGCGCAGCTTCAACGAAGCATGGGCCATCGGCGACACGATCGAACAACTCTTCAACCAGGATTTCGACGGCGAGATCGAACTCATCGTCATCGACTCCGGTTCGAGCGATGGCTCAATCGACATCATTAATAAATCCGGGCGCGCCCGCCTCATCGAGATACCGCTCGGCACCTATGTGCCTGGTGTGGTGCTCAATCAAGGGGCCCGCGAGGCATCACACGATTGGATCATTTATCTGAACGCCGACGCCACACCCGTCGGCAAGGACTGGCTGGTCAATCTGTTGAAACCCTGCGTTTCCAACCCGAAATTCGGAGCCTCCTTCTCCCGCCAGATTCCTCGACCCGATTGCCAGGCGGTGTTCGCCCACGATTACGACCGATGCTTCGGGCCGGAGCGCGAGTCGAAGAACTGGGATCATTTTTTCAGCATGGTCAGCTCGGTCACGCACCGCTCGGTGCTCGACAAGGTGCCAATTCGCGAGGACCTGCAATATGCCGAGGACGATGAATGGACGAGGCGACTGGTGGAGAACGGTTACGAAATCCCTTACGCCATCGAATCGGTGGCCATGCATTCCCACAACTATACGCTGCGGCAGTCCTACAAGCGTTCCTTCGGGGACGCCAAGGCCATGGCCGCCACCAGCACGGTCCTGCCGCGAAACGTAAATTATCACTACTTCGTCTGTTTCGGCCTGTTCAAGGACGCCATCCGCGATGCGAAATGGTGTTTCCGTAATGGCCACATCACCGGCATTCCCCATGCCGTGGCCGTTCGTCTCGCCCAGCGCCTCGGCCGCCGCGCCGGCCATCATGACGGCTGGAAATTTTATAACCGCGACACATGAAGATCCTCGTCATCACCAATCTCTATCCGCCCCACGAAATCGGCGGATACGAACTCCGCTGCCGTGATGTTTGTGATCGTCTCAAGGCGTCGGGCCATGACGTCCACATTCTGACCTCCGACCACAGCGTCGCCGGTCGGCCGAAAGACGCGGAATCCAAGGTCACCCGAAAGCTCCGCATCAACGGCATGTATGGGAACCCATGGCTGCCGATTCGGAAGCTATACGCGTTGGAAAAGCACAACCACCAAACCCTTGCGCAGGAGATTGAAGTGATTCGCCCGGACATCATCCACGTCTGGAACATGGGTGGAATTTCCAAATCCCTTTTGCTTCGAATCGAACAGGGGGAAATCCCCGTCGTCTACGACGTCTCCGATCACTGGATCGCCCGCAGCCTGCGCGCTGATGTCTGGCTCTCCTGGTGGAATGCGCCCGGCTCCTTCGCACGCTCGGCCCTCCGTGGAATTCTCACCATGACCGGTGTCCGCAGTATCCTCAGCCGCACGGTGCCCACCTCTTCCTGGGATCACATCAAATTCGGCCGCATCTACTTCTGCAGTGCGTTCATGCGCGATCTAACCGCCTCGAAAGGCTGGGCCGTTGATCACGCGGACGTCATCCATTGCGGCATCGAAACCTCCGAGTTTCCCGCCAAGTCAGATCATTCGCGATTTGAAAAACTGCTCTGGGTCGGTCGCCTGTCCGAAGACAAGGATCCTCTTACCGCGGTCCGTGCCCTCGCTGCTGCCCACCGCAACGGGCTCACTGAACTCACCCTCGATCTCTTCGGCCATGGCGATCCCGACTACGTCGCCAAGGTAGACGTGGAGATTGCCGGTCTCGGACTCACGAATTCGGTCTTCAGGAAATCCGCACCGGCTCCTGAAATGCGCAAGCTTTACTCACAGTATGACGCCCTGCTCTTCACCTCCAACTGGGGCGAACCCTTCGCGCTCACGCCACTCGAAGCCATGGCATCCAGCCTGCCGGTCATCACCTCGCTCGATGGCGGTCAGCCGGAGCTCGCCCGCCACGAAGTCAACTGCCTCATCGCCGAAGCCGCGAATCCCGAACTCTACGCCACCCGCATCGCGGAACTCGCCGCTTCGCCACAGCTCCGGACTTCCATTGCCGCCACCGGCCTCGACGAAGCCCGCACCCGCTTCGACATCAATCCGATCACCCGCCAGATCGAAACGTTCCTTCTAAAGGCCCTCAAGTCATGAGCATCCTTTTCTATGATGATAGCCCGGTCTTCGGAGGCCACGAGGTGATGAGCCTGCTCGGTCTTGAAGCCATACTAACAGAATTTTCCGGTCCGGTTCATTTCATGGCCCCCTCAGCTAACGACAAGCTCTGCGAAAAAGTCGCCTCCATCGCGGTGCAGCATCCGCAGCTGACTTTGGAGAAAGTCGGCTGGCATTCCTCCAAGCTCGAAGCCCTGCGCAACCGACTCCAACCCTCACGAGTCAAAGTCCTTGCTGATCGTTTCCGTAAGCTCAACCCCGCGCTCGTCGTCGCCATCCAGGGAAACATCGAGCACTCGTCGCTAGGTCTCCACGCCGCCCGCCGCGCCGGGATTCCCTGCCTCAGCTACATTCCCGTACCGCATTCGAACGCGGAAATGGGCGCGCGCTTCGGTGCTCTCCGGGATCTCTTCTGCGCGCATCTTTTCAAACTCCCGGACGCATTCATCACCATTACCGATGAAATGGCGCACCTGCTCAAACAGCAGGGAGCCGTCGCCCCTATCAAGATCGTCTACAATGGAGTCGATATCCATCGTTTCCAGTCGGGCGACGCGAAAGCCGCTTGCGATGAACTGGGGCTGCCTTTCGAAAAAATCCGCGTCGGAGTGATCGGTCGCATCGAGTTCCGCCAGAAACAGCAGCACCTGCTCGTGCAGGCCATCGCCGCCGATCCGGAACTCGCCGCCTCCTGCCACCTCGTCTTCGCTGGCGACGGACCTGATATTACAGCCCTGCAAGACATCATCCGCCAGCACCAACTTTCGGGAACCGTGCTGCCCTGGTGCGACCCGGCCCGCCTCTATCAGGCGCTCGACGCGCTGGTCATTCCATCGAGATATGAAGGCCTTCCGCTCGTAATGCTGGAAGCCCTCGCTTCCGGCACTGCCGTGCTTGGTAGCGATCGAGACGGCATGAAGGATCTCCTGCCCAGGGAGTGGCGCTTCGAGCCAAATAGTCCCGTCGCGCTCTCCGCCGCGATCCGAAAATTCATCGCAAGCGGGCGTCCCGCACCGGATTCCAGCCTGATTGAGCGGGTCTATGAAACGATGTCGATTGAGTCCTTCAACCGCTCGTTTTCCGCAGGCGTGCTTAGCCATCTCGAGCCTGCCGCGTCCCATTCACGCTTGCAAGGCGAACGTAAACCACCGCACAATTAACCTATCCAAAGTAAGAGATTACATCCTAATTTGGATTCACCTTCGGGACTGAATCTCCCATCCGGCGAAGATCGCGCTCCGGATTCGAATCGCTCTGTGTCCGTTTCTTCCCACCGATTCCGTTTTCCGCTACCATTTGATCCGGTTCGGTTGCTTGCGGGAGTTCTGACCCGCTGGCCATGGATCGTGGTCGGCATGATTATTTTCGGTGGAATTGGCACCATCGCAGGCATTCGGATGACGAGCCAGTCGTTCGCGATCTCGACTTCGTTGATCAAGCGCCGCGTTCCACAAACCGTTCAGGCATCTGAAACCGGCCAAGCCTTCAGACCGGTTGATCTCAACGATGCCACATTGCTTGCCACCCTGCTCGCCAACGAACCACTCGACATGGCATCCAAGCGCGCGGACAACGGTATCGACTCTGGCACCGCGAAGAGCCTCATCGAGGCCAAGCAACTCGAAGGCACCGATATTTTCTACATCACCTACCATTCGCCGCTGAGTCCGGACGATGCCTTGGCCTTCAGTGGAATCTGGGCGGAGGAAATCAGTGCCTACACTAAGCGGTTGCAGCAAACCGAAGCCCGCGATGTCCGTCAAATCCTCGAAAAGGAAGTTGCCGCGATGGAGAAGCAAATCGAGGCAACCAGCCTGGAGATCCTCAACTTCTCGAAGGAAAAGGATTTCCTTGGAGGAGATGCCCAAGTCGCCGCAGTGCTCGGCAAACTCTCGCAGATCGAACTAGATTTGGAAGCCGCCCGCACCAGCGTCGCGGCCAAGAAGCAGCAGCTTGAAAGCCTCACGGAACAAATCAGCCATCAGAGTCCCATTGAACTTCAGATTAAGAGTGCCAATGAGGAACTTGCCAACCTGCGCTCCACCTACACCGACGAGAACCCGCTCGTTCAAGCGAAAATCCAGAGCATCGAATACCTCGATCAGCAGATCGCGAAGCTCAAGGAGGGGGGTAAAATGGAACTCGATGCCTACACCGGCACTCCACTGGGTAACCAAATCTACCTGACTATCATCGGCCTGCGTAACGAACTGCTGGAGGCGGAGAGCCGTATTGAATCACTCGAAAAAATCCGTCTGTCCACTGCTGCCCGGCTTGCTGAGTTTCCCGCCATTATCAGTGGCTACGAGGCGCTTCAGAAGAAACGGGATGTCCATATCGAAGGGCTTTCCCTGATGAGCAACCGTTTGAAGGAAGCGGAAATCTTCGCTTCCGGTGCGCCGGGATACTGGCAGGTCTTTCAAGCCCCCGATCCCCGCAGTATCATTCCATCCTCCCTTGTCAAAATGCCCGCAGCCCTCGGGGCGGTCGGTATGGTCGCTGGCGCGACCCTCGCCGTGCTGCTCACGCTTTTCCTGACCCACCGCACGTCGAGGCGTTCCATCCTCGAGTGTTGCGCCGCAACCCGCGCGCCTCTGATCTGTCATCTGCCCACCAGCTTGGAGGAGGATGCGAGGGCTGCCATTGCGAACTTCTGGATCACCTATCTCGCGCCCCGCCTCGATCACACGGGTCGGATCTTGTTCTGGACTGCGGCCTTGGATCCTGACGATGAACGCAGATTGTGGTCGATGTTGGCCGAGGCTTCAGGGAAGGACACCGGTCAACCGATGCAGGTTATTGATCTGACTCCCGACTCACTCTGGACGGATGGCGCCCGGATCGCATCGCTCGATTGGGCGAACCACCCATCCGTCGGTTCCGAAATCGAAACACCGGTTCTTCTTCGTGCTTCCTCCCTACCGCGGAGGGATTCCCGCGCCATCTTACCGCAGGTTGATCACTGGATTGCCGTGGTTGCCGGACAAAAAGAGTCACTGCGAAAGGCTTTTGAATCACGGCAACTCACGGACGCCTATCTTCCTGTCTGCGATGGCACCATTGCCTGGACAGAGCGCCCGGAAGGCCGAATCCGTGAAGGGGCCGATGTCATTTCCTGTATTCTCGCGAAACGTTTCTCCTGAGACCTCACTTTCATGAAAAGCCGAATTGCCAAGCTCCTTCTGCATGTCTGCCTACTGTCGCAGTTGCATGGACAGGAGGCGTCTCCGGCTCCGGCGAGCGTGCCGGGAAACAAGGCGCCTTCATCACCCATCTCGTGGCGCACCCGCTACGAACTCGGCCCCGGCGATGTGATTAACTTCTCGCTATACGGTAGGCCTGAGCTCGATCGACCGGGGTTTCGCATCGCACCGGACGGCACGATCAGCTACCTCCAAGCGCAGAACATCAAAATTGCCGGACTAACCATCGATGAAGCGCGCCTCGAGATCGAAAAAGGCCTCACTTCAAACTTCCGTTCGCCACGGGTTATCATCACTCCACAGGAAGTCGGCTCCAAGCGCTTCACAATTCTCGGCAAGGTGATCAACAAGGGCGTCGTCACATTGGATCGCCCCATCACTTTGGTCGAGGCCATTGCCAATGCCGGTGGAATCCAAACCGGCTTGTTCGAGCGCAACACCATCGAGCTTGCGGATCTGGATCGCTCCTTCGTCTCGCGCAAGGGCCAGCAACTTCCTGTGGACTTCCGTCGACTCCTCAACGAGGGCGACATGAAACAAAACATCGAGATCGAGCCTAACGATTTCATCTTCATCGCCTCTACCATCACCAACGACTATTATGTGCTCGGTGCCGTGGTAAACCCGGGAGTCCAGGGTCTCACTCCCGACGCCTCAGTCGTCTCCGCGATTTCGAGACGCGGCGGACTCACCGACCGCGCATGGACAGACCGCGTCCTGGTGGTTCGCGGCAGTTTCACCAAACCGGAAACTTTCGTCATCAATCTGAAGGATGTCCTCGCCGCGAAAGAAAATGACTTCAAGCTCCAGCCCAAGGACATCGTCTTCATCTCGGAACGTCCGTGGGTGGTGGCCGAGGACATCCTCAAGCTTGCTCTTTCCGCCTTCGCCACGAGCGCTTCCTCCACCTGGGTAAACCTCAACGTCGATCCAATTCTAACGTCACCCTGATGTTCCGGACTTTCCCCAAGATATTGGCGATCATGCTGCTCTGCCTGTGGGGAGTCAGTTGCCAGCAGATGATCCCGGATTCCCAGTTTGACGCCCGCAAGACGGATCAGACTGTGCGCAACCTCACGTTTACCAACGTGAAAATCAAACGCTCGCCCGACCGCAAGCTCCTGAATCCGCCCGTGGAGCCCTACCTCCTCGGGCCGGGTGACATCATGGAAATCGAAATCGCCGAGGTCGGAGGTACGCTCGCGCGCACGTTCGTCATGCCCGACGGCATGGTCTATTACAACCTGGCTGGCGGAGTCCACGCCGAAGGACTCACCACCGCGGAGTTTTCCAAGAAACTCCGGGAGGCGCTCAAGCGTGACTACACCAATCCGCTGGTCAACGTCAGCTTGGTCGAGGTTCGCTCACGGCGTTATTGGATTCTCGGCCGAGTGTTCAAGCCGGGGCTCTATCCTTTGCGCCAGCCGACCACACTGCTTGAGGCGATCTCGCAGTCCGGCGGGCTTTTTACCTCACGATTTTCCGGCACCACCGAGGAACTTGCGGATCTCTCCAATAGCGTAGTCATCCGCAACGGTGAAATACTACCCGTCAACTTCGAGAAGCTCATCCGGTCCGGCGATACCTCGCAGAACATCTATCTCCACAACAACGACTATATCTATCTTCCCTCCGCCGCCACCTCCACGGTGTTGCTGCTTGGCGCGGTAGCCGCCCCGCAGGCCATCGGCTACAAGGATTCACTCACTTTGATCGACTGCATCGCCCAGTGCAAGGGCCCCGCCAAGGGCGCTTACCTCAAGGAAGTCGTCATCGTCCGCGGTTCACTGGACAAGCCCGCCGCGTCCATCGTAAACCTTGAGGCAATTCTCACCGGCAAGGAAACAAACGTATTGCTCCAACCGGGCGACATTGTCTGGATTCCCAAGCGTCCGCTTGGCCTGCTGGAGGCCACCGTGCAACTCGTCTTCCAGGATGCTGCGCGCACGATCGCCTCGGGAGAGGGATCCCGGGTCGCAGGCGGCACTCAGGATCCTGTCATAAGCATCCCTCTCAGTTCGCCGCCCTAAGTGTGATCCGGTAGGTTTTTTACCGCTGCGAATTCAATTTTTTCTCCTGTCGCCGCCACCACTCGGCCTTGGACAATACCGCGCACAGCATGATCCATGTCGTAAGGTTTTTCGTTTGTGTGAGCACCCGTTCCACCTGCCCGTGGAAATAGGAGATGGCGAACGCAACCGTCAGTCCGAACAACATCAGGCCCAGCGGTGTTTTCCAAAACGCCACACTCGCCCGCATGCCGTGCCAGAGCGTGATCAGGGCGAACAACAGGAATGTGGCCAATCCGAACACGCCGTTTTCCGCCAGAAGTAGCCAATACAGACTCTCAGTCAGGGGATTCGCCTCGAATTGCTCCGGATAGATATTACGTCCCCGGTTCTGTTCCCAGCGTTCCAGAATCTGAGAATACTTGCTGCCCTGCGGCCTGCTGTTTGCCAGGCCGAAGTTGTTCCAGCCGATTCCCGTCAGCGGATGATCCTTGAGCATCGCCGCGGATTGCTGGTTGAGCGCGAACCGGAGGTCATTCTTCGGAGAGTCGTCCTCGCCTATCCGCTCCATGAAGGTGTCCGCCGCCATGACCAGCACCAACACTGCGCCGAGTGCGCCCATCACCCCGAGCGTCACGCGCCGAGCCGTGAAGCCCTCGACAAACGAACCCAGCATCACCAGCACCGAGCCCACGCCAAATGCCACTAGCGAGGCCCGCGAAACCGATAGCACCACCACCAACCCGGCTGCCGCAAAGGCGCAGAAAAACAGGAACACGTCGCGCTGCGACGTTTGCTTGGAAATCGCCAGACCGAGGATCGGCATCGCGATCATGTAGGACCACATCGCCATCGGGTTTTGATGCTCGAACCAGCCCATCACGCGGAATCCGCCCTGCACATAGCGCCCCCAGAGACACAGGATCAGCTGCATGATCAAGGCCACTGCGAACCCGCGCATCACCGCCTTCACATCCCGCTCGTCATGCAGAGCTGCAAAGACACCGACAAAGACAAACCCCATCTTCGCGAACTTGAACGCGGGCATCAGCGCGTAGATCGGATTCAGCGCCGCCGTCACCGATAGCAAGCCCACCGCAATCCACAAGAACCAAGCCCACAATCCCGGCGGGAAGAAACGGAAGTCCTTTCTCTTTTCCAACAACGCCGCCAGTGCCAAGCCTATGGCGATCGCCTCGATGAAATTGAACTCGAAGCCGCGACTGTGCCCGCGATACGACTCGACGGAATACAGCATCAAGGTGAAATCCGAAGGTGGGCGAACCAGCCACCACGCCATGAAACCCAGCATGATCCGCCTCGCCGTGTCCCTACCCTTGAGGTAGAACCCCAGCATCGGCCCGATCCCCAGATACACGAAGGCAATCACCAATACCTTGAGGAGCGTCTTGAGGATTTCCATGTTCACGTTTGCTCTTCCAGCCGTCTGAGGATTTCAGGCAGAAATTGTTTTTTGCGCGAGACACAACCCGGCCATATCTCGCCGCTCGGTCCAAGTTTTCGAGCTACAGCCGGCTTTTTCACGGCGAGCAACACCAAGCTGTCGCTGCGGAAAATGTCGGTGACAAGCAACGCGGCAAATTCCCAGCCACCGTTCTGGCAACGCTCGTGAAGGGCCGTGGCGAATTTCCTCAGCCGCGCTTCGTCAAGCCGACTGCGATCCACCGTCTCGATTTGAGCAACCGCGAACCGGATTCCGTTGCCCGAAAATTCCTTCAGGTCTTTCTCCACCAGTTCGGCCGCCGGGCGATCAAGCGACTCGTCGTTGCGAACCAGCACTTCCCTGCCGAATTTTTTCATCTCGACTTTAGCCAGCCGTGCCAGCACCGCGGCCTGCCGGTGGTCCACTTCGGTGGTTGTCGGAGAGGTGAGCAGCAGCGTATCGGCTATGATCGCCCCTAACAAAAGTTTCGCCTGGGCTGGAGTAGGCCGTTTCCCATTTTCCGCGAATTTGCAGGCGACGATCGTCGCCGTACTGCCGACTGGACGGCAATCCACGCGGATGGGCCGTGCAGTTTCGAGCGTGCCGACGCGATGATGATCCACGATCTCGATAATATCCATATCAGCAATACCGGCAGGTGCCTGGTGCTGCTCAAAATGATCCACCAGAACGACCCTGCCACGTGGGTAATTTATGACTTCGGTGCGCGACAACACCCCAAACAGCGAGCCATCAGGATTCATCACTGGCAGCGCGAACTGTGCCTGACGCAGCGCGCCTTGGACCTCGTGCAGGGGTTGGTCCGGAGTGAGTTTGGGAAAGCCCTCCAACTGCATCAACCGCGCGGCAGGAATCGCCATCGGCAATTGAGTGGCCAGCGCCATAAGCGACCCCCGGTAGTGGAGCACGCCAAGCCCGGGGCAGTCGCGCATGGCGTTTTTCCACGCGCTGTTTTTTTTCGATGCGCAGGTCACAACTGCGGCGGCACCAGAATCCCGGCAGTGTGCCAGCAGTTCCGGTTGGTCGCCGATAAGCACCAGAGAGCCGGGGGTGACCCGGCTCATATCCAACACGATTTGCCCGCCCGCTTCGGTCTGCGGCGTTTGCCAGCGCTTTAGTTTGAAATGGCGCTCCAAGTCATTGATGGAAAATAGCACGCCAAGGAAATCCTCCGCGTTGGCATGGTAGAAGTAGTTTGCCGCCGGCATACGGTCGCTCAGCAGGCCGAGCAGTTTCCTTTTCCCGTCGAGTACCGGAACTACGCTAATGCGGTGGCGCATGATGAGATCCAGCGCTTCGCCGAGGGCGGCGTTTGGGCCGATGGAGAATACCTCGCAGCGTGCGACATCGCGGACGCAGGCGTGAAGGTGATTCACCCGCCGTGGCACCGGTGTGCCCGCTTCGGCAAAGAGCCATTTCGTCTGCCCTGAAAGCTCGCCAAGGACAATGCCTTCGAATGTTTCATCATGCGAAAGGGCGTTTAGCAGGTCAGCATAAACCGCGGCAGATACCGCGGAATCGGTATCCGGGCGCTGATGCCCCACCACGAAGGTTGAGCGGGAGGCTGGTTTGGAACGACTTGCGGAGCGGGCTTTCACGCCCGATAGGCTAACCAGCCGACCTGGTTTTCCAACGAGAAAACCGAGAGGCTCATATCGTGCGGAGTTTTGATCAGTAGTCTCCCCAGCCCAGTGGGCCGGCGATCAATTATCGAGCTCTCCTATTCAGGATTGTAGGATCACAATCGCCAGTTCCGCATCATCCTCGGTCAGCCCGCGCACCGGATTGATGAACACGCACTGCCCGCCATCAACGAGTGAATTCGGGTGGAACCTTAGTAAAGCGTCTCTGTCCACCCACGCGCCCGCGATGGGACGCGGGGGCAGTGTAAACCTCGTTCAAAACTGCAAAGGTATTGAGGGTGGTCGGGACGGCCAGATTGATGATTTTCCTAATCATCTAAGCGAATTCCAAAATCCTCCTCCGGATTTTGATTTGGTGATTGCTCCGCTACGAGCGGCGGATGCGTTCGAACGTTCCGCGGAGCGATAGTAAAAAACCTCCCGCAAGGGGAGGTTTTTGAAAATGGTCGGGACGGCCAGATTGAGGTTTCTCCAAAACCTCCAAGCGGGTTGCATGTCCACCGGCCATGGAGATATAATTTTGTCGCCAAGAGCGACCCTGCGGGCTTTCGAACGTTTCGCTGCGCGAAAGAATTCTCACAGACCTTCCCACCCAATAAAAAACCACCCGCGAGGGGTGGTTTCTTTAAATTGGTCGGGACGGCCAGATTCGAACTGACGACATCCTGCTCCCAAAGCAGGCGCTCTACCAGGCTGAGCTACGTCCCGTATTGGTTGGGGGCGGGAAGTTGCTACAACCCGCCCTCCGACGCAAGAATATTTCAACGTGATTTTTACTGTGATGAAAAAGCACTAGAATTCCCCCTTGAATGAACACCGCGCCGTTGGAGTCTCAAAAATAACGATTTCAGCCAATCCGGGAAGTTGTGGTTCGAGTTTTTTCCAGAACCATCCTGCCATTATTTCAATCGTCGGGCTCTCCAAACCCTCAATATCATTGAGATAAGCATGATCCAGCTTTTCCAATAACGGAGCCATCGCATTGGAAATTTGCTTGTGGTCGTAAATCCAGCCAATGGCCTCGTCTACTTCTCCTTCGACCGAAATTTCAATCTTGAAGCTGTGGCCGTGCATTTGTCGGCATTTATGGCCATCCGGCAGGCTGGGAAGGGTGTGCGCGGCTTCAAATCGGAAGTCTTTAGTCAGTCTGGCTTTCATCGTCTTGAAGGAAAGTTAGCGCATTCACATGCCGTATAGAAAGACAAAGCGCGTCAGATTGTTTTATTGTGATAGGTGCTTTTCCACAACTAGACTCGTGCCGTGATTCGATTACAAACGCTCTCATTCTTCGCTGCCGTGGCACTGTTTTCTTCATGCAGTGAAACGGAAACCACCGCCAAATATGAAACCAAAGATGGGATGGTGAAAATTCCCGGTGGCGCAACCACCATGGGCTCGGAGGGCGAATTCCAAACCCCGTACGGCAACAAAAAATTCCCGGAAGAGGCCCCAGTCCGCAAGATTGAGGTAACAGGATTCTGGATCGACCAAACCGAGGTAACCAATGATGAATTTGCCAAATTCGTTGAAGCCACCGATTACGTCACCTTCGCCGAACGTGAGGCGAAAATTGAAGACTTCCCTCCAGAAGCCCATGAGTTTCTACCGGAGCCACCATTCAATCAGGGATCCATCGTCTTTTCTTCTCCCGAAAAATTTGAGGGAAACCCAAACGAACCCGGAGCGCATCTCGCCTGGTGGCGATGGGATCCCACAGCGAACTGGCGGCATCCGCTTGGAAAAGATTCTGACATTTCCGACAAAGGCGACCACCCTGTTGTCTGTGTCATCTATGACGACGCAGTCGCTTACGCGAAATGGGCTGGAAAACGCCTCCCTACCGAAGCCGAATGGGAATTTGCCGCAAGAGGTGGGCTCGTTGGGAAAATGTATGTCTGGGGTGATGAGATGAAACCCGGCGATAAATGGATGGCCAATACATTCCACGGAGATTTCCCAACAAAAGACAGCGGCGACGACGGTTTCGTCGGCTCCGCACCAGTAAAATTCTATCCGCCCAATGGTTACGGCCTGTATGACATGGCGGGAAATGCATGGGAAATTTGCTCAGACTTCTACGATCCCGAGTACCCTTCTAACTGCGAGAAATGCGATCCAACTGGCCCCACAACTTGGGTCCAGCGAAACAGCGGACGCAGAGGTGCTGGTGCCCCACACCATGTCATCAAAGGAGGATCATTCTTGTGCCATATTTCCTACTGCATGCGTTACCGTCCTGCAGCGCGCCACTCCTTGGAAAACGACTCTCCGTCGAATCACACCGGATTCCGCTGCGTGAGAGATCTCGAAACGGAAAAACCTAAATCTTAGTCTTCATCAAAGCCGCCACATGTTTTGCCAACATGTCTGCTTCAAGATTTACGACCGTGCCCACCTTGGCATTTTTCAAATTCGTTTCTTTGTAGGTGTGCGGCGTGATCCAGAAAACCGCTGAAGCCTCTTTGAGTTCCGCAATGGTCAACGAAATCCCATCGATGGATATAGATCCCTTATCAACGCATAGCTCCCTCACAACGGGAGGTAATGAGACCTCTACGATGTGATCCTGACCGTTTTCCGCCAAAGAAACAATTTCACCAACCGCATCGACATGTCCCTGAACAAAATGCCCACCGAGTCGGTCCCCGACCCTCAAAGCACGTTCCAGATTCACCAATGAACTTGTATCAAGCACTCCCAACGAAGTGACTCGCAAGGTCTGTGCAAGGACATCAAAACGTATCGCATCCCGATCCATCGCTGCGACGGTCAGGCAGCAGCCATTGACTGCCACGGAGTCTCCAAGTTCCAATTCAGCCGCAAAAGGCACGGAAATTTCCAAACTTCCTTGTTCGCCTAGACTTTTTAGCGAAAGGACTTTTCCAACTGATTCAACGAGACCCGTAAACATGTGACGCCCTTTAGTTCCACAGGATTTCCATTCTGTCACCTAGCGATTTCTTTTCCAGAAGCAGCCCCGCGAAGGAAACCGCAACCGACCGTAAACGATTATTGGCCCTTTGGCAGGCTTTTCCCCATCAGCTTCATCTCATGAATCGACCAATAGAGTCGATGCTTGCCAGTTTGTGTGACACGGAGGAATTTTGCTTCAACAGGTGGGAATCTGACCTCCAACAACGCTTCACTCCCCTTCCCTTTTGCAAGGGGCTTACTCCATGTTTTTCCGTCATTCGAAACGGAAATTTCATAGCCTCGCGGATAGTCACGATTCGAACCACTCGCATCCAAGACCAAGCCACTCAATCGCGCGCGTTGAGGAAGCTCCACCTGAACCCACATACCAGGAGTCATGCCTTTTCCAGTCGAATAACGGCTATCCATATCACCATCGAAAGCAACCTTGAGATCACCCGGCCGATCGCTTGCGCTGAGCTTCCACGAAGTCTGATATTGGAGAACGGCGGGTTCCAGGTTCTCAAGTTCTTCAATGGTCCAAGGCTCTTTCCGAGCACTGTGTTGCTTGCGTATGTCCGAGACCAGTTTGGGCGAAATCATCTTTGCTTTGTTTCCAAAACTATTTCTGATGTAGGTCGTGACATCGGCGATCCATTTGTCGTCGTTGGTTCCCATCGGCACCATGAGACCCTCGTATTCCTTGCCATCGATTTCGCCCGCAAGACCGTGCAGAATCACTCTTACCGCACTCTTACCGCTGCCCAGAACTCTAGCGGAACCAACGAAAGATGGTGCAAGTTTTTCACCGGGTCGACCGACCATCGGCGCGCCTTTTCCATCCGGTCCATGACAAGCAAAACAAAGCTCTTGGTAAATCACCTTTCCTCTCTCCATCGACTCAGAAAACTGCTTGCCCTGCCTTTTTAGAGCCGCTGCTAGCAAGGCTTCGTTTTTCGCCGAGCCCTTGGCTTTGAGCAAGGCCTTGACGACTTCGGCATCTCCAAAATTCGAAACAACATTCGTTGCCACCTCCGACAAGCGCGGGTCTTTGGCTCCCGATACGTTGAGAGAGTTCAGAAATTGCGCGACCATTTCCAAGTCATCTGGAAACGGTCTCTCCAGAGCTCCGATGACGTCGTCGTTACCAACGGCCATAAAGGGTTCTGCGATCCGCAAAGCTGCGGTTCGCACGATCGAGGCTTCATCATCCAAGGCTTCGACCAAAAGGCTGGGATCGACTTTTCCGATTCCTTCCAAGGTCCACAACGCGTGGAGACGCCCCAAATCGGATGAACCGCTACGCACGAGGCCCTCCAAAACGGGAACCACCGTCTCACGGTCTTCACGCAGGATGATCAATTTCTGTGCGGTATCCCGCCACCATCCGTTTGGATGCGAAAGATGCTCGGTCAGCTTAGCGGTGGATTCCTTCAACATACGCGGCTGCTCCCCTGCTTTAAAATCCTTGTGAACGAGGCGGTAGATCCGGCCTTTCCCGATATTCTTATCCAAGCCCCATTTATCAATGATTCCTCTGAGGTAGCTGCCCGGACGTGTCCAATTCCCCTGCTGGATAATTCCACGGTGCATGTCGACGATCAACATCTGCCCACCCGGCGTGGTCGCACTCCAAACGGGGCGAAAATTCAGATCCTTCGTCCTCATAAACTCCATACCCGGATCCGCGTTTTCCAAAACTGTTTTCGCATTCGAGCGGTTCACATTCACTCTTCTGATCAAGCGCCCGACTGGCTCTGGAATCATAAGTTTTCCGTGCATCTCCTGAGGCAACCGATCACCTCGAAAGACAGATTGCCCAGCGATTCCGGTGAAATTATTTAATCCACCATTCGCCCCAACACGCCTCTTACCACCCTGAACATCAGGAACCTCTGCAATTGGAAAGACACGATTGAAATCCTTCACAAACTGCCCCGGAAGATCCAGAGGCCCGTAGACTGGAGGCTGTTGGAAACCTTCTGCTGGACGTTCACCTCCTGCCCTTGAGTAATACATTCGCCCCCAATCATCTTGAGTTAGCCCCCACTGACCACCACCTCTTGGAAGTTTTTCAACTGCAACCTTTCCGTCGGTGAAGCGATACCGAACAGCCTGATAAGTCAGGTAAAGGTGATTATCCAAAGCCCACATCAACCCACTTGGCTGATGCTCCATATTTCCACCACGCTTGCCGCCTTCGAAGACCTTTAATCGCTCGTCCGCGACCCCGTCACCTGTTGTGTCTCGATAGGTCCAGAGATCCAAAGTATTCGTAATTCCAACCATAATGCGGTCATCAAGTGGCAATACAAACCTTGGGAGCAGCAGGCCGTCGGCATAAATACTAAATTTATCGTAGGTCCCATCTCCATTCGTATCTTCATGGCGAGTGATGCGACTCTTCGGCTCTTGCTCCCCGGTGGCATCCGCGTCTTGCATGTAGGTATTCATCTGCACCACATACATCACCCCGTTCCCATCCCACGCAGCCATCACCGGTTCCTCGATCTGGGGCTCACTCAGAATCAACTCAAGACTGTAGCCATCTGGAAGCTCAATTGAACGAAGAGCCTCTTCCTTGGAGAGAAAACCTTTTTGGTAAATTTGTTCACCGGGATTCTCGGCAAAAATGATTTGGCTCACACCAACGACTAGAATGATTTGTGTAAAAATGGTCTTCAACATGCTCAATAAGTTCCTGCAGTTGAAACATACTTAGACCATCTCCACAATGTTTCAGGTTGGCTTGGTATAAACACCCGACGACTCCATGCCTCTCAATCTGCCGCAGCCAACCCATCCAAACTCTCCCCTCCAAACTAAAAGCTTTCCCCCCTTAGCAAGCTCAACAAGCTCCTACCCCGTCCCCGCTCGCAAATCTCGCATACTCCACAACACTCCCGCTGCAGCCTTCCCATTCCCTCGCAACTTCCTCGAAAAGGTTTCCGTCATTTTTCCGAGAAACTTGTATTGCACCGAGGCCGTTGGGGTCGCGGAAGATGGCGCGGTTGGAGTCGGCATCGTAGGCGAAACCGGAGAGAATAGACTACTTTTGGAATCGAAAATCTTTAATTCACACTTCGCGGCAGAAATAAAATTTCTTTTGTGATCCTCTATCTTGGCCCATCGAATGCATCTAGTCTAGCGAGGATCGCCAGTTATCGAACAACCCGAGCGCCACCACCCGAAATCTGTTTCTCGACCTCCTTACGGGTCGCCATAGAGGTATCTCCAGGAGTTGTTGCAGCGATCGCTCCGTGAGCCGCACCATATTCGATAGCTTTCTTCGCATCATTGAATTCCAAAAAGCCAAACTGCAGCCCAGAAGCAAACGAATCACCTCCACCAACACGGTCGAGAATTTCTAGGTCATCATACTTGCGGCTCTCTTGAAATTCTCCCTCGTGCCAAAGAATTGCTGACCAATCGTTCACTGTGGCCGTTTTCACTCCACGGAGTGTTGTTGCAGCCACTTTGAAATTTGGAAATTCTTTGACTGCAGTCTCGATCATCGACTTGAAGGCATCGAGTTCGATCGATGAAATATTGTGATCCACGCCTTCGACCTCGAAGCCAAGTGAAGCCGTAAAGTCCTCCTCGTTTCCAATCATCACATCCACGTATCTTGCAATCTCACGATTGACTTCCTGCGCCTTTTCTAGACCACCAATCGTTTTCCACAGCGAAGGACGGTAATTCAAGTCATAGGAAACCACCGTTCCATATTTGTTAGCGGCCTTGACTGCCTCGATGGTGGTTTCTGCAGCACTCTCTGAAAGGGCGGCAAAAATCCCACCTGTATGGAACCAGCGAACACCGAGTTCTCCAAAAATATAATCCCAATCCACATCACCCGGCTTCAATTGCGAGGCAGCCGTATTTCCACGATCGGGGTTTCCTACCGCACCACGAATTCCGAATCCACGCTCGGTAAAATTCAATCCGTTCCGCACGGAACGCCCGATCCCATCGTCCTCACGCCACTGGATAAAATCCGTTGCAACCCCTCCTTGCATGATGAAATCCTCAATCAAATGACCGACTTCGTTGTCTACAAAGGCGGTCACCACAGCAGTCTTGTAGCCAAAACACTTTCGAAGGCCCCGCGAAGTATTGTATTCGCCTCCGCCTTCCCATGCTTGAAACTGACGGGCGGTGCGAATTCTTCCCTCACCGGGATCAAGACGTAACATCACTTCTCCAAGGGAAAGCTGATCAAAGGCACATTCAGATTTTGGTTTAATGGTCAGGGACATGGTGGCGAGGATTCAACTTAGCTCTTCCATTCCTGTAAAGCCGTTTGAGACCTAAAAAGAGGAACACGCCTTTTCTCCATCTGCAACGCTCCGTGGCAAAACTGTCACAATCATATCAAAGCTAAAACTTGTTATAACGAGATTTATCGTCACGATAAGAACCGTCACATGGAAACTGCATCATCTTTTTTTCGTGCCCTAGCCGATGAAACTCGTTGGCGAATCGTTCGCCTCGTAAAGGATCGCGCCCTTTGCGTGTGTGAACTGGCCGACATTTTGGAGATGCCTCAATCGTCGGTCTCAAGTCACGTTCAGATCATTCGCAAGGCTGGAATGCTCGAAAGTGAAAAATGCGGCAAATGGACCTACTTCAGAATTAGCCGAGAACATCTTCCAATTCTCACCCAAATTATTGCCTCCTTTTCAGATACAGCCGATTACGCGCCCGACATCCAACGAGCCGAAACACGCTTGGCCAACCGCGCCAATAGCTGCTGTCCTGGCCCCGTAAAATTGGCCAAAGCCTTTCCACGCATCAAACGACCATCATAAATCAACTCACACACACTCATGAGCACACGCATCGGTATCAACGGCTTCGGCAGAATCGGCAGACTCGCACTTCGCGCTGCCTGGGACTTTCCAGAAATTGAGTTCGTCCACATCAATGAGACGGGTTGCGATGGCATCGTCTCCGCCCACTTGATTGAGTTCGACTCAGTCCACGGAAAGTGGCCACGCAATATCCAAGGTGAACCGAATCGAGTCACCATCGACGGAAAGACTCTTGGCCACACCAGCGAGGAGAATTTCTCAAATGCTCCTTGGGGCGACCTCGGGGTCGATATCGTCCTAGAAGCAAGTGGTCAATTTCGCTCCCCGGAGCAATTGGATTCTTATTTCAAATCTGGAGTCAAAAAGGTCATCGTCGCCGCACCCGTGAAGTCAGATGAAGCGCTCAATATCGTCATGGGCGTGAACGATGATCTATATGACCCGGATAAACATCACCTCCTCACTGCGGCATCCTGCACAACCAACTGTCTCGCCCCCGTAGTCAAAACCATCCAAGAAGGCCTCGGAATCAAACATGGCATGATCACCACGATCCATGACATGACCAATACCCAATCTATCCTCGACACACCGCACAAGGACTTGCGCCGCGCTCGCGCTTCAAGCCTCTCTCTCATCCCAACCTCCACCGGCTCAGCTTCTGCCATCGGAGTCATTTTCCCAGAGCTACTTGGAAAACTCGATGGCGTGGCCGTCCGCGTACCTCTGCTGAATGCCTCACTTACCGACTGCGTCTTTGAAGTCTCCCGCGAAACATCCGTAGACGAGGTGAACAACCTGCTAAAAACCGCCGCCAACGGCCCTCTGAAAGACATTCTAGGCTACGAAACTCGCCCACTGGTTTCC
This sequence comes from Akkermansiaceae bacterium, assembly GCA_045106015.1. GTDB lineage: Bacteria > Verrucomicrobiota > Verrucomicrobiia > Verrucomicrobiales > Akkermansiaceae > Luteolibacter. Next base: position 20,386 of record JBGCEE010000046.1, on the reverse strand, counting down.
ATCGACTATCGGGACGATCCACGGTCATCGATCATCGACGCTCCATCCACCATGGTCACCAACAAGACTCAGGTGAAAATTCTCGCATGGTATGACAACGAATGGGGATATGCGAATCGCTACGCCGAACTGGCCCAGAAAGTTGCCCGCACTCTCTGACCCATGATGAGCCCTCCGTCCGCAAAACGAAACTACGCCGTCGTTACGATGGCTTATTGGGCAGACACCCTCGCCGACGGAGCGATCCGTATGCTGGTGCTCTTCTATTTCTATCAACTGGGTTACAGCACTCTCCAAGTCGCCTCCCTATTTCTTTTTTACGAATTCTTCGGGATCATCACGAACTTCGCCGGGGGAGTCATCGCTTCTCGATTTGGCCTGAAAAGCACCTTGTTCATGGGTCTAGGGACTCAGTTGATCGCCCTCGGGCTCCTCGCTTTCCTTCCTGTTTCAGGACTTACCGTCGCATGGGTTATGGTTTCTCAGGCCCTTTCTGGAATTGCAAAAGACCTCACCAAAATGAGTAGCAAAAGCGCCGTGAAGATCATCGCAGGCGATGGCGAAGGGCGCCTCTACCGTTGGGTCGCCCTCCTGACCGGAAGTAAGAATGCCCTCAAAGGTATCGGCTTTTTCACTGGGAGCCTACTTCTCTCTCTCATCGGTTTCCAAGCATCTGTGACCGCGTTGATGGCGATGATCGCCATCGCTTTGATCCTTGCAGCCATTCTTATGCGCGGTGGCCTAGGAGATATAAAAAACAAATCCAAATTCAGTCAGCTCTTCTCCAAAAACCAATCCGTCAACTTGCTAGCAGTGGCACGGTTTTTCCTCTTCGGCGCCCGCGATGTTTGGTTTGTTGTCGCCCTGCCCGTTTTTCTCTCAACCATACTCGGTTGGAAATTCTGGCAAGCCGGTGGTTTCATGGCAATGTGGGTGATCGGCTATGGAATCGTTCAGGCATGCGCTCCTGCCCTCCTAAAAGGGAAAGACCCGACTGGAAAGTCGGCCACCCATTTGGCCTTTGGCCTCGCGGTCACTCCCATCCTGATCGCCCTTGGACTGTATCTCGACTGGCATCCCACCTCCATCATCGTCGGCGGATTGATGCTTTTTGGCTTTATCTTCGCCCTGAATTCCGCCGTACACTCTTTCCTCATTCTCGACTACACCGACCACGACAAGGTCGCGATGAATGTAGGAATTTATTACATGGCGAATGCCTGCGGCCGCCTCATTGGCACAATCTTATCAGGATTTCTCTACCAACTCGGCACAAAAACCGATGGCACCACAGGCCTGGTCTACTGCCTCATTGCCTCCGCCATATTTCTACTGATCACTGGGATCATTTCTCTTCGATTGCCAAGTAGCAAAACACAAGCGACTTCGTGATTGAAAACTTATTCCCTCAGTAATCACTGACTGAGATCTCGGACCAAGCTCGTGCCGTCCTCAGGATTCACCATATTGATCAGCTTCCAACCCGCATCGGTAACCTCCATGTAAGCGATCAAGTTCATCTGCTTACCGAAATTATTGAATGAGACTAGGACTAAGGCAAAAGGCTTTTCACCATTCGGTATGCGGGTAATTTTCAGATTTTTGATCTCTGCATCTTGCGCAAAATAAAATGGATCAAAGCCGCGTTCTTTCTTCTTGAGTTGCTTCACCAACGCCTCGCCGAACATGAAATCCCAGAACTCTCGCTGCTTCTCGTCAAGAAACGGCCCAGCTCCTTTCATGTGTGCCGCATACCACTTTTGCATCTGCGCTTCTGGCGTGGGAAACTCGCCATCTTGAGCTTGAGATACAGATCCGGCTAGGACGAAAAAGGCGGTCAAAAAGGAAAGAAGTATTTGCATGGTTCGATACAATATACAGAACCGCTCAATGTCGAGACCTAGGCCCTAGTTCATCTTCAATTTTGCCATAGCCTTGATTTGATCCAGTTTATCCCGTTCTGGCGCGGCACCGCGGGCCTGATCCGGTTTACCACCGCCCTTGCCGCCGCCGATGGATGCAAGCTCACGGAGTAGCTCTCCGGCTTTTAAGCCATTTGCGATTGCTTCGTCACCGCAGTGAACTGCTAGGTGGAGTTTTGATCCGTCGTCCACGATTAGCAACGCAGGTCCAGAGAAGCCCTTTTTCTTCAAACCATTTTGAAGTTCCTGAAGAAGCGAGGCGTTCGAATCAAAACTCACAATGATGGGATCACCCTTCGCGATGAGATCGGTAAGGGCCTCGTCAGCCAGTTTCGCTGATTGGGCAGACTGAATTTTCTTGATGCGTTTTTCGGCTTCGATTGCAGCCGCTTGAGTCTCTTCAAGCGTCCGAAGAGCATGTTCGAAGGTGGCATTGATCTCCAGAATATCCGCACGCTCTACAAGCATCGCACCCATGATATGGGGAAATTCATTGACCGTGAGAGTTTCTCCGCCGAGTTCTTCCAACGTCTCGTTGGCCACTGTCAGTTTCTTTCTCGCTGCCTTGAGATCACCATCCCATTTTTCTGTATTCTCACGAATTGTCTCCCAAGCCGCCTCTCCACATACGGCCTCGATACGCCTTACACCCGAGGCGATTGCCCCTTCCGACCTAATTTTAAAAAGACCAATATCGCTCGTATTGCGAACGTGAGTGCCACCGCATAGTTCCATCGAGGGCCCATCCAGCTGATCGGAATTACCACCGATCTGGACCACTCTTACTGTATCACCATACTTATCTCCAAAGAACTGCATGATATCCTCACGGTCTTTTATATCGGCATGTCTCACCTCAGTCCAAGAAACCTGCATTCCCTGTTTGATCGCACCGTTAACCATCTCCTCCATTTGGGAAATCTGCTTTGAGCTCACGGCCGAGCTATTGAAATCAAAACGCAGACGGTGCTCATCAACCGAGGAGCCTTGTTGCGCGGCATCTTTGGAAACGACTTCATGCAATGCCCAGTGAAGGAGATGGGTTGCGCTGTGGTGCGCCTCGATCGGACGACGCCGTTTCGTATCGATTTTGAGCGTCACTGAGTCACCCACTGTCAAATTACAGGAAGCATCCACGATATGAGCACGAGCTTTACCGATCTGCTGGGTTCCGAAAATTGGGATCTCTTTTTCATCGACGGTCAACAAACCAGTATCACCGCTTTGCCCACCCATTTCTGCGTAGAAAACAGTTTGATCAGTGATGACAAATAATGACTCTTCCTGAGGGTGAATTTCAAGGATCGTCGCTTCGATTTCATCTTTCTCAAAGCCAACAAAATCGGTAACTACCTCGGTAGCAATATCCAGTGCCCGCACCACGGTCGATTTCTGAGCATCTTGCGCTTTCTTCCGCTGTTGCTCCATCAGCTTTTCGAAGCGATGCATATTGAGCTTCAATCCACGCTCCGCACAAAGAAGTTCAGTCAAATCAATAGGGAACCCAAAAGTGTCATACAATTGGAAGGCTACATCACCTGAAAGCTCATCATTCCCCAGATCAAAAACGGCATCTTCGAACCTCTTCAACCCACGGTCTAGGGTCTGGTTGAAACTGGATTCCTCGTTTTCCAATGTCGACCGAACGACCTCTTGGCGGCTTTTCAGCTCTGGGAAAACCTCTCCCATTTGAATAACGAGGGCCTCAACCAAATCGCCAAAGAATGGCTTCTCTCCAGAAAATCCTAACTGACGCCCGTATCTCACCGCACGTCGAAGAATACGGCGCAAGACGTAGTTCCTCCCGTTGTTACCCGGCATGATCCCATCTGCGATAGAGAAAGATAGCGTGCGCAAGTGGTCCGCAATGACCCGGAAGGCGACTGCCGTTTTCATCTCGTCGCTGAATGCGCTCCGATCTGCCCCAGGCTCAGGATAAATATCTGTGTAAGTTTTCCCACTCAACTCTTCCAGTTTCCGAAAAATCGGTTGGAAAACATCGGTCGCGTAATTCGTCGGTTTCTCGGAAAAATCTGTAAAATTCTTGGTATTCTGGATCAGCGAACAAGCACGCTCGAAGCCCATTCCCGTATCAACATGTTTCGACGGAAGTTCACGGAAAGACCCATCGGCCTCAGCGTTATACTGAATGAAGACGAGATTCCAAATCTCGATGCAAAGATCCGAGTCTTGATTGACCAACTTACCACCAGAGTCTCCGTTCGGAGTGAGATCCACGTGCAATTCGGAACAAGGCCCGCAAGGCCCAGTTTCTCCCATCATCCAGAAATTGTCTTTTACGTTGCCATTGACGATATGAACCGTGGGATCGAGTCCCTTCTTTTTGAAAAGTTCAGCCCATAGATCATACGCCTCTTGGTCGAAGCTTGAGGGGTCACCGTCAGAAGGCGCATAAACCGTCGCATAAAGCCGCTCTGCCGGAACTCCCCAGCGCTCCACGATCAACTCCCAACCCCATTCGATCGCTTCGGATTTGAAATAGTCGCCAAACGACCAGTTCCCCAACATTTCGAAAAACGTGTGATGATAGGTATCGTAGCCAACATCTTCTAGGTCGTTGTGTTTACCACCTGCACGGATACATTTCTGAGTATCGGCGGCCCGCGGCGGATCATAGGGCGCCTTCTCTGCACCGAGGAAATACGGGACAAATTGATTCATTCCCGCGTTGGTAAAAAGCAGTCCAGGTGACTGCGGCATCAGCGAAGCGGAAGGGACGGCGGTGTGTTTTTTCTCAGCGAAAAAATCGAGGAAGCTCTTACGGATCTCGGCGGCAGTCATGATAAGGGGCGGGAGGTTGGACAATGTCGCTTTCCGAGTAAAGCGGACATTCTCGACCATTTCCAACCAGAGACACGAATCGATTCGCATTTATTTTCCAAGAACCTGACCAAGCTGCCAAGACTTAGTGCCCACTGAATTCTCTCTAAACCAAAACCTTACGCAATTCAGACCAACACGGGTCCATCCAATGTATCAAAATTGTCTGACCTAAATTTATCCTCTCAGAAGGCTTTGGCACGAATGAAGCTCCTGATTATTTATTCCCGTGGTTAGCGGATGGGCTGCGGCGGGTTCTGGCACCCTAAACCGGTGTCGGATTCGCCGCAGCGATCCGAGTGGGAATCTCAATTCTCAGAGGCTCTGAATTGATGTTGCTCCTTCGAAAGGGCTGTGTTTTTATCCGCGGCCCCGTAAAGAGGGCGAAAACTTATGGCGAACAAAGATGTCACAGATCCGGTGCGAATGGAGAAAATCGTCTCCCTTTGCAAACGCAGAGGCTTTATTTTTCAAGCTGGTGAACTCTACGGAGGCCTTAATGGGTGCTGGGACTACGGTCCGCTCGGCGCGGAACTTAAACGAAACCTCAAAGATTATTGGTGGCGTAAAACCGTCCAAGAACGTGACGACATCCTCGGTATGGATGGCTCAATTCTCACCATGGAAGAAGTATTGAAATCCTCCGGTCACATCGGAGGCTTTAGCGATCCGATGGCGACTTGTAAGCAATGCCAGAAACATATTCGCTTTGATCAACTCAGAGAATCAGTAGCCGAATCACCATGGGCGCAGTCTCTCGCTGGTGAAATGGAAGTAACCAATCCTGGAGAAATCGCTGGAACAGCCATCACTGGCGAACAACTCAAACGCTGGGCTAGAAAACATGGTAAAAAATTGTCACCCGGTCTCGCCCTCGTCCGAAATCCTGACATAACGATCAGCTTCTTTCTTGAGGAAGCGGAACGCCACCAACCCATGGATCCATGGTATTTTTATCAATTGATGGCGACAGAACAATTTGCGCAAACAGGTCCGCAAAATCCATGCCCGAATTGTGGTGGAGTCCTGGGCGAGCCGAAACAGTTCGAACTCATGTTCAAAACCAATATGGGGGCTACTGGCGGTGACATCGCTTACCTCCGCCCAGAAACTGCTCAGTCTATTTTCTGCCAATATAAAAACATTCTCGATTCAAACCGCATCAAGCTTCCCTTTGGAATCGCCCAAGTCGGAAAATCCTTCCGCAACGAGATCAATCCACGAAACTATACCTTCCGCTCCCGCGAGTTCGAGCAGATGGAAATCGAGTATTTCTGCCATCCAGATCAAGGCATGCAGCTCACCGAAGATTGGTTGGAAACACGCCTCACCTTCTACGCCGAAATCGGTATCCCTCGCGAAAAACTCCATATCTTGGATGTCCCAGACGGCGAGCGAGCATTTTACTCGAAGAAGACCTACGATATTGAATACGAGTTCCCATTCGGCATTCAAGAGCTCGAGGGTGTCGCCTACCGAACCGACTACGATCTTGGAGTGCATGAGAAAGGCTCAGGTAGACCGCTGGAATATTTTGACGAAGAAACCAAAGAACGATTCCTGCCTCATGTCGTCGAGCCCTCGGCTGGCTGCGACCGCACCGTGCTCGCGCTCATTTGTGAAGCTTTTGATGAAGAAGACCTCGGCAAAGATGGGAAGAAGGACGTCCGGACCGTGATGCGCTTCATGCCATCAATGGCCCCGATCAAGCTCGCCATTTTCCCGCTCCTCAAAAAGAACGAGACGCAAGTTCGCATCGCCAAGGAGATCCAAAAGCAACTCCAACCATGGATGAATGTCTTCTATGATGATGGCGGTGCTGTCGGACGTCGCTACCGCCGCCAAGACGAAATCGGAACACCGTTTTGTGCGACCGTTGATTTCGAAACCATCGGCGAGGAAGACCCTTCTCTTGAAGGCACGGTCACCATTCGCCACCGAGATTCAATGGAGCAGGAACGCGTAGCAATCGACGATTTACTGGCGTGGCTTTTGGGCCGGATTCGGTAAATTGATGTTGCAAGAATCCCCTCCCCGAGGCATCCAAGGAGCAGCAATTACTTACGATCATGGCAGATAAGGAAGATAAGAACGAAGAGAACGTTGGCGGAAAATTTTACGTCGATAGTCAGTGCATCGATTGCGATCTCTGCCGTGAGACCGCACCGAGTAACTTTACGAGAGCAGAAGACGAAGGATACTCATACGTTTTCAAGCAACCTGAGAACGACGAGGAAATCGAACAATGCAAGGAAGCCATGGAAGGCTGCCCAGTCGAGGCGATCGGCGAAGATGGGGACGAGTGATTCCATGGCCGCGCCAAGGAAACGCAAACCTACGCGGCAGGAAGGCATTCACGAAGACCTGATGCGGGAGTGGCTCGGCTGCGAGAAACCACTCAACCTCGGTAAAAATATCTCGTCTGCGGGAAGTTGGGTCGATGAAATTCTACGCAAGCAGTTCTTTGCAGATTCCCTTAACGAGGATGAGGTCAAGAATGCTTGGAAAGCAACTGCAGGAGATTTTATCGGCGCTCATACCGAACCAATCTCGGTCAAAAACGGCACACTAGTCCTACGAGTGACCCAACCTGCAATGCGCTTCCACCTAGAACAAATGAAGCCCGAACTGTTGAGCAAAATTAAAAAGAAATTTGGTGCAAACCGGATTCGCTCCATACGCTTTCAACTCGGCTGAATCCTATGTTCAAAAATCTTATTTTTGATTGGTCAGGAACCCTCGTCGACGACATGGGCCCGGTCATTGAGGCTACGAATGCCGTCCTAGAAAAGTATGGAGTCGCTCCCTACGACCGGGAAGGATTTCGACGCAGCTTTCGACTACCATACCGCGAATTTTACGAGGAGCTTCTCCCCGATATCAGCCTTGAAGAACTGGAATCTCATTTTCGCCCCGCATTTGACGAAGCGAAGACACCCGTCACCGTTCTCCCACATGCTCGGGAAAAACTTCAATGGGCGAAAAAGAGAGGACTGAGAATGTTCGTCCTAACTTCCATGGATGCGGATGCTTTTACCAAGCAACTGATGAATTTTGAATTGCAGGACTTTTTCGAAGAGACCTATGCCGGAGTATTGGACAAACGCGAACTGATCGAAAAGATCATTGAGAGTCATGGACTCGAAAAAGATCAAACCGCCTTTGTCGGCGATATGACCCACGACATCGAAACAGCCAGACACGGAGGCATTTCATCGATCGCCGTTCTCACAGGCTATCAACATGCAGAGATTCTTGCCTCGGTAAGACCCGACATCACCGTGCCCGATCTCGGAGTTCTCGTAGAGCTCTTTGACAAGCGAAAGGCGGATCGCCCCATCGCGACTGTCGGGGCGTTGATCCACGACAGTGATGGAAACTTTCTAATGATCCGCACACACAAGTGGAGTGATCTCTGGGGAATTCCTGGTGGAAAAATCGAAAGAGGCGAATCCAGCCAAGCAGCACTTGAGCGAGAAATCCTCGAAGAAACTGGATTGGAAATTTCAGATATCCGCTTTGTCATGGTCCAAGATTGTATCGACTCCTCCGAGTTTATGAGACCCGAACACTTTTTACTTCTCAACTACACCGCCAAAGCCGCCTCGAATAGTGTCATTCTAAACGACGAGGCCGAGGAGTTTCAGTGGCTCACATTGGAGGAGGCGAAAAGGCTTCAACTAAACACCCCAACGAGAACCCTTCTTGAGTCAATTGACGAAAAGTCACTCTGATATGAAACGAGACACGATTGAAATCAACCGACTTGAAGTCGATACATACATCGGAGTGCCAGACGAAGAACGCTCGGAAGCGCAAAAACTCTGGATCAGTTTAGTTCTGAAACCATCACAAATGATGATCGGGCTACACGATGATATCGCCAACACCATCGATTATCATGAAGTCTCGATCAAAGTGACCAAGATCGCTGATAGCCGGCCACGCCGCTTAATCGAAACCCTGGCAACCGAAGTCGCCGACGACCTATTAAGCCAATATCCCCTGCTTTCCGTTCAAGTTAGAATCGAAAAGAAAATCCTACCGAACGCCGACTTTGTTGCCGTTACTATCGAAAGAAACAACAGTCGATAGGCCACCTAGAAGTCTAGCTTCACTGGGGCCCTAAGGTATCTTCCTCAGGAGGGAGCTCCTTGGGTGGATCCGGAGTAAAGATACCCCTGCGGCTTGAGGGCATCGTCTCAAGGTGATTCTCAATCAGATACCAAATCCCGATCGCCAGAAGAAGACACAGAAGTTTCGGAATCAGATTTCTCTTCAGGTTGATTTTCATTTGAACTAGGTCCGTCAAAGAAGATTTCGGAAATCCTCTCTCGGAATTGTTTTTCTGTTAAGTTTCGCTGCAAATTTCCGTTCTCGGAAATGGAAATACTTCCAGTTTCCTCACTGACGACCACGGCAACCGCATCAGTTCTCTCGGTGAGACCTATAGCTGCCCGATGCCGAAGTCCAGTCGAGCGGTCTTTCATTTCTTTCTCGGTGACTGGAAAAACACAAGCTGCACCGGCGACCCGATCATCAGCAATAATCATTCCCCCGTCGTGAAGCGGTGATTTCGGGAAAAACACGCTCATTGAAAGCTCGGAAGTAAACTCTGCATCAAGAACCACACCCGTCTCCAACTGCTCTTTGAGGCTAATATCCCTCTCGATGGCAAAGAGCGCACCGATTCTCTTTTTTGAGAGTAAAACCACCGAGTCCGCCAGACGCTCGACAAAAGCCAATCGACGTTTGCTAGAAAACGAAAATAGTCGGCTACTTCCCAAACGCGCCAGAGCGTTCCGGAGCTCTGGCTGGAAAATCACTAGGAGAGCAAATGCCAAAACTGCCACCGAACGAGTAATAATCCAGCCGATGACTTCGAATTGGAAAATCTGTGTTGCAAGAGTTAAAACGACGAGAATCAAGCCTAAGCCAACAAGAATTTGAGCACCACGAGTGGCTCGAAAAGCTCGATAGAGTTGATAAATACAAAACGCGAGGACAAGAATCTCAAACGCGTCCCGCCAATATTTATCAATGAATTCCCACATGCTCGCTGGGGAATCATACGGCTACGTCCCTTATCTGTCACTTTCAAAGCTATACACTTTTATAAACCGCTCTTGCCGTGAGTGACTAGCTGGCTTTTAGTCTCCTCATGCACGAAGAAATCGAATTGAGCAGAGAAGTCAATGCAGTCCAAATTCCAAGCGGCGACTCGTTGGCACTTCCTGCGGGCACAAAGGTTTTTATCACACAGAGACTCGGTGGAACATATACGGTTGCGACCGCCCAAGGCTTAGCTCGAATCTCCTCACAGGACGCTGACGCCCTCGGAGTCGACGCGGAAGAGGAAGAAAAGAAACATGCCGACGCGGTAAAACTAAAAGATGCTCCCCTAGAAGAACAGGTCTGGGCTCAACTCAAGGGAGTTTACGACCCTGAAATTCCTGTCGACATCGTCAATCTCGGACTCGTCTACGATTGTGAAATCAAACAAGCCGATGACAAAAAGATCGTCCAGGTCAAAATGACTCTGACCGCTCCAGGATGCGGAATGGGCCCTGTCATCGCTGCTGATGCTCAAGCCAAAATCATGACGGTTGATGGAATCGATGAAGCGAACGTCGAGCTCGTCTGGGACCCAGCTTGGAATCAGGACATGATCACCGAGGAAGGCAAAATGAAACTTGGGATGATCTAGATAGATTCTCCTTCTCTCAGCCCTTCGGAGTCGTTTGGTCAATGTAGGCAATGATCGTTGGAATTGCGAATTCCAAGACTCTAGCCACCTCTTCGTAAGCCTCCCTCCCCATACCTATCGGATCGGGTAGATCGCAACCAATCCCACGGCCTGGCACATCCGCAAATTCGCACACCAAGTAAAACTTGTCGGCGAACTCTGGAAAATGCTCCTCAAGTAGTCCGCGATGCCCCGCTGTCATTGTAAAAACATGCGTGGCTTCATCCAATAATTCTGTAGTTACCGGTTGGCTCCGAAATCCTTCAAGGGGTGCTGCTAACAAATCGCAGATTTGCGCTGTTTCAAAGCTAGGTCCTGCCCCTCTAGCTGCCGCTACACCAGCAGACGCAACTGAGTAATCTGATCGCTCTGAAATTGCCTTCTGAAACAGAGCCTCAGCCATCGGGCTGCGACACGTATTTCCCGTGCAGACAAAGAGAACTCGTTTCACAGCTTTCATGGAGAGAGATTGGTGCCCACCTGCAATCAGGTCAAACTAAAGGCTAAATAGAAAAACGTCGCCTAGCCCTTGAGAATCTCTTTCGCGCCCTCCAAATTTTTCATGAATTCAGGGTTATTGAGCAAACTCCTCATCCAGATGACCACAGGTGTAAAAGCGCCCATTAGGACGAACACAGAAACGAGATACCAAGTCACAGATTTCGCTTCAGGGGCCACGAACTGAACAAACCAAGCGTCTTTATCGACTACCTTGGTGCTGAACATCTGATTATTCTCTTTCAGATTTGTTAGAAGCGTCTCTGCGGCCTTACTTCGATTGGTTTGGTAGAGAAACTTAAACCGTCGACCGACCTTATCTGGAAGTTCAGTCTCACGAATTCCCTTCGGCAGATCTTCCGCCCGACGCAGGGTGAGAATTTGTATTTCATATACAAATTTTTCCTTAAGCCATCGATCCAAGCGAGTGAGTTGCATGTCTTGTTCCTAACTGAGTTCCTATTAAATTCCGCTCTGCATCATCTTCGGCCCCATTAAGAAGATCGGGAGGAATGTCCCGATGAAAACACCACCAATCAGACCAACTGCAATGAGTAGCACCAAGAAATTGATTGTAGCGGCAAATGTTGCCATGTAGTTCTCCGCATCCTCCTCATACATCTCGGTAAGCATGGCAAGCTGCGCATCTAGCGAGGCTGATTTTTCACCAATCGAAAGCATGTGGGTCACCTGAGAGTCCACTGAAGTATATTTAGCAAAAGCTGTTGAGAGCGGAACTCCTGAATTCTCATACTTGTCCGCCGCCTCACGAAGCTCTTTATAGAATGGCGTACCCATTACGCTGTTGGCTGAGACACGAATAGACTTCGCAAGATTAATCCCATTTGAGTGCAACAGTTTGATGGTAGCGATAAAAGTCATTTGCCGCAGTGACATGATGAGCAAACGGAACAAACGCCATTTGGACATGCCCACTCCCATGAGAACACCACGCACATGTTGAGATCTCCAAATAATAATTCCAATGGCGATCACCGATAGAACAAAAACATGCCAGATCGATTGGGTAAAATGACTGACCTTGAAGGAAATAGCCGTAAGGCCATCTGGCTCTTGCCCGACACCACTAAGCATATCCTCCACTTGCGGCACGATCTTAACCTGCGAAATAATAAAGGCTCCGACCAATACAGCAATAATCACACCAGGCATGAGGGTTGCCTTTTTCAAAGCTTTTTGAAATTTTAACTCACTGGTAATTCTCGAAGCGAGCGAACGAAATGCTTCGTGAAGTTGACCCGCATCTGAACCCGCTTGAATTAGACCGATGATCGTTTCACTGAAGCGTTTCGTGCGTCGGAACGCCTCATGTACGTTCATTCCCGCATTGATATCCTCACGAATCGAATTCATCGCATCGACCATTCCCTTATTCGGAAGACCTTGGCTGTAGTATTTGAGCGCGTCAGCTGTATTGATCTGAGCTCGAAGCATCGAGCCTAGCCCCCTGAACATAGCGACCTGCTCTTTCTTGGTGAATTCTTTGACCTTTTTGGGTCCGTTGAAAAAAGTAATTTGCCCTTTTTTCTCCGTGCTTGCAGCTTTTCCTTTAACGGACAGCTTGTCTTTTGAAGTGATCTTGGCGGATGGTTTCGCTCCTGCGGGACTTTTTTGTGTAATGGTAGCGCTAGTCATCGGTGTATGTCATGTCAATGACCTTGCTCACTGCAGCAAGATCGGTTTTCCCCTCTTTCAAAAGTCGTAAGCCACTACGTCGTAGGTTTGGCAAGATTCCTTCCTCAGCCACTTTCACCTCGAGTTCGTAGGGCGTTAACTCTCCCTTCGAGAGCTGATCAGAAACTTTGGGGCTAATTGGAATAATCTCAAGAATCGCGGTTCGCCCAGAATACCCTGTATTTCGGCATTCCCCACAACCTTCATCGCGTGCTTTAAAAATTGATACCTTCGCCCATGAGTCATCTAGAGCGAATGTCTTACGGTCCAAATCAGAAACACCCTCGGCAGCTTCTTTACAGTATGGGCAGAGCATCTTGACCAGTCGCTGAGCACAGGCAGCTTTAAGGGTCTGAGCAATTTTCCATCGTTCAATACCAAGCTGTTCAAATCGTTCGATAATCTGTGACGCTCGAGGCGTATGAATCGTTGTCAGAACTTTGTGCCCGGTAACAGCCGCCTCGATTGCCAACTCTGCTGATTCCAAGTCACGCACCTCCCCCATCAGAATGATATCAGGGTCAGATCGCATAAAGGAGGCGATCATCGGTTTGAACTCTTTTGGACTCTTGAGGTCGCAGTGCGTAATTCCCGGAACCTCATCCTCAACAGGATTCTCGAGAGTTAGAATATTGACTTCCGGTCGATTCAACTCACGCAAAATTGCATTCAGGGTCGTCGATTTACCGGATCCAGTCGGTCCTGACATGACGATAATTCCTGCAGGAATTTTCATCACCTTATTCAGCGCGAACATCGTCTCGTCATCAAACGCCAGCGTGCCCTTACCGAGTGTGACGTTGATATTACTCTTATCAAGAAGGCGCATCGTTACGTGATAACCACGGTAGGTGCGATGACGTTCGTATCGAATATCGATCGGGCGATGGAAATAGGAAATGGTAAAACGCCCCGATATACCAGGTGCCGTATTCCTAATTTCAGTTGGAAGCCGCATCAGATTCAGCAAGAATGCATCCAGCCGATCTTTCAGTTTCATCGGTATTTCGACCTTGTGTCCAATATCTCCATCCGTTCGGAAGGCGTAATAAAAGGTTTCTTTCTCAACTTTAAAGTGAATATCAGAAGCTCGTGTCCTCACAGCATCCGACATGACCGTGGCGACCAATTGTGCCATCGGCTCGGTATAGTCCGTCGTCACGTCGAAATCGTGTATGCCATCATCGAGATCTTCGACATCGATTGCCTCGAGATCAGAGCGACTGGGTCCAGAATTGGTCCCAACCGATTCAATCGCACGCGAAATTTCAGCGGCAAGAGTAACAACTTTTACAATCTCAAGATCTGGAAATCTAGGTGCCAAGTATTCCTCTGCGAGAGGACTCCATGGGTTTGCGGTCGCCACGATGAGCTTATCATCACCCGACATACAAAGCGGAGCGAAGAACCCTCTAGTCATGACGGTTGCATCACAATAGGTGTGAAGCGTTGCATCACAAAATTCAGCAATCTTGGGGAAAAACGGTAGATCGTTGATCTTCGCAACAGCTGCCATGAAGCTGAACCGCGTCACGCGGTTGGAAACCTGATCTTGATCAAGTTCAGCGAAGCCAGGGTCATGCGCTGCAAGTTCAGCCATAATCTTTCGGCTGATCAGCTCATTAAAGGAAATGCCATCAAAATCGATCACAGTCTATCAGTTGTTTAGAGTTCGAAGTGTTTGCGGCAGAGGAAAGCCCAAGATTCGTATTCCATCCGTGCATTTGTGATGAATGGACGAATCCCAAAACGTTTATTGACCGCTTGGAGGATTTCTTCACCAAGCATGATCGAAGCAATTGGATTGATCGAAGCGGTCCCGATTGCATCCGTATCCTCCGCATAGACCACCGGCGTTAGAAGCAGCCTCCCCAATTGGTGCAATGATTCAAACGAATCGTAGAAAGCGGAAGGTGCGATCAACTTACTGGCGAATGGAATCACGGGTGGTGAGGGGTGGATCGTGGAAGCTATAGCATCACTCAGATTTCCAATTGCCGGTCCGATGTGTTCTTCATCATGACCCTGAATCCTTGCTAAAGTCTCCAGAAGGTCTGCCGGCTCATTCTTTTCCTGAGATTCGCGAACACTTGCCAAGGCCTTATGAACGTCATTCTCCGTAGCGGCTCCCGTCTGATTCAGAGCCTCAGCAGTTCGAACAAAACACAAATCAACGAACTGACTAGACGACTTCGCAGTCGCTTCATCTGTGTTTGCCCGCTCTTCTTGAATACCTGTACTCATCACTTGAAATTCATTTCTCGCCCCAGTTAATGGCGTCTTGCACGACTAAAGCGTGGTTTCTTTTTCTTCTCATACGAAGTCGCTTTGAGCTCTTCTTGCCGTGGATAATACGGAGCTTCGGCTGGCTGCATGCCTCGAAGTGTTCTGCGAAGGTTTGGTTCATGAGCTGGGCCAGGGTTGTAAGGGTCAGCCCAATTATGATCGGCGCCCAGTTCCGTTTTCCTTTTTAGGTTTGCGGAAACTCGACGAGTTTGGTCGCCACTCAAAGGATTGTAAGACTTCGGCGTTACAATAAACACAAGTGAGGTTTGCTCCTTGACCGCTTCCTTGCTTTTGAAAAAGAAATTGATGATCGGTAGATCTCCAAATCCCGGCACTTTAGATTTTGTATCCGATTGGATCTCTCCATAAAACCCTCCCACGAGAAGCGAGTAACCATCGGGGACGCGGGCTAAAGTTTCCACCATCGATTCGGTCACCTGCGGGTATCGGTTTCCTGCAAAATCACCACTGCCTTGACCAATTACAAATCCAGTGATCTGTGCGGACCTAGGGCGCATCTGCATACGGATCGTACCATCTGGAAGAAGAGTCGGTGTAACGACTAATGAAATTCCAATCTCACGGTGATTCCTCGGGTCCTCGGTAATCGCTTTATCTGAAGAATCAACCTTGTAGCGCACTTCTTCAGAGACAGTCGGCGGGCCACTTCCTCCGCCAGGAGTTGTCGTGGATGTAATGATTGGAATACGGTCAATAATCGAAATGGTCGCTTGCTCGTTATCTTCTGTGATCAATGTCGGGTTTGATACCTGGTTGGCAAGATTACCGGTATTCAGGGCACGAAGGACACCGGATACAGTAACTGGGCTAAGAACAAGATTCGATGCTGTGGAATCACCTCCCAACCCAAAGATGGAATTCAAGTCACGGCTTACGTTCAATCCGACTCCGCTACCCAGAGAGGTCCAATCGACTCCTTGTCGAACACCATTATCAGAATTGATTCGGAGAATTTTTGTTTCAACGACGATTTGACCCTTTGGTTTGTCCACTCCCTGAAGCAAACGCTTCGCTGCTTCAATTCTGGTTGCTGTATCGATAACGATGATGGTGTTTGTCTTTGGCTCAAAATTCACAATGCCAGTTCCCGGCGTCAACATGGGTTTAATGAGCTCCTTGATCTGCTCAATGTCAGTTGGTCTCAGGTATTGGAGTTGATAATGCCATTCCGAACTCGGAAGCTGGCTTAGCTGCGATTGGGAAAGTGCGTAAATCGTATTTCCTTTCGTGTGCAACGAGAGACCATACATGAACGCCAACTCTTCCATTTGGTTGAGAGGGTCACCATCATCCAAGTGACCCGTCACCATAAACTCTGGCCCGTTGATCTGTAAGTTGTGGAAATACTGACGACCGGCCGACTTTGCGAGGAATTGGAAAATATCATTCAATCCCGCATCTTTAATAATATACCCTTCGGATGTCTGTTCCATCTCGCGTTTTTGGTCTTCCAACGGTTCAAACGGAGCGGCACCTCCTTCACCCTCTGCGCCCTCTGCGCCTGCATTGTTGGGTAGGTCGGGAACTGGTTGATCCGGAGCACCGATTGCGGGTAGTTCTCCGACGACTTCCTCTTCAACTGGCAAAGCCGGTAGGTCCTCTTTGACTTTTTCAACTTCCTCAAGGGCGTTTTCGACGGCTTCAAGAAGTTCTTCTTGAGCGGTAAGCGGAGCAATTCCAATACCAAGGAAGAGCATTGGAAGCAGGATTTTAGGGTGTGTTTTCATAGTAGGGATGCGGGATTTTTGTAACAGGGAGAACTAGTTGTTAGGTATGAAAGTGGTATCGCCACCTCCGAGAAGCAGTGGAAGAGTGCTGTCTTGTGAAACTAAACCTGGCGGTTGAATTTTGTCTCCACCCGCGATCATCCCAGGTGGGAGCATTTTCATTTCGAGAGTCGCAGACTCCTTTTTAGCAAGATCTTGAAAGATAATTTTCCTAGCAGTCACTTCCATTACCTTCATCTGCATCGTCTTACCTTTGTATTTCAGACTAAATTCGTCGCTTTCTTTGAACGACCGCATGCCCACGAGAAATTTCTTTTCACTTGGCATGATCGTTGTGACTCGAATCAAGCTCACGATTTCAGCCAATGGTGTTGGAGGTAGAGCGGCGCGTCTATTTCTGGGCTTTCTAGGTGCAATCTTTTTCTCCTGAGGTTTTACCGTGGTATCCTGTGTCAGCATGAACGGATCTTCCGCACGATTCCTCATCGAAAAGACCGCAGCCCTTTCCAGAACATAGGGCTCGATCTTCTTACCCGTGAATCGTGATGGATCAGGCTCAATCGGTTTAGGGTCTGGCAGATCCAACATTTTTTTCACTGCCGCTTGATTCTTCTCCCTGGCTTCCTTCGAGTCTTCGGAATCATAGAAGTCACCACTCTGAGCGGAGACCTGCCCAAATAGGGTAAACCCCACCGCAACAATCAACGATTGAATGAGGCTCTGAGTTTTGACCTGACGATAGACTTTTTTGTGATACATAGGTTTGGGAGGTTTGAACTTATTTTTCCCAAGCGGTATAGGTTACTTGGACGTTGAGAAGTTGAGAATCTGCGGTCTGATTTGGGTCAATTTTGAGTTCTTGCAACTGGAGATTTGGCATTCTTGTTTCCAGTTCAAGGAACGCTCTTTGGACCGTTCTGAAGGTTCCGCGGAAATTGAATCGAAGTCCTGCAGACTGTTGGGCAGATATCGCACCAATCCCGTTTGATTTCCCAAGTCTTTCAAAGGCCGTTTGCTGGAACTCCTTCGCGGGCAGTTGTTCGCCAATATTTCTCAAGTTCGTCGTGACTAGAGAAAAAGTTTCCTGCTTCAAGAGTTCGTTCCATTCCTCTGAGTGCTCACGCTGGCGCTTCAACTGTGCCTCAATTCCCAAAGCACCTACCCGGCTCTGCTCATGACCTTTAAAGTAGAAGGCTTTGTTATCGAACGACTTGGTCACCTTCGACTTCACAATCGCGCAGACGCCGATCAAGATTCCGACGATTAGAACGGGAACGACGATACCAAATAATATGATGGATTGTTTATACATAAGATGGATTAGGGGGCTGCTGCTGCTGGAATCGCCATTGTATCGGCCGATTCGTAGCGCTGTGTGATCGTCAGATTAAACGTGAAAGGATATGTCGTATCATCGTTATCATAAATCTCGTCTTCTGGCCGTTGCCTGAAGCTGCTGTTTTCCTGCGTTCTTACGTTCACCACGAGGGACCTGGTGGTCGGCGTAGGATCGTAAGCGAGGTTGCCCGTTGCATTGGCAATTTCCGTGAAATGATCTGCAATTCCCTCCCTCGTATTCAGTTTATTTAGATAGCTCAGAGCTTCATCTCTGGCCATTCCGGTGATTGTCCATTCTTTCACAAAGCCCACCTGTGCCTGACCTGGAGCGGAATCAGGGTTCACATTGTGGTTGAAGGTTTTGACCATTAAACCGGAATCAGCTGGAAACAAACGTGCCAAGGCTTCCATCGAAGCCCAAGCCTTGGAGCGGTCTTGAAGAAACCTATTCCATTGTTCCACGCGCTGACGCTCTTGCGTCAAGGCGACCAAACGCTGTTCAACTGCCTTTGCTTGGCTTTCATTGAATGCCCATTCTGGCCTCTTAATCACCGAGTAGATCCCCAAGCACAGCCACGAGGCACCGAGGATCGCGAGTCCAACCAAAGCAATTCTACCTAGCTTGAAGAAACGTAACATACGGATTTCGTTTCTCGAAGGGAAGAGAGCAATATCCTCTTCCGATGGTGGGAGAAAGTCTTGCAGGAACCATTTTTCCGACCTCAAGAGACCAAAAGTATGACTGATGGTTTCACTCTCTTGCGTCTCATCGGGAAGCGAAAATTCCTCCGTAGCAAGAATCGGTTCTGGAACCCATACAGGAACCTTTTCATTCGTCGAGAAGTTGGATTCCACGACCTTGGATTCTGGAAAGCTCCGTTGGATTCCCTGAACTAGACTATGGTCAGTCAGTTCACCGAGCGGAATCACGAAGATATCCGGATTCTCAAATTCAAGTGACGCATTGGTCGTGCCAAGTGCATGATCCAGGTTGCTCGGCTTTCGAGCTCCACGATGTTGAAGTGTCCGTATGAGCCGTAAGTCAGAATGTTCATTGAAAAACGCCATCGCGGTGAACCATGGATATTGTAAGATTGCGACGTAGGGCGTTTCTGGTGTTGGATTCACCACCGACCGAAGGCACATGATGGCCACCAAAGGCGCACTGAGAACCTGCGGAACAATAGGAAAATTCTTCGCGTTTGCGACATCACGAAGGGTTCGAACAAAATCTTCGAGTCGACGTGAAAGAGTGATCGTCGTGCCGATGAAGTCACCTCCAGCAGCAGGATACGGCAGTACCCTCCATGATGCTTGGTCTTTGGGAACTGAGGAATCTGCTAGGATTTCATTCGGGTCACCAAAAGCAGCTTCTCGGAGATCATTGAGGGCCGCAGGGTTATCGAGTTCCGGCTTGAGCTCGGCTGTAGCAAATTCGTCAGCGACGTGAATGATGACACCGACAGCGGCAGCTTTCAGAGAACCTGCCTGGTGAAGAACTTCTTCGGCGAAAAGCTTAGATTGCTCTCCGTTTGTGAAAATTTCTTCGGAAATTGTTGGACCGTCTTCCCAAGATTTTTTGGGGCGGTCGTAGAAAAATGAAAGAATCGATTCACCGTCCGTGACGATATGAATCTGATAATCGAGGTCTAAACCTTGTTGATACCATGCAGGATTCGTCGCGCGGCTTGTATCACGCAGGATGGAACAGGCTTGACGGTATTGTTGAAAGACATTCAGAGATGTCGGCTGGGCAAGTTCGGACACGATAGTAAGGGATGGTTGCTTTCATGACGGACCGGGGGGTATCCTATTTGCGTTAGATCGGGAGTGTCGGTCCGCCCCCACCTTGGGGACGGACCGATGGATTCATAAGACGTCGTAGAAAACGACGCCGTTTGGCTGTTTACCAGTCGTTGTAAGAACCAGGAGCTGGCATGTAGTCAGCAGCATCAGTACCGGTAACCTCCAGATAGAGGGTTCCGATAAGTGGAATTGTACCAGCAGTCGTTGCAGCATATGTATAGCCAGTTCCAGCCGGGTGTGTTGCCGCTACATCAGTAGGATCGTTCTCCATGAACTTGCCAGAGCCGAAGAGTTCGTCCTCAAGTGAGGTGAAGCCTTTGGCTGTGATTTGAGTTCCGCCATCACCAGGATTGAATCCATTCATGTTGGAGAATGAACGAACGGCTTGTTGGACATTGCGGATCTGCAAGATGGATGCAGCACGGTCCGAACCTTTTTTCCATGCGCGAGCGCCGATGAAAAGGATCGAGATAAGTGAGAGCAAAACAAGGATGACGACGGTGAGC
>JBGCEE010000045.1:0-12040 GCA_045106015.1 Akkermansiaceae bacterium | reverse complement strand
CATCCCGCAACTCGAACCCCAATCCAGCCGGAAACCTCGAGCCCACGAGAAATTCCTTGATCCCGTATTCCTTGGCAAGGTGCCTGACCATCTGGACCTCATCAGGCTTCGCGCCCTTTGGGAGTTTGAAACGTTTCGCTGCACCGTCCTGCACTTCGTTGAGTAAAAGCACCTCATCAAAATCTGACTCCATTTGCATCCTTCCATACTCCATACTATGCGAGATCCCGATCTTCTTACCCTTGCTCGAAAACGCTAGGTAGGGATCAAACGCACTGAAACGACTGAAGTAGAGCATATCCGGATCATGCGCATCAGCATGAAAAAGCACGGAACTTGGGCGGCTCGATTTTGTGTTTCGCGGTGATTTCTTTTTGACTGTTGCCATCTGGATTCCGATTGAAAACTTCCCAACGGAGAGATCAAAGGAAATTCGGCAAAAGGCGCGGCAGGGTCATCCGGCTAAGTAGAGCATCTTCACCGCAAAGGAAGGTTGCAATTATTGGTTTTGACATTCCTCAGGGAAAGTAAAATATAGCACGGATCGTGCCCGAGAAAGCGTAGCCGAAAAAATAAGTTATGAAAAAAATTCTATCGATCTCAGCATCTACCGTTCTACTATCCCTGTCTGCATCGGCGGCTATCACTGTCGTTGGAGGAACACCCTCATACAGCTCGACCGGTAGCGGCTTTGATTATACACCTTCGGCAATCGGCAATGTTCTTGTTGCTGGCACCTACTCTGATAATCCCGCATCGAGTATTACGTTTGATGGCAATACAGCTGTTGAAGATCTTACAGATGGAAGGTCCGTCTTATCTTATTATGTAACCACAGATACCACAGAAATTGCGATTGCACCGGTGGGCGGCTCCGCAAACGGAATGTTTCTCTACGAATTATCTGGTGTGGATACATCGGCGAGTGTGGTATCATCGATTACTGGCACGATTACTACTCCCGTTGATAACTCCTTCGTTGTCAGTCTTGGTTCCGCAAACGGAAATAATCCGAGCGTAACTCCCACAGGAAGCATAGTGGTGGGTATCAATGAGCAAGTTAGTGGTAACGGAGGTGGTGGACTGCGCGGCGGCACATTCACCTATGATACAGCAGGCTCTCAAGATGTGGGCTGGACTGTCACTGGTGGTGGAACGAATACTCCGCAAGCAAGGCTAGCATTCTCTTTCAGCCCCGCGACTGAGAGCATCATTGTGCCTGAGCCATCGTCTGCTGCTCTTTTCGGCTTAAGTGGACTCGCTCTGCTATTGCGTCGCCGCAAGCTCGCATTTTAAATACTGACATAAGCACTCGGCTTTTTCCACTCGTTGATTTTCTACCTTGCAGGAAGGAAGCAAATTGTTCACGCGTAGGTATAATCCTGAGTCACTATTCTCGTGACAATTTGTCCCTTCTTTTAAATTTACTCTATAATTTTCTTCTAGGTTCCTTTGTGACGAAGAAAATTCGCTCACAGCCGCTAGGTTCAGTCGACCTCGCCCGATCCTGGATACCATGCCGGAAGTTCGGTTGATTCCTGCTCGAAGTGGGCAAGCAATTCCTCAGACACATGGCGCTTGTGAACGATCACCGTGTAGACGTGTTCATCGAACCACGATTCGTGAATCGTCCACCAGCCATCTTTCCCCTTGTCCTTGCCCCAACTGTTCTCGACGAGCCATTTGAGAGGGCGTCCTTCCTCATCGAGATCCACACCCATCAAGGTCATCGCATGATTCGATGCCGCAACGTGGAAGCGAGCGCGGTCGGCCTTGCTCATTGAAAGATCAACTCCGAACAAATTTTCGTAATCGAACAAGCGGTCATGCATCAGCCCGTGCTTGTTGGATTGGTCAAAGCCCATGTTGACCGCAAACCACATCGGTTCGTTGGCTCGAATCGAAGCGATGGCGATTTCCTTGATCGGTTCCATCTCGATATTGATGAAATTCATGCTCTCCGCACCTGCCATATTACTGGCACCCTTGAAATGGTAATGGTGGCCGTATTCGTTTTTCGGATCGTTGTAGAGGCAAACAAAATCATCCAACGAGCCTCCAATAAATCGCTCATAAAACGATTTTGGAGTGAACGTTTCCGTTTTACTTAGCCCCTTTTCCTCGACGCCGTCGTCGTCATCTTTCCCATCAGACTTTTTGTAGCGCCAGTCGAATTCCTCAGGTGGCTCTCCAAAGTTGATGACCAAGAAGCGATAGACCTCTTGCAAAGTCTCTTCCTTCATGACGCGAAGCTCTTCTGTCGAAATACCGCTTTCCTTCGCGTCACAGATTTTCACCGCTCGTGAACGAACCAAACGACCGAACACTTCGTTGAGCTCGGCGGTATGGGTGCTCCCATGCGTTTCCGGCATCGCTGACTTCGGAACCACTCCGTATTTCTTAACCAGAGCGACGACAAAGTTCCACCAGCCACCATCTGAAAGTGAACCACGGTTGAGCGTCTCCCATTCACGATCAAGAAAATCGGTTGTTTCGATCTCGATGACGGATTCCAAAAATAAATTCGCCCTCTCAAGCTTGTCCCAAAACTGGAGAAACGTGACTGAAAATTCAAATTCAGAAACCCCACATTCTCGGATGATTTGTGGTCGAAGCGTATTGAGCGCAGCAAAAATCCAGCAACGACCAGACTGTTGCTGATTGGTGACTCCCTTGGTTTTGACACGATGACTGAAATGACCATCCATGCCACGTAGGACTTCTCGATTCAACGATAGCGATTTGATGTCGCCACTGGTCACCGCGTTGTGGCGAGCACGGTCGATACCAGTGATCTGGTAACCATCACGCAAGGACGAGATCAGTTCCGGAGTCAACTCACCGGTTGAGTTCGTTTCCGTGAAATTTCCTTGGTTGGTCGATTCCAAAGCGGCGGGGTCTGAGGGCATAAGCTTGTTCTTAAAAATTTCACAAGCGTCCGTAGGACCTACTTGAGCGAAACAGCAAACTTCGCCTTGTCTCACCCGTCAATGGTGGAATCGCTCGGCACCACCCAGAACGTTCGATTGAAATCAGGGATACGCTTTCTCTAGTTCCTCTGCGGTAAAGGCTGTATCGCGCTCCTTGAGTTCTTCACGAACTTTGCCCATGGTCTTCTCTGAAACGGCATCTTTACCATTATTCCAAGCGAATCTCACGAAGGTTGCAATATCCGCTAGATCTTGATCCTTCAGCTCGGTGTTTGCCTTCAACCCGGGCATCGCTGCCGCAGGAGTATAGAGCTTCCCAGCCACACGGACCGGTCCCTGCATGCCCTGCAGAAGAATCGCAGAGAGACGTTCGTGAGACTCCGTCACCCATTCGGAACCGGCCAGCGGTGGTCCCAGTTGCTCGATGCCTTTTCCATCTGCCCCGTGACAGGCCATGCAGTTGCGAACAAAGAGTTCCTCACCGCGCTCAAATGAAGCTTTATGAGCCTTGTTTCGCGGCTGCTTGAAAGCGGCTGCGTTGGTTTTGGGCCTTAAGCTTTCCTCAAGATATCCATGAATTTTGGCACCTTTAAGATCATCACCAAGGATTTCTTGGAAACGTTTTTCTTTACCTTCCAAGCCGTGGATCGCCGCCTCGTTGAAAAAGGGTTTCCCATCGCCCTTTGCCAAAACTTTTTTGAGCAAATCCAAGGGTTCATCCCCAGGAAACTTGCCAAGACTTGCCGCAAGCTGCCTGCGAATCACCGTTTCTGGGCGCTGCGAAAGCTTCACCATCTGCGGCAAGAGTTCGGTTTGAGCTTCAGCAGGCAAAAGCTCTGCCAACCGAATCGCAGCTTCCACGACATACGCATCTTCCGAATCCATCGCTGAAGTGATCGACTCGATGTTGATCGCTCCAAGTCCTTCAAGGGCCCAAAGTGCGTGAATCTGACCTAGCGGTTTCTCTTGATCGGCCGCCATTGAGTTCAACAAAGGCACGACGCTGAGATCTCCGCTGTCGATGATCAACTGCTGCGCTGTATCTCGCCACCAACCGTTGGTATGCGCCAAATGGGGCACAAGTTCCGCGGCCTTCTTACCAATCATCTGCGGGGTCTCTCCCAATGGGCGGCCTTTATATTTGATTCGATAGATTCTTCCGAGACGCGGTTCGCTCTCAAGATTCCGATGGGCGATGTGCTCACGAAGATAACGAGTCAGGTAGGCCTTGTGCTGAACAATCCCATGATAGAGATCGACCATGAAAAGGCTGCCATCGGGAGCCGTCATTAGATTCACGGGTCGGAAACGCTCATCGGTCGAAGCAAGAAACTCACGCTCGACCAAAGGAAGACTTCCACTCAACAAGCCGTCCTCCTCACTGACTTTGATCATTCGAACAAGATTCGCTGCGGGCTCGCAGAAAAATGCCGTGTCTTGAAATTCCACAGGAAACTGATCACCACGATATCTCACCGGTCCGCAAGATCCTGTTGAGGCTTTCAGATAGCCCTTTTCATCGATGTCTCCCTCTCCACCTCGATTCACTCCTGGCGTGACACGAGCTGGATAGAGCTTCTCCCGATAAGCGATCCGACCTGCATTCCCAAAGGGTTTCGGATAGTTCGGATTTCTTCTCAGCAGATTCGGCATCAACTGGTCCGCCCTCATGCCAAACCAGTTCTCATTGTAAAAAAGCCGCCCGTAGTTGTTTTGAGAAATCCCCCACTGTCCACGAAAGTCGGTCGTATCCTTGACCCACTTCCCATCTATCTCACGATAGCGCGCATCGGACTTGACGTTATAAATCCAGTTGTCCAATCCACGCATCAAGCCATTCGCTCGATGCTCGACGTTGCCTTTTCCTGAGTAATTCTCATCAATAACCGTCATCTTCCCGGCCCTATCATTCACGTTCTCGACGAAGAACAGCTTGTCGTGGCCAGCGAAAAGCACGCCACCTTTGTAAAAGGCAATTGACCTTGGTTGGTTCAACCCATCTAGGAACACTTTGTAGTCGTCGAAAGTTCCGTCGCCGTTGGTATCGGTGAGGATGGAAATCCGGCCGATCGGATCTTCTTCACCTTCTGCATCGGCATTGAGCATGTAAGCGCGCATCTCCACAACCCACATGCGACCGTCTCCATCAAAGCGAATCGCCAAAGGGCTTTGCACATTTGGATCGGATGCGGCGACACCGATTTCAAAATCCTCGTGAAGTTTGAAACTTTTTAAAGCCTGCTCTGGCTTCAAAGCAGGAGCGGGAGGAATTTCATCAAAGGGAATCACATAGGTGTAACCTTTCTTCTTCTGTCCGAAGGAAGCGCAGATAAGCGCTACAAAACAAATGGCGCAGGAGACGCCTCGATGAATACGTGAATTTTTCATGTTTGAAGTTCCGTGATCGCGGATCAATCCAGATTGAGCTTCTCGATCCAGATGTTCCGGAACTTTACTGGGTTATCATGTCCCTGCAACTTGATCTGCATAGGTTCTGGGCCTTCCTTTTTCCCAGCTCCAGTTTTGCGTGGAAACGCGAAGTCATCATGGATCAACTCGCCATTGTGATAAACGGTGATTCTCGCGTTTTCAGTTTTCTCGCCATCCTTAAATCGTGCCGCACGAAACGCAATATCGTAGGTCTGCCACTCACCTGCTTTCTTACAAACAATACGATCTGGCTTCTTCAATTTGTAAAGGCTACCGCAGTAACTTGCCTTGTATTCTTCCTCAGGAACTCCGAACGAGTTGAGAATCTGTAATTCATATCGCTGTTGAATATAGATGCCTGAGTTGCCATCGGATTCACGATTCTTCGGGTTTTCTTTTTTGTTCACGTTGAACTCCACATGCATGCGGAAATCCCCATAGGCTTCCTTAGTCAGCAAGCTGTCCCACTTCGGCGATGCGGTGAGAACCCCATCCTTAAACTCCCATTTGGGAGTCCCCACTCCGTCCGGTATCAGATCATGCCCTTTCTCGCCGACGAGCTGCACCGCTCCCTCGGGTTTACCGACTTTTTCAGGATCGATAATTCCTCGTGTCGTGGGTTGATCTTTCGCTCCCGCTGAAACGCAAAGAAGCAACGACGCTGTAAAAAATGATAGGGTTTTCATAAAATTTGTGTGGATGTTTTGGAATGGTCGTTTGGAAATTACTCGGAACGGCGCTCAAGAGCCTTTTTCACCGACGCCGCGACGGCATCGCCCAAGGCTTTCTGTTCTTCAGGTTTGTAAAAATGCGGGTCTTTGGTTTTCCACCAGTCTTCGAATACCGATGATTCGCTCACAACCCCATAGAGATCGGTGATGATGATTTCCGGATGCGTCTTCATCACTTCAAGAGCTGCGTCATTGAAAATTTTCGGAGCCTCCTTGCGGCGCGCATACTGACTCTTAATATCGGTAGGCACCGGTGTGGTGGCACACCAAATCAGTTCCGCACCGGTCTCTTTCAAAATCGCGATCTGCTTCTCCAGGCTTTTTTTGTAGGTCTCCAAAGGCACCGCGTAGTCTCCGAACGTATCCGCTTCCGCATCGTATGCCTGCTTGAGATCGTGGAGACCGTGATTGAACTGGATCACATCCCAGTGGAGCCCTTTCTCTTTGTAGTCTCCCAGCCAAAGTTCGGAATTGCTCACCCCATGCACACTTGAAAACGCGTTGCCTTCATTCCGATGGTAGTTTGCTACCCCTTCGAGCGCCCCTTTGGCCGCCTCATGATAATTCATACTGATCGAGTCCCCAATTACCAATACGCGAGGCAATTTCGGATCATCCGTCAGC
The DNA here is from genome assembly GCA_045106015.1 of Akkermansiaceae bacterium. Lineage (GTDB taxonomy): Bacteria > Verrucomicrobiota > Verrucomicrobiia > Verrucomicrobiales > Akkermansiaceae > Luteolibacter. The sequence goes on along the minus strand of JBGCEE010000045.1, from coordinate 5,325 downwards.
CTCGGATCAGGAAGCGACGAAACTTCCATTTTCTCCACAACAAATCTCCCCTCCTCCTCAGCCCCATGCAATGTCGCTTTCCAGAAACCCTCAGTTAGATCTTCTGGGCTAATTGGCTGGTGGCGAAAAATTCTCCAATGCCGCTTCCGCAGAGAGACAGGCACCTGCTCGCCATCGATCTCGAACGTCCCGCTGCGCGCATCGATCGTTTTGGAAGGAGTGAACCATCCGAAGACCGCATTGCCATCATCTTGAACTCCAGTGGCGAGAGTCTCATCCGCACCTACAAAAATCTCCGCAACACGTGCCTCAAAAGCTTCCCCAGCCACGATCGCCTGGCGATTTTTCTGATCGATGCCGTAGAACTTCGCAATGACCGGAGCCTCAATCTCATCGAAGTTTTTTGCCTCCTCAGTTCGAGTGATCTTCAACCGGTCATCCCAATGGATCGTGAAGCGTGATTTACCGATGTCGGTTTTCGGATCGTATTCCGTTTCCTTGAGTAACTCGAAACTCTTCCCCTCGGGGTCGACCTTGAAAACATGCCCCTTTGCGCCATCAAGTCCTTCAGGTTTTTCCTCAACGGCCCAGCCCAAGCCAAGGACTAAAGCAAGAGCGAAAGAATAGATGAGCCAGCGAGTAGAAATCATGATTGGAACCTGTTTTAGAAAGCAAATCGTGACACGTCGATCCTTTCATGAGAAGCAAGCAGCTAAAATACGGGCAACACGTTCGTTTTCTCACATCCGATTCTGATTTTTCCGACCTTTTGACTATAGACCATTTTGCGGATAGAATTGTCGAAATGGTGCCTGACATCGCGTAGCCAATTTCTTCAAACCCCAAAAAATCCACTCGATTTCGGCAAGGCCATTTGGAAACCGGTCTAAACATAGTCGCTATGACTCCCCTGCTTCCATATGTTCCTGCTACATAAAGCGCCCCTATGAATCCCCATACCGTTCAATTCTCAGAAAAGAAGACCACAAAAAAGAGAGGATGCACATTTGGCTGCCTCGGAGCTGCCATTGGCATCCCGCTTCTTCTTATTTTTATCGGTTATCTCTTGCTGATGCACAGCGCTCTTCCTCTGAGGTTGATGGCTAATATCATCAACAAGGACGATCAGATCTCGATTGAAGGTGTCGGCGGCTCGATCTCAAAAGGCATCACCATCAAGTCCCTCCGCGCCTCCGACGATCAAGGGAACGAATCAGTTTTCGAGGGCCTCGTCGTTCAATGGGGGGACATCAACCGTATGAGAATCAAGCGGGAAGTGGTCATCGAGGAGATCGGTCTCGAGCGTGCACATATCTTTATGGATTTCAGCGAATCGGAACCAGAATCAGAGGCTGAAAGCTCGGAAGAGAATACAGAAGGATCCAGCTCTTCCGGTGACCCTCTGAACCTGTTCGAAATCAAGAAAATCGATATTCGCAAGGTCATTCTGCAAGCCAAGGACGGAGATTTTAAACTCGAACTCGATCGTTTCCTGATGGAGGGCCTGCGCATCAAAGATGACAACTTCGACTTAGCCTCCCTGAGTGTCGCCAGTAATATGCTCGATCTGCGCCTGGAAGATACTGACTCAGTCATGTTCGATGGGAAAAAAATCCCATTCAAACGCCGCATCGTGGGAACGGTGAAATCGGATTTCCACGAAACCCTTGCTCGCGACATTGGTTTCACTGTCGAACTGGGTGCGATCTCCGGAGCTATGGTGACACGTCTTGAGGCCTTTGACGGAGCCGTTAAAACCCTAGATCTCGGGAAGACTGGGAAAGCGTCAGCGACCGTCGAAGCTTTCACTCCTTCAGACTACTTCGGACCTGAATACGGTGGTCCGATTAAGGACCTCTCGATGAAAGTCGTATCCATCGAGAAAGAACCCGAAACCGATCAAACATCACAACAACTTGAGGAAGGGCAGTTCACTCTTGGCACAACGAAATTTGTCATGGCAGCTCAAACCATCGGTGAGCAGAAAAAAGGGGGTTCGATGAGTGCCCTACCCATTTTAGCAACAGCCAGGCAAGGCGACCTAAAAATCACCGCTGCCCTAACAGAAAAGAAAGCTCCACCATTTTTCCGGATCAACCTCGCTTCAGAACCAACGCGCAGGCAGCCGGAACTTCTATCGCTACTCTTGTTTGAAACCCCTTTCGCCGAGCTATCGGCTGAGCAAGTAGCAGAGGTCAAAAAAATCGAGACGCAGCACTTTACTAAACAAGAGTAGGCCGTTTCGTTTTCTAGAAATTTTGTCAACAAAAGGCCGGAGTGTGATCACTCCGGCCTTCCAATTGAAACTAGGGGTAAGCGAAGGTGCCTACTTCTTCAGAATTTCTGTCATCTTCTCACCCATGGCGAGGCCGACGTTCATGTAGGTCTTGGCGTTTCCGCCGTAGTGACCGCTTGAGCTACTTGGAGCATCGAGTAGTGGCTTGGTGTAAACGAAGCCGATATCGTCCCCGGTGTCCGCGAAACTTTTCATCGCATGAAGGATCTTACCATGACCCGATTCGGTATCGCTCTCATCTGTCTGACCCAATGAGGCGGTGACAAATGGGGCATTTGGAGCATCAAAGTCCTTACGAACCGCCTTGAGCAACAGATCGAGGTTCTTCTGATAATTGGCAGCGTGCACGGGATTGCGCATGTCCTTGTCACCTTGCCACCAGAGAATACCGGCGAGCTCCCAGCTCTTCGCACCAGGATAGTGTTTCTCGAGATTTTCGAGCACCATCTTGGCGTTTGCCACATCATCGTCATACTGCTTACCAGCATACCATTGCAGCATGTCGCCACCTTCTTTATAGGCAACGATAGTACTGTCCTTCTTGCTTTGAACCGTCTCTCTGTAGCCAGGAGCCTCGACACCTTCGTGCGAGTAACGGGGAGTTCCGGGAGGCAGCAAATCCCAGCCGAGACTACGATTTCCGATGGAGCTTTTGAGAATCATCACGGGAGCATCTACTGCGTTGCCAAGCTGGTGGCCGATGCCGATTTCAATGCCGATTTTTTTCCCGCTAATCGTGAGCCAATCATCGCGGTAAACGCCAGCCTTGCCACGTTTTTGCATCACGGAGACGTTACGAACATCTTTACGCGTGGTCCACTCACCTGCGTCGTCTGCCAAGAATGGATAGGCCGTCTTAAGTTCATCGGTGACCTTGCCCATCTCGAGCGTATTGGACTGGCCCATGATCAGAAAGACTTGGACTGGCTTGGACATATCCGCCGGTTTGCCGTCTGGATCTGGCAATGCTTCGGCTGTTGCCGCACCGCTCATTCCCATACACATCGCTGCCAAAAGGCCGGATGCTTTGATTGCGTTTCTTCGTTTCATCATTTTTTTATTTTTAGGTTTAGTTGATTCTTCGTTAGTCCGGGTTGGTTCGCGAAAAGTTCACCTATTCACTACCTGCAACGGACTCCTAAAATTTCACTCATTTCTCAATAGGACAAGGCTGGAAAACAAAAGCCATAACCCTTATTCTCCTCCCACTCACTCCGCCAACCATGAATCGACTCTCTGCGCTAGCTTTCCTTCTAAGCCTCCTCTCTATCTCGGTCGTAGCTGAGCCAGCCAAACCAACACACCCCAACATCCTCTTCCTTTTCACTGACGATCAGCGCTTTGATACCGTCCGCTCCCTCGGGAATGCCGACATTCAGACCCCGAACATCGACCGACTGGTGAAACGAGGCACCACATTCACCAACGCCTACATCATGGGCGGCACCTCCCCCGCCGTCTGCTCTCCGTCCCGCGCTGCATTGTTTTCCGGAAAAACGCTCTTCAATCTTCCAAACCAAGGAAAGTTCGGCTTCGAAATTCCAGAAACCATCCCAACTCTACCAGAAAACTTCCGAAACAACGGCTATACCACTTTCGCTACGGGAAAAAATGAACCAGGTATCAAGGGCCACTTCGCTCGCTCATTCAGTGATGCGGAACACATCCTTTTCAAGGGCATGACTCGCAGTCAATACATCCTCCCTCTCCGCGAATTTACCCCCGACGGCAACTATCAGAAACAGAAACCCATCACCCATAAAGGCACTCACTCTGACGTCATGTATGCCGACGCCTGTATTCGTTTTCTGGAGCGACAGGAGACAACGACAAATAAACCTTTTTTCGCCTATGTCGCATTTCAAACCCCTCACGACCCCCGCCAGTCGCCTCCCGAATACGGCGAACTCTATCCACGGGAAAAAATGAAGCTCCCGCCCAACTATCTTCCAGAGCACCCATTCGACAACGGCATGCTCCGGATCCGAGATGAAAACCTAGCTCCTTTTCCTCGCACCGAAGAAATCGTCCAAAAACACCTGTCCGACTACTACGCCTGCATCACCCACACAGACGCTCAGATTGGCAGAATCATCGAAGCCCTTGAAAAAATCGGAAAACTCGAAAACACCGTCATCGTTTTTACCGCAGACAACGGACTCGCCATCGGCTCCCACGGCCTGATGGGAAAACAGAACGTTTACGACCACTCCGTTCACGTGCCCTTCGTCATCGCCGGCCCCGGTATTCCGCAGAACGAGAAGCGCGATCATCTGATCTACATTTACGACATCAACCCAACCCTCTGCGAGCTCGCTGGCGTGCCCACACCCGAAACCGTGCAATACAAAAGCTTCCTTCCCGTCCTCGAAGACGCCAAGGCCAAACACCGTGACCATCTTTTCTTTGCCTTCATGTCATGGCAACGCGCCATCTTCGACGGCAAATACAAACTCATCGAATACTGCGTCGAAGGAAATCGAACCACCCAACTCTTCGATCTGAGCGCAGATCCCCACGAGATAAACAATCTCGCTTCTGAGCCGGAGCACTCCCAGGACCTCAAGCGCCTGCGAACCCTCCTCGAAAGTGAAAAGAAACGTCTCAACGACGGCGATGCCGGCCAAGAATTCACCGACGCCCAAGGCAAGGCCTTCTGGGATAGTTACCTAACAACGGAAGGCCGTTGAAACCATCTCGCCGATCAAAGTAAACGCGCACCAGGCTAACAGTAATGGGAAACGAAAAAACCCTTTGCTTCTCAAGCAAAGGGTCTCGCAAAGGTAGAGATCGTCCGAACCAAGCCCAGTCGGGACCGCGCTTAGCGGCGGCGGCGGAAAATGGAGCCGATCAATCCAAGTCCGAGCAGCAGAAACGACGTTGGCTCCGGGATTACAACCACGGAAGACGGAAGAACATCGGCCGAGGTAGCACCGAAACGAATCTCATCCATCTGTGGTCTGTCCTTGAATTGAAGGGCCAATCTATCAAACTGTGCCTGATCCAAATTTGGTATCGACCATGAATCC
>JBGCEE010000044.1:0-30960 GCA_045106015.1 Akkermansiaceae bacterium | reverse complement strand
ATCTTCCATAGGTGCGCAGCAATATGGTCACTTAAAACTAGCCAATCGCCGCTGGGCAGGTTTCCATCCTCGCGTGACCAAGCACCGCACAGACGACCTCCGCATCGCAGGCATTAATCCGCTCATTTCTCCAGCGGTTCTCGCCTACTATCTTCCCATCAGTGAAGAAGCCGCATCCGTCGTCCATTCCACACGCCGTCAGGCCGATGACATTCTTTCCCAGCGAGACGACCGCCTTATGGCCATCGTCGGCCCCTGCTCGATCCATGATCCGGAAGCCGCACTCGAATACGGCGCAAAGCTCAAGGCGGAAGCCGACCGTCTTGAAGAAGACCTACTCATCATCATGCGGGTTTACTTCGAAAAGCCACGCACCACCGTTGGCTGGAAAGGACTCATCAACGATCCTGATCTCGACGGTTCCTTTGATATCAATCGCGGCCTACGAATCGCGCGAAAACTACTTGTCGATCTCGCCAATTCAGGCATCCCGGCTGGCACCGAATTCCTTGATACCATCTCTCCTCAATACATCGCAGATTTGATCGCCTGGGGAGCCATCGGTGCACGAACCACCGAATCACAGATTCACCGCGAACTCGCCTCTGGTCTCTCCATGCCCGTCGGCTTCAAAAACGGAACCGGCGGATCCATCCAGATCGCACTCGATGCCATCCAATCCTCTTCCCGACCCCACCATTTTCTATCCGTAACCAAACAAGGCGTTTCAGCCATCGTTTCGACCGCAGGAAATCCCTCCTGCCACCTCATCCTCCGTGGTGGAAAATCCGGCCCAAACTACAGCGAAGAAAGCGTCAAAGAAGTCGAAACCATGCTCGACGAACAAAGTCTTCCGAAGTCCGTGATGATCGATTGCTCCCACGGGAACTCACGGAAAGACTTCAGAAATCAACCTCTTGTCGCCAAAAACCTCGCCAATCAGATCGCCGCTGGTTCCAAGACCATCACCTCAGTGATGATCGAATCCAATCTCGTCGAAGGAAATCAAAAGCTCGACCCAGACCTTTCCAATCTCACTCACGGAAAATCGGTCACCGATGCCTGCATCGGCTGGGACGATACCGTCAAAGTTCTAGATACTCTGGCCGAAGCTGTCCGCAAGCGGCGGAGCTGCTAATCTATTGGAAGACGACAGGTGATTCCAAAAGTTGAACCTACGGCCTTTGCTCCGGCACATTGGCTGTTCTCTTACGCCTAAATTTATCCTCGGAAAGTCGACAACTGCGTCAGATGCTCGTGGAAATGAAAAAAGCATCTTCCCTGATCGGACTAACCTTTTGCCTCCTGTATGGCACCTTGTCTGCCGCCGAAAAACCCAACATCATCGTGATCTATACCGACGACCACGGCTACGCTGACCTCTCAGCACAAGGGGTCCTCAAGGATATTCGAACTCCCAACATCGACGCACTCGCAGCCTCGGGAGTCCTAGCGGAGCACGGCTACAGCACCGCCCCGCAATGTATACCTTCCCGCGCCGGACTGCTTATCGGTAAATTCCAGAGTAAATTCGGAGTCGAAGCCAACGGTGATTCGCTGGATGGATTCAACGAAGAAACCACGATTGCCGAGCGACTCAAAAAAGTCGGCTACGTTACCGCACAATTCGGAAAATGGCATCTCGGCAAAGGCAACGAAATCACAGATCACGGCTTCACCTACGTATTCAACCAGAATGCCAACAGGCCCTATCACTCAAACATCACTCTCGATGGAAAGGACAAGCCCATGTCCGTAGCGAAATTTGAGAAATACCACCTTGATGCCTGTAGCGAAGCGGCAGCTTCTGTCATCGATCGTTTCCACGACAAGCCGATGTTTCTCTACGTGGCCTACCGCGCACCTCACGTTCCTCTGGATGCCACTCCGAAGTATCTAAAACGTTTCCCAGGGGAAATGCCGGAGCGTCGCCGCCAAGCACTCGCGATGCTTTCCGCTGTCGATGACGGTGTCGGACTTATTGTAGAACGATTGAAAAAGCACGATCTCTTGGAAAACACACTCATCTTCGTAATCGGCGACAACGGAGCTCCACTGAAAATCACCAAAGCAGATTTACCCGGTGGTGGACCTGGTTGGGACGGTTCGCTAAACACCCCACTCAACGGAGAAAAGGGCATGCTTGCCGAGGGAGGCATCCACACGCCCTTTGTCATTTCATGGCCGGGCACCATCCCCGCAGGACAGAAATATTCTCATCCAGTCTCAGCCCTCGATGTGGCTGCCACAGCAGTTGCCATCTCGGATTGCGAAACTGCACCCGGCGATCTCGATGGGAAAAATCTGATCCCCTTCCTCAAAGGCGATGACAAATCGGCTCCTCACGAGTTCCTCGCATGGCGATGGATCGCCCAAGCTGCCATCCGTGAGGGAGACTGGAAACTGCTTCGTGGTGGCGACCGTGAGTATCTCTACGACCTAGGGACAGATCTTAAGGAAAAGAAAAACCTCGCCGCGGAACATCCGGAAATTGCCGACCGACTCCGCAAACGTTTGAAAAGCTGGACGGACGGCTTGACGCCCGCTGGACTTTCCACAGCCCCCCTTTCCCCAACATGGGAACGATACTTCGATTTTTATCTCGATGGCGTCCCCGTCGAAAAGCTGAAGAAGAATCCCACCAATCGGGATAAACCCCGAAACAAAAGAAAAAAGAACTCTCAGAAACCCGTAGAATGACCCCGATGAAAATTTTCCTAGCCACTCTATCTCTTGCCATTGCGACTCTCCAAGCAGCAGAAAAACCCAACGTCCTTGTCATCCTCACCGACGACCTCGGCTATTCAGACCTTGGCTGCTACGGGGGCGAAATCGAAACTCCCAACCTAGACCGCCTCGCGGCCAACGGCCTTCGCTTCTCCCAGTTCTATAATACGGCGAAGTGCCATTCATCTCGCGTCAGCCTACTCACCGGTCGCTATTGCATCCAGGCAGGCGACATTTCGATGAAAAAGGCGATCACAATTCCCGAAATTCTCGCACCCGCTGGCTACTCAACGCTGATGACTGGAAAGTGGCATCTCGACAAGGAACCCACCGACTTCGGTTTCCAAAAATACTGGGGCCACCTCTCAGGTGCGTGTAATTTCTTCAAGGGAGACAATACCTTCCGCCTCAATGGCAAAAAATGGACCGTCCCTCAAAAAGGGTTCTACACCACTACCGCCAACGTCGACTTCGGTCTGAAATTTCTCTCCGAAGCTCGTAAGGAAAAGAAACCTTGGTTTCTCTACGTTGCGTTCAATGCCCCACACGCACCGCTCCAACCCCTCCAAGAAGACTACGAAAAATACCGCCACCGCTACGAGGGCGGCTGGGATAAAATGAACACATCCCGCTTCGCGAAACAGAAGGAAGTCGGCCTACTCCCGAAAGATCTAAAACCATCAGTTCGTCCAGATCATATCCCCGCATGGGATTCACTCACACCCAAACTGAAAGACTGGGAAGCCAGACGCATGGCTGCCCTTGCCGGAATGATCGATCGTGTTGATCAGGAAACTGGACGACTCATCGCCGATCTTGAAACCGCAGGAGAACTCGACAACACCCTCATCGTTTTCCTATCCGACAACGGCGCCTGCCCATACGACAGAACCAGTAGGAACCCCGACGCAGAGCCTTACCTGCCGTCCACGACTTGGAGCGATAGCACCGGCTGGGCATGGGCACGCAATACTCCCTTCCGCTTCTACAAACAGAACCAATTCGAGGGAGGCATTTCAACTCCCGCGATCTTTCATTGGCCTGCAGGCATCAAAACAAAGCCGGGAACCGTCAACGACACACCCACCCACCTCGTCGATCTACTACCCACGATCGCCGAAATTACTGGCGCGCCTGTCCCTAAAGAATTCCCCGGCCGTCAGCCGACGCCGCTAGCTGGCGTCTCAATCACTCCTCTCCTCTCCGGACAGAAAATGGAATCCCGCCCCCCGATTCATCTACTGTTTAACAAAGACCGAGGCCTGAGAGATGGCGATTGGAAACTCGTATCCTTCAAAAGCCAACCTTGGGAACTTTACAACATGGCCGACGACCGAGCTGAACTGACCAACCTCGCTGCCAAGGAACCCGAACGCGTCGCCGCGATGTCAAAGCAATGGCACGACATCGCCAAAGAAACCACCGGCAAAGATTTTAAACCAGTCGAAGCTGAATCAGTGCCAAAAACCAATCGTGAATGGTCAGATTACTCAGGAAAAAACGGAATTAAGACTACGCGACGCGCCCCTAAAAAACCAAAAAAATAGGCCGGTCTAACGCTCCCTTTTCGGAGTCTTTAGAAACGTTTCGATGTCCTCCGAATTGCGGGTATTGAGCACATCCTCGCGCCGTAGCCAGCCTTTACGTGCGACTCTTACCCCCAAGCCAATCTGATGCAGTCTCTCGCGTGAATGCGCATCGGGATTGATCGAACACAGCACACCCTTGTCGCGAGCTCGCTTCCACCAGCGCCAATCCATGTCCAAGCGCATCGAACTACAATTGAGCTCGATGACCGTTCGAGTCGCCGCTGCGCAGTCGATGATTCGAGCGTGATCAACCGCATAACTGTCACGCTTCAAAAGCAATCTCCCAGTCACATGACCGAGCATCGTCACATGCTCGTTTTCCATCGCACGGCAGATTCGATCGGTCATCGCTGCTTCATCCAGCTTGCCGAAGTTGTGAACCGAGGCGACGACGAAATCCAATTGCTCAAGAATTTCATCGGCGAAATCCAATGAGCCATCCATCAAAATATCCACCTCGTTTCCTGCGAAGATTCGGAATCCACCTAGCGTTTTCTCCAACTCCCGGATCTCATCGATCTGCTTCAAAAGCCGCTCCTCATCCAGTCCGTTTGCGTAGAATGAAGATTTCGAGTGATCTGAAATCCCCAGATACTGAAGCCCGAGATCCATCGCCTCCTCAACCATCCCTTCCAAAGTATCCCGCCCGTCAGAAGCAGTGGTGTGGTTATGGAAAGTCCCCCGCAAATTCATCAACTCCACTAATTTCGGTAGTCTATCCTCAGCCGCAGCTTCGATCTCTCCTCGGTTTTCCCTAAGCTCTGGTTCGACAAACTGCAGACCAAGCGCCTTATAGATATCCTTCTCATCCTCAACCTCGGGACGCGAAACACCTTCCTTCACGGGATTCAGTCCATACTCATTGAGCGACCACCCTTTCTTCAATGCCAGCGAGCGCAGCTCGACGTTGTGCTCTTTGGAGCCGGTGAAATACTGCAACGCGAATGGAAATTCGTCGTTTTTCACCGCTCTCAGATCGCAGTGAATTCCATTCTTCAATCGCACTGTTGCCTTGGTATCCCCGCAGACAATGATCGAATCAACCTCCGGTAGAGTCGTGAAATCTTTACAAACCCGTGCCCCTTCCGTGGTCGATACTAGAAAATCAAGATCACCAACGGTTTCTTTCGCCCGCCGATACGAACCAGCAACCGCAACCTGCGAAACTTCCGGATGCAATCTCAGTGTTTCCAACATCCCTTCGACCAGTCCGGAAATACTGCCTAGCAGAAAACGGTCCGCGTATTTCTCATTCGCAGCCATCCCTTCCAAGATTTTCGTCTGCGTCTTCGCCCCGAAACCTGCAAGCTCCGCAACCTTTCCTTCCTCGCAAACGGCTTTGAGCTTCTCCAAAGAATCCACCCCAAGCTTGTCATAGAGCGCTTTGATCTTCTTCGGGCCCAAGCCCTGAATTTCGAACAAATCAAAAATCGACGCCGGAAATTCATCTTTAAGTTTATCGTAAAACTCCAGCCCACCCGTCTTCGCCATCTCGCCCAACTTGTCGCGCAAAGCCTCACCGATTCCTTTGACACCTTTGAGCTCATCATTCTTCGCCAACTCCACCACATCCTCCTCCATCGAGAGCACAATTTCCGCCCCCTGCCGGTAAGCCCGCACCTTGAACGGGTTTTCCCCTTTCAGCTCCAGCAACAAAGCAATCTTCTCCAACACCTCCGCCATTTCTTCCCGATTCATCACAGCAGAAATATGTCTCGCCATACCGAACCGCGCAACGCGCTTTTGAGTGCGGCGAGTATCGCCGTTTTTCTTCACCTCAATGTGCCACCAAAACGGTAAGGCCCGAGATAGAAAAAGAGAGCAATCAAATACGATTTACATCCGCCGCCTGAACTTAAGCGGCGATCCTCGCCGCACTCACAAGCCTTCGGCCGCCTACGTAGCCTGCTTGCGGTTCAGAAACCATAGCTGCAACGGCCAACCCCAAAGCTACCCCTAAGGGCAGCTTTCTTAGCAATACCCACCAGAAGCGTTTTACCATGGGTGGATTTCACCTCTCCGAGAGCCTTACGACAGCTACCCATCACACGGCAAAACCGGCCGAAGGCGCGGCTGCCCCAATAGGAAATTACGAGTTTCGTCACAATCCTTTACTCGCCAATGTAACGATTCCGTCTCAAAATACTCGGCCATGGACATACAATCACTCGATCTCACCAAAGAATTTCCCCGTAGCCCCCGCGATACCTCTATTGCCGGATATGTTGTTGCCGCGCGTTGCGTGGACAAGTGCCGCGCCGTGCTGAATGGCACCGCAGGCGAATACCACTCCGGTTGCCCGCTTGACGAAGTCTGGCTCGATTTCGCTGGGATCAAATACAAGGCATTCAAGAAAATCGTCGCCACCGGAGCTGACGACGCGACAATTTCAGAGTGGGTTTGCAGAAAGGCGAAACAAAAGAACCTACGTGAAGTCATCGCCTGGAACAACAAGATGCGAGACAAGCGCATCAGCAAGATGCCCATCCATTTGCAAGAATTCCTTGAATCCTACATCCCCGAGAATATTCCATCGGATAAAATTGTGCGCGTCTGGTTCGATGTCTATGACATTGAGGAAAAGCGTATTTAGCCTCGGAGAATACTCAGAACACCTAAAGTGCTCGTAATTTCACGAAATAAATTTCGTATTTTTCCTTGTTCTTTTCGTGGCATTGACCATTCATCCCGACTGGATGAATCTTCTCGCAGAAAATCTGATTTCACCAGTTGTCCTTTGTTTCGCGTTGGGTATCGTCGCGCGTTGGATCAAAAGTGACCTTGCGATTCCCGAGCCGATCTACCAAGGCCTCTCCATCTACCTATTGCTTGCCATCGGCCTCAAGGGTGGTTCGTCCCTTTCTACGACCCCGGTTGGAGACACCTTGGCTCCTGGGCTTATGACCTTTTGCATGGGATGTATCACGGCCGTCTCAGCATTCTTTCTAATCAAGAAATTTGGAAAGCTTGGCCGAGAAGACTCCTCGGCCATCGCAGCGCACTATGGTTCGGTTTCAGTTGTCACTTTTCTAGCTGCCATTGAAGCAGTGAAACGTTCTGGCTTAGAATACGAAGGTTTCCTCCCTGCCTTGGTTGCCGTCCTCGAAGTCCCAGGCATCATCGTTGCTCTGCTTTTCGCGAATCGTAGTAGTTCTGGAGGAGGATGGAAAAAGGCACTTCATGAAGTCGTCACCGGCAAAAGCATCGTCCTCCTCATTGGTGGACTTTTCATTGGGACGGTCTGTGGACCAGAAAAATTGGAGGGCGTTTCACCATTTTTTGTTAGCGCCTTCAAAGGTGCACTCTGCATCTTTCTTCTAGAGCTCGGACTCATCGCCGGAAAGCGCCTCGCAAGCGTTGGAGAGGCCGGTTGGCGATTGATCGCACTGGGTTGCTTTATCCCTGTTTTCCATGGAATACTAGGAGTCGCTGGCGCCTCTCTAGTTGGTATGTCCGAAGGGGGTGCTACCATCTTTGGAGCCATGGTAGGCAGCGCCTCATACATCGCCGCACCTGCCGCCGTCCGAATCGCCCTACCAAAAGCCAATCCCGGCTATTACCTGACTCTTTCACTCGGAATTACATTCCCATTTAATCTCGCATTTGGAATCCCGCTGCTTCAAAAAGCCGCCAACATCATCCAATCATGGTAGCAAAAATCCCACTCAAAAGAGTTACCGTCGTCGCCGAGCGACTTCTCAAAGACAGCATCCTTGAAGTCTTCAAAAAACACGGGGCAACTGGCTGGTCGATCGCCGCCGTCGAGGGCGAGGGCTCACGTGGAAATCGCAGTGCCGACTTTGAAGGTCGAAACGCTCACATGGAAACGATCGTCTCAGCCGAGCAAGCCGACCTCATCATGAATGACATCGCCGAGTTATACTTTACCGATTGGGCGATCATCACCTATTCGAGTGATGTCGAAGTCCTGCGCGGAGACAAATACGTCTCCTAGCGAATCGCCGGGTGATCGTGACCTCAGCGCTACTTCTTCACCTTCTTGACTTCACGGATTTTTCCGCCCTTTTCCACGATAGTGAAGGCTCCGCCAGTTTTCTTGGCGAGATTCAACATCGGCTCTTCAGCTTTTGGCTCCATCAAGGCCACACAGTTGACGATGATCCCCTTTCTCTTCGCCTTTGAAGCGAGGCTGTCCGTGAGCTTCATCATATCGCCACCAGTCGAGCCATCTGTCATGAAGAAAATGATCTGAGGTGAAGGTTCCATTTCAAACGCCATTTCAAGTGGATTTGTCCAGTCAGTTCCCCAAATTAACTTGGACTCTTTAATCACTTTAAGTGATTTGGCCATCTGATTGCCCGTCATGGAGAGCCATTCAGCCTTCTGTCTTTTTCCGACTGGCTTCCAGTTATGAGCTCCTTTTCCCGTCCATTTGTAGGTCTTGCCACCCTTACTCGCTTTAACGGAACCTTCAGAACCTTTTGCGACGGCTTTGTCTCCTGCAATCCAAGCCGGCCCCGCAAAAAAGATCATTTGAAACTGAGTTCCTCCCTTTAGCCCACCAATCGATTTGGTCAGCTCTTTGCGCATCAGGTCATCTTTTCCTCCATTCATCGATCCTGAGTAATCGATCACGTAGGCGATGCGACTTGCGGCCACGCTCTGATTGAAGAACGTCGCTCCGCCACCTCCTCCGAAACCAAGCCCATCACCCCAGCCTGTTCCAAAATCCTCACCATCTCCAAAATCCACTGATTCAGTGGCCACTGGCACGTCTGGAACTGGAATCGAAGTCGCTGACGCTGAAGTCGTCGTAATCACGCGCGCTGAAGTCGGAGCTGGAGCACTAGGCTTCCGCTGAACCGCTGTATTCACCTTTTTTACCTCAGGCGTATCCTCCTCAGTAACCTTCGCATTGTAGGTCACAATCGTCGGAGACTCCTTAATGATGTTGGGTAAAAGGAAAAAACCCAATGCGAGGCCGACAATGGCCAAAAAGAGAATCGAAATCACACCAGATGCGATCGTCGAATTCCGCTTCTGCCGAGCAAGTTGAGCTTGGGCTTCTTCGTTCAGTTGTGCGTGGATACTCATGAATCTTGGGCTTTGTGTCTTGAAAAGTTTAGATGCGACCTTGGAATTGGCCACTTCAAAAACTAGTTATTGTTGGAACGTGCCAACAGATAAAATTTTAGTGAAAATGTCGGAATCATTTAGATTAACTTTCCATTCATTTCCTGAAGCCAGAACTTCCCAACGATCATTTCCTGAATTTGGAACATCTGTTTTGCCTCACTTTTCTCCGCATCCTCCCATCCAGCCAAATGCAGCAGGCCGTGAACAAAATAGCGAAGGAGTTCACGGCCGAGAGGCTCTTCATATTCTTTGGCTTGTCGCATCGCAACTTCAGCACCGATGACAATTTCCCCATGATGGAAGGTAATCACATCCGTTGCTCCCTCGATTTCCATAAAATCAACATGCACTTGGGCGCTCGTCTCGTCGTCAACTAAGGCGACCTCCAAGGTCGCAAGGTTCGCTAGGGGACTCTCTTCATTCACCGCATATTCCAGTGCGAGATTTGCGACTCGTTCGCCCAAGGATTCAAGCGCGGTTAACCAAGACACGGGTATTTCGACCTTGCTCTGATGATTCCCAACGATGACCTCCAAAGGCATGCTCGTTTCCTAGTCAGTTGCTACGCTCGGTAACACGAGTCAGCCTTTTGCCTGACCCATCTCCGTTTTTCAGGCTCGAAGGACGTTTCGACGCTCCGTTCCGCTCGTCTTTCGGCTTTTGATAGTCAATACGATTGTGAAGCATGCTCCGAAGCGTCTTCGAGAAGCTATCTTTCACAGCGGCAAGCTCGCCCAATGTCAGCTGGCATTCATCCAGTTGACCATCATTGATCTTTGCCCGGACCAACTCTTCCACCAACGCTCGAATCTTCGCAGGAGTCGGCTTTCGAAGAGTCCGCGAAGCACTTTCAATCGTATCTGCCAGACAAATGATTCCGCTCTCACGGCTACTCGGCCGTGGCCCAGGATAGCGGAAATTTTTTTCCTCAACCTTTGGCAAATCCTCTGGATTTTCAAGACGCCGATCCACTTTCTCCATCTCTTCCTTCTTCTGCTCCTGTGCCTTTCGGTAAAAGAAATAGACCAGCGAGTCCCCGTGGTGTTCCTGAATGACCTCAACGATTCTCGGGTTGAGCTTATGCTTCACCGCAAGGTCAATTCCATCTTTCACATGCGCCGTGATGATCAACGCACTCATCGTCGGCGTCAGATGATCATGAGGATTTTCAGCTTCGTCGTGTTGGTTTTCAATGAAGTAGCTCGGCTTCTTCAACTTTCCCACATCGTGAAAATACGCACAAACACGACACATCGGTGCATTCGCCCCTATCTTTTCCGCCGCAGCTTCCGAGAGAGCCGCCACCACAAGACTATGATGAAAAGTCCCGGGGGCCTCTAGTTGCATTTGCTTCAGCAAGCGGTGATTTAGATCACTCAACTCCAGCCAGCTAATATCAGTCGTCAGACAAAAAGAACCTTCGAACATCGGCAGAAAACCACTGATAATCATCGCCGTTGCCAAGGCGGTTGCGAAGGCAATTGCACTCCCCGCACCCAAGACCTGAAGCCTTCCAATTGACTCTGGACCAAAGACAGACATGAACTCCAGTTCACCCAGAATCAACGCAAGGACGACCATCACGGCACCCACGTAAATTCCAGCCCTCAAAAGCTGAATTCTCTTTCTGACCTTCGCAGTGCAAAGCACAGCAGTCATCCCCGCCACAAGACTCACGATCAGGTAGTTCATTAAATCTGCCTGTGGAACTAAAAGGCTACCGATCAAGCTGACGTAAACTGCAGAGAACGCTCCAACCGTTCTACCCAAAAGAATCCCATGAAGCATCGGAGCGAGCGCGAATGGTATGAAAAGAAATCGATACACCTCACGAATCGTTCCAGCATCCGCCAGAGTCATTACCAGCCGAACAATGACCAAGTGGCCCATCAAGCCGCCCAAAACGAGAATAATCCGGCTGTTTCTGAGACAGACTTTCGGATGATTCACGTCAAACATCGCAAGCGCGGTAAGCGCAAGTACGAAGCCATAGATCATCCCTTTGAACGGAACCGCAGAAAAAACAGCCCCATCGGACGCTTTTAATACGAGCACCGCGGTACCAACGGCAAAAGAAAGATACAGAGAAAGCTTAATGAGAAAACTATGCTCCAGCGCTTGGATTGCCGGATTATCGCTTTGAACGCGACGCTTCTTTCCGTGGGAGTAACCCTTTTTGGCAAGTTGCCAACGTTTGATGCTATCAAGAAATCCCAAAATAAAGATTCATATTGTTGAACGAGACTGCCTACGGGCCAACCGCGTCGGGGGGCGGAAGCTATCCAATTCAGACGAGTTTGGCAATTCAGATTTCAGCCTCTATTTTGACAACAAAAATCCTAAGTTTTCTATATTTTCAGGAAACCTACGTGATCACGGAATCGCCAATTGCATCCTCTACTGCGAAGATCACGTCGTTGGTCGCCGTCATCCAGCCAGATACAGCGATTCAACATTCCCCCCAAGAAACTCGGCGGGTGCCTCGGAAATCTCCGGGGCATCTGTCGAACTCTTGCCAGAGACAGATTGAGAGTTGCAGTTTCGGACCGCACGTCTGAAGTTTTCCTCCTTCATGTCGCTTACCGATTACGCCACACCGTCGCCAACTCTCGAAAAAGAAGTCGCGAGACGCCGTTCGTTTGCCATCATTTCTCACCCAGATGCGGGAAAAACCACACTGACGGAAAAATTCCTCCTTTATGGCGGCGCACTCAATCTCGCCGGTTCGGTAACCGCAAAGAAAAACCAACGCAGCACCACCTCAGACTGGATGGAAATGGAGAAAAAACGCGGTATTTCCGTTTCCTCAACCGTCCTACAATTTGAATATAAAGACTGCGTCGTCAACATTCTCGACACCCCAGGGCATAAAGACTTTTCCGAGGACACCTACCGCGTTCTCACCGCAGTCGATGCAGCCGTGATGGTTGTTGATGCCGGTAAGGGCATCGAGGCCCAGACGAGAAAACTCTTCGAAGTCTGCCGCCGCCGTGGGGTTCCCATCTTCACCTTTATGAACAAGCTCGACCGTCCCGCACGGCCGACTCTCGATCTTCTCGACGAACTGGAATCCGTGCTCGGTATCGCTGCCTACCCCGTCAATTGGCCGCTGGGAGACGGCCCTCGATTCAAAGGGGTCTTCGACCGAGAAAACAAAAACGTCCATCTTTTCGAACGCACCGTCCACGGTTCGTTCCGCGCGCCCGTAAACGTCACGGGCATTGAGGATGAATCGGTAAAAGAAGCGGTCGATGAAGTCACCTATGCGGAAGTCTGTGACGAACTCGAACTCCTCGAAGGAGCCGGGGCCGAATTCGACGTAGACGAAGTTCTCGCTGGTAGACTCACCCCTGTCTTTTTCGGTTCCGCAGCGAACAACTTTGGCGTCCAGCTACTGCTCGATCGTTTCCTCGAACTCTCCCCGCCTCCTGCGCCCAGAAAAAGCGAAGAGCAAACAGTCAATCCAGCCTCGTCAAAATTCTCAGCGTTCGTTTTCAAAATCCAAGCGAACATGAATCCGAAACATCGCGACCGGATCGCATTCATCCGCATCGTATCAGGACAGTTCGAGCGCGACATGAATGTCACCAACACACGCAGCGGAGAAAACATGCGTCTATCCAATTCCCAACGACTCTTCGCTCGCGACCGAGAAACGGTTGATGATGCATTCGCGGGAGACGTCGTAGGCCTCGTTGGAAACTACGACCTACTCATCGGAGACACCCTGGCAGCCTCTCCTGAAGTAAAATTCGATGAAATACCCCGCTTCCCTCCGGAGTGTTTCTCCTACCTCACCAACAAATCCACCGCCAAATACAAACGCTTCCAATCGGGCCTCGGACAACTTCTCAAGGAGGGCGTCGCCTCGGAATTTCAACCCATCGATTCCGCTGGCCCTTCTTCCAGAGTCCTACTTGGCGCGGTCGGACCACTGCAATTCGAGGTCCTCCAACATCGCCTTGAAGGTGAATACGCCGCAGAAACCCGCCTCGAATCAGCCGACTGGACGATCGCTCACTGGCTCAAGCCCAAAGAAGGCGATCCCTTTGCACCCGAAGCACGTCCCGACCTCTCCCTCGGCACCATCCTCGCCCGCGACTCAAACGGCTGGCTCGTCGCCCTATTTCCACACGATTGGGCCATGAAAACATTCCTCGAAAAGAATGAGGACTGGGAAATCTCCGAACAGCCATTCCCTCCGGCCTAGAAAATTTCGAGGGGTATCAAACCTCCAACCGATACCTCATCACAGTCGAATCCACCTCGCGGCTCCAAGCATCTATCCCGCCTGTCAGGCCAAAGGCATTTTTAATCCCGTGACCCCTGAACCAAGCTACTTGGTCCAAAACATATTTTCCCGTGTGATCGTAAAGCACGATCAATCCACTCGGCTTTTCTTTAAAAACTTTTTCCTGAAGTTCCTGCGAAAATAGCTCAGCTCCCTCTATCTTTACCGCTTCAAACTCCTCACGCGTTCTCACATCCACCCACCTTACCACCGCACCGCCATCGATCTCCTCCTTCAAATTCATCGGAGAGATCAACATCTTGATGTCATTTTCATGACTCGCCAAGAGATGCCCCAAGACCTCCTCTGCATCAATCTCCGCCCTTTCGCATAATCCGGCTAGAGTCTCGGAATCATCAAACGCACAACTTTGGCACCCCCCCAAGTGATACCGAGAAAACAGCGCTCTCCGCGCTCCAGGCATTTCTGCCAGCAACTCACCCATGCGACTCTCGATTCCTAAATCACTCACGCCCATAACTTGCTCGAAATTTCCCCAGTATCAACTCGATAGATAAATAGACCGTTTGCCAGAAGGATTTTCCGAAACCGCCGGAGTGAAAATGCTTCCGGACAAGGCGCGATGAAGGAGTTGATAAACATCAACGACCGAAGTGCAACGCAGTTGGGGGGCATTTGCGCCCGGATTAGTGGACTACCGCTTTGCGCAGACACCCTTCTTCCCCCCAAAAAAATACGGCTTCGTCAAAGACTTGTGGCAAGGGGTCTAGACGCCCAAAATCGTTCATTAACACCAAGAACGAAGGAGATCCCCAACTCGCAACATCACCCCCGTCGCACCGGAGAAATCCCCCAGACTTGCCCGACTTCGACAGGAAACCCCTGCGAATGCCTAACCTCCACGGTGAACTCACCACGACATTTCAAAAACACCCTCTGGAAACTTCCTGCGAAACTCACTCGTTCCACCTCACCCTGCAAGACACCTCCACCTTCAGAAGACTTTTCCAACCACAAATGCTCCGGCCGGATCCAAAGTCCTCGCTCACCATCCGACGCACTTGGCGGCCCGACATGGCAACTCACCCGCGCTTTCTCCAACGAACCAAGTAGATGAAATGGTAGAAAATTGCAGCTACCGAAAAAGGTCGCAACGTATGGGTTCGCCGGTGCGTGATACACCTCCTCAGGTGCTCCCTGCTGCTGCACGCGTCCTTCCTTTATCACCACGATATGATCAGCGACTGCCAGCGAGTCCTCCGTATCATGCGTCACGAAAATGGCCGCCGTCCCACGCGCACGAAGAATCTCTCGAGTTTCATCTCTCACCGATTGCCTCAGCCGCATATCAAGACTGCTGAACGGCTCGTCTAACAAGAGCAATTGTGGCCCCGGTGCCAGAGCCCTCGCCAAGGCAACCCGCTGCCTCTCCCCTCCCGAAAGCTCATGTGGAAATCGCTTCGCTTTGTCCGGCAACCCAACCAACTCCAGCAACTCCTTGAGCAAAGTACGCTTCTCAACCTTGGGTAACTTACGCACCCCAAAAAGAACATTCCCCTCCACCGTCAGATGCGGAAACAACGCGTGATTCTGAAACACCATTCCAATCCCGCTCTCCTCTGCGGCGACGACCTTCTTCGGTGCAGCAATAACCCGACCATTCAACAAAACCTCCCCAGCGTCTGGCACCTCCAAGCCAGCAAGGATACGCAACATGGTCGTTTTGCCGCTGCCGCTTGCGCCCACCAAGGCCAGAATCCGCTGCTTCTCAAGCTGAAACGAAACTTCCGAAAGAGCCGCCGAATCACCTCGGCGATACGTCTTGGAAACACCGTGTACTTCTAGCAGGTTCATTCTTCGAAACGTTTCATAAGGGTTGAAAGCGGGAACAATCCGACAAGACAGAGCACAACGAGCGCCATGCCCGGCACGGCAGCTTCCGCAACGCGCCCCTCATCCGTAAACCGATAAATCCGTGTGGCAAGTGTTTCAAAGTCAAATGGCCGAAGTACAAGGGTCAAAGTCAGTTCTTTGAAGACATCCACAAAACAAAGCGTCGCTGCCGCCAAAATCGCCGGACGCACCAAAGGCAAATCCACTCGCCACAACGCACCAAGCCGCCCACTCCCCAGAGTTCTTGCTGCTTCGTTTAAGCCGCCTGGAACTCGTTCGAAACCTGCCAACAAAGGCTGAATAGCGACAGCCAAAAACCGCACAAAATAGGCGAGCACCAAACCGAATACTGAAGCGCTCAAAGCAAGCAACGCCCCTCCCGGTATCACTTTTGCCAAGAAAACAACCAAAGCCCCGACTCCCACAGCCACCAAGGCACTTGGAAGCCCATAGCCAAAAAGACAGATCTTCTGCGCCACAAGAATCATCCGCGAACCATAAGCACGCTGCACGGCCACCAAGACCATCGCCCCAATCAGCAACAAAATCACCGTTCCTCCTGCCAAAGAAAATGAATTCCATGCCGCCTCGGAATGCCCAGCGAACCAGTCAGTTCCACGCGACTCCCAGCACCATCTCACCAACCTCCAAACCGGAAGAAAAAATCCTAACACAACAGGAAACAAACAGGCCAAGACTGCCGCAAACGCTTTCACCCAGCCTAACCTCACCCGTCTCAATTTTCCTCCTCCTTCGCTCTCACCAAAGGAACGCCTTCCACGCTGCCAACGCTCTGCAACTAGAACAATGGATAGAAAAAACATCAGAAAAAGTGCCAACCGCATCGCGACCACCACCTCCCCCTCACCCCAAGCACGAAAAACCCCCGGCGTCAGCGGCACCAAACCAAACAAACTGACCACCCCGTAGTCGTTCATCGATTCCATCACCACAAGACTCGCACCCGCAACAATTGCCGGTCTCGCCATCGGCAAAGCCACACGAAAAAACACGCCAAACCCACTCTCACCCAGCAGCCTTGCCGCCTCGATTGCCAACGCAGATTGCCGCGCGAAAACGGCACGACAACTCAAGTAAACGTAGGGAAAAAGCGTCAGTCCCAGTATCCCTGTTGCAAAAAACCATGGAGCAAATTTCTGAACCCGTAAAAACGCATCAATTCCCCACTCCGTCCGCACCCAAACATAGAACGGGATCAGATCACCCAGCAAATCCACATAGGCCGCAGCCGCAACAAACCCGGGCATTGCCATCGGCAGCAATAACACCCAATCCAAAATCGCTCTCCCTCGAAACTCATATGCAGAAACCAACCAAGCCGTCGGCACTCCCGCCGCCAACGCAATGAATACCACCAACGCTACCAAAAGTAGCGTCTGCCAAACATACCCCCACAACCGATACTCAACAACAGCGGACCAGGCATCCCCAGCTGGCTCAATCGCGCGCAAGAACACCACCCCAAGCGGGATAAGCACTGCCGCTGCCAGCACAAATGCGAGCAACTTAAAGGCAAGACCCGACAGGGCACTGCGCCCTATTTCCATCCGACTTTGTCGAAAATCCGTATCGCCGCAGGCGCTGAATCACCCAGCTTCGGAAAGCTCTTCTCGTCCACCTTGAATTCTCCCCACTCTTCCAACTGCTTACCTAGCGAAAGATCCATTGAAACCGGATGCTCGAACGTTTCATTCGCATACAATTTCTGAACCTCGTCACTCAAAAGGAATTCCATGTATTTCTTCGCCGCCTCGACATTCTTCGAGTGTTTCACCACTCCGATGCCACTCACATTTGTATGGGTTCCAAGCCCATCAGAATTCGGAAATACAATGCGCACTTTTTTCCCTGCTGCCCGTTCAGCACCATCTGACGAATTTAGCAGCAACCCGAGATAATAACTATTGGTGATCGCTGCATCTGCCAATCCTGCCGCAACCGCCTTGATTTGATCACGATCTCCACCCTGCGGAGGACGCGCCATATTGTTCACCATACCTGCTGCCCATTTGGTCGCCGTTTCCTCTCCTTTCGCTGCAACAATCGATGAAAGCAGCGCCTGGCTGTATCCACTGGTCGAGGAACGCGAAAGCACTCTACCCCGCCACTCAGGCTTGGCCAAATCCTCGTAGGTCTTCAGCTCTCCCGACTTTACCCGATCTTTCGCCACCACAATCACTCTCGCTCGCAAGGTAAACGGATACCAATAACCCTCAGAACTTCTCAACGCCTCCGGGGTCTTTTCTTTTAAAATCTCCGTCTCCACCGGCTGCAACAAACCTTCAGCCGCCGCCCTCTGCATGCGTCCCGCATCCACCGCGATCAAAACATCCGCCGGACTCGATTCACCTTCTGAACGCAACCGCTCCACAAGCTGATCCACTTGCGCGTTCACCACTTTGACTTCGATCCCAGTCTTCGCCGTGAAAAGCTTGTTCACCTTTTCGTCCGTCGCGTAATGGCGATGCGAGTAAACGTGAAGCTCTGCCCCTGTCACCATTTGCGCAGTTGCAGCAACCAAAAACAGCCCCATCCATTTATTGCGAATCATTCTCATTTACGGGAAACTAGCTTTCATCCCTCCTCCCGCAATCCTTTTTTCGGGCCTTTTAGCGTTTTTCAATCGCCACGATCGTCACGTCATCCATCTGCGGACCCTCGCCGGTGAAGTGCTCAACGACCTCCTGAATCCGCTTCACCACCGCCTCCGCTCCCATGCCAGCACAAGCCGCAAAAGCAGCCGAAAGCCGCTCCATCCCAAATTCTTCATCATTCTGATTCAGCGCCTCTTTCACCCCATCGGTGAAAAATAACACACAATCACCGGACTCCAGTTCCACCGTCTCATCTCGCGCCACCCGCTCAAACACCTCACCACCATCAATACCAAGCGCGAGCCCCTTCGGCTTCACCGTTTCGATCTCACCACTCGACTTCTTGTAAACCAATGCCGGATCATGCCCTGCCCTCGAAAACGTCATATTACCTGTCTCGGGATCCAAAACTGCGTAGATCATGCTGATAAACATGTCCTCTCGGATGTCAGGAAATAGGTAACGATTCACCGCAGCGAGCACCAGTGACGGCGAAGCATTCGTCAAAGAAACTGCCCGCAACAAACTTCGGCACATCGCCATGAGAAGCCCAGCTGCGACACCTTTCCCAGAAACATCAGCAATTACCACACCCAAGCGGCCCTCACTCAGTTCAATATAGTCATAGTAATCTCCGCTGATGATTTTTGCAGGTAGATTGGTCCCATTGACCCGAAATCCGCTGACCTTCGGATCTTCCTGAGGTAGAAGAACTCTCTGCACCTCTCTGGCATTGCGCAATTCACCCTCGATCGCTTTCTTCTCATTCGCATCCCGGTGTGCCCTTGCATTGCCAATCGCAAAAGCCGATTGCTCCGCCACCGTCCGAAAAACTGCGAAGTCATTTTTCGAAAACTTCCCTTCCGAACAATCCCTCGCAACCGCCAGCACCCCTAGATCCTTCCCAGCATATTTCAAAGGCGATAACATCACCGAAACATCATCCATGTAATCAATCGACTGCTCATGGAACGCTTCATGGCTCTTCAGATCCTCCACATGAACCGACTGATTCGAGGAAACACCACTCCCGATCAGCTCCTCTCCAACTCCCACTCGGGCCAAGCGCAGATAACTCTCCAGTGCACGAGGATCCAATTGGGACTTTTCAATCACCTCGTCCGGCACACAAACCAGCGGCGGGCATTTCTCGGAAATATACGCAGGCACTAGAAACTCTTCATCTGGAGTGACATAGTAGATCGCACCACCTCGTGCCCCCACGACTTTGACCACCCCGTCGACGATCATACGTGATAGCGCGCCATCTGATGGTTCTTCACCAATCGCAATTCCAAGATCATGAAGGAAACTGAACATACGCTCCTCCTCACCCTCCATCTCAGCAAATTCACGGCGTATGCGCTTCGCTCGGCGCCGCTGATTCCGAAGAGCTAGTAGCAGCCCGAAACCCACCAGAAGAGAAATCCCTATTGCCAGAATCGTCGAGTTCTCCATCACTTGGACTGACTTGAGCCCTCGCCTTTATCCGCCAACTCTGCCCCCAGTGCCTTGACCACGCCGGAGAATTTCTTCTCGTTCTCCTCATTCGCGGCCGAGAGAATCTCATGCGCCTCGAGCACATGTTTGGAATGCAATACGGTCCCAGCTTTCATACCTGCCACCTTTGGCTTCAGCAAATCCCGTGCCTTTTCCTCAAAACCCGACCACGCAGGATCTTTCGGATTGATCTCTAACAAAAAATCAAGCCCCAGATCCTCCAGCGAATTCCGAATCTTCTCATCCGCACCCATCACCTGAACCTTCCCACCGATCTCAGAAATCTTACTCGATAAGCCTGCAAGTGTGCCCATAAAGGTCGAGTCCATCCCTGTGCAGGCAGCCAAATCTATCACCAACCGTATCGCTCCAGCGCGTATTCTCGATTCACCGAATTCTTTCACCGCAGGGCTGTTCATGAACGAACCTTTGCCCTCGCAACGTATCCAGCTGAAACCCTCGAACTTCCCTACTTTTATTGGACAATTTGTAGCCACGATTCAGTGCCGGTGCTCGGCGTCGGATTCGTTGAACTTACTGCGTGCATCGACATGGGTCAACCTCATACGAAAGACTTTGAACTTGTTTGATCAAAAACTATCCTTCCTTTGATGAAATCCCGCTACCTCATCCTCATTCCCATCATCCTCCTCGCACTCATGATCATTCCGCTCATTCTCGTGCGCAATGAACTGATCGGTAAAAAACCCGAAGTAATAAAACCATCCCGAGCCACAGTCGAACAGATGGAGGAAACCATCTCCCCTCCAACCGAAGCGGCCCAGCCAAACGATCCCGATCCTGCCCCACCCGCAGAAGAGACCCTGCCACCAACCGCGCCACCCACCTACACCTACGCAACACCTTCCCCAGACGGCATTGGCAAAATCTTTATGGGGCGCGAAATTTCTCACGTCATGGGCCACCCCGGAATCGGCTGGCTCGAACGTGATGATCGAGAAAAGGAAGAAGCCCCCTCCAAAGCCATCGCTCTCCTAGAACTCGCCCCCGACACCATCATCGCTGATATCGGCGCAGGCTCCGGCTACTACAGTTTCCGCATTGCCCCATTGGTCCCGAAAGGCCAAGTCGTCGCCCTCGACATTCAAAAGCAAATGCTCCGCGTCCTCAGAGACGAAGCAGAAAAACAAGGCATCTCTAATGTCGTCCCACGCCTCAGTTCAGTCGAATCCGTAGAACTCCCCGAAAACTCCATCGACGCCGCGCTCATGGTCGATGCCTATCACGAATTTTCTCACCCAGCTGAAATGCTCAAATCTCTCCACAAGGCCCTGAAACCCGGCGGTAAAATCTACCTCCTCGAATACCGCGCCGAAGATCCCGAGGTCCCCATCAAACGCCTCCACAAAATGTCCGCCGCCCAAGCCAAAAAAGAATTCCAAGCCCTCAACTTCAACTTCCTCGAAAACAAACCCGACCTCCCTTGGCAGCACCTCCTCATCTTCGAAAAACCTCACTGATTCAGACGGTAGGGACGTTTTGACAAAACGTCCGCCTCAAGCGACCTCATCTTCCTTGTAAGTTGAAAGTTGAAAGCAGAGAGTCCCCGCATGCCCGGCCTCATCATCGCTCCTCGTGCCAGAATCTTCCACGGTCACGAATGGATCTACGCTTCCGAAATCAAAAAAGCATTTGGCAATCCCCAACCGGGCGACGTCATCACGCTCAAAGATTTCCGTGACCGCCCGCTCGGCGCAGCCATCTATAATCCCGCCTCTCAAATCGTCGCCCGTCGTTTCTCACGCCGCCGCCAAGACTTAGATCTCGACTTCTTCACTCGTCGTATCTCCCAAGCCATCGAGCTCCGCCAGTCGATTGAATGCATCGACGAACACCTATGCCGTATCGTTTGGTCAGAATCCGATGGCATCCCCGGACTCATCGTTGACCGCTACGGCGAGCATCTGTGCGTCCAAACAACCACCCTCGCCATGGACATGCGAAAAGACATCATTCGTGATGCCCTTGTTGAACTCCTCGCGCCGCAATCCATCACCCTTCGCAACGACTCACCCTCCCGTAAGGCAGAGGGCATGGAGCAATCCATCGAACTGCTTCACGGAGAAAACCCCGGTTCATTCACCATCGATACCAACGGACTCACCTACGAAATCGATCTCATCGACGGACAAAAAACCGGACTCTATCTCGATCAACTTCAAGCCCACTCCGAAATCGCAAACATGTCCAAAGGCCTCCGCGTTCTTGACTGCTTCACCAACCAAGGTGGCTTTGCTCTCGCTTGTGCCAAAGCCGGGGCAAGTAAAGTCACCGCCGTCGATATCTCAGGTCCCGCCTGCGCTTCCGCACGACGCAACGCTGAACTCAATAACTTGGATATCGAAGTCATCGAAGCCAACGTCTTCGACTTTCTCAAAGCCGCCAAGCCAGACTACGACCTCATCATCCTCGATCCTCCGAGTTTCACAAAAAACAAAAAGACTCTCAACGACGCCATGCGCGGCTACAAAGAGATCCACCTCCGTGCCCTGAAGCTCCTCGAAAAAGGCGGCCTACTCTCAACCTTTTGCTGCTCCCATCACGCCTCACGAGAACTCTTCCTTCAAAATCTAGCCTCCGCCTCGGTCGATGCGAAAAAGTCTCTCCGCCTCGTCTCTGAGCACACCCAACGCGCCGACCACCCAGTTCTCATCACGATCCCTGAAACCTCATATCTCAAAGGCTTCACCTCCCAACTCATCGCCACTCGATAACACCGTTGAATCACAATTCAAGAACACCAACGCCTTTAGGGAAGCGTTTGAAACGCGAACTCATACTACCTGACTGCAAAGACTGAAACTGGAGCGTCCTGAATCAACCGCTCCGCATTCGTGCCGATGAAATGGCTAGCAAGCCCTGAATGCCCCCGTGTTCCCATCACAACAAGATCTGAGCCAACTGCTTTGACATGCTCAGTGATCGCGACCGAAGGCATTTCTGATTCAATAATAAGAGATTTGAAAGAGACACCGTCGAGTGCTTCGGAGCATCGCTCAACGCAAGCACGCAGTTCTGCCCGGACAGCCTCTTTGCACTCCTCCTCATAGCTCTTCGATGCATCGGCCCTGTGCTCCAAAACTTCACCCCAACTATCTTGATCCGCTGGGTATGCCACGTTGAGAATTTCAAGCGTCGCCCCATAAGCCTTTGTGATTAGCGCTGCCCTCTCGATCGCCTTGTCAGCTGATTTGGAAAAATCCGTGCAAACCACAATTCTTCGAAAATCTCCACCATGCCAGTCTCTTAGCACCAAGACATCACACGGAGCGGTTCTCACACATCTGGCAGCTATGGAACCCAGCCGCTTTTTCGTTAGATCATTCGCAGAAATAATCATAAACGCCGCCCCAAGACTCTCCGCCATCTGGTTCAGTTCTTCAGTAGCCTTGCCTTGTTTGACGACAAACTCGATGGAAACTCCACTTTCGTGGCCCGCCAACAACTCCCCAAATCGCTTCTCTGCCTGAGTCTCCAGAACGTCAAAACTCGCCTTTTTCAACCCGCTCGCTTCCAAATATTGCAACTTACTCCTATCCAGAACATGCATCGCAACCACCCGTATTTCATGAGATTCAGCCACATGAATCGCATGCCGAAGCACCGCGGAAGAAGAGTCTGAAAAATCAATTCCAATAAGAATGGTCATAGGCTTATTCATATTTACAACTGTAGCTCTACTGGAATCCACAGCTCAACGAAAAACACCCATATTCCCCGTTGTTTTCAAACCCAACGTTCGACACCAAATCCATTTACCGCTACATAAATCCACTCGGTAAAAATATTACAATTTTAGCTTCTCAGCTTTTAACTAGAAATGGACTACTCCCAACTCATCGCAAAACGCAAAGAACGCTTTCGTGAACTCGAAGAAGCCGTCGGCGACCCTGATCTATTCTCCGATCAGAAACGAGCAACCGACATTCTTCGCGAACACCGAAAGCTCCAGCAGACCCTTGAGCTATGGAAAAATCTGCAGTCCACCGAAACACAACTCGAGGACAACCAAGAACTCGCCAAGTCCGACGACAAGGAACTTTCCGAAATGGCAGCCGAGGAAATCCCAGAACTCGAAAAGTCATTGGAAAAAATGCGCGAGGACATCCAATACGCCCTCCTCCCCGCCGATCCTAACGAAGACCGCGACGCACTCGTCGAAATCCGCGCAGGCGCCGGCGGCGACGAAGCATCGCTTTTCGCTGGCGAAGTCATGCGCCTTTACCAACGCTACGCCGACACCATGGGTTGGAAGTCCGAGCACCTCGAAAGCTCTCCTTCCGAAGTCGGCGGCTTCAAAGAAGTCATTCTGAAAATTTCCGGCGAAGAAGTCTTCCGCCACCTGAAATACGAATCCGGCGTCCACCGCGTGCAACGCGTCCCTGCCACCGAAACTCAAGGCCGCATCCACACTTCCACAATCACCGTCGCCGTCCTCCCAGAAGCGGAAGACATCGATGTCGATATGAACCCCAACGACCTCCGTATCGAGGTTTGTCGCTCCGGTGGAGCAGGTGGTCAGCACGTCAACACCACCGACTCCGCCGTCCAGATTTTCCACTTACCCACCGGCCTCTACGTTCGCTGCGAACACGGCCGCTCCCAAACCAAGAACAAAGAGATGGCCCTGCAAATCATGCGCACCCGCCTCTACGAAAAGAAAATGCAGGAGCAGCAAGCCGAGTATTCTGAAAACCGCCGCTCCCTCATCGGCTCCGGCGACCGCTCGGAAAAAATCCGCACCTACAATTTCCCCCAATCACGTTGCACTGACCACCGCATCAATTTCACCTCACACAACCTCGACGCCATCATGGCAGGCGACCTCTCCGAAGTGAACGAGCAACTCATGAAACACGAAATGGCCGACCGCCTCGCCGAAGCCGGAATGTGATTCCACCATTCAAAACCCGTGCTAACTCCCACCGAACAAGACGTCATGAAGGCCTGCGGCGAATCAGGGATTCGTGCCATGGTCACCGCCTTTTACCAGCGCGTGCAAACAGACGATCTCATCGGCCCCATGTATCCAGAAAAGGATTGGGAGGGAGCGGAAGAACGCCTCGCAGAATTCATGCTGTTCCGCCTCGGCGCATCCAACGCTTATATCGAAAAACGCGGGCACCCACGACTCAGGATGCGTCACGTCCCATTCAAAATCGGAATCGCTGAACGAGACCGCTGGCTCAAACTCATGGGCGAAGCCATGGACGAAACCCAAGTCCCACCCTTCGCCCGCGCCTTCCTCGATCCATTCTTCGCACAAGTCGCCGACTTCATGCGCAACCAACCCGAATCTCAATAAGAAAAGCCGTGCTTCCAGACGACTTCCGTCTATTCCTTTCCCAAGAACGATCGCACACCATGCAAAACTCGACCACCGATCACAAACGCAAATTCTGGGCAAAAATGATCTGGATCTCCACATCCGTTTTTATCCTCTCCATCTGCCTCGGGGTTTTAGTCCCACTCATCGGAATCTTCGGAGCTTTCGGAACCCTGAGTAAATCAGGTTCCGCAGATCCCGCTGAACTTGCTCAAAATATTTCGACGTCCTTAATAGGTGGCATCATCGCAATCCCTCTTGCCCTGATCTCGCTGACCTTTTTCATCATCTCAATCTTCCGCCACCGGAAACTTTCCAATCCAGCCTTGGTCAACTGATTCCTAGCCAAGCGAGATTCCATCCTTTCCACCGACCCCAGATCGATTGAGTATCCTGCGGAACGCGATGTCCGAAAACTTTTACCAGCAGACCACCGAAGCCCCCGAGAGTTCGTTCGACGTCTCGCTGAGGCCTCCTGCGTTTTCCGAATTTATTGGCCAAGATAAGGTCAAGGAACGCGTCCTCCTCATGCTTGAGGCCGCCAAACAACGCGGCGACGTGCTCGACCACGTTCTCTTATCTGGCCCTCCAGGCCTTGGTAAAACCACCCTCGCAAACCTCATTGCGAGCGCTGCGGGAACCCAAATGCACACCACCTCTGGCCCGCAGATCGAAAAAGCAGGCGACCTCGCAGGTATCCTCACCAACATCCAAAAGGGCGACATTCTTTTCATCGATGAAATCCACCGCCTCCACCCCGCCATCGAGGAATACCTCTACCCGGCTATGGAGGATTATCGCTTGGATATCATCATCGATTCTGGCCCCTCGGCCCGGTCCATCCAGATCAATCTTCCGCGCTTCACACTCGTCGGCGCCACCACTCGTTCGGGCATGCTTACCGCGCCCCTGCGATCCCGCTTTGGCCTCATCAATCGACTCGACTACTACAACCGCGAAGAACTAGCCGACATCATCGAACGCTCCGCCGGACTCCTCGAAGCCACAATCGAACGCCCTGGTGCCTTAGAAATCGCGACTCGCTCACGCGGCACTCCTCGGGTCGCAAACGCTCTCCTTCGTTGGGTGCGAGACTTCGCTCAGGTGCGCGGCAAAGGCATCATCGACAAAGAAAATGCCAACGCTGCACTCGCTATGATCGAGATTGATTCCGATGGCCTCGATGAAATGGACAAGCGCCTCCTCGAAGCGATGATCTACAAATTCGGCGGCGGCCCAGTTGGTCTCAACTCACTCGCCGTAGCCGCTGGCGAAGACGCCGCCACACTAGAAGAAGTCCACGAACCCTTTCTCATCATGCAGGGCTTCATCCAGCGAACCCCTCGCGGACGCACCGCCATGCCAGCCGCTTACGAAAAGATTGGCGCACCCCTCCCACCAAAACCTGAAGACCCTCAGACCAAACTCTTCTGATTTATGGCAAAGAACCCCGTCAAACAAGCTGTCGAACGCTGCCGCGACCTCG
Source organism: Akkermansiaceae bacterium (assembly GCA_045106015.1). Classification (GTDB taxonomy): domain Bacteria; phylum Verrucomicrobiota; class Verrucomicrobiia; order Verrucomicrobiales; family Akkermansiaceae; genus Luteolibacter. The sequence continues at coordinate 4,454 of JBGCEE010000044.1, read as the reverse complement.
GCCTACGCCGCACCAAGGCCCTCGAAGAACTAATAGCAACCCTCGTGGAGCACCCACGCCCAATGACCCTTGCCGAACTCGCGGCTTCTAATCGGTTAGCCGACCTATGCGACAAAGCCACCGTCTATCGTCTACTTCAAAGACTCACAGAACACGGTATCATCCGACGCCTCGGACTACACGAACGTGCGGCCTACTTCACCCTACTCCAGCCCGGAAAACACAGCGATTATTTGATCTGCACAGTCTGTGGAAAAATCGAAGCAATCAAAGCTCCCTGCCCTGTTCATGACCTCGAAGACGAGATTCGTGAAAAAACTGGATACCAAGGCCTGTATCACGAACTTGAATTTTTCGGAACTTGCCCATCATGCGTATAATTCCCCAACATCTCCCCACCGAACCAATATGAAACCAATCCTACTACTCGCCGCATTTGCAACTTTTGCCACAGCCCACGAATACCATCACAAAAAAGACTGGCTGAATACTCCGGAAGGCATTGAACACATCGGCGATTCCCACGGAGAAATCGATGTCGACTCCAAAGGCAACTTCTACGTCTCCATCGTTGGCGGCGAAAAAAGCGGAATCCAAGTCTACTCCGCAAAAGGCGAATACATCAAAAACCTTCCAAACGCCCGCAACAATCACCACGGCTTCACCATCGTTCAAGAAGATGGCAAAGATGTGATCTACGCTGCCTGCCTCGGCGACAAGGAAACGGCCCTCCTCAAACTGGCAACCGACGGAGAAGTTCTTCTTGAAATCCCTCTCTCTGCCATCCCTAAAGAAGTCGGTGAAAAATTTGCCCTCACCCACGCCGATGTCGCACCAAACAGTGACATCTGGATCATCGATGGCTACCGCTCCGACCGCATCTTCATTTTTGATAAAGATGGTAAATATAAATCCACCGTCGCCGGTAAAGGAGAGCCATGGAAATTCAAAACAGCTCACAAATTTGCCTTTGATACCCGCTACGACCCCGCACGCGTTCTCGTCTGCGACCGTTCCAATGATCGTCTAGTCCACCTCGACCTCGAAGGGAATTTCATCGCAGTCTTCGCCGAAGGCGTCGCCCGCCCATGCACCGTCGACTTCCATGGTGACCTCGCCGCAGTCGCCCAACTCGCCAGCGGTATCACCATCCTCGATAAAGAAGGAAAAGTCGTGAAACGCCTCGGTGCAAACGACAACCCCAAGGAATTCAACACCAACAAAGTCGCTCCAGAAAAATGGCGCGAAGGTGTTACCACCTCACCTCACGGCGCCACCTTCGATGCAAACGGCAACGTCGTCACCACCGAGTGGAACAAGTGGGGCCGCATCCTTCGCTGGGATGCAACCAAGGACTGATTGACTAAAAACAGGGCAGGATTCCTAAATCCTGCCCTTACTTTTGGCTACTCGAACAAGACCTATTCTTCCAAATCACGCTTCTTCGCCTTGAAGTTTGGGGTTTAAAACCTGAGACTAACCCATGCGTTATATTGAGCCACACGCCCACATGGTCAGCCGCACGACGGATGATTACGAGAGACTAGCCATCGCGGGTTGCGAAGCTCTGTGCGAACCAGCCTTCTGGGCTGGCTTCGACCGATCGTCTGCCGATGGCTTTTATGACTACTTCCGCCAACTGACCGAATACGAACCCAAGCGCGCCGCTCGTTTCGGTATCAAACATTTCTGCTGGCTTTGCATCAACCCGAAAGAGGCGGATGACCCCGGTTTCGCCCGCGAAGTCATGGCTCTCATTCCCGATTTTATCGAAAAAGAAAATGTTCTCGGTATCGGCGAAATTGGCCTCAACAAGAACACCCGAAGCGAACTAAAAATCTTCGAGGAACATGTTCAAATCGCACTCGATTACGACCTACCCATCCTCATCCACACCCCCCACCTTGAGGATAAACTCAAGGGCACCAAGCTCATCATCGACTCGCTTAGCTCGTTCTCCAAACTCGACCGTTCCAAAGTCATCATTGACCACGTCGAAGAACACACCGTCGGCGAAGTCATGGATGCTGGCTTCTGGGCAGGAATGACACTCTACCCAGAAAGCAAATGCACCCCCAACCGTGCCATCGACATCCTCGAAACCTACGGCACAGAACAAATCTGGATGAACTCCGCTTGCGACTGGGGCGTATCAGATCCAATGGCAGTCCCGAAATGCGTCGTTGAAATGAAACGCCGCCAACACACCGCCGAGCAGATCGAAAAAATCGTCTACCAAAACCCCGTCAAATTCCTCCGTCAGTCCCCACGCTTCACTCTATAGCATTCGTCACTCCTGCTCACTGAAAACTTTTAGCTAGTAAACGTCACCCCTCACCATCCTCAAAAATGAGACCGATCATTCTCCCCCTCATGGCCGCCGCCGGTGTCGCCGCCGCCGTCTTGTCCACTACACCTCCAGCTCTGACCGCGAAATGGGAAAAACACCAGCTTTCACGCTACTTCTGGGCAGAGGGAGCCTGCGTGGCCGATGTGAATTCAGACGGCCACACTGACGTCATTTCTGGCCCCTATTGGTTCCAAGGTCCCGACTTCAAAACCTCTCACAACATTTACCCTGCCGCTCCAAGCTTCGAAAAAGACGGCGAGAAAATCCCCGGATTCAAAGGCCAACTCTCCGGGCAAAATGCCTACTCCGACAACTTTCTTTCCTACGCCGCTGATCTCAACGGCGACTCACGCCCCGACTACCTCGTGATCGGCTTCCCTGGAAAAGAAACCTTTTGGTATGAAAACACCGGCCAGCACGACAAGCCGTGGCCTCGCCACACCGTGCTCGCCATTACCGACAACGAATCTCCCATGCTCGCCGATATCAATGGCGATGGAAAAGACGACCTTCTCTGCATGAGTGAAGGCACCGTCGGCTACGCCACCCAAGACCCTAAAAACCCCACCGCTCCGTGGAAGTGGCATGCCGTTTCGGAAACAGATAAAAAATCCTACAAGCGTTTCACCCACGGCATCGGCCACGGCGATATCAACGGCGATGGCCTCACCGACATTCTCGAAGCAAAAGGCTGGCGCGAGCAACCCGCTGACTGGGATGGCAAATCAGCTTGGAAACTCCACGAAGCCGCCTTCGCAAGCAAAAAAGGCGGAGCCCAGATGTTCGGCTACGATGTCAACAATGACGGCCGCACCGACGTCATTTCCGCTCTCGACGCTCACGGCTTTGGCGTCGCATGGTTCGAGCAAAACGAAGACGGTTCATGGAAACGCCACCTCATCACAGGAACCCCTGAAGAAGCAGGCTCCACCGGCATCATCTTCACACAACCACACGCACTCGACCTCGCCGATATCAACGGAGACGGCACCCTCGACATTGTCACCGGTAAACGTTTCTGGGCCCACGGACCAAAAGGTGATCCAGAACCCAACCAACCCGCCGTCCTCTACGCTTTCCTTCTCGAACAAAAAGACGGCAAAGCCACCTACAACGCGCAAATCATCGACGACGCCTCAGGCGTAGGCTGCCAAGTCATGGCCGCCGACATCAATAACGACAAGAAACTCGATATCGTCGTTGGAAACAAAAGAGGCTGCTTCATCCATATCCAGAAGTAGCTCAGCTCGGCCTCGCGATTTCAAAAAGATCACCCGTGCGGCAATACCAGTTTGGAGCGGCCATTCGACCGACAGGATGAAGTTGATCACCTAAAACTCGCAGGTTTTTTTCGTCGAAAAATTTGTCCTGAATCTGCACACGATGCACGATCCCAAAGACTAGGCGGTTCTTGCCGATTTCCTGTATCGAGTGCAACTTGCATTCCAATGCAGCAGGCGCAGCCGCAACGCGAGGGGCCGAGATTGCAGAAGAAGCCGCCATCTCGATTCCATTCGCTTCAGACTCGCTAGCTCCGTAGGGCAGAGACGCTGCCGTCTGGACCATCACTTCCGCTAGTTTCTCATCGACAATATTCACCACGAACTCCCCTGTCCGTTTGCAGTTTTTCGCGGAGTCTTTCGGTTCACCATTATCGCGATCACCTGGAGCAAAAATCACCAGTGGTGGCTCGGCACCAAAGACATTGAAAAAAGAAAACGGTGCGAGATTCACACCTCCGTCTTCATTCAACGTACTTACCCAAGCAATAGGCCTCGGTGTAACAAGTGACGCCAAAATCGGATAGGCTCGATCTGCGTGATCCCCAGTGAGGTCTAATTCCATGGAAGGAAACATAGGTAGAAAGCTAACCGACGCAAGCGGCTTGGCTGGCGGTCACTTTGCCTGGGTCCTAAAGTCTCCTCCAAGCGCTAGATGGAGATCAAAACGATTCTGCAATCGGCGGTTCCGCAGGCGGATGATCGAAGCACGCGCATTGGTCGCACGACGTTGAGCTTCCAAGACCGAAAGAATATTCGGATTCACTCCTTCCGCATAATTGCGTTCCGCTTGCTTTTCCGCAAGTGATGCTTGCTTGACCTCT
>JBGCEE010000043.1:0-17341 GCA_045106015.1 Akkermansiaceae bacterium | reverse complement strand
GCCATTCCCGATGATCGTTTTGTTTGCAGGTTTGGTGGTTTGGATGATGCCCCCATTTGACACATTGTAGGTGTCCAATCCTTCAAGTTCAATCCTATTGCTGAAGGTACTTTGGCCGCCGTTGGTAATGTTGACGATGTCTGCGACCGTGTTGAAGGGCGTTATGCCCAAGTCATAATTAGTGCTGTCTAGGTTTCCTGAACCGCCTGACCAAGCATATGTGGCCGCACTAGCTGTGCTACACATCGCTATAGCCATCGAGGCTACGCCGAGCTTTGTTATTGTTTTTGTTTTCATTGTTATTGTTATTTTTGATGGGGGGTTAATCAGCTGAAACAAATTAACCATAGAGTGATTAGATACGGCCTGAACCGACCATCAATTGATTTTGTTATTGCCGTCTATAGTCTATAAGTAGTAGATGACATAACGATGAGATCGTTACGTGTTTTAACCGCCACCGAGCAGGTGGCAGCCTACCTTCGCGAGGAGATCCTGCGCAGGACTTGGGTGGAAACGATGCCCGGCACGGCCAAATTAGCAGGTGAGCTAGGCGTCGGCATGCGGACGGTATCTGATGCCCTAGATCAACTGGAGCGTGAAGGCCTGCTGGTCAATCAGGGTAGGCGGCGAAAGCGTCGAATTGTCGTACCTGAGATGTCAGTCTCTGAAGGATTGAGAATCGCTATTTTGCTCTATAACCCCGCTAGCAAGGAAAATACGATCTGCACAAACCTTCTATTGCGACTGACAGATGCAGGGTATCAAGCGACATTCTGCACCAAGACATTGTGTGAACTAGGGGTGGATGTAGACAAGGTGCGCCGCTACGCCAAAACGGTCCCTGCCGATGCTTGGATCGTCTTTGCTGGGTCAGATGAGGTGCTGGACTGGTTTTCAAAGCAACCCATACCCACCTTAGCGATCGGAGGGCGTCATACTGAAAAGGAGATAGCAGCAGCTGCGGTTAATACAACGAACGCCACGAAACTCTTGCTGCGGCGTTTGATCGCACTTGGTCATCGCCGCATTGTCTTCTTAACCCTTGAGGATCGCCTTAAGCCAAAACTTGCCGTGCTGGAGCAGTGTTTTGTCGATGAATTGGAGGCTCATGGCATTGAGACTGGTCCCTATAACCTTCCAGATTGGTCTCTTGATGCCGAGGGGCTTCACCAGTGCCTCGATTCGCTTTTTCGGGTCACCCCGCCAACTGCCATCTACTGTATGAAGGCGTCAATCTATCATAGCGTGGCACAATATCTCTCGCAGCACGGAATAACCACACCCGGTGATGTCTCTCTCATATGCAGCCATTCCGACCGAGGGTTTGCCTTGTGTCGCCCTAGCGTGACTCACAACACATGGGATTCGCGGAAATTACACCGAGCGACTATCAAATGGGTCAATAAAGTAGCACGGGGCACCAATGATAAGCGGAAAATTGAGATTCAGGCGGAATTTGTGGAGGGCGGAACGATAGGGCCCGTCAGAGATGATTTATCATAAAAATCCGCAAGTTGGCATGATATCGAAAATCACAAAATCCCGCCAGGCTTGTAGTCAGCTGCTTCAGGCCATTTCTTTTCGAGATCGCGAACTCTTCCTGCAAACAACTCTATCTGACTCTTCGCAGCGCCCGGCTCATTTTCCCCACGTTTGAGAATCTCCTCAAGCTCCTGCCGGTTGAGTCCAAGACGGCCGTCTTCAGCAAGCCGATCTAGCAGATCATTTTTCTCAAGATTTCCCGTCCGTAAATCTCCCACCGTAGCCACCGCATGTTCTTTGATAACCTTGTGCGCAGTCTCCCGGCCGACGCCGCGTTTCACGGCCTCCATCATCATGGTCGTCGTCATGAGGAATGGTAAGTAGCGTGCGGTTTCGAGTCCAATCACTCCCTCATAGGCATCCATCTGATCTAAAATGGTTAAGAAAGTCTCGAACATCCCATCCGTGGCATAAAACGCATCCGGCAACATCACGCGTCGGACCACCGAGCAGGAGACATCGCCCTCGTTCCATTGATCCCCCGCAAGGCCTGCCGCCATCGCAAGATAGCCTTTCAGAATCACGTGGAAACCATTCACCCTCTCACAGGAACGCGAGTTCATCTTGTGTGGCATCGCACTCGATCCAGTTTGACCTGGAGCAAAGCCCTCACTGGCAGTCTCATGCCCAGCCATCAGGCGCAGAGTCTTGCAAAATGAAGATGGGCCACTTACCAAATCTGTAAGCGCTGCGACCACCCGCATGTCAAGAGACCTCGGGTAGACTTGGCCGACGTTGTCCCATTGGTGCGGAATACCCAGATGCTTCACCACTCGGCTCTCAAGCTCCGCAACCTTCGCAGCATCTCCTGCAAAAAGTGAAAGCTGATCCATCTGCGTACCTACAGCACCTTTCAAACCGCGCACCGAATATCCGGCGATCACAGTTTCCAACGCTTCGAAACTCGAAAACAGTTCCTCGCCAAACATCGCAATCCGTTTGCCCAGTGTCGTTGGCTGTGCCGCGACATTGTGCGTTCGCGCGGTGAGAATCACGTCGTTCCACTGCTCCGATCTCTCGCGCATTCTCCGCAAAGCCGCGACCGTCTTCTCACGTATCAATAGCAAGCTACGAAAAACCTGAAGCTGCTCCACATTTTCTGTTAGATCCCGAGAGGTCAAACCTTTGTGAATTTCCTCATGACCTGCAAGACCGTTGAATTCTTCAATACGAGCCTTCACATCATGCCGCGTAACCCGCTCACGCTCCATAATCGATGCAACATCCACCTGATCCTTAACTGCCTCATACGCCTGAATTGCCTCCTCGGAAATATCCAAGCCCAAGTCTCGCTGCGCCTTCATCACAGCGATCCAATATTCCCTTTCAAGAACGATTCGGCCCTCCGCGGACCAAATCCCATTCATACCTTCTGACGAATATCTTTCTGCGAGAACGTTTGGAATCATAACTGCAGGAATGGAGTCTCCACCCGACCGTTCTGTCCAACCTAAAAAACCAACTACCTAACCCACCTCCGTAGTTGGCTTCTTTTTTACCCTTGCCCGAACTCGCCGAATGACTGGCAGATGATGAGGCATAATCGCTGAGAAAAGATGAACCAAGGGATAAGATATCAACGCTAGAATCAATCCAGAGGTAAACATTCCCAAGATAAAACTCGCAGCGTTTATCTCACCAATTTCAGGAATATTAAAATACACCCGTCTTATAAAATAGGGAGTGGGAAAATTAAGATACTCTCTCATCCAGTCTCCCAGCCAAACTTGCGCCAAGCCGATTGGCACATTGGTAAATACGTTGGAGACCCAGCAGCCTAAAATAGCAAAGGGAACATTCACTCGGAATCGTATCGCCGCTATCGAAGCAAAAATCATCTGAAGTGGCAGAATCAGAATCATCGAAAAGAAAAGTCCAATCGAGAGTCCAGAGGCGACGGTATCTCGACATGGAATCCAGAGATCGCGATCAAAAATCGGACGAGTCAGCGCAATCCACCAACGCCGATGCCGAAGCCTCTTATGCCGCAACATGCGATAGCTCCTTCGCACAAGTCTTAAATATCGCCGTTTCGCCCCCATAACGCGCCGCCAGTGTCGCAGCAATGCCTGAACGATCAACTATCAATAGGTCTTGAAGAATAAAAAGGTGCAAGCAACTGACCTTTTCCACTTTTCACTGAGCCACGATGCAGCAAACTCCCGCCACACGAAACCATGGAAATCTGGCAAGCTCTCTTATTAGGCCTCATCGAAGGCATCACTGAATATCTTCCGGTATCCTCCACAGGACACCTCATTGTCGCCCAGCGCCTGATGCATATCGGGACCGAATCTGCGGTTGAAAAATATGCTGCAGACGCCTTTGCCATCTGCATCCAAGGCGGGGCTATCCTCGCAGTCCTCGGCCTCTATTACAAACATGTCATCAAAATGATCAAAGGCGTGTTTGGACAAGATCCAGAAGGCCTTAAGCTAGCCATCGCCGTCATCGTTGGTTTCCTTCCGGCAGCCGTCTTCGGACTCCTTCTCAACGACTGGATCGAGGCTAAACTCTTCGGCCTCTGGCCTGTCATCGCCGCCTGGATCATTGGTGGCATCGGTATCTTGTGGACCGTTTCATGGCGCAAACGCAACCCTCCCCGTGGCAACGGTCGCGACATTCTCCGTCTCGCTTGGCAATCCGCACTCTTCATCGGCTTCCTACAGTGTGTCGCCATGTGGCCGGGAACTTCACGCTCATTGATGACCATTTGCGGTGGTCTCATCGTTGGCCTCTCAGTCAAAGCCGCCGTCGAGTATTCATTCCTCCTCGGCGTCGTCACCCTCTCTGCGGCAACCATGAAAAAAGCCATCTGGGGCGTCGAAGGTGCGGGCGTCAAATACGACGAATGGTTCGGAGGTTTCAACCTCATGCTCGACCAATACGGAACAACCCCACTCGTCGCCGGCCTAATCGCCGCGACCGTATCCGCTGCCCTAGCGGTCAAATGGCTCGTCACCTACCTCCAATCCCACGGCCTCCAGATCTTCGGCTATTATCGAATCGCCATTGGTTTGGTCATCGGCAGCCTTCTACTCACCGGCACTCTGTAGCCTACTTGCCTGTACAAACGACCCGCTTGCAATCCGCTGGATCCACAAAATCATCTGGATAGGCAGACTCCCCGAAATCGGGCTACGAACCACATCACATGTCTACCCTTCTCTCTGCGAACGACATTCGCCTCTCCTACTCCTATCAGAACCTACTCGACGGCGTCACTCTCGCGGTTGCAGCAGGAGAAAAGGTCGGCCTCGTCGGACGCAATGGCTGTGGTAAAACGTCCCTACTGAAAATTCTAACAGGCGAATCCGAGCCGGATTCAGGAGAAATCTCTCTCCGCCGTGGCATCCGCACGGGTTATCTCCCCCAAGAGTTCGAACTCAACCCTGACCTGTCCGTCCACGAAAATATTGCTGCCGGTGCGGCCGATATTGTCGAAGCCATCCGTCGTTATGAAAACGGAGATGGAACCGAAACCGAACTCCACGACTTTCTCGAACTCATCGAACACGCGGATGGATGGAATCTCGACACCCGCATCACCACCCTCTCAAACGCCCTCGGAACCCCACCACTCGAAGCACCCACCGGCCCACTTTCTGGAGGAGAGAAACGAAGAGTCGCCCTCTGCCGCGCCCTCGCCTGCCAACCCGACCTTCTGCTTTTAGACGAACCAACCAACCACCTCGACGCCGAATCCATCCGATGGCTCGAAGACGTTCTGAAAAACTTCGCCGGCGCCGTCATCTTCGTCACCCACGATCGCTACTTTCTCGATGTCATCGCGACGCGCATCATTGAGGTCGATCAAGGAAAAGCCTTTTCCCACCCAGGGAACTACACCGCGTATCTCGAAAGCAAGGCCATCCGCCAACAAATTGCCGAGCAATCCGAACGCCGCCGCCAACGCTTCCTCCGCACCGAACTCGAATGGGTCCGCGCCGGCGTCAAAGCCCGCGGCACAAAACAGCGCACTCGTCTCGATGCCTTCTACGAAGTCAAAGGCATGGAAGCCCCACCCGAAGAGCGGGAAATGGATCTGCTCCTCCCACCCCCTTCGGACCTCGGAAATGTGGTCATCGAACTTGAACAAGCAGGCGTAAACGTCGGCACAGAAAAATTACCTCGCTGGCTCTTTCGCCACCTTGATCTCTCCATCCGTCCCGGCACGTGCACCGGCATTGTTGGAAAAAACGGAGTCGGTAAAACCACCCTCCTCAAACTCTGCCTCGATCAACTCCAACCCAGCGAAGGCACAGCAGTCCTCGGAAAACGCGTGAAGATCAACTACATCGATCAAACCCGCATGCAACTCGACGGCAAAGGCTCCCTACTCGATGAAATATCCGATGGAAACGAGAAGGTCCAGTTCGGCGAGGAGTCCCTCGGAGCACGCGCCTATCTCCGCCGTTTCCTATTCAACAACGAACGCATCAACGAGCGGGTCGACCTCCTCTCGGGCGGCGAGCGCGCCCGTCTCATGCTCGCCAAAGTACTCAAAACCGGTGGCAACCTCATCGTCCTAGATGAACCCACCAACGATCTCGACCTCCCCTCACTGCGCATGCTCGAAGAAGCACTCGCTTCTTTCGGCGGCTCCATCCTTTGTGTTTCTCACGACCGATATTTCCTCGACCGGATCTGCGACCAAATCATCGCCTTCGAAGACGACGGCATCCAAGTCACTCCCGGCAACTACTCTTACTATCTGGAAAAGCGCCAGCAACGCGAAGCCGCACAGAAGGCACAAGCACAAGCCTACAAAGCCCTCAAAACCACTAAATCCTCTTCGCGCACCCAACGTCCCCGCAAACTCTCCCAGAAAGAACGGACCGAACTCGAAACCATCGAAGACCGAATCATGCAGGCAGAGGAAAAAGTCACCCAGATCGAAACCCTCCTCAATGACCCTGAATTCCAACTCAACCGCTACGAAGAAATTCCCGCGCAGATGAAAACACTTGAATCCGCCCGAGCTACCACCTCCAACCTCTACGAACGATGGGAGGAACTCCAAGCCATCGCAGATTCGAGTCAGTAAAACGCTCAGGATTCCAACAGCCAGAAAATCCCTCTTTACCCGCGACCTGATAATCCTTCATGGTCCATCCCGTTCTGGAAGATCACAGGACACCAAAACCCATTCAGATGAACCCAACCTCGCCAGCAAAGCACTGGATCGCTGCCCTGTTTATTTTCGCCGCATCCTCTCTAACACTATTCTCCCAAGAAACAACTCCCGCATTCGATACGGGAAACACGGCTTTCATGTTCGTTTGCAGTGTTTTGGTCCTCTTGATGACACTCCCTGGCTTAGCACTATTCTATGGAGGTCTTGTTCGCTCGAAAAACGTTCTCTCCCTTCTTGTGCAGTGTTTCGCGATGGCGGGCGTCATGAGTCTACTCTGGGTCATTTATGGTTACTCGTTCGCAACAACCGATAACAACCCCTTCATCGGAGGCGCTTCGAAAATTTTCCTCAATGGTGTCACCCCAGAAAGCGATGCCGGTGGCTATCCCGAAACGATCTTCATCATGTTCCAGATGACCTTCGCCATCATCACGCCAGCGCTCATCGTCGGAGCATTCGCAGAGCGAGTCAAATTCTCAGCAGTGATGATCTTCAGCATCATTTGGTTCAGCATCTCCTACTTGCCCATCTGGCATATGGCATGGAATACAAATGAAGGCTTCTTTCACCGCTTCCACGTTCTCGACTTTGCCGGCGGCACCGTCGTTCACATCAATGCCGCGGTCGCTGGCCTTGTCGGCTGTCTCATGGTCGGCCCTCGGAAAGGCTTCCAGAAAATCCCTCTCACACCTCACAACGTACCTCTCGTCGTGATCGGTGCCGCACTCCTCTGGATCGGCTGGTTCGGCTTCAATGCAGGATCGGAATTGGCCGCTGATGGAACTGCCGGCATGGCAATGCTTGTCACACAGATCGCATGCGCCACCGCAGTCGTTGTTTGGATGATCATCGAAAGAATCCTGACTGGCGTTGTAACGGCCGTCGGCGCTGCTACTGGAGCTGTCGCAGGTCTTGTCGCAATCACCCCTGCATCTGGCACTGCCGGCGTTCCCGGTGCCCTCTGCATCGGAGCCGTCTCCGCAATTCTTTGCTACTATTTTGCCATCAAGCTGAAGCACAAACTGGGATACGACGACTCTCTCGATGTCTTCGGCGTCCACGGAATCGGCGGAATTGTCGGCGCCGTCCTTACCGGGGTTTTCTGCTTTGAAAGCATGGGAGGCTCGGGTGCCTACAACGATACCATCTCAATGGGCTCTCAGGTCTGGGGCCAAATCGTCTCCGTTTTGATCACCATCGTTTGGAGCGGAGTTGCCGCGTTCATCGCCTTCACGATTGCCAAATTCACCGTCGGGCTCCGCATCAATGAGCGCAGCGAAGAGAGCGGCCTTGACCAAACCGATCACGGTGAAAGTGCCTACACCGATCTACAGGGATAGTCGCTAAACCGGTTCCACGTTGGCTGAGAAAACTCACTCAACGATCATTCAGCGTCCTGATGGGAAACTACAAACTGCTCCACAGCCTCTGGCCCAGCTTTTTTCCGATAAGCCTCGGCTAGCGAAATATTCCCCAACACTTCCATGTAAGCTGCGGCTCGTGCGTTGGCTTTCGAGCTCTCAGGCAAAAGCCTCGCAACCAAACGCCCCAAAAGCGCATGATCTTCCAAAGCAAGATCATCTAAAGCAACCGCGACGATCTTCCCGCTCTCAAGAGATTTGAAAGCAAGGATCCCATTTCCCTTCGCTTCAAGGAGCTGCACCTTGGAACTGGTAATCGAAAGATCCATTGGAAGTGGCTCAAGCTTCCCGCTGGAACTTATACTCGCAAGGTCCTGCAACAGTGAAAGACCTAGAGCACGACGATACGCTGGAGAAATTCCCTCATCTTTTACCTCAGCCGAAGCCTCCTCCTGAGCCTTTCGATCAGCCTCATCTTTTTCCAAAACACTGAGCCGACGCTCCCAAGGGATCAATTTAAACTCCTTGATCGAAATACCTTTTTCATTGCTACCGCTCTGACGCTTGAACCGAAGGACATTGCGGCCGTTCTTCAGCTCGATTGCAACTGGCTCCGACATCCCCCAAAGCCCCACGGTATGTGGCAAAGGCATCTGAACTTCTCCATCTCCGTTCACCGTGACGGAAAATCCTTGCTTCCAACTCGGCGTAGCAACCCGGGCGACGAGCGCATATTTCCCCTGACTCGGGGCTTGAAAAGCGTATTCGAACTCAGGACTTCCACCACGACTGTAGTGCAACATCTTCCCTCCAAGATTACTGCTCATAAACTGGATCCCACGGCTGTTTCCATTCGGTTCTTTCGTTGCCGCAGCCGGAATGCGAATCACATCATCCTCCACGCGAGTCTTGCGATCTTCATCAGTAATTTCGACATCCACGATTTCGATCTTCTCCTTCGTCTCTGTCGCTTCAGCAATATCCTCCCCCACGGCTTCGAGAGTCTTCGCATCGGCTGCTTCGATAAGAGCGCGTTGGGTGTAGAGCGCCACACCATTCCAGAATCCTGGTTCCTGTTTATCGCCCAATCCCCATACTCGTTTCTCACCCATCAAATCAGCGATCCAGTGAGCGCGCTTGACCCTCAGATAATGACTACCAGTCGCACGAGCTTGTGTCGTCGCAAGGAAATCCTTGTCGTCTTTGTAAGGAGTTTTCGTCCAACCAGAACCCCACCCGGCACCGAGGCAAACCACCCATCCGTCCGGAGTCCAATGTGCCAAGGCCGCATGACCTTTTTGCGGACGAGCCGTTGTTGGGATACCAAACGCTCGCAACATAAATCGTCCAATGAACGCGCGACGCCCGCAGATCCCTCCGTTCATAAGAATGTTTTGGAAAAACTGAAGCTCGTCTTTGTCGTCTTTCACATTCTGAGACCCGTAAGGAATATCGGAACGAACCAAGGCAACGTAGCGCCAGCGGTAGTCATCCATCGTCACGTGATCGGGGCGGTAACTGCGCAACATTTCACGACCCCATTCACTGATCTCGTCGGGCTCTTCCCCATCAACGACCATCCGCATATCCCATACATTCAAATTAGCGAAAGCCGGATCCAAGCGATTGTTAAGAAATGCTTTCTGATACTGCTCGTAGCGCTTGATCGGATCGACATGAGCTGGAGCGTCCGTATCGGCAATCGCACTGCGTTGTTTATGAGGTTGGGCATGTTCTAGCGCCATGGCCAAAGCCAAACGTTGCAGCGTGCCCTCGGCCGCCTTCGGATTGGCTTCCTGAATCGCATGATAAATACGCATTGCTTCACCGTTTTTCCCGCCTCTAGCCCCATCCGCAACGGCCATCTGCACCAACAAAGCATCGTCAGCCAGCATACGATCCATGGCCTCTTCCTGATCACGGCCCTCTTGTGCCATCAGAGCCAGTCCCTCCGGAGTCGCATCCCTCATGACCACATACCTAGCTAGTTTACCATCAAGCCCGTCGGTAGTCAGAAACTCATTCAAACCAATCGCTTCCAGCGCTTCCATGGTCCGCACTTTGGCCGCAGCCAACCCTTCCTGAGCATCTTTGAGAGCCTTGTCGGCTTTTGGTTTATCCTTTTCCGCCTCGTCCAGTAAAGCTTGTCGCTCCGCTAGCGCCTCAAGTCCTTCCTGTTTGTTCTTCTCCCATTTCGCGAGTTCCTTCTCGGCAGCTTCACGCTCTGCGGCGCCTTCTGCTTGCTTCAATCTCTGCTTCGTTTTAGCGATGCCCTTTTCCGCGTCACCAATCCATTTCCCCTTGGCATGACCCACAAGGGCTTTCGCTTGGCCGTATTTCGCTTGGCGTTTACGAGCCTCTTCAAGTTGCACCAACGCGGCATTCTCCGCTTCACGAGCCTGCAAATACTCCGATTTTTTCTTCTCATCAGGCTCAGGAAGAGCATCCTTCAACTCCTTTTCCAGCGACTTGAGTTGCTTTTCAAACCGAGACTCCAACCTCCTACCGCTACTCGTGAGATCGGACCATCCTGTCGTAACCCCAAGTGCCGTGAAGGTCAAAATGGCGAGAGCTTTGTTAAGTGAAATATTTTTCATAGAGAGACGGGTGACTTGTTATCACATAGAACGTCGCTCGAAACGCCTTCATTTCAACAAAACTCCGCTTCCATCCACGGAAAAACATCGTTCATTCAGCAAGTATCCGACGCTGGGCCCATCGACCCGCCGGGAACGAAACGCGCCGGATAGAGACTCTGGCGACGATCATCCTTGCCACGACTGATGAAAGTTTTGAGTCTTCCTGAATTCGGCAGCATCAACTAGCTATCGCTGCGTATGATTCAGATTCCATCAGCATCTTTCTTCAAAGTTCTCTTGATCAGCGCAATGATCTTGATTCATGTCGGCACACTTTGCGCAGATGAGCGTTTCGCTGGTTATGAAGAACTCGTCACAAAGACTCACGCCAAGTCACTTGAGTTGCGTCAGGCGAGCTTGAGAAAAACCATTGCTAGCAACAAGGCATGGCCAAATGGAATCTGGGGCGATAATCTCTGGTGCCTTGCCGCTCTCTATCTGAACGAGAAAACCGATGAAGCCAACAGGCGCCTCCTCGCACAGGCAAAAGATTTCGCCCTGCAGAAAAAAACCGAAGCAGTCCAGTCGTCACCAGAAAATCCAGGCAACCTGCCTTGGACCTTTTTCTCCATCACCGACTACCTAAGGATCCTCCATCTCTTTCATGAGAAAAGCCCGCACTATCCCGGGCGACTTACCGCGAAGACTGAGGCCGCGATGAAGGAAGCGCTGTGGCTCTGGGTGCGCGGCAGAAGCCGCCTCGCCGAGGTTGACCCGGATGATCAGTTCCTGCTGCTTGGCACAGAGAATCACGACCTCAACCGACGTCCGCCCTACTATCTGATCACCGCTTTCCTGAAAAGCGATCCCACCTTCCGCGACCGGAAACTCAAGGACGGGCATAGCGTCTCCGAACACGCCGCAACCTATACCAAGTTCTTTCGAAGATGGCCGCGCAGTCGCGCGAACAGCGGGCTCTGGATCGAGATCGGCTCAAACACCTATCAGAAATACTCGTGGCCGGCGCTCTTCAATCTGCACGAGCTCGCACCCGATCCACTGATCCGTGAACGCTTCGGACGGCTGCTCGACCTTGCATTTATCGAGGAGGCTCAGATATCCGTGCATGGACGGCGGGGCGGAGGACTCAGCCGGGCCGAGGGTGGTCGCAAAGGTTTTGAAGGTTACAAGAACCTGTTGTTCGCCCGGGATGGACAGCCTGCCGCCTCGAGTCACTCGCGAGTGATCGAAACCAGCCGCTACCAGCTGCCGGTTGCGGCCATCCTGCTGGACAAGCGTACGTTCCCGGCGCGGGAACCCTTCTCCATCCGCAACCGCGTGCTGGGCAAACTCAAGACCGCGGGAAAAGACGGAGAGGCCCAAGGTATCGATCCCGACTCAGCCTTGGTCAACTACGCCTGGCGCACCCCTCACTATCTTCTGGGCACGACGCTGCAGAATCCGGCCCTCGAATACGCCGGGATTTCCCGACAGAAGCGCTGGAGCGGCCTGCTATTCGACGACCCGACCGCTGCGGAGGTCGGATCCATTGGGGTCGAGATCGAGAAGACCCGTGGCGGCCGTCCGCAGCATTCGTTCTGGAGCGTCCAGCACGAGAACGTGCTCATGATCCAGCGTATCCCGAAAGGCAAGAATGGCGGTTCCTACAGCACCGGGAAAATCAGCATGCGCTTCGAGGCACCAGGCCTCGAGATCCTCGACGAAGACGGTTGGATCTTCGCAAGCAACGGCAAAGCGTTCGCTGCCGTAAAGTTCCTCGATGGTGGTCATCACTGGGACAAGACCCGCACCTTGGCCTCTCCGGCGGAATTTGCCGGTCCGGCTGACACCGGCCGCATCATGCTCCACGCGGGCGATGTCAGTATCTACGGCTCATTCTCTCGCTTCCGCGAAAGCCTGCTTGCCAACCCGCTCATGGTAACCCCCGGGAAAGTGGATTATCGCTTTGATGACGGGACCAAGCACATCGAAATGTTCCGTTATGATGTGGCGAACCGTGACTCCTTTCCTCTTCCTCGTCTCGATGACACACCAATCAATCTTTACCCCGAGGCGGTCTATCAGAGTCCTTTCCTCAATGGTATTTCCGACAATGATGGTATCACCGTCACCGTGGGCCCCATCCGGCAGGTGATCGATTTCGCAAGCCAACCTTGATTCGGAAAGACCCTGCCAATAACCTAACTGATCCTGCCCTACCCATGAAATACCTCACCCTCAGATCCCAAACACGAAAAACCATTCACATGAATATCCCGAGCCCCGCCCCAGACTTTACGAACGCTCTCAATGCACGCGCTTCCTTCGCCGCAAGGTGCATCGTCCTGTTGCTCCTGATTGGCGGGCTTTCCCATGCCGAAAATATTCCCCAACCAAAGTCTCCATCCACCAGTCCCGACAACCCGCCCGTTTACGACCTGGTCGTTTATGGTGACTCGTCCGGCGCGGTCACAGCCGCCATCTCGGCCAAGCGCGACGGGCGCTCGGTCGTTCTGGTGAACCCCATCGGCTTTCTCGGCGGGATGAGTTCGAGCGGTCTTGGCGCGACCGATTTCCTCGGCAAACGAAGCACGTTCGGCGGCATCGCTTCGGAATTCTATGACGGCGTGGCGGCTGCCTACGGGAAGGATTACGTCCGCAGTTTTGAGCCGCATGTTGGCAAGGAGGTGTTCGAGAAACTCATCAAGGACGCCGGAGTGACCGTCGTTTACAACGAGATGCTCGACCGCACTCCCGGCAAGGGTGTCACTATGAACGGCAAGAGGATCGAATCGATCACCACGCTGAGCGGGAAGACCTATCGCGGCAGGATGTTCATCGACGCAACCTACGTCGGCGATCTGATGGCGGCGGCGGGCGTGACATACACCGTGGGCCGCGAACCGGAGAGCCAATACGGCGAGGACATGGCGGGCGTCCGTCGTGGCGACACCAAGCCGCGCGTGCACTACACGCAGGGCGACAAGGATCATTTCACCAAGGATGTGGATCCCTTCATCAAACCGGGCGACCCTGAGAGCGGCCTGCTGCCCCGCGTTTTCAAGATCGACGGCCTCACCAACGGCCAGGGCGACAAAAAGATCCAAGCCTACAACTATCGCGTTTGCCTCACGACCGATCCAACCAACCGCATCCCCATCGAAAAACCGGCTGGATACCGCGAGATTGATCACGAACTGCTGCTGCGGAATTTTGAAGCGGGAGACACTCGCTTGCCCGCGCTCATCGAACCGCTGGAGGGTCCGGGGAAAAAGGTCGATTGGAACAACATGCACGCCGTCGGCTCTGACTATGCAGGAGCCAACTGGGAGTATCCCGAAGCCAGCTACGAGCGCCGCCTTGAGATCGAAAAAGCGCATGAAAATTACATCCGCGGCTTTCTTTGGACGATGGGAAACAGCCCGCGTGTTCCGGAAAATATCCGCACAAAGACCGCCGCTTTCGGTTTGCCCAAAGACGAGTTCGCCGACAACGGCGGCTGGCCGTGGATGATCTACATCCGTGAAGCCCGGCGCATGGTGGCCGATTACGTCATGACGCAGCTCGACTGTGAAGGAGTCCGCACGGCACCCGATCCCATCGGGCTCGGCTCCTTCGGCATGGATTCGCATTGCGTGCAGCACATCGTCACCGACGACGGAAAGGTGCAGAACGAAGGTGTCATCTGGCGCGTCCCTCCGCGGCCGTATGGCATTTCCTATCGCGCGATCATTCCGAAAAAGGGCGAGTGCGAAAACCTGTTCTCACCCGTCTGCCTTTCCGCATCCCACGTCGCGCACGGTTCCATCCGTATGGAACCGGTCTTCATGGCGCTGAGCCAGAGTGCCGCCATCGCGGCAGGGCTGGCCATCGACAATAAACTCAGCGTGCAGGACGTATCATACGCCGAGCTTCGGGAGAGGCTCGAAGCCGCCAAACAAATCGTGCGACCCGAGGCATGGAAGCGATCCCAGGAGAAAAAGAAACCCGCCCGGAAGGAAACCTCCGCGACCAGCCCTGGCAATACCACCGATAAACCCAACATCGTTCTCATTCTCGCCGATGACCTCGGCGTGGAATGCCTCTCCAGCTATGGCGGCACCTCGCACCGGACTCCAAACATCGACCGTCTAGCAAAGGAAGGCATGCGCTTCACACGGTGCTTCACCAATCCCTACTGCTCCCCTTCACGTGCCACCCTTCTGACCGGGCGTTACCCTTTTCAAAATGGGCTGAAAGTCGTCCTTCACAGCAAGTATCAAGAAAAAACCTACCTGCATCCTTCTCAGCCCAGTTTCGTGCGCCAGCTCAAGCAGCACGGCTACGCCACGCAACTCGTCGGCAAGTGGCATGTGTCCTTCGAGCACAAGCACAACACCATTCAGGAGTTCGGCTTCGACCACTACCAGACATGGAACATCTTCGACCAAAATGGCCAGAAGACCACCCGCTTCTGGAACCCCCACCTCATGCGCGACGGACGAATGATCGCCGACGAAATCAAAGATCGCTATGGCCCTGATGTGGATCTCGAGGTCTATCTTGATTTCATCAAGAACAGCGCCAAGAACAACCAGCCTTTCCTCGCCTACTACTCCACCTGTCTGCCGCATTTTCCATGGGAACCCACCCCGGACAGCGTGGATAAAACTTACCGCCAGCCGACGCCCCAGCACAAAGGCGACCCGAAGTATTTCCCCGAAATGCTCGCCTACCTCGACAAGCAAATCGGCACCATGCTCCAGACGCTCGATGAACTTGGCATCGCCGACAATACCATCGTCCTCTTCCTCGCCGACAACGGCACCGACCGCAATCTCGTCAACACTTGGGGCGACGGCAAAAAGATCGCCGGTGGCAAAGGCACCCAGACAGACCGAGGCACCCACGTCCCGCTCATCGTGCGCTGGCCCGGACGCATTCAGCCCGGCAGCACCTGCCAAGACCTCATCGACCTCTCCGACTTCCTACCCACACTCTGCGAACTCACCGGAGCCAAACTACCCGAGCAGACGATCCACGGACGTTCATTCAGCCCCCAGCTTTTTGGGAAACCAGGAAATCCCCGCGAGTGGATTCACCGTCAGAATAGCGAAGATCGGCAGGTCAGAAACAGCAACTACATGCTGAACAACAAGGATCAACTCCGCCGCGTCGTCGAACTATGGGAAGACCCAGCCAAGCCCAACGAGAATCGCGACCCGGAAAAGGAAGCAGCCGCAAGAAAAGTCCTGCAGTCAGCTTTCGATTCCCTGGGGAAATGAAACAACTTGCTGATATGAATGCCACGAAACTCAGCATCCTCCTGCTGCTCACGCCGCTGGCCTCACTGCATGGCGCTGATTCGCGGGTGAAGCCCAACATCGTTCTCATCATGGCGGATGATTTGGGTTACGGCTCCCTCGGTTGCTATGGCAACAGGGAAGTCAGAACCCCCAACATCGATGCGCTCGCCGCCAGCGGCATGCGCTTCACGGATTTCCACAGTAACGGTGCCCTCTGCACGCCGACCCGAGCGGCTCTGATGACCGGGCGTTACCAGCAGCGGTGCGTCCATGTTCCGGACGAGAAACTCTCCCCGGTGTTCCGCAAACAGCGCATGAAGAACCCCATACAACGCTGGGCCTGGGGCATCTCGACCACTGAGGTGACAATGCCCGCAGTGCTCAAGCAGGCCGGATACCGTACCACTCTCATCGGAAAGTGGCACCTCGGCTACGACGTGAAGTTTCACCCGATGAACTACGGCTTCGACGAGTTCCGCGGTTTCGTGGGCGGTGCTGTGGATAACCACACGCACGTCGCCACCCACGGCACTCGAGAGCTAGATTGGTGGAACGGCCGGCAGATCGAGAATGAGGAGGGATACTCCACGGATTTGCTGACGAAGTATGCCACCAATTTCATCGCCCAAAATCAGGATACGCCGTTCTTTCTCTACTTCGCACATGGGGCAGTTCACACCCCCATCCAAACTCGCAATCCGTCCCAGAAAATCACGCCACTGGAAGCATACAAGGAGGTCATCAGCGTCTTGGATGATTCCGTTGGCGCAATCGTCGGGGAACTCCGCAAATATGATCTGGAATCCAATACACTGGTGGTTTTCTGCTCGGACAACGGCCCTGCCGCCCCTTCTGGTTTTGCCGCGAATGCCAATTTAAGTGGCAATAAAGGTTCGCTGCTGGAGGGAGGGCATCGGGTGCCTTTCATCGCCTCCTGGCCAAGGAAAATTCAACCCGGAACGACGAGCGACGAAACAACGATGGGGATGGATCTAATGCCGACTTTTGCAAATCTTGCGGGCGCGCAAATGTCTACAGAGCGCAAAACGGACGGCATGGACCTGATGCCCGTCTTGAAGGGGGAGCCTTCAGGCGTCCAGCGCGACCTGCACTGGCTGTCAGGAAAGAATTGGGCGGTGCGCAGCGGGTCGTGGAAACTGATGGGTCATGGAAACAAGCCAACCACCCTGGTGAATCTTGAAAATGACATCTCGGAAAAAAACAATCTACTGGCTGCTGAACCCACCCGCGCCACCGAACTGATGGCGATCCACAAGCGCTGGATTGAATTGCTTGGAGACCAGTAGCAGGACAGCCTACCGCCTCGGAGATGGGAGCCAGCATATTGAAATGTTCTCTTATGACCCAGCAGACCGCGAAGCCTTCAAGCTCCCGAACGTCAATGGCAAGCCGATCAATCTGGACCCAAAAGCG
>JBGCEE010000042.1:0-33197 GCA_045106015.1 Akkermansiaceae bacterium | reverse complement strand
AATCACGAATAGGAACTCAGCAATGTAATCACGGTCTGCAATCGCATCCATCGAATTATGCGTCACACCGTCAAAGCCCAATTCATCAGCAATGCCTTCCCGATCCAAATTGATCGTTGAACCCGCAAGCGCTCCCGAACCTAGTGGAGAAATATTCAAACGTCTCCTACAGTCGTTCAATCTCCCCTTGTCCCTCTGTAGCATTTCCACATAGGCCAGTAAATGATGACCGACAGTCACCGGCTGACCACGTTGCAAATGGGTATAGCCCGGCATGATGGTTTCAGCATACCGAGAGGCTTGTTCTACGAGCACTTTCTGCAGTTCAAAAAGTGCCGCAGTCATCTCATCAATTTGAGTTCGGCAATATAAACGTGTATCTGTCGCCACCTGATCATTGCGGGATCTAGCCGTATGAAGTTTCCCTCCGACCGGACCAATCCGCTTCGTCAACTCAGCCTCGATATTCATGTGAATATCCTCAAGGGATGTCTGAAATTCAAAGTTACCCTCTCGAATATCTGTTTCGATTTCACGCAAACCCTTCTCAATTGAATCGAACTCATCCTGCGTGAGAAGCCCTGCTTTCAACTGTGCCCGAGCATGAGCAATCGAACCCGCAACATCATGCGGATACAATCTCCAGTCATACGAAATGGATTCACCCAACTGCTCGACCAATGATGAGGTCTCTTTTGAAAATCTCCCTTTCCACATATCTCAATAACTTCCGTCTTTGTAAGTTCCCGCAGCGATAACTCTGAGTGTATCACTCGAATTCTCGAATACGACGTTTCCTTCAATTACAACACCTTCTTCAAACGTGTGTCGTCCATTCACCTTTAATGATTCGCATTTGATCAAGCTTGGAACGCCAAGAGCCTCCAGAGAATCGACAAGTTTATACTCACTCGATAGTGAGATATCTGGGGGAACTCCATGGCGCTCTGAACGTAACCTCACCTGACCGTCATCCAATATTTCATAAGCATCCGAACGAAGAGCCAGTAAGTCAGCCGTGGTCTTCACCGCAGCAAATCGACTCCTTGGCACTTCCACAGCCAGAGCACCTTCAAAGCACTCAATCGCCGCACCCATCGCAATTTCCAACTGAAACACGGCAGGCGATTCCGGATCACGTGGATCTACCGTTTTCTTATTCTTAATCATCGGCAGCGGAAGCACACCGGAATCCACAGTGAGCTGCTCCTTCAGCTTCGCTAAATTCAACCACAAGCTGTTGGTATTAAAATACTGATGCTTGTCGATATTTTGAAAAGCATCGAGGTCGCTATCAGGACACTGAGCCACTTCCCGAAGCAGCAGTCTGCCGTCGCTATTTCTTTCCGCAAGGTGACCACCCTTCTTGTCAGCAGCAGTCCGCCGAGTCACCTCCATCATAAAAGGCGCACCGGACTCCGCAAAATAGCTGAGCAACGCAGGATCAAGAACTGCACCGAGATTATCCGAGTTGGAGACAAATGCATATTTAACCCCTTCATCTAACAGCCGATCAAGCCAACCACTTCCAACCAAAGCTGGGTAGACATCCCCGTGTCCCGGCGGGCACCATTCCTGATCCGGATCCGCTGGCCATTCGACAGGCTTCAGGGTCTTAGCATCGATCTTTGGAATCATGTTCTGCATCATTTCCACCTCTTCGGCAGCTGCGAGGCCCTGCGATGCATATTGCTTCAAATGCGCTAGAGTATCTGCACTCGTATTGAAACTGTTCATCAAAAGCAGGCGAACTTTCTCACCACTCTCTTCACGCAAAGACAGAATTTGCCTAACCATGAGATCGAGAAAATTCACCCCGTCACGAACCGGCAGCAGGCTTTTCGGTCCCTGCAATCCCATCCCAGTGCCTAGGCCGCCGTTCAGCTTGATCACCGCCACCGCGCCAAGCAGATCATTCCCACTTGCCGCCGACAAACCATCTGCCTCCGGTAAACCAGTCGCCGCAACGATACTTCCTTCCGGAATCAAGCCGGTCTCATTTCTCTTCAGTGCCTCATAATTCCTCTTAAAAACCGCTACAGGAGCATCACCCATTCCAGCGGCTCTCATCTTGATTTCAAATGCGTCAAAATCGCTCATGCGCTTATCTTTCACTATGCTCGCTCCTAGGTAAATCCCGAATCAACCTGCCTCACTAACAAGATAGCCCACACACGCCTGACTCCATGTCTCCAAGCGCTCAAACAATGCACCATTGAGTTCCTCGAGCGTTGCCCATGAAAGATCGGTCAACGCATCCTCACGCGACGAAATTTTCTCTCCCTCTAACTCAACCAAATGCACCACACCGAGATGCACTTGCCCAACAGGATTGGAATCATCATTTAACAAACCGATTACCCGCATCGTATAATCAGAATCAATCTCCAGCTCCTCATCGATCTCGCGACTCACCGCAGCGTAATAGGCTGCGGCACCTTTACGCCCCTCACCCATATCGACTGGATTGATATGCCCCCCTACACCCACCGAAAGTTTGGCATGCAGGCGATTCTCACCTCCAGCTTTCCCCCGAGTGTAGTGCAGAACCCGATCACCACATTTGAAAATACAATACGGAATCAATTGTTTGTGCGAGGGATCTTCTTCCGCATCTCCGCGATCCAGAAAAAAGTGGTTTCCCTCCATCAGAAATTCAGCCAACGCATCGTCAACTCCATCGGCGCGAAAACCATCAAATATTCCCACCTCCTCCAATAGGGAACGTTTTACCACCAAAACTTCTTCACCTGCATATTTCGACATGCCGAATGCTCAAGATTTCCCGCCCAACCTGCAACTTGGAAATGCTTTCTTCACCGCTTCGTTAACAATCTCACATCTAACTTTTTCGTAGATTGACGGCTGCCCAATACCGTGAAAGCTAGCCATCAGATGAGCACCTTAGAACGCGACACGCGAGAATCGGTCAACGATGCCCTCGATCAACTCGATCAACACATCGATGCACGCAATGGCGAAGGCGCTTTAGAAACCCTCAAAACCCTTGATTGGGAAGACCAACGAAGGGCCATTTCCCGCCTCACAAAGGAAGATGCCGAAGACTTGGTGGAAATTCTTGGCTCGGAAGATTCCGCAAAGTTGCTCTCACACCTCACAGAAGCACAGGCAGTCGAAATCATTGAGAACCTCTCACCGACTACCGCGTCATCCATCCTTACAGAGCTCCCTACTGAGGAATCGACCAACCTTCTGCGAGAACTCGATGAGGAAGACGCAGAAGAAATCATTTCGGAGATCGCTGAACAAACCGATCAGGAAGAACTCCGCAAACGCCTAGAATACGAGGACGGCACCGCCGGCTCCCTGATGCGGGGCAGCCCTGTAACTTTCGGCGCTGATTCCTCGGTCGGTGAGGTTCTGCAAGACCTTGGCGAACACGCAGAAGATTATTCTGACCGTGACGTGCAATATCTCTACGTGGTCGATCAAGCCTCAAAACTTGTCGGCGTGCTCCGCCTTCGTGACCTCGTCCTTTCACTTCGTCATATCCCTGTCCGGCAACTCATGATCCCAGAGCCGCAAACAGTCATTGACACCCTACCTCTCGACGAGTTGGCCGAAGTTTTCGAAAAGAAAAAGTTCTTTGGTCTCCCTGTCGTCGATTCCTCAGGCCGATTAGTCGGCGTAGTTCCCCGTTCTTCCGTCGAACACGAGACGGCAGAAGAACAAGCAGGTATGTTCCTCGCTTCCAGCGGTATTGTGAACGGTGAGGAACTCCGCTCCATGCCTCTGAAAGACCGATGTGTCAAACGACTCGCATGGCTTGGACCGAACATCGTCCTCAACATCGCCGCAGCTTCAGTCATTGCTGCCAATGAAGCCACCCTCCAAGAGGTCATCGCCCTTGCCGTTTTCCTCCCCATCGTCTCGGACATGTCAGGTTGCTCGGGAAATCAAGCAGTTGCCGTCTCCATTCGTGAACTCACTCTCGGCATCCTCCGCCCGGGCGACTACTGGCGAGTCGTCATCAAAGAAGGCTCGGTCGGCGTCATCAACGGCATTGTCCTCGGACTACTATTGGGAGCGATCGCCACGCTCTGGAAGGGCAATATCTTCCTCGGCATCACCGTCTTCACCGCTCTATCCCTGAACACGATTCTATCGGTTCTTCTTGGCGGTTTAGTCCCCCTCCTACTCAAACGCTTTAAAGTCGATCCCGCACTCGCATCCGGTCCCATCCTCACAACCTGCACCGACATGTGCGGTTTTTTGCTCGTCCTCAGCATCGCATCTGCCATGCTAACTCAGCTCGCTGGAATCTAAAAAAATGAAAACCAATCTCTTCAACCTTAAATCATTCTTCGCCCTCACCGCATTTCTTTTAGCAACCAGCTCCGCACTCGCGATTCGGGCCCCCGAAGTCCCACTTGAAAAGCGCGTCGAAAAGGCCGAACGAATATTCGTCGGAAAAGTCATCAACAAAGAAGTCGATGGTGACTGGGTCAAAGCCGATCTACTTGTGGAAAAACCCCTGCGAAATGCAGAAAAGGACAGCAAAATTCCCATCACTTACCGGAAAAACATTGGTAACCAACCCATCTACGACATCACCGTCGGTTCAAAGGGCGTGGCTATCCTAACGGACAAACACAAAGACCGCTATTGGCTCGGTCACGCCAGATTTGAGAAAATGGAAAAACTCGAAGAAATCGAGAAACTTGTAAAAAAAGCGGACGAATGAGATCTCTATTTCGCGGCTTGTTTACCAGTTAACACTTTATAAGCCGCCTCGGCCATTTTACCCGCTCCGTCCGCATTTGGGTGCACACGGTCCGGAAGAAACTCTGGCGTATCAACCAGTGCCGCATGCATATCGATCACACCCAAATTCATTTCCTTTGCAAGCTTGTCGACCTGCGGAATCTGCTCCTGTATTCCAGCTTCGTTGATCCCGAAATTCCCTTTCCCTGGCACCGGACACGGCCTGCAAACGTAGATTCTTGGCTTACTCTCCAGCGCTTGGAATGAACTCACCAGTGTTTGGTAGTCCGCATAAAATCCATCTTTGAATTTCCAATTCTTTGGCTTCGTATCATTGGTCCCCAACATGATAATCACGACATCTGGCTGCATCTCTAAAGCCTTCTTGTAAGCCTTCTCTTTCATGTAGGGCCTATCTCCCTTGTTCATTAAGGTTCGCCCACTCAGACCAAAATTACCGATCTTCCATTTCTCACCTAGAAGCGCTTGAAGTTGCTTGGGATAGGAATTCCCTTTGGCCCCAGCACCTTGAGTGATGCTATCTCCCACACATGCAACCTTGATAGGTCCCTCATACTTGGAAACATCTATCGGCTTCGCACCCATTGAAACAACGCTGAGAGCAAAAAGAACAGGAACGATCACGGATGGTAATTTCATCGCCCCTCATTCAAGCCCTTTGAGCCAAATAGACAAACAAAAGATGTCCAGAAATCCTACGATTCAAGCAACTGACGTCGAATCAGATCCAAGGCCGACTGCGTGACGGACTGTTTGAAGTCAGCGCGATTTCGGGGATGATAAACTTTTACGGCGATCGTTTCTCGCTGCTTTTGCGCCAAGCCAATCCATGCCGTGCCAACTGGCTTCTCCTCGGTCCCGCCACCCGGTCCGGCGATCCCCGTTACAGCCACCGCTAAATCCCCGGAGCTTTCACGAAGCGCCCCTTCAGCCATTGCGCGGGCCGTTTCCTCCGACACCGCACCGTAGCGATCAATCGTCTCGGCAGGAACTCGGAGTTCCCCAATTTTTGCTTCGTTCGCATAAGTCACCCAACCGTGTGTAAAAACCTCCGAAGCCCCAGGAACATTTGTCAAACGATTCGCAATCAGTCCACCCGTGCAACTTTCCGCCGTTGCCAGTTTCATACCGCTCTCACCCAGCAACCGAATGACAGTCGACTCAAGCGAAGATCCATCATCGCTGATTAGAAAAACAGAGAAATGACCAAGCACTAGGGAACGTGCCTCTTGAATCGCTTCATCTTTCCCAATCAAACGCAGATCCACCTCCCCCATTCTCGCACAATACCCATACTCAAGTCCCGCAATTGCCGAAAGTTGCTGATCAACTTCATGATGAAAATCACTCTCACCAATCCCAGTAAATTTCAATTCACTCACCGAAAGAACATCCGCTTCGCCAGAAAGGGCACGAAGCCGTGGGACCACCTCTCCGTCAAACATCGGATACAGTTCACGCGGGGGTCCAGGCAGAAGAAAAATCGCACAATTCGACAAACGGTTAATCCGTGGAGGGAGATACAGACCAGGTGCCGTTCCATTCGGATTCGGCAGCACATCAGCCCCAGTCGGGACATGGGTCTGCCTGAGGTTTGCGGGAACCATCGGCTTCCCTCGCAATGCAAAAAACGACTCAAGTGTCCGTAGCGCCTGCTCGTCTTCGTGCAACTCCAACCCAAGCGTCTCAGCGACAATTTCACGCGTCAAATCATCACTCGTCGGGCCAAGGCCCCCAGTGATCAGAAGCGCATCCGAACGAACCACCGCTTCCTCAAAAGCCTCTTGGATCGCATCGCCATCCGGCACGGTTGTTTGCCGCTCTACTCTCAACCCCATCGTAAAAAGCCGCCGTCCAAACCAGCCCCCATGCGTATTCAGAGTGTTCCCGAGAAGCAACTCAGTGCCGGTGTTGATAATTTCTATACGCACAACTTTAGACCGCCTCGGTATAACTTCCAGTCCACTTGGAAAATCTTATTCCCACAGATACGACTGCTCCGTCGCAATCACTTCCCCATCTTCCAAAAAAATGATCTTCCACGTCACCACACGACCGTTTTCAAAATAGTCGTCTCCGATCACCGCAAATTCCTGCTTACCAGATGATGTCCCTGGTTCGATCGCTCTTGTCATCGTTTTGATTCGGCTACCCGTTTTACCTTGTTGAAACTTAAACTGAATTTCTTTCGCAGCCGAAGCATTTCCATTCCACAACACAGTGTAATACTGACCCAAACGCTGCCGCCGCTCTTCCATGCTCACCGCACCATGAAACCGCCGAATCTTTTCATGGCGCACCATCGGGTCATCCGTCTCATTTTCATCCGCATCCCTGATTGTCTGAAGTTTCACCGTCAGTGGCTCAGTTGAACCCGCGCAACCAACGACCCAAAGAGCCAAACATACGACCAGAAATTTTATCATATTCATCATTCAGATAATCGACTTTCGAGGCGCTTCAGAACTTCGCGATAGGCATCCATCACATCGCCCAAATCACGCCGGAAGCGATCTTTATCCATCTTCTCCCCTGTTTTCAAATCCCACAAACGACATCCGTCCGGACTGATTTCATCCGCCAACACGATCTGACTAGGATCGCTTTCAAGCCGCCCAAACTCCAACTTAAAGTCCACCAGACGCAATCCTGCATCTGCAAATAGTGCGCTAAGAATTTCATTCACTTTCAGTGCCGATTTTCGGAGATGGCTAAGATCGTCCTGAGTCGCAAGACCCATCTCACGGATGTAGTCATCATTGATCAGTGGATCGCCCAACTCATCGCTCTTGTAGGAAAACTCAATAATCGGTGCGGAAAAAGGTTTCCCCTCCTCCATCCCTGTCCGCTTACAAAAGCTACCTGCGGAAATATTCCGAACAATCACCTCGACCAACAAGATCTCGACCCTTCTAACCTCAACATTTGTATCATCAATCTTTGCTACAAAGTGCGTAGGCACTCCGACTTTCTCAAGATACTGATAAATCAGTGTACTGATCGAATTATTCAAGCGCCCCTTATCTTCGAAACTTGCCTTCTTTTCACCGTTGAAAGCGGTCGCATCGTTCTTGAACTCCATCCGCAAGGTGTTCGGATCTTCGGTTTCCCATAGGCGTTTTGCCTTACCCTCGTAGATTGGCTGCATGTCCAGTGGTAGTTTTTCCTCGATTGCCGGTCAAGCAGATCAACGCCTGCGCAACCAACTCTCATTCCCATACCGCAATATAACCAACTCTTCGATTCGCTCCTTTTCGGGCGAAACTTGCACCTCACACCAACTACCCGCGAGTTTTTCTGCAAACAACTTCCCCCGCAACCGCGAATCGCCTGCCACAGCCACCGATCCCTGATGCAACAACCCGCTTTTCGACCGGCGTTGGGCCGCTCCAGCAATTTTTTCGTCAGATTCCCCAACCACATCGTATTCGACCGCATTTTGAAAACATAGCCCTCCTCCCTCACCATGGCTCGGAGCCAACGCAACGGTTTCAATTTCCTCCCGCAACACATCGACCAATACTCGATGAATCGCCCCGTAGCTCTCACCTCCTTTCATTTGTGCCACGGAATCCTTCTTTGGAACCACCAAACTATACGTCCAATCATTGCAGTGATCGACAATTCCTCCCCCGGTCCAACGCCTCACCCACTCTCGGCTCGGCAGAGACGTATTCGCCTCTTCTATGCTTCCGAAATACCCCAAACTCCCCCACTTCCCAGACCATTGATACACTCTCATCATCGGTGTTTCTCGCGTCTCAAGCAGCCACTGATCCACCGCCATCGCCTCAGGACCCACACGCGCAACCGGATCAAACCACAAT
The DNA here is from genome assembly GCA_045106015.1 of Akkermansiaceae bacterium. Taxonomy (GTDB): domain Bacteria; phylum Verrucomicrobiota; class Verrucomicrobiia; order Verrucomicrobiales; family Akkermansiaceae; genus Luteolibacter. The sequence goes on along the minus strand of JBGCEE010000042.1, from coordinate 24,624 downwards.
TCTATTTCATGAAAGAGCACAGCTCAAAATAGACCGATCTCCCACGTATTCGCAATCAACTAGCGACGCAGACAGCCCAACAGTAAAAAAAATGCGTTTTCACCTAAAAAATTGATTGCACGACAGCGACTCTCTCCATAGCGTCCCGCCCACCCGAACGGGATGGAGCGGTAGCTCAGTTGGTTAGAGCGCCAGCCTGTCACGTTGGAGGTCGCGGGTTCAAGTCCCGTCCGCTCCGCCATCCCTGTTCGTGTTAACCCCGCCAAAAGCCCAAAAGGCCTAACGGCGGGGTTTTTCTTTGTCCCTATCTTAAGTGTTTGGGATTTAACATTTATTTCATAGTATTTCAGTTGTTATGCCCACCGTCGCCATCGTAGGTCGCCCGAACGTCGGGAAATCCGCTCTCTTCAACCGCCTCGCCGGTCGGAAGATCGCGATTGTCCATGACCAGCCCGGAGTCACTCGGGACCGTATCGCCGCGCCCTGTACCCTCACCACGCATCCCTGCACACTCATCGATACCGGTGGTATTGGTGCCACTCTTGACGACGGTTTCGGCGAACAGGTCGCCCTTGAGGCTGATATCGCGATGGAAACCGCAGACCTCATTCTTTTCCTTGTCGATGCGCAGGAAGGACTGACATCCATCGATCAGGCGCTTGCGCAAAAACTCCGCAAAGCCACGCCTCCTGTCTTACTTGTCCTCAATAAAGTCGACCACGACAAACACGAGGCCGCGTTCTCAGATTTCTCAACTCTGGGAATCGACAACAGCGTTTTCGTTTCCGCCGAGCATGGCCGGAACTTCAGCGAACTCATCGAAAAGATGGACGAAGTGGTCGAGCCACTACACGTCGAGGACGAGGAAATCATGGAGACCGTCGAAAAAGTCGGCATCAAGCTCGCCATCATCGGTCGCCCAAACGCTGGTAAATCCTCCCTCGTAAATGCCATCTTAAAAGACGAGCGTACCATCGTTTCCGACATCGCCGGCACCACCCGCGATGCGGTCGATCTGCCCTACTCCTTCTCCGGTGAAAACTTCACTCTCATCGACACCGCCGGAATCCGCCCCCGTGGCAAGCGCGACAATTCCGTCGAAGTCTTCTCTGCCATTCGCTCTGAAAAAGCCATACGCCGCGCCGATCTATGCGTTCTGGTCATTGACCTCGCCGCCGGCGTCACGGCACAAGACCGCAAGATTGCTCAACTTATCCTCCAAGAAAAAAAGCCCTGCCTCATCGTCCTCAACAAATTCGATCTCTTCCACCCAGGCGCCGACTACAAAGACCGTGTTGCCGAGGCCGAAGATCACGTCAGACGTGAGTTATTCTTCCTCGCATACGCTCCTTTCGTTGCATGCTCCGCGAAAACAGGAGACTCAACCTCGCACGTCCTCAAAAAGGCCATCGCAATTAAAAAGGGAGCCCAAGACGTCCCCGGCACCGGCAAGCTCAACCGTATTCTCCAGGCTGCCATGGCGAAGAATCCGCCTCCGTCCGACAACAAAGCGAAGCGCATCAAACTCTTCTATGCCACCGCTGCTCTCAACGAAAAATACACGGTCATCCCCGTTCCTACCATCGTGCTCTTTGTCAACGACAAGCACCTGATGAAAGACTCTTATTTAGCCTACCTGAGCAACCAGTTTCGAGAAGCTCACCCTGCTCCTGGCATACCCGTCATTTTTTCAACCCGCTCCCGCAATCGCCGCGATTGGGAACCTCCGAAAAGAGGCAAACAAGGCCACTAAAAACGATTACCTATGGAATGCCCTCTTTGCACCATGGATGAAATCCTCATCCTCGCTGAACATAACGAATGCGTCACCTGCGGCCACGAATGGAAGCCCGATCCTTCAACCGAAGATGAGAGACCCGAAGAACGGGTCATCAAAGACGCCTACGGGAACGTCCTAGAAAATAGCGACATCGTTGCCATGATCAAAGACCTCAAACTCAAAGGCACATCCGAAGTTTTGAAATCTGGCACCAAATCCAAACCCATTCGTCTCCGTGACGGCGATCACGAAATCGATTGCAAAATGAACGGCCTATCCATCGCGCTCAAAGCGATGTATGTGAAAAAAGTAACCAAGTAATCTGGTCCGGGCAGGGGCAACCAGAGCGAACCAGAAATAGAGGGATACTCGATTCCAAAAAGCATCCTTCACTATCGTTCCGCTCAACAAGACCGCCATCAACGCTCACTCTGCATAGGGATTCTCCTTCTCGCCACGCCTCGACCCAGCGCCACCTTCAGTAGGCTCTGATTCACTACCAGCAGTTTTCTTACCATCGTCCTCCAAGGGAACGACTCCAAGGGATTCTCCGATTTGCTCTCCCCAATGCTGTAGAAAAAACTTTTTCTCCGTGGTGAAAAGCTTGTCGGACCTTCCGAGAATGGGTCGCAAACTTGTCGAAAGCTGTAGAGTCACCAAAAGAAAGATGCCGAACCAAATAATGAGCGGAGTGTTTTGGGTCGCCCCAGTTTCGCGAAGAGCTGCCCGTATGAAGCGGAACGCAAAAAGCAATGCGATCAACCAAGAGGCAATTGCTAGGAATCCCATAAATCCAAAAGAAGCCGTGCCTTGCGCAAAGATCCAAAGCGCGGGTGCAAATCCCAACAGCAACAATCCAGCCATCGCCAACATCCCTCCGAGTAGCCCGCCCATTCTTGCGGCGGATGCATGGGACCCAGCAAGACTAGAAAAAATATAGAGACTAGGAAAGCAGATCAGCCCACCAAACAACAATCCACCTCCAAGCTTTAGAGGTGCTGCCCAGAGCTGATTTCCGTAGGCGAACGTACCTAGAACAAATCCAAATACGATGATCGATAGTAGCGCGATGAATCCGAACCGCAGCAAGGTCGAACTGTCATCACAAACCTTGTGCCCAGCGAGTTGCTTGGGGCGCCTAAGCAGGATTTCAAATAAGTCCCGTATACTGGGATTTTCCGGAATTGGAATGTAATGTTTCGGATTCAGTGGCGGCGGAGTCGTTGACTCACTCGTTTCGCTAATGTTTTGGTTCGGTTCGTTCATGGTTTCGGTTTTGGTTCATGGTTTGAAAAAAGAGAAAGATGAGCACTGCGAGGATTCCACCAGAGATCATCAGCATCTCAAAAGTGAATCCCCCGCTTACCTGACGGATGGATCTCCAGACAGTTTCGTAAAAACTTCCCTGCATTGGATTCTCCCGCAGAAACGCCACGTCCAGCCCCGGTGATCCAAAGAACGGTCGTAGGACCCATGAGAACTGCCCTCCAAGAAATGCGTTTCCTACCACCCATGAACCGAGCGTGGCGCCAGCAATACGCTTCGATCCACTGTAGGAATAGAGAAGTTTCCATAACCTCGCGACGCCGACCAATCCTGCCACTGCGATAAGAAAAACGTGAATCAAGAGATACGAAGCATGCGCCGTAGCTGCTTGAGCCGATTCGACCGATGGCACATTGACTGCGAGGAAAAAAGTAACAGGTGCCACCGACCCCAGAATTAGCGAAGAAATCGCAAACGCGCTAAGCAAAGCATGCAGCGATTGACGGAAGTTCAACCCACTCCCTAACAACAAACCCAAGAGCCCGTTGAGCAAGCCATTACACGCCAAGGTAAGGACAATCAATAGCGGCATTTTGGCAGCGACATACACCCCCATCAAAGGAGATCGCCAGAAACCAACCGTAAAGCCGTAGATAGCGAAACCAAGAGCGGCCACACATGCCACACGCCAGACCGACCCGGGCTTCGGGGCTCGTAGATTTTCCGCAGTGGGTGTCAGAAGGTCTCGCATCAGATGTATTAAATCCAACACCTTTGTGTGAGGGAATGATGAAGAACTGATGAATTTTCCTCGAAAAAATCAACAAGACGGAATCATAAAACTCGCCACCGTTCCTTTCGACTTAGCGGGCTTTAAAGAAACGCTTCCAAGATGAAGTTCAGCCGCTTCGCGCACCAGAGTAAGTCCCAGCCCCGTTCCTTTACGTCCGGTTCGCAAATGTCGTAGCGAGAAAAACCGATCAAACACTTTCTCCTTCGCGTATTCGGGGATTCCCTCCCCGTGATCCTCAATACGAACCGTATGAAATTCTTCACCACCTTTGATCTCAACAATCACCTGCCCACCTGCCGGAGAAAAATCAATCGCGTTCTCTAAAAGATTCGTGATCGCTGCCATCAGAACAAAGGGATCGCCCATCACCATGGCCGAATCATCTGCCTCGTCGAAATCAATACGCACCTTCGCCAAATCAGCCATCGCCTTTGCCTCATCGACCGCACGCTTCGAAAGAATTCGCAGATCGATGACCTCAGAACGCTCAAGCTTGCTCTTACCCTCAAGCTCGGAAAGCTGTAGCAATTTCCCTAACAACCGATCGACCCGGTGAGTTTCAGCAGAGATATTGTTGAGAAATCGTTGCCGATCCTCTTCCTCCATCTCTACCCCATCTTCATTCAGTAGCTCCGCCGCTCCACGGATCGCTGCAAGAGGACTCTTCATCTCGTGAGTCAGGGTTTGCACATACCTTTCTGCAAACTGCCTACCTTCCAGCGACTCCCTCATCGATTCAAGGGCGTGTGCTAGCGTATTCACTTCCCTTCCAATCCCAAGATACGGTGGTGGCTTTCGCTCTCCTCGTTCAATGCCACGAGCGTATTCAGTTAGTTTCGAAATAGGTCGGTATTGCCAGACAAACACGACCGCCACACAGAACAGAATACCTCCTCCCACCAAGCCGGTTCCCCACCAAATCTCAGAAATTCTCCGCCGGATGATCGGCAGCACATCGGACTGCGCTTTGTAAACTGTCAGCACTCCCAAAGGGCTATCCTCTTCGCCGATCAACGCGGCAACATGCAGCACGGAACTCGTATCATCATCCTCATTCATTCGCGAACTGCGACTGCCATACTTCCCGCGCAGTGCTAGATAGACATCATTCTTCCGTGAAAAATCTTCCCCCACACGGTCGGGAAATTTCGAATCAAAAAGCAAAATTCCTTCCGAATTCGTCACATAGAAATCCATTCCAACGCGGGTCTTCTGATGATTGAAAATTTCAGCATCGAGTTCACGCGTTCGCACATCATCCATCGCCAGCGCCAAGGCTTCACCATTAAAATTTCCCTCCACGAATTCTTCCTCTACAAATGCCGCAAGAATATTTGCCGTATCGACCATCGCCTCTTCAGTAGCCTGGAACAATCGCGGCTCCACATCGGCCAACTGCTTACGAACTAACAAATTGAAGCCAGCCGCAATAATGAGCGCGATGACAACAAGCGTGATACGAGTGAGGCGCAAAAGTCTAAGTGGTTGGTGGCTGGTATAAATAACCCAAGCCCCGACGAGTGGCGATCAAATCATCTGCCCCATCTTTGGCGGCCTTCAGCTTGGCTCGAAGAGTCTTCACATGAGCATCCACCGTCCGGTCCGTTACTGCCCCAGGATCATCCCAAGCATGCTCCAACAGCTGCTCTCTCGAAAAGACACGACCCGGCGAACTCACCAGCACCGATACCAAACGGAATTCATGTGCTGTTAGCTCACAAGGAACCCCGAAACAACTCACCTGCTTAGCTCGCTCATCGACTGCCAGCCCAAAAACGGTTCCACGGTCTGCTGTTTCCTTTTCTACGATACCTGACCTTCTCAAAATCGCCTTAACCCGAGCAGCCACTTCTCTGGGTGAAAATGGTTTTGTCACATAGTCATCCCCTCCAATCTCAAGCCCAAGCACACGATCCAACTCGCCGTCCCTCGCAGTTAAAAAGAGTATAGGAACCGATCGCTTCTCTCGAAAAATCCGGCAAAGATCAAAACCGGTCATATCGGGCAATCCAACATCCAGAATGATCAAATCATGTGGCGTTTCCTCTTCGAGCTTCAACCCTTCAGCACCACTCATCACATGGTTGACCTTGTGGCATTCACTCTCCAACGCATAGATCAGCGTATCGGCGATGGCAGGTTCGTCCTCAACTAAAAGAATCTGCGACATGCAATACTTTGTGACATTTCGGCTCAATGGTCGAACAAAGAAAACAACTTCGAGAAACTTTAGGCAAACGCCTATCCTTCCTCTTCTTCCTCAAGAGGTGCCTTGGGCAGCTTATCAACTTCTTCAAGTAAATTGACAATCTCCACACCTCTCACGGCTGAGTCATCGTGCATGAACCGAAGAACAGGAGTCGACTTCAAAACAACCCGTTTCATTACGGACTTTTGAATCGCTCCATGAGCTCGGTTCAGTTTGTCGATGATTGGCTCTACGGAACCTCCGATCACACCGATCCAAACTTTCCCCTCTTTCAGATCCTGAGTCACCTCAACACCGCTGACAGTAACCATCTTACCACCCCATTCAAAATCATGTTGAATCACCGTGGAAATCTCTCGCCGCAGCAACTCGTTCACTCGATCCATTCTTCGTGACATAACGATGGGTAATCTTGGCCAGTCAGAAACTAGAGATCCTGGGCAACTTTGATGAGATTGTAACACTCAATGATGTCACCTTCCTCATACTCGTTGTATTCCCCAAGGCGAATTCCGCATTCGAAGTTTGTGCGAACCTCTTCGACTTCCTCTTGGAAGCGGCGAAGTGTTGACATCTTGCCATCGAAGACTGGAACTCCATCGCGAACCACTCGTGCATGGGCTTTGCGGTGAACTTTGCCATCTGTGATCATGCAGCCGGCAGCCTTGCCTTTGTTGACCTTGAACACTTGGCGAACCTCTGCGTGCCCCATAGTCGACTCGCGTGTCAGCGGCTCGAGCAATCCGAGCATCGCTTCGCGAACCTGATCGATCAGTTCGTAGACGATCGAGTAAAGCTTGATCTCCACCGCAGACGCCTTTGCAGCCTTCGCCGCCTTGGCATCAACCTTGACGTTGAAGCCCATCACAATCGCATCGGAAGAAGCCGCATAGGCAATATCTGATTCGGTAACCGGTCCAGCCGCTGCCGTAATGAATTGGCATTCCACTTTTTCAGACTCGATCGCCAAGATCGCTTTCTGGATCGCTTCTACCGATCCCTGCACGTCACATTTCAGAATAATTTTGAGCTGATTTTTCCCACCACCTTCGTTGACCATCGAAAAGAGGTCTTCCATGCGGTTACGGTGTTGAGGCTGAAGCCGCTTGAGTCGAAGTTCTTCCTGACGCTCGTTTGCCAAAGCCTTGGCTTCACGCTCGTTCTTCATTTCCGTCAGGTGGTCACCCACATTCGGGAGCTCCTCGAAACCAATCACTTCAACCGGCATACCGGGAAGGGCTTGTTTTACGATTTTACCCGTATCGTTGATAAGCGATCGAACTTTTCCAGAAAAAGGACCGCAGATAAACGGCGTTCCTGTCTTCAGCGTCCCGGCTTCGACGATCACGGTCGCAGTCGTTCCTCTTCCGGGAACCACTCGGGCTTCAATCACTCCAGCACGTGTCGTGGCTTTTGGATTCGCTTTCAGTTCGAGAACCTCCGCCTGAAGAAGAATCAGTTCGAGCAAGTCGTCCATCCCATCGCCTTTCAGCGCTGAAATACTCGCGAACTCGGTATCACCACCATAATCGGTGGTTTGTAGACCATTCTCAGCAAGTTGTGTCTTCACACGATCCACATTCGCCGAAGGCAAATCGCATTTATTGATCGCAACGATAATCGTTTTGCCTGCCTTCTGAGCGTATTTGATCGCTTCTTTCGTCTGTGGCATGATGCCGTCATTCGCCGCAATGACGACGACTGCGATATCAGTGATCGCTGCCCCACGCTCACGCATGTCTGAAAAAATCGCGTGACCCGGAGTATCGAGGAATGTGATCAGCTGGTCGTTGTGATCTACCTGATAGGCTCCGATGTGTTGGGTAATCCCCCCAGCTTCACCACTGGTGACCTTACTCTTGCGATAAAAATCGAGAACCGATGTCTTACCGTGGTCGACATGTCCCATGATCGTCACGATCGGTGGCCGTGTCTTGAGGTCATCCTCGGGCTCCTCTTCCGGTAACTCGGGCTCGACGATGACTTCGTCGACTTTGTGGAAACCTTTGTCCTTATCACGCTTTTCACGCTCGAAGACGAAGCCGTGCAAATCACAAACTTGCGCTGCCACTTCTGGCTCCAACGGTTGATTAGGAGCAGGGAAAACACCGATCTTAATCAGATCAGCCATGACTTCAAAGGGCTTGAGCCCAAGGCGCGCAGCTAGATCAGGAACAAGAATAGGCGGTTTGATCACGATCAACTTAGGATCATCAGAGTCGACATCTTCATCATCGGTTGCACCCACGTCTTGCACAGGCTCCGAGACCGGACTCACAACTTGGTCTTTTACAAGCTCAGGGTCCTTCTTATCGAGAATTTTAGAAATACTCCCAATGACATTTTTCCCCTCTTTGGCTTTTTTCCGGACCTTGGGCTTCTCCTCTTCGGCAAAAAGATCTAGCGCATCCGCTTTCGCTTTCTCGACTTTACTAGGTCCTTTCGCCTCTTCTGCTACCAATCTCTGGCGCTCTCGGCGTGAAGGTTTCTTCAGTTTCTCATCATCGATTAGATCGAGAACTTTTTTCGAGTCTTCGGAGGATTTATCGCTTTTTTTCGGCATTCGGCTGTCTTGGGATAGTGAAATTGGTTTTTAGAAAATTAGTAAAAGGGTCTCGTGTATCAGTCTTTGCTCGCAGTTGCAGCGTCTTCAGTCTCGCCGTCTTCTGCCTCGGATTCAGCTGGCTTTTCAGCACCATCCGAAGTCTCGGGCTCCTGATCGGCAACGAGGGCCCGGGCACGCTCAAGAATCGACTCTGCCTCTTCTTCGGCAATCTCAAGAGAGCCAGCGATAAATTCCTTCGGCATATCGACGATCATCTCTGCACTGACACCACCGAAGAGTGTCAATTTCTCGGCAAGCTCGTCTGTAATACCGAGCGATTCTCCGAGAGTGTGAGCAACACCACCGATTTTTTCTTTGAACTGTTCTTCTTTGGTCTCGTCCTTACGAACCTGAACATCCCAGCCCATAAGCCGTGAGGACAGACGAGCGTTCTGACCCTTCCGTCCGATGGCTTTGCTCAAGTCTTCTTCGCTAACTGTGACAAGAATCACTTTCTCTTCTTCATCAGCAGTGATGGTGATGAGCTCTGCGGGCTTCAAGGCCTCCCGAACTAGTTCCGAAGGATCTTCACTCCAGCGGATAATATCGACTTTCTCGTTATTGAGTTCACGAACGATATTCTTCACTCGTGCGCCCCTCATCCCCACGCAGGCACCAACGGGATCAACTTTCGGGTCATTGCTCCAAACGGCAACTTTAGTCCGGAAGCCGGACTCACGCGCAATCGCACGAATATCCACGGTGTGATCTGAAATCTCGTTCACTTCAGCTTCGAAGAGACGCCTCACAAAATTCGGATGGCTGCGGGAAAGGATGATTTCTGGTCCACGACCTTCGTTTTCCACAGCCAGAACATAACAGCGAATGCGATCACCGATATTATAGTCCTCTCCTTGAACGCGCTCGCGATTCGGCATAATTCCTTCGAATTTGCCAAGATCGACCATCACGTCATTTCGCTCGAAACGGCGAACCGTTCCAGAAACGACATCACCTGCACGATCCTTGAATTCTTCGTAAATCATCTCCTTCTCAGCCTGACGAAGACGCTGCATCATCGTCTGCTTAGCAGTCTGGACAGCAATCCGGCCAAAGTCTTTTGGAGTCACGTTGAACTCAACCGTTCCGCCTAACTCCGCTTCAGGATCTTTCTTCTGAGCAAGACTGATAGGCACTTCATTGAATTTATCCTGATGATCATCGTCAGCCACAACAGTGAGACTCGCAAAAATTCTCGTCGCTCCCTTTTTCGTATCCACGTCCGCTCTGAGGGTCTCAATTGCATCCGCACCAGGAACCATTTTCCGGTATGCAGAAACGAAAGAAAATTCTAGCGCCGAGACGATTTTTGATCGCTCGATTCCCTTTTCTTTCTCGTAAAATTCGATGAGTGCTACGATGTCGTTGGTCATGACTAACTTTGGAAAACTTTCCTTGCGGAGATATCTTTTGGTTTTTGAATGGTTGAGAGTTCTTTAGACGCAAAAGAGTGGGCTGTAGACCCACTCTCCAGTCACCAGAGCTTGTTCGTGGGGACGACATATATTCTTAGAATCCCGCATGCAAGCCGAAAGTCGATAAGCGGGGGACATCGGAAGAACTCCGAAATACAGCAAAAATCTTACCATTTAGGGCCTCTCCCCCTCGCCAAACCGATCTGTATCCATACTTGACCCTACACGCTAGCACACCTAAACCATCCGCCACATGGGATTTGAATCACTCGGGCTCTCAGCCTCCGTTCTAGAAGCAGTTGTAGAAACGGGTTACACCACACCAACTCCAATCCAGGAACAAGCAATTCCTGCAATCCTAGAAGGAAAGGACGTCATTGGCGCATCCCAGACTGGCACGGGCAAAACCGCTGCCTTTGCCCTCCCATCACTTTCCAAGATCGAGAAAATGGGAAAACCCCAAATCCTCGTCCTCGAACCTACCCGCGAACTCGCGCATCAGGTTGCCGAACAATTCGAGAAATACGGCGCGAAAACCGGAATGAAAGTCGCCCTGCTATACGGTGGCGTGGGCCTCGGAAAACAAATGGAACAACTTGAAAACGGCGTCGATATCGTCGTCGCAACCCCCGGCCGACTCGTCGATTGCTTCTATCGTGCCGCCATGCGATTCGGAGAAATCAAAATTCTCATTCTCGATGAAGTCGACCGCATGCTCGATATGGGATTCCTCCCACAAGTTCGCAAAATCGTAAACCTATGCCCTTGGGAAGGCCGCCAAACTCTTTTCTTCTCGGCCACGATGCCTCCGGCGATCCAAACTTTCGCTCAATGGTGTTTGGTAGACCCAATCAAAATTGAAATCGCCCGACGCGAAGTGGCTGCAACCGTCTCTCATGCATTCTATCCGGTGTCGATCGATCAACGCGACGAACTCCTGCTCGGCCTGCTTAAAGAGACCGATTATCACTCGGTGATGATCTTCACACGCACCCGCCGCGAAGCCGACGAAGTCACCGGCATGATCAAATCCACTGGGCAAACCAAAGTTGCAGCGATGCACTCAGACATCAACCAGACCGATCGAATGAAGGCACTAGCCGGTTTCAAAAGCGGTGAATTCCAAATCCTCGTTGCCACCGATGTCGCGGCGCGAGGGATCGATGTCTCTGGCGTCTCCCACGTGATCAATTACCGAGTTCCTGAAAACGCCGAGGATTACGTTCACAGGATTGGACGCACAGGACGCGCCGAAGCTGAAGGAGATGCCTTCACGATTCTCACCGCTGACGAATTGGATTTCGCCACCTCTGTGGAAATTTTCGTAAACAAGAAAATCGAACGGAAAAAGCTTCCAGATTTTCCTTACACTTACACAGCACTTCTCGACGATGAGCCTTCAAAGCCCATTCGCAGGAAAAAGACCGGCGGCAAGAAACGCAGAAGATAAATCCTATCTCAAAGCTCTGCGCCAACTTCGCGCAGCTAAAGGAAGTCTCTTAGCGATCTCGGTCGCCGTGCATCCATCGCCCATCTGTTCCATGGTCAATTCCGCAGCATGACCGCAGAGCCAGGCCCCGAGTGACGCCGAGTCAAACGGGTCCATCCCCCCTGCTAACAAAGCTCCGAGAACTCCGGACAACACATCGCCCTGGCCCCCATTCGCCATCCACGGCGTTCCGGTGGAATTCATTCTCAGAGGGCTCCCATTTTTCGCGACAATCGTGCGACTTCCTTTTATTAACAAAGTGGCTTCACAATCCGCAACAAACTCTCGCGCAGCAACTTCACGTCCTTCATCTACCAAGTTAGGAGCCAACCTTGCGAATTCCCCAGGATGTGGAGTAATCAGATGCCGCTGACCAAAAATAAAACCGCTACCCGCGAGCAGGTTCAACCCATCTGCGTCGATGACTGCGGGGACGCTCGTTCCATTTAGCAACTCCTTCAGACCCGCGAGGTATTCCTCCCCCACCTCCCCAAGACCAGGGCCAACTACCCAAGCATCGACTCTACAGTCGACTAATTCGTTCAGATCATCACATGGAGAAATCATTGCCTCCACCGGAAGCCTAGAAAGAACACGATCACAAACCTCAGACCGACCGTAGAGTGTCACTAAGCCTCCACCTGCTCTGATCGCTCCAGTGACAGCGAGTAATGCGGCCCCAGTAAACGCTTTTGATCCCGCAACGATTCCAACTCGCCCCGCCATACCTTTGTGAAAATCGAAAGGCCGAACTGGCTTACCAAAATTCATTTCCTGCGGGCAAATCAACTCAAAGCCCCCACCCTCAGAGACACCCAAACCTTCAACCTCGACCAACGCCAACCCACCAACAGCATTCGCTGCGTTTGCCATCAAGAGCCCTTGCTTTGCAGCTCCAAGGGTAAACGTCCGGTCAGCGATTACAGCCCCCTCAAAAACCTCTCCATTATCCGGATTCACACCAGACGGAAGATCTACGGCAACCACCGTAGCTCCACGGTTATCCCTCAAACTTTTCATCTCTTTCGCCATCCCAAGCAATGGTTCTCGAAGAGCCCCCTTTGCCCCAATTCCCAACAAACCGTCCAATAGTAGCACAGGCCCGAAAGCCTCCTTTTCCCAGCCCGCTTTAAGGCTCTGATCCAAGTCCAAACCAGTCCACTGCAAACGCGTAAGTTCAGCCCATTCAACCTCCGCATATCCAGCCCTCACACCAACCTCCCAACCAAACTTATCTCGGAGAACCCGCAACGCAATCAGCGCATCTCCTCCGTTATGCCCTTTCCCAATGTAGGCCACAGCAGTCCCAATCTCAGGATACTGCTCTCCAATCGCCTTCCCGAGCGCGAAACCAGCTCGACTCATCAAGTCTCCCTCCGAGACCCCCGAGGCCATTGCCTCATCTTCGATCTCTCTCATCCTATCAACAGTCACTGCAGGCATAGTTCGAGAGCATCCAACAATTTCACTTCAATAGCAGCAACAATTGATCAGGACCATTCAGGAAGTGTCTCTTTGAGAATCGCATCGATTCTCTTCAGCTCCGACCCCTTCAACCAATCCACATCCTTGGACTCCCCGTCGATCACGAGCCGCATCTTCCTCAACACAATTTCTTTCAGCATTGGAGGTAGTCCTTTGAACGCATCCGAATAGACCATATACGAACAGCGATTCTTAAAAATCCGACCATAAAGTTTGAATTCAGCAAGACTATCTCCATCCGAAGTTTTGGGGAAACGCTTCAAAAAAGTATCTTGAAAACTTTGATCTCCTTCGACCCCATCTCCCAAATCCGCTTCATTCTTAAAAAACAAACAGTCCACAATTTCATCAGCCCAACTCTCAGCCATCCTACCTGTCGAACCACTCATGGGATCAGCCTCTGGATCCAGCGCCCTCATAAAATGGGATGCCCTCCGAAAGTTCATCGAAGCAGCATTGAACAAGTTGTGCATCTTAACCTGATGCTCCAATACTAGAAGCGAGACAATATCACTCGTCTCCCGAACATAGCCTGAGGTATCAAAAAATCCCTTTAGGTTTTTGACCGTCTTGTTTCGCGGATCCACATCTCCATCATCCTTGAATATACGATTCCCGAGATGAGGCTTTGAACTCTCCCCAGTCACATACCAACCACCCCACCGATGCTCCACAGGTGTCTCATGATTCACATCATCCGTTCCTAAATGAAGCAGCGCATGGCCGTCCTCTCCCACCTTCACAGATCGTATTAAAACACCTGGGACATTTTCGGTTCGCGAAGTCGCATGGCAAGACAAGCATTCACTTCGATCTCTCTGAATATTGAGCGATCCATCGCGCTTTTGATCGATTAGATAAAAGACGGGACCGAGAACCGCATCGTGTACAATCGCCTCAATCGATCCCCCAGGAACATAGCCCACATAAGCATTTTCTGAAAAATAGAGACATCGAGGATTCTCCGGGCCGATCAAACGGTTCTGTAAACTCGTTTTGGAAAAGACTAAGGCCTGCGACTCAGGTGGAACGTCGAGATATTTCAACACGAACTTTAGTCTCTTCAGTCCGTTGCCACTTTCAGAAGGCACTTCACCTCGCTCGACTTTCTCGATCAGGGCAGCCAAAGGGTCTGCAGACGCCGTATCGGAGTACCGAATCGGAGGTAAATCCCAAAAATCCGCCCTTCCCTGCCCATGGACAAGCGAGACACTTGCCAAGCTGAATAAAATTGTATTTCGGAAGAACATTGGAAGAACTATACTCATTTTCTTCCCGTGATCATACCCGTTTCCTCCCAATTACTGCGCATCAATTATTCTCCATCTTACCTTCTTCCACGCACAAACGTGAATTAGTCAATCCATCTGAGAACTTTGAAATTTGAATTTTTTATTTTCCCACTAGCATCGGGACGTGGTCGAAACGAACGATTTACGCGCAGCCCTTCAGTATATCCCTCAATTTCGAGGGCAGATTTTTTGCGTCCTCATCGAAGCAGGCCTGCTCCCCGAACCTGCCGTAGCCGAAACGCTTCTCGATCTTGCAGCGCTAGAAAAGGTCGGAGTGAAGCTTGTCCTTGGTGTCCTTGGCGGAGATCTACAGGACCTTTACGATTGGACACTGGAATGCGAAATCAAGGCCGCTCGCGTGCGCGTCGGGATTTGCGACCCGCACGCTGCCAAAGAGGCTTCTGAGATTCTCGGACGCGGCCAGTCCGCCATCATTGACGCATCTGGCGTTTCTCCTTTGGACGACGAAGTCATTTTCTTTGGAAATACCGTTGGCGTCTCCAAGATCATCGCACTCCTTGAAGAAAGCATTCTCGTAAACGGAAAACCCGCTCACGCGATTCGAGCAGCAGACGTCCCCGATGTGATTCAGAACGAAAGCGTTGAAGGCACCGATCTATTGTTAGCTGCTGCGAAAGCCTGCCACGACGGTATCCCGCGAGTTCACGTTCTCAACGGACGCCAACAGGGCGTGCTCGTCGATGAACTCTTTTCAAACGAAGGAGTCGGCACGATGGTCCATGCCGATAGCTACCGAGTCATTCGTGAGCTTCGTGAAGATGACATACCAGAACTACTTGGTATGATCGGTCGCGTGGTCCGGCGCACGACCCTCGTGGCCCGGACCTACGAGGACATCGAAAGCCAACTAGAAGACTACCACGTCATGACGATCGACGGAAATGTCGTTGGCTGCGTCGCACTTCACCAATACGACTCACAAAACACCGCCGAAGTCGCATGTCTTTATGTGAAACAATCCCATGAGGGCCGCGGATACGGCGTAGAACTTCTAAAACACGCTGAAGAAGTCGCAAAAACAAAGAGTATCACAAAGACCTTCGCCCTCACCAATCGCTCTGCGGATTTTTTCAAACGCGCTGGCTACATTCAGACCGGTTCAGAATCTCTCCCACCAAAACGCCTCAAACAATTCATCTCAAGCGGACGTGACTCGCTGGTATTCGAAAAATCGGTCTAACAAAAATTTTATTGCCCGATTCTGGTGGTGATGAAGGATGGTCGGATATGAAATTAAAATTTTGTGGAGCTGCTGGAACAACAACTGGCTCTCAGCACCTATTAGAGATCAACGGTAAGCGCATCCTACTCGATTGCGGCCTCTATCAAGGCAGTCGCAAAGACGCCTACGAGATCAACTGCTGTTTTCCTCATTACGATCCCTCATCGGTAGACATCGTTGTCCTGTCTCATGCGCATATCGATCACAGCGGAAATCTTCCGAATCTCTCCAGCAAAGGATTTACCGGGACCATTTTTTCCACCCATGCCACACGCGACCTCTGCCAGATCATGCTCCGCGATTCTGCTAGGATCCAAGAAAGCGATATCCGCTGGCTAAACAAACATCGCACACGGAAAGGCCTTCCCGAAGTCGATCCACTCTACACCGAGCAAGATGCAGAAAAGTGCCTCCGGCAGTTCGTCACCCTTGGCTACGATCGACCCATGCAAATCACTGCCGGTGTCGAACTGACTTTCGTCGATGCCGGACATATCCTCGGTTCAGCCCAAGTGGTGCTTGATGTCATAGATGAGTCCGATGGCAAAAAGAAACGTTTCCTTTTCTCCGGTGACGTGGGCCGTGGTGAAAGCGAAGTCCTTCGTGACCCAACAGCTGTCAAAGATGTCGACTTCCTCCTCATGGAAAGCACCTACGGCGGCCGTGAACACGAACTCCCTCCCGGTTTCGACGAGCACTTCGGAGAGGTGATCAAAAAAGCCGTCAAAAGCGGCGGCAGGATTCTCATCCCAGCCTTCGCCGTAGAAAGAACCCAGAAACTTCTCTACGTTCTACACGAACTTTTCGCCTCCAAACAGCTTCCTCCCATCCCCGTTTATGTCGATAGTCCCTTGGCCGTCAGCGCCACCGAGATCTACCGACTGCACCCAGATTCGTTCAACGAAGAAGTCTACAACACCCTCTTTGAAAAACAGAACCCCTTCGGCTTCGAAGACCTGACTCTCGTCCGTTCTGTCAAAGGCTCCAAAGCCCTAAACGATCTCGAAGGCATGGCGATCATCATTTCCGCCTCCGGCATGTGTGAGGCCGGCCGCATTCTCCACCACCTCCGCAACAACATCGAGAACCCTGAGACCACGATCTTATTTGTCGGCTACTGCGCAGAACGCACACTCGGAAGACGCATTCGTGATGGCGCTAAGGAGGTCAATATTCTCGGTGACCGGTTCAAAGTGAATGCGAACATCGAAATCGTCGATTCATTCTCAGGTCACGCCGACCACTCTGAACTCCTCGAATACTACGACCGAATCGGCGGAGAAAAAAAGAAGACCTGGCTCGTCCACGGCGAAGAAGAAAGCTCCCAGGCCCTCCGTGAAAGTCTTGCAAAAAATGACTGCGATGTCGCCGTCGCCGAACTCGGAACCGAAGTAGAATTTTAAAGAACACTTCAACTACCATCTCCGAAATTCTAATAAGACATGAAACACTTACTCCTCTTCCCTATCCTGTTTCTGACATCAAGTCCGGCCGCTGAAGAAACTGCTAGGACCACGGTCTCAAAGCCCAACTTTATTTTTATTCTTTCCGATGATATTGCCCAAGGTGACCTTGGAGTCTACGGCCAGAAACTGATCCAAACTCCCACCCTCGACCGTCTCGCCAACGAGGGGACACTTTTCAACCAGGCTTACACAGGAACAACTGTCTGTGCGCCCTGTCGCTCCGTATTCTTCACTGGTCTCCATTCCGGTCATTGTCCGGTTCGTGGCAATTTCGAGTGGTTTCCCGAAGGTCAATACCCAATTGACGAAGAGATCGTCACGGTTGGTGAAATCGCCAAGAACGCCGGCTACCACACGGCTACATTTGGTAAGTGGGGTATGGGGTTTTTTGACACCGAGGGAGCCCCACAAAAACAAGGAATGGACCACTTCTTCGGCTACAACTGTCAGCGCCATGCTCATTCCTACTTTCCCACTTATCTCTACAGCAATGAACAACCCGTAGCCCTGCCCGGCAACAACGGCCGCGAGGTCGGTGAAACCTATGCGCAAGAAGTCATTCAGCGCGATATGATCCGCTGGCTGAAGACAAACGGAGAAGACCCGTTCTTTCTCTTCTACGCCATCACTCTACCCCATGGTCGTCACGAGATTGATGACTTCGGCATCTACAACGACAAGCCTTGGTCGGACAAGCAAAAGGCCTACGCGGCACAAGTCACCCGCATCGACTCAGATATCAAAGAACTCGTGGATACATTGAAAGAACTCGGTGTGGACAAGGATACGCTCATTGTTTTCGGTGGCGACAACGGCTCCTCATTTGATCCAAAAAGTGAAATCGGAAAGCTTTTCAATCAGACCATGGATGGCAAACTCCGCGGTTTCAAACGCGGCATGTATGAGGGCGCATTGCGGCAGGCATCTTTCGCATGGTGGCCCGGAGTTGTCCCTGCCGGTCGTGTCACTGACGAGCCATGGGCGTATTGGGATCTGATGCCTACCTTTGTCGAGATGACGGGAACCGCACCGCCAACAGGATACAAAACGGACGGTCTCTCACTTCTCGACTTCCTGAAAGGCGGCAACGCACCTGAACGCGATTACTTTTACTGGGAACTCCACGAAGGTGGTGGTGGCAAACAGGCTGCACGCTGGGGTGACTGGAAAGCCGTCCGTCCAAAACCCATGGGCGAGATTGAAATCTACGATCTCTCCAAAGATCTTGCCGAAACGAAAGACCTCGCTACAGACCGGCCTGACTTGGTGAAGAGAGCGATAGAAATTTTTGACGACGCACACACTCCACATCCAGTCTGGCCACTTGATCGAGTCAGCGATATCAAGAAAGAAGCTCAAGGAAAATCTTGGCCTGTGAAACGTAAACGCGACAAGAACGGCTACGTCCCAAAAGGCGCAATCCCCCTAGCTGACCTCTACAAGTAAGGGTAAAAGGAATTAGCCAACTCTACTAATCTAGCATCTTAAGTCGGCTAACTATTTCCCCAAAGCGCTGCGAACTTCCTCTACGATTGCGTCTGCATCAGCCCCGTCCATCCAGCTTGCAATTTTTTCCGCCCGTCCACCAACGATCAGTTCAACTCGTTTCATTGGCTTACCGTTGTTGTGACCACTGTTAGAAGCTCGGATATCTGACACCTCGTGCCTCGCAAAGGAACGATCCTCAAGTACTAACCCTCGTCGGTAGTTTCGGATCGATATCTGCGCTTCGTTCCCTTCGATCCTCAAATCCTTGTTTCTTCGCCGGATCACCCACACCGACATACTGATGCCGATGATCGCGAATACCGAAGAAAACAGAATCCACACAGTTCGAAATCCATCGGTGAAGAGTGTGAAGAAAAGATCAAAAACATACTCCGCACCTTGACTCTGTTCAGAGTCAGGAAGTGGTTTGCCTTCGATCACAAATATTCCAAGACAAACAAATACCACTCCCATCGCAACAAAGAGCAAGGGACCAATAATCACGGCTTTCCCCGGTGCTGGAATCGCGACTGAGAAAACGGACTTTGGCTGTTTTAGCTTGATCGGTTCGAGAATTGATCCGCCCCCCGGCTCATTGGCCTTACTTGAAGAACCGCCTAATGTCATCTCCTTGACCTCAGACACCAGCCACGCCTTCTCCTCATCGGACAGAACCGTGCCAAACCGTAATTTCCCATCTGCACCTCGAATTTCAATTCCATATACCGGAGTGTAATTCTGACTGTAAAAAACCTGCTTCGAAACGGATTTGATCGAAGATAAATCCAGAGAACGATCCTTTGTTCTCCCAAACATTTCTTTGCGCAAGGTCACCTCGCCGCCGCCTACACTCAGTCGGTAGCACATGTATTTATTTCGTATCGCCACATAAAGCGTTCCAAGACCAACTGCCCAAAAGATCCCAAAAAACGGAATAATCGCCCATTCAGGCATATTCCCTTCAATCTCTTCACCACTGAGAAAGGCCAAAAGGAAACCACCACTTACCAAGCCAGTCATGAGCAACCAGAAAATTGAAAAAAATAGAAAAAAACCAAATTTCCCACTAGCTGGAATATTCCAGACTGCTGAAGTCGGACCAACGCTTTCCTTTCGGATTTTAGTTCCCAGTGGAGGTCCATCCCCATTTGGCCTTCTATCACTCTCTCCCTTATTCGGAATCCACTCCGGAAGAGACGCCGCGCTACTACACCAATCACAACTCAGCACATCTTCCCACTGATTTGGGAGCTTACCCGGCTTCGCACCACAATCAGGGCACCTAAGCTTCCCTTCTAGCAGCGCCTTGCGCACCCCTGCCTTTTGGATTCTGTCCGTAAGCGTCTTGAACACGCCCCACTCACATGCCTATTTCTCCACACAAAATCAATCCTCTTCACGGATAACTCGAAAGGCTTTGTTTCGAAGATTTTCGACATCAATCGTCTCAACCCACTGTTTCGCCCCTTCCGCATCCTCAAAGGACCAACCTCGTGCAATTGCAAGTGCCATGTCATCTGACCTATCAATCGTCTCTGCCAGATTGATCGCAGCCTCGGGATTCTCCTCGGCCAATGCCTCCAAAGCCATGCATTTAACATGTTCTTGAAGTTTAACGTTAGCGATTCGGCCAGACTCACGCCACGCCATCAACGGGTTCTGATTGGTTAAACTGACAAGACCCATTTCAAGAAACCGGTCTCGATCCTGCTCTAGCTCCAAAGAAGACAGATAACGAATGGCACTCTTCGGATCTCTTAGCGCCCAATCTGAGGTGATTGCATGCAGTCCATCAAGAACAGCACTCTCTTCTGGCAGAGACCTGTATTTCTTGAATACCTCGACAGAATCGTAAGAACCCCAGACGCTTGCTAACTCTACCAAAGCTACATCACGTAGAGTTCTCTTATCAACTTTTAACGCCCAATTCAAGGCCATTTGAGGATCAACTGACCCCCAAACAGGAATCAACCCAAAAAGCGCCGACACACCAAAATCCTCAGACTCGATACCCTCAACCCACTTCGAGGCCGCAACGGGATCAACCTTGGCCCATCCTGCCGCCACAGCCGAAAAAGCGAAGGGATAAATTTCGGATTCAGCCAACCTGGCCAGTTCCGCAAGAGCGCCCTTAGGATCATCCTCTGCCAACCAGGCGAGTTGTTCAAGTTGCCTTTCTGAAGACTGCGCGATTTCTCTCGGTGATTTCACCTTCTTCCCTAATCCTCCTCTAGGGATCGGAGCGTGGAATGAACGACTAGTTCGATCGTCTTCTAGCGACGTAGATTCACGCGAAAGGTCAAAATCTAGGGAGTCCTTCCAAAGAACCTTTGCAAGAAACAAGCCCAATATGGCTCCACAAGCCAAAATTGGAACTTGCTTCAAGAATGATGAAACTCCCATCGACTCTATTTCCGGTTTCGCTTTACATTAAAACGCGCCGTCATACCCGAAGAATCACGAATGGTGCCCTTAATCCTGAGAGAACCATTTTCCCATTTCGCCTTTCCCCACAAGTTCACTCCAGTCGGTGTTTTACCGCGGAAGTTTCCCGCATCAGTAATGTAGCTTTTGTAAGGATTTGCTCGATCATTAAAATTTCCTTCATTGGAAATTGCCAATACTCGTCCGTACCTCGTAACAGATGCCAAAAGTATCTCACCACCGCCCCAACCCTGGTAAATGCCAGAGTATTTTTGACGAACAGGATTCGAGTGAGCTATCGAGCATAGAATCGAAATTGCGATTGATATTGTTAAGGTTTTTTTCATAGTCCAACCGAGATAAGAAATAGCGTGAATTTTGTCAATAAATTATGAGCCCTACCTTATAAGTTGCACTTTCCTTCCTCCGCACCAAGACGCTATTATTTTAATTCATCCTAATTTTGGTGCATTGCCACTTTTCCTTCTCCAAACTCATCCCCATGCGCCTCGCCGTCCTCAACATCGTCGGCCTCTCGAAGTCACTGCTAGGCCCCAACGCCCCCGGCATCACCGCCTTTGCAGAAAAATATGGCTTACAGACCTACAAGCCAGCCTTTCCGGCTCTGACTACAACCGCTCAGTCTTCCATCATCACCGGAACTCCAACTGAGCAACATGGAATTGTCGCAAATGGCTGGTATGACCGCGAAACCGCCGAAGTCCGCTTCTGGAAACAGTCGAACCATATCGTCCACGGCGAAAAAATCTGGGACACCCTTCGAAAAACCGTTCCCGACTTCACCTGCGCGAAGCTTTTCTGGTGGTACAACATGCACTCCACCGCGGACTTCACCATCACTCCTCGCCCGCTCTATCCAGCCGATGGTTCAAAGCACTTCGACGTGCACACTCAGCCGATGGGCATGCGTGATGAGATCAAAGCAGATCTTGGCCCCTTCCCCTTTCCCGCATTCTGGGGACCAGCAGCTGGAATTGCGTCTTCGGAATGGATCGCCGCTTCCGCGAAATGGGTGGAAGACAAACACTCACCAACCCTTTCCTTGGTTTACCTACCACACCTCGATTACTGCCTTCAAAAAGATGGACCGACCGCACCAAATATTCCCGATGAAGTCCGTGCTATTGACCGCGTCGTAACAGATCTGATTTCCTACTATGAATCTCGTAATATCCGCGTGATGTTACTTTCCGAATACGGAATATCCCCCGTCGACCAACCCATACACCTCAATCGAATTTTCCGAGAGAGAGGCTGGCTATCGATTAAAAATGAACTCGGACGCGAAACCCTAGACTACGGCGGATGTAAAGTTTTCGCTGTCGCCGATCACCAAGTTGCCCATGTTTATTGTAACGACGAATCTCTAATTCCTGAAGTCCGTAAACTTTTGGAAGGCATTTCTGGTATCGACGAAGTTCGGCCCCAGAACCACGAACGCTCTGGCGATCTCGTTGCCATCGCAAAACCAAATGTATGGTTCACCTACTACTACTGGACCGATGACAAGGTCGCTCCAGACTTTGCTCCAACCATCGATATCCACCGCAAGCCCGGTTACGATCCTTGTGAGCTTTTCATTGATGCAAAAATCCGATTCCCCAAAGCTAAAATCGGCAAGTTCCTCCTAAAAAAGAAACTCGGCATCAGAGGGTTGCTCGATGTGATCCCACTCGATGCAAAGCTGGTCAAGGGTTCTCACGGAAGAGATCAGGTTCCTGATAACGAAAAGCCCGTTTTGATCGGCTCAAAGAGTGAAGCCAAGAACGCACACGACGTTCATGCCGCAATCCTTAATCACTTTTCCTAAGGGAACTCGAGAGCTTCAAGAAACTACGATGAGTGACGGATCAACGTCTCTCCTAAACTCAAAGTTTTGTCCAAGCACCGTTCGCTTCGGAGGACTTCACGGCAGCTTCGATAAACGCCATCCCATCGACTCCGTCCTGCACCGCCGGATAGTCGTAGGCTTCGTTACCCTTGAAGTTACCTTCTAAAGAATCCGTGATGGCCTCACTAGCAGCCAGATAGACATTTGCGAACGCTTCGATAAATGCCTCCGGATGACCGAATGGCAGGCGCGTGTATTTTGCAGCAGCCTCTCCGTTGTAGCTATTTCCACGACGCCAGATCTCTCGCGGCTTTTCAGCAAACTTCACGATGAGTTCGTTCGGATGCTCCTGATGCCATTCAACCGACGCTTTGGTCCCGTAAATCCGCACATTGAGGTTATTCTCATCACCCGTGGAAATTTGCGAAGCGTAGAGCACACCGCGCGCGCCACCTTCATAGCGGCAAAGCATCGATCCGTCGTCATCCAACGACCTTCCTGGGATAAACGTATTCAAATCCGCAGCGATCTCTTCGAGTTTCAAGCCGGTGATGTAGGTCACCAGATTCTCAGCATGCGAACCAATATCGCCGATGCAATTTGAGACTCCGGAAATCGATGGGTCCATCCGCCAGTTCGAAATCGCACCATCGCCGGACGTCGCTTCATCATAGGCGGAAATCGCATAACCTTGCGGATATTCTGCGACGATTTTTAGGATTTTCCCTAGCTTGCCCTCTTCGACCATCGCCTTGGCTTCCTTTACCATCGGGTAGCCCGTGTAATTGTGCGTCAGGGCGAAGACCAATCCGCTTTTCTCAACGATCCCCTGCAGTTCTTCTCCCTGTTCTTTAGAAAATGCCAAAGGCTTCTCGCAGATCACATGAATTCCACTCTCCAGGAATTTCTTCGCCACTTTGTAGTGAAGGTCATTACGCGCTACGATGCTGACAAAATCGATGCGCTCACCTACTGGAAGCGCTGACTCTTTGTCAGCCATTTCTTCGAATGTCCCGTAGACGCGATCGGCTGAGAGAAAAAAGTCCTCACCGGATAGTCGCGACTTCTCCGGATCCGATGAAAAGCAGCCAGCAACCAGTTCGATTTTGCCATCGAGATTCGCAGCCATTCTGTGAACGGAACCGATAAATGCTCCGCGACCTCCACCTACCATGCCCATTTTGAGTTTTCTATTCATGATGTTTTTCTGTTCAAAGCGTATTTGCTAACGCATTCAAACAAAACGCCACACCCCTGCAACTCTATTTCGATGCGAGCCATATTGAGAACGAGAAGTTTCTCAACACCTAGCCTCTCCGCCTAGCTAAAGAGAAAATAACCAGCCACCGCCAATATACCGAACCAACAAGACCAAACCTGCGTGAGGTTGAGAGAGCGGCCGCCAGGGGTCTCCGCCGGATCATCCGGATGAAACCCAAAAAGGAACTCATATTTAATCACCAACCACAGCCCGAGACCGAGCCATGCGATGATGAATAAGAGTAAGCCAATCTTGATGAGAATCATAAGAATTCCGCTGCAGCCACGCCTAAGGAACTAAAGTCAAGGCGGCAACTCTAATTTCGAACTTCACAGAAATAAACTGAAAACAGATTCGATTGGCCAAGAGCCCACTGATTTCTCATCCTTTTGCCAGTGAAATCCGGATTTCTTGATAAACTTGTCGCACGCCTTGATCGTGTTGAACCGGGTGAGATCCAACAAATCGTCACCCGGTTGATCCAAGAAAAGGGCTTCTTGGAGAACGTCTTCGAGGCTCTGGAAGAAGGACTGATCATCCTAGACCCCACCGGCAA
>JBGCEE010000041.1:0-34347 GCA_045106015.1 Akkermansiaceae bacterium | reverse complement strand
TTTCCAATCCACCATTTGGAATCTTCCGGAAGGCACGGTGAGATGATTCCGTAAACGTTTTCGCGGCTTACTGGCAGGGCTTCCAGCGCGCGCAGGATGAAGGCGCAGGCTTCTTCAAGGGCGACTTTTTTCAGTTGGACTGCGACGAATTCAACAAAAGGCCGATCCAAGCTGTGTAGGTCAAGGTCTTTGCAATTTTGAAGGAATGCCTCCCGCAGCTTTTCCGGCATGCGGTCCGCACGTTTTTCATTCACGCAGAGGGCTTGAAATCTGATGTGTTTTTTTACATCGATTTTGCCACCTTCCGAGTAAAAAGCAGGCCCCGCGTGCTGATCGAGTTCATCCCATCCCAATTTTCCCAGAGCTTTTAGGAAAATCCCGTCGGGGGGCTCCCTGTCTCCAAGTTTTGTTAGAATTTCCCAAAGAAGACGGTTTTTCCAAAGCTTGTGAAGATTGGCTGACTCAACGGTTTCGAAGAGTTTCGCGTAGTCGTGATCAGCAAGCTCCCCGGTGTGGGTGAAAGGTTCGTTTTTGGTTTGGAACACACGAAGCGGAGCTTTCTCACCGAGAGTCAATTCATACCCGTCGTTGACCCAGAAAAGGTAAACAAAGGCGGATGCTTCGAGGTCCGGACCGTTTGTTTGCCGGGGTATTTCATAGGAAAATTCCGGAGCTACTTTGATGTTTGTGGAGAGAAATTCGAATTGTGCGAATTTCTCTCCCTGTTCATGCGTCGCGACGATGACAAAATAGTTGTCAAATCTCAATATGCTATCGATGACGCTTTCTGAAGAATCCATGCGGAGGATGATTTTTTAAAAACGAACGCTTTAAGTCGTCAGGTAGATGATGTGTGGTGAAAGGTTGAAGTCAATCACTTACGGGTGATTCGGAAGGCTGAATCCAATCGATTTGAGTGCTTGAAATTCCGTCATGATTCACCCGGATTGTGGATCCAAAAAGATCCATAATTTTGGCGACTATGGTTCGATGCTGGTCCATTCTCGTCACGTAATCTTGATGAACACCCTGCCACGTGAACCTATTTCTGAAGTTGAGTTTGTCCCTCAGCATTACTTTCGTCGATTGGAGAGGGGTGAGGTAAGGAATGGTGAACGGCCGCTTGAGATTGATCTGGGATGTGGGGATGGTTCATTTTTGATCGATCTAGCGAAGAAGCTTCCCGATCGGGATTTTATTGGGGTGGAGCGTTTGCTTGGGCGCTGCCGGAAAGTGTCGAAGAAAATTCAGCGATCGGGATTGGAGAACGCGCAGATTTTGCGTCTTGATTCGAAGTATGTGATCGAGTGGTTGATGCCGTTGGCTTCTGTTTCGCGCATTCATCTGCTTTGCCCAGATCCTTGGCCAAAGGCTCGGCATCATCGCCGAAGACTGGTACAGGTTTCTTTTTTAAAGAAGGTTGAGGCAGTGTTGGAAAATGGGGGAGAGTTTCTTTTCATGACAGATCATGAGGAGTATTTTGAGTATGCCTCGGAGAAGATTCACGAGAGTCAGTTATTTGAGATTTTACCATGGGACGAAGATACCTTTTTCTATCCAAAGACGGATTTTCAGATTCAGTGGGAGGGAGAAGGAAAGCAAATGCATCGGATTCGCTGCCGGAAGGAGAGCTGAGACTTATTGGTTGGCGTTCAAGCGCAATTCGCTTTTGTCGAGAAAGCCTGAGATGAGAAGGTCGCCAGTGTCATCGATGGTAAGGGTGAGGCCTCCAGTTTGCTGACGGTCGATGACTTTGAACGGAGCGCTTTGCCACTTCTTTTGCTGATCGCTTCGAAAGTGGTCCATTCGACTGCCTGGGACGCGGGGAACGACGATGGCTTTGGGTTGAACGGCCTCAAGTAATGATTCTGTTAGGCTGAAGTCAGTTTCATGAAATCCAGCTACGATCAGATCCGCTTTGAGATTTTCCGGTTGTTTGAGTAGTTCTTGTTCGCTCAAGCGCCCTGCATCACCAAGCCATAGAATGTTCCAGTTTTTCCAATGAAGCATTAGAACCATGGATTGATCATCTGCTACTGATCCAACCCTTTTTTGATGGGGTGAAAGCAAGATTTCGGCATGGACTCCAGAACCAAATGGAAGGATGTCTCCCGCCTTCGGGATAATAGTCTCAAATTTTCCGGATGGCTGCCAAGACTCAGCAATGGATCCTCTCGTTGAAGGCATGCCGAGCGAGACCTGTCGGATGGGAAACACTTGGTCCATGAGTTCGGCGGGCGCGACATGGCCTGAATCGGAATGGGTGAAAATGACCGAGTCAGGGTTCATTCCGAGTTTCTTCAGGGAGGGCCCGACGACTCCGCGTAGATGAAATTTGCCACCGCTATCGATCAAGATGGCGTTGCCATTTTCGCTCGCGAAGCAAGCGGCTTCGGCCCCGTAGTCGAGATCATAGATGACCAAGGTGTCGGTCTTCGGTTGATTCGTCATGGCCCATGCGCCGGGAATGGCTGCAAAGGTTCCGGCAGTTTTGGCACATGCATTTGCCATATAGGCATTCCCTCGATTCAGTTGGGCCGAGATGTTCGGAACAAACGGGTGGATCATCGCCGAGATGAGAGCTGCTGTGAGCAACACATAGACCTGTGCAACCAACGCAACCGTGGCCAGCACAGAGATGGGTGTAAGAATACCAAAATGAAACGCAGCAAGAGGTGCAGAGCCGATGGAAGCGGCGAGTGAAACCGCAAAACCTTCCGCTAGTTTTTCTCTGAAACTCAACCACTTTGCCTTCCACCAAGAGAGTTCTGTCCTCGGAAGAAGACTTTCTTTTTCGGCGATCCAATCGAAACATCTCCGTGCGATCCAAGCACCCAATCCAATGGCAGCTACGACTCCATAGGAGAGTTGCACGCCTGGAAGGCGGATCATGCTCGGATTCCACAAGAGGCTAAGCAGGAGGACCACGCCGAGGGCATTGAGCAGTTCGGTACGTCGTTTGAGTGTGAAAGCACCAAGAAATACTGCTCCCATGCAGGCAGCACGGATGGCTGCGGGCCCGCTGCCTGTGAGCCAAGCGTATCCGAACATGGCTGTGATGATTAGCGGGATCGCATAGCTTCTCGGGCAGCTGAGTCGTTTGAGAATTAGCCAGATGATGCTGCCGACCATTGCGACATGCAGGCCGCTCACGGTGAAAACGTGTAGCGTGCCGCTCTCGCGGAAATCTCGAACAAGCCCAAGGGAGTCCGGTGACTTTTCACCCAAGACCACTGCACGAATCACCATGGCGGCCGTCGACTCCTCATCAAGACCGGCAATGATATTGCTTCGGAACGCACTTTTGAGCTTCGCTAATTTCGCAGAAACGGGGCCGATCCACCGTTCGATTCGCATTTCGCTGGCCTGAAACGATCCCGCTATCCCTTCGGCCCGCATCCATTCTGCACGATTGATCGCACCAGGGTTTCGCCGTTTTTTGATTTTTCTGAAAACGCCGGTGGCTCGGAATTCGGTTCCAGCGGGAGCTGGCTCTCCTGAGCCGATCCACTTTACCTTTTTTGCGAACAAGCCCGAGTCATGAATTTTAGCCACAGCACTCCAGTTGCCTGCTGTTCCCACGGCGTCTTCGACAATGCGCGCTTCGATGGTCGTCAGGCCTTGGTCGTTGATCCATAGCTCTGCCGCTGTCTGACGGTTCTCTCTCCAGTGGAAATTTGCAAGGACTAGAGTTGAAAAGCCAAGAGCCCCCAGGCCAGTTTTCCAGCCGTTCAAGGCTGCGATCAAAACGGAAAAAGCTAATGCGGCAAGCCACTCAAATCCGGGCTGCCAAATTCCTAAAATGATGATCGCCACCATTCCGATGGCGATGAAAAACAAGGGCCGCTTCACCCAAAATCGGGTCAGTGCGGCTGAAGCTTTCATAGGCTAGGCGATGCCCCATTCGTGCAACTTCGTACGTGCGTTGGCCGAATGGCGAGTTTCCGGGAATTGCTCCATGACTTGCTCTAGAATGGTTACTGCCGCGGATCGGTCTTCTAGATCTTCGTCGTATAATTCGGCGAGCCGGAACATGAGGAAGGCCGCGTCATTGACTTCCCATTCATGTTCCTCGATGGCTTCCCTAAGTGTTCGAATTGCGGCGCCGGGGTCTTCGAGGTGGACTTTTTGGATTTTTGCGATCTCCACCCAAGGCATACGATTGTAGGGATCCTGCTCAGATGCGGCCTTGAAGTTTTCAATCGCCGCCTCCCATTCGCCTTGAGCCATCAGCACCCGTGCATCATGGAAAGGATCCGCCTCGACTTCTTCTCCGCTGTCATAAACCGCGTGGGTCATGCGTTGGGCAAACATAGGTAGTAGAACCGATACGAATACGATTCCGAAAAGTCCGGCACTCAGAAAGGCCAAGAGAATGCCATTGAAAATCCGCTGCCCTTCGATGCTAGTGATCCTGTTATTGAGTTCAGGCAGGTTCTCTTCTGGATCTCCAAGATCTTTAGCCTCGGCAATCTGTTCTTGAACCTCCCTCATTTCGTTACCTGCTTGATAAAAAAGCAGCCAACTTCCAGCGACCAAGATGGCCACGATTGCCATACCGATGTAAGCTTTCATGAGCTGCTAATTTGACCAAGCTCCAGCCATGGGAAAGAAAAATCTCATTCTGGGAGGTGGTCCTCACAAAATTCTTCTCCATCCTCAGCCATTCGGAACTCCAAGCCTGGGTCGCTAATTTCGGTGCGATCACATTTTTTACAGCGGTGGAAGGCATCTTCGGGGCTGGCCTTGCTCTTCTCGAATTTTCTTCTCCTGCCAGCCGATTCCATCATTCGTGCCTGCCCACGGAGGGCAGGGATACCTGCCCAGAGCGCATAGTTGCCGAACCCTAAAACAGCGTAGCCGATGTAATAAAACGGCTGAGAGAGAAGACCTAGAATGAGGAAAACGGCAATCAGAATGGCTAACCACCTAACTTGGACGGGGATGATGAAAAACATCAGGAACTCTACTTTTGGGAATAGGGTGGCAAAGGCGAAAAATGCCGAGGTGTAGACAAAAAACCCGCTGCCGGGCATTGAGGCTGGGTAGATGAAATTGGCGGCGAGTAAGCCGATAAACCCCGTGTAGTAGAAAAGAGTTGTTCGGAAGACACCCCATGCACCTTCCAAGGCATCGCTCATCATGAAAGCGATCATCACCATGAAAAACAAAAACAGCATGGCAAACGCGCCCTGCCCTTCGAAGCCACTGCTGGCAAAAAGGAAAGTCACAACCCGCCACACTTCTCCGGAAAGAATTTTGGTTTTGTCAAATTCGAGGATGCTACCGATCTGCGGATTGACGAACTGCAGCAGGAACACCATCACGTGGAAAAGCGCGTAATATCTCAGAAGGCCGGGAAATGTCAGCCAGCCCAATTTTTTCTCCCATTTATCTAAAAACTGCATTGGCGAAGACCCTTCCCCATCTTCGACCGATTGACAAGCCCCTGCCGCGAGCGCAGTCTCCGTGCGTGTCAGAAAACATTCTTCATTCCCCGCTGGAAGCTACCCACATCGCGCTTGGAGCGCGTCTCGTCCCTTTTGGTGGCTGGTCGATGCCGGTCCAATATTCTTCCATTTTGACTGAGCATGCGGCGGTTAGAAATACCGCGGGTGTGTTTGATATTTCTCACATGGGCGAGGTCTTCATTAGCGGCGAAGGGCACCTTGAGTGGCTGAACGGGATCTTGACGAACAACCTTGATAAATTGGATATCGGCGAAGGCCAGTATACGCTGATGCTCAACGAGAATGGCGGAGTGATCGATGACCTCATCGCTTATCGAATTTCTGAAGAAGAGACGTTGCTCGTGGTGAATGCTTCGATGATTGAAGAAGACGTCGCTTGGTTGCATGCCAATTTGGCAGACGGAGTTCTGATACGGAATGAATCAGATAATTGGGCAGGTCTCGCGATCCAAGGGCCAAATTCCCAAGAGATTTTCAAAAAGCTTTTCCCCAACGAAGAGCTACCGGCTCGAAACGGTATTTTGAAAACCCAAGGCGGCGAAATCGTCTGCCGGACTGGATACACGGGAGAAGATGGGTTCGAGTTTTTCTGTCCCACTGCCCAAGGGCCGATTTATTTTGAATCGTTCATCTCGGCGGGAGCGGCCCCATGCGGTCTCGGTGCGCGTGACACTCTCCGTTTGGAAATGTGCTATCCATTGAATGGAAACGATCTTTCTCCTGAGCATACCCCGATTGAGGCGGGTCTTGGGTTTTTCTGTGATCTAAAAAAGGAGAAATTCATCGGTCGCGAGGTTTTGGTTTCTCAGAAAGAGCAGGGCCCAGAGCTCAGGCTGGCCGCTATCGAACTGACACAGAAGGGCCCGCCACCGCGTCCGCATTATCCGGTTCTGAGTGCTGAGGGAGAAACACTCGGTGAACTTTCAAGCGGAGCGCTTTCGCCAACTTTGGGAAAAGGAATCGCCATGGCCTATTTGCCTGCGGGATTGAGTAAACCGGGAAATGAACTGCTGATTGATGTCCGTGGACGCCAGTTCAAAGCGATTACTGTCAAAAAACCTTTTCTCAAGAGATAAATTTCCTTTAGAAAATACCTATGAGCTCATCAAACATTCCGTCCGATCTTGTTTTTCAATCCTCCCACGAATGGGCACGCATCGAAGGTGATGTTGCCACCGTTGGGATCTCCGACCATGCACAGGAAGAACTGACGGATGTCGTTTTTGTTGAGTTGCCTGAAGTTGGGAAAACGGTCGACTCGGGAGATCCAACTGCGGTGGTTGAATCCGTCAAGGCAGCTTCTGATATTTACACGCCACTCTCCGGAGAAGTCGTCGAAGCAAATCCGGAAGTGGAAGGGGACCCATCCCTAGTCAATACCGACCCATACGGTGCTGGGTGGATTTTCAAAATCAAACTTTCCAAACCGGATCAGGTGGCTTCGCTACTCTCGCCTGAGGCGTATGGCGAGCAGATTGGCTAGATAGAAAACCGAAAAGGGATTGCTGAAGAATTCCTATGGCGTTCTGCTTGGCCACCACGGCCGTCAATAGACGTCCCTGAGGTAGCGCTTGTCTTTTTTGAGCTGGGCGACGTAAGCAGCGGCATCCTCGTCTGAGAGCTTGCCGTGTTCTTTGGCGATGTTTAGGAGGGCGGCGTCGACGTCCTTTGCCATGCGCGATGCATCGCCACAAACGTAGAAGGCGGCTCCATCCTGCAACCATTCCCAAAACTCGGCTCCGGCCTCAAGCATGAGGTTCTGGACGTAGACTTTATCCTTCTGGTCGCGGGACCAGGCAAGATCCATTCGTGAGAGAATTCCTTCCTTACGGTATTCCTCGAGTTCTTCTCCGTAGAGAAAATCCGTTTTTTCGTGAGGATTACCAAAGAAGAGCCAATTTTTGCCCTTGGCTCCGGTGGCCTTGCGTT
The DNA here is from genome assembly GCA_045106015.1 of Akkermansiaceae bacterium. Lineage (GTDB taxonomy): Bacteria > Verrucomicrobiota > Verrucomicrobiia > Verrucomicrobiales > Akkermansiaceae > Luteolibacter. The sequence continues at coordinate 26,947 of JBGCEE010000041.1, read as the reverse complement.
CTTCCAAGAAGGCACGGAAGGGCGCGATGCCAGTGCCAGGACCGACCATGATAACGGGAACGTCTCCATCTTCCGGAAGGCGGAACGCATTGTTGTGATGGACGTAGACTCCGGGCTTTGATTCGTCGTTTAGGCGGTCGCTCAAATAGGTTGAACAGATGCCGCCGCGTTTGCGGCCATGCGTGTCGTAGCGAACGATTCCGACACAAAGATGGACCTCACCTGGATGCGCTTTTGGGCTAGAGGCGATGGAGTACAATCTCGGCTGGAGTTTTTTTAGAATTGAAACGAAATCTTCGCCATCGGTGAAATCTGCGGGGTAATTCAGGACAAGGTCGATGAGATCGCGACCCCAACAGAAGTTTTCCCATTGTTCGCGGTCGTCGGCTTCGACAAGAGCACGAAGGTAGGGAGAGCCGCTGCGTTTCTGCCACTTTTGGATCAGTGATTTATTGATGTTACCGATGTCGTAGTGGCGAATGAGCGCCTCACGGAGGGAAACTTCCTCACCAGTGGAAGTCGGAACTTCTCCGGCACGGAAGGGAAGGGCTGAAATGATTTCGTCGGCGACTTCCTCTGGGTTTTCAGGATAAACTCCAAGAGCATCTCCAACCTCGTAGTCGAGTTCGGAACCTTCCAATGAAATCTCCACGTGGTTGGTCTGTTTTGAACCGGGACCGTTGAGGTTGTAGTTTTTGAGGACGACGGACGGGAAAGGATTTTTCTTTGAGAAGCCGACTTCCTCGATTTCATCAACCGCAACGCCATTCGAGGCAATAGCTGGAGTATCTGGAGCAAGAACTTCGATCACTCCTTTCGACCATTCGATGTAGGGATCATCTGGATCCACGTCGACGTCCATACGTGGGTAGATACGGGTCGCCCCAAGAGCTTCGAGTCGCTCATCAAATTCTGTTCCGCATTGGCAGAAATCGGGATAGGAGCTATCGCCTAGCGAAAGCACGGAGAAATTGACCCCATCGAGTTTCGGAGCGCTGTCACCCATCAGCCATGTGTGGAATTCCAAAGCAGAATCCGGCGGTTCACCGTCTCCGTAGGTGGAGGTGATCACGAGCAGGTTACTCTCCTTGGCGAGACGATCCGTTTCATAGGTCGCCATGTCTTGCATGTGTGGTTCGAAATTGCGTTTCTTGAGAGTCTTGACGAGTTTTTTGGCAAGGCCCTCAGCAGTACCGGTCTGGGAACCGAACAAAACGGTCACAGGAACGGCCGGTCCAGCGGGTTGCGCGGGGGCTGCGGATTGCGAAAGGAGATTGCCCAGAAAATCGCCAAGCCATTGACGTTGTTCTGGAGTAAATGGTGCGTTTTCTGGAATGTGGATGGGAGAAACCATTTGTTTGATACAGGCAGTATGTGCCGGGCCGGGCAATTTGGGCGCTGATTCAGATAGTTTCAAGCGCGGATCGTACCAAATTCTGCCTCAGGGCGAGAGTCTGCTAGATGTTTATGAATATTTCAGGTGTCGGGAGGGGTCCAACTCAAAGTTCAGCTCAAATTGGGTCTCGGTATTGGGTTCAATGAACTGCTGGAGAAACTTGAGATGGTAGCCATCTTTTTTGACCAAATTGAGCTTTTCCATGGAGTCCACTTCGAAGGAGTAGAAAAATTGCCACTGAGAATCTGGGTCGAGTCCGCGACCGGATCGCACCGACATGACTTCGGGGATTTTCAGTAGCCAAGTCCGGCTGGCTCGCACCATTTCTTCCAATGTCTGGTCACTGACATTTTCCCCAAGTTGGAGGTAAACGACATGGTGAACCATATTTTGAAGAGTCAGTGAGGTGGTTCAGCTTTTCCAATTCAGCGCGCCTTTTTTCAGCGCGTAAATGTAGGCAATCGCTAGGATGCCAGCGAATCCTGCCATGCTAGCGAGAACGGTCGGTCCTTGATGTTGAGCGAGATCACGGAACTGAATTGCCCACGGATACATGAAGACGACTTCGATGTCGAAAATCACAAACAACATGGCCACCAAATAAAACTTCACTGAAAACCTTGGGGAGCCTTCACCGATGGGGAGCATGCCGCACTCGTAAGCCATATCTTTGGTCTTATTGGTCCGAGCTGAGCGACCGAAGACGACGCTGAGCACGAGCGTTGTGACTGCAAATCCACAAGCGATCAGAATCTGAAAAAGGACGGGGAGATAATCTTCTGGCATAACGAATAGTGGGAAGCGCTGTGCGCTACAGCTTGGTAAGTGCTTTGCTGTGGATTGGGTAGAAAAAAATTGGGCAGAAAAAAACCCGTGCCTTTGAAAAGACACGGGTTTTTAAATGAAATGAATGGTGAATTACGCTTCAGCTTCGGCTTCTTGAGCCGCTGCGTAGGCGCTGGATGCTTCATGAACGCGATCCGTTCCTTTGTATTCCTTACCAAGTTTTTCAACGAGGCCGCGGTTTACAAGGTTTTGCAATTTCTCATAAGAGCGTAGGCGAAGCATTTCTTCTCCTCCGCTTACTGCATTGCGCTGTTTCAAATTTTCAAAAACTCTTTCGAAAAGATCATTGAATCCGAACACTTTCTTTTCAGAAAGTACGTTGCAGAGTTCATCAGTGACGTGGTCTGGAAGTCTCCGGGAAAACCGGGTTCTTTTAGTGGTTGTTGCCATAACGGCGTGATCATAGCACCGATCGACTACAGAAGCGACTCAAATTTTGACCCTTTAGTAAAAATAACAAAATTTAAAAGGCAAGGTAAATAATCATGATTTCTTAATTAAATTCCATGTGTGGGATTTCCCACCAAGAGAGCAGGGGCCACCTTTCTCCAAAACTCTTCCAGTTTCTAGGAATTTCCCGTCCCAAGAGACCCAGCGTGCAGGTCCAGGAACGACAAATGAGCCGGTATTGATGATGGTTTTGCCTTTGTTTTTTCTTACCACGGCGTGGTGAAAGTGCCCAATGACAAGGAATTCTGCTTTCTCTAGGTATTGTTCGCAAAAATCTGCACCGTGACGGCCCTGTTGGATCCAGGCGGATAGCATTGCAAGAGCACGCTTTGGGGGTAGCGCAGCATCGATCACCCGGCTGTAATATCTGCGTGATTTCGTATGCTCGATGGATTGCAAGCGGGTGGCAATTTGATTGGCCACCTTGAGACGGGCGTCTAGGTCAATTTCGGCATTGGGGTTTTCGTTCCAGATCTGATCGATCACTTCTTGATTGGCGAGTATTTCACGTTTCCAGGGTGAGGAGTCGCGTAGCAAGGCATCGCCGTGTGTGATGACAATCCGCCCCTCAGCAAGGCTCAGGTAGCGTGGGTATTGCCAGTGAGGATCATGATTTCCCGGAACAAAGATCGAATCACAACCCTCTTGATTCAACATTTCCTTCAGTTCACCAAGCATCTCCTGCGAGCGTTCGCGCCAAGGGCGGGCAAGTTCTTCCCAAGTGTCACCATTGAAAATGACCGTGCCAGCGCCAGCGATCAATGGGCGCAGCTGTTCTGTATCGGTGACCCGAGAAGCTCGATGGCCGAGATGCACATCGGAAAAAATCCTAACGGGTAAGCGCATCATGTTTCGATCTGGCGTTGTCGAACTGCTTCGAAGAGACAAATGCCGGTAGCGACCGAGACATTGAGGCACTCGACTTTTCCAGCCATGGGGAGTTTGGCGAGAAAATCACAGTTCTCCTCGGTGAGGCGACGCATGCCTTTTTCCTCGGCACCGAGAACCATGGCAAGCGGGCCTTTGAGATCGAGATCGTAGAGAGACTTTTCGGCTTTGTCCGAGGTGCCGACGAACCAGAGCCCCGCCTCTTTCAGATGCTCCATGGTCCGAGCGAGATTGGTGACCTGAACGAAGGGCACATGATCGGCCGCACCTACGGAGATGCGTCGCACCGTTTCGGTGATACCGACGGCTTTGTCTTTAGGTGCGATGACGGCATGCACTCCGGCACCGTCTGCGGTTCTGAGAATCGCTCCAAGGTTATGGGGGTCCTGCACGCAATCGAGGATCAGAACAAAGGGAACCTCCACTTCCGAAATGATATCCATCAGGTCTCCCTCGTCTAACGAAGGAGTGAACTTCTCCTCCACGGCTTTCACGTGACGGTTTTCCCGTGCTTGCCGACTGCTTTCTCCATGGCGCTTCCCGCCAAATGCCTTCTTCTTCACTCGGAGAGGGGAAACGTTTTGACGTGGGAATTCAACCGCGAATGCCAATCCCCTGCATTTGTTCCGAAAACTTCTGTCGGTAGGGCAGACTAGCGTCTGCGACGCAATAGGCTAATCATCCCGATCACACCGAGCAGCGCGGCGGCGGGCTCCGGAATCGGGGTCGGATCATCGAACGCCGGAACGTCACTCAATTCAGCTGCTGGAACTTGGGATATTTCGTTGTCCGTAGCAGTTGAGGCCTTGGCCAGTGGCGTGGTGAATACCATCATCGCGCAGAAACAGAAAGGAGCCGAATTCATTTTTATGATTAAGATAAAGAGAAACTGTGAAACGGGCTTTCAATGAATATTAAAGCATCCTGCGGGCCATGTTTGTGAATTGATCGAACAAATTCGCTGGCAATACTCGCAATTCAGTTTCTCCACATCTTTCCACGATTTGTGGAAATCGAACATCGGCCTTCGGGGACGCTATAAAAGACGCCAACTCCGAGTGAATGAGAAAATTCTAAACCGAGGCCTAACGACGACGGCGAAGAAAAGCGAGTGTGCCGATCACCCCGAGTAAGAAGGTGGAGGGTTCTGGGATGACGGCTTGGGAATTGACCGTTCCGGTGAGAAGTAGGTCATCAATTTGAAGCGATGAACTGCCACCTGCATTCCAGCCCTGAATGGAAATTTCCGCCGTGATCAAGTCCGTGAGTCCCAGTGCGCCATTGGATATCGATGTGATCGTCGAGTTGTTCGAGTATACAGAAGAAAAGTCGTAGGCAGTCGCACCAACGGTGAATCCGATGTCAGCTGGAGCATCATTGGTGCTTCGCGCCCGAAAACTAAAGCCATCGAGGTCGAAGGTGAACCCGGGATTAGCGGTGATCGTGAAGATGAGAGCATCACCCGCGCTCCCTTGGTCCGAAGGTCCTGAAAAGAACGCCCCGGCACCGCTAATTTGTGCAGCGCTATCCCAGCCGCTGGAAGATGTGAATGAGTTGAAACCACCGGTGCCTCCCGTGGCATCGGAGGAAATATTTGTTACCGATATACCGGCGATGGCCGTCGCATCATTGGCCAGCGATCCACCGGTGAAGCTAAAGCCGGCAAGCGTGGCGGCATAGCCGTTGGTTCCACAGATCAATGAGCAGAGTGCGATGGTCGGGAATGAAAATTTCATTGGCTTTGAGTTGTCTATGAATTATCGGAATATTCTTAGGTCAGCAGCGTTTATGCCAGTACAAATTTGGTGACAGAAATGCCTCGTCTTTGATTCGAAACGATAAGGAAAAAACCGGCGATCATCAGAAGATCGCCGGCTTTAGCAAATCCGGGGGGATGTTGACGCGATCGCCTAGCGGCGACGGCGGAAGAGGAGGAGGCAGCTGAGCGCGCCGAGGAGAGCGGTGGAAGGTTCGGGGATGACGGCGGCGGAACCAGCGCTATAGGTGCCGAATGGAACAGCTGCACCAGTTTGTGATGGCGACAATCCATCAAGTGAGTTGGTTGCAGCGATTGTCCATTCACTCGCAGTGAATGTTGTATTGGGACCATTTGCATCGTTGCGATAAGCCCAAGAATCGAGAATATCTGAAACAGTTCCTGTATTGTCAACGCCGTCCGACCCACCCCACACGTCAATGAGGGTGTTGCCTGGTCCGTAAATATAGAAATCATCGTCCCCGTTGTGATTTACGTCATTCGTGATGAAAGTGGGAGCGAATCCAAAGGCAGCTGTAAACTCGGGAGCTTCTGTAGCAACATAAATGAAGTCTCCAGCGACAGCATTTCCCGAGAAGCTAGTTTCAGGGGCATTGGCGGTGCTCCCGGCATTGCTGGTCAGTTCGACCCCGTATTGGCTGAGGTCTGCGATATCCGCCGTAACGTAGAGTTCAATTGCTTTTGGAAGCCCACCACTGGCTGGCCCGTCTACTAGGCCAGTGAGAATGAGCGACCCTTCAGAAAGAGAAATGGCAGAAATGGCGGCAGTGGATGTTGCGATAAGTGTTTTGATTTTCATAATAGTGTTGGTTTCTGTTTGGAGTTAGTTGGGCGAGCTCATTTTATTTCCTGAGCCGCTCATAATTCTTACATTAGCATTTTTTAGACCAAAAGTATTTAGCTACAGAAATGTCACACTTGAGCATCCCTAGATCGATGGTTGATGAAAGGGGAAGAAAGGCGTGACATCCCTCGCCATTAAGTAAGGTTTGTCACGCTTGTTGTGATGGAAATACTTCGGAAAAATCTTTTGGTTCTAGCCTCTGCTGGATCGGGGAAGACTTACTGTCTCAGTGACCGGATCATTGGGCTGATGGCCGCGGGGGTGGAGCCGAAGAAAATTGTCGCGCTGACTTTCACTCGTAAGGCGGCAGGGGAGTTTGCTACCGCGATCATCAGTAAGCTCGCTGAGGCGGCCGAAAGTGAGGAAGCGGCTTCTCAGCTTTCTGAGCGATTGGTGCTGTCAGATACCGATTTTGGTGAAATCTTGGAGCGGACAGTGAAAAATCTGCCAGTTCTGACTTTGGGAACGATGGATGGTTTTTTTACCCGTGTGGTGAAGGGGTTCCAGTATGAATTGGGAATTTCTGGGGGCCGATTTGATTTACTGGAGGGTGAGATTGCCGAAGGAGTTCGTGATGAGTTGACGGAGAGCTTGCTCGATAGCGGGATCGACGAAGAACTCGAAGATGATTTCATTGAATTCTTCCGTAGAGCGACGGCGGGAACGGAAGGCGCAGGTGTTTTGGATGATCTGCGTCGTTTTATTTCCACATGGCATGGGATTTATCTTTCTTCAGATGAAATTGAATGGGGAGGGTCTTCGTTGGTTGATGTGGTGGAGCAGGATTGGCAGAAAGAGAAAGGGCCGCTCATCGAACAGGTCCGTCGCGACTGGCCGAATGTGGCTGATCGAACAAAGCGGCACGATACGGCGTTCGAGCCAATGCTGGAGGCTTTTGAGGAACATACGGTTGGCAGCGGTGTGCTGGGGAGGGCCAAAGGGCTGGTTCCAAAAGTGCTAGATGCCGCGGCGGAGGAAGGGGATGAGCTCTCGTTTTCCTACTACAAGCCACTGAATATTACAGGGCTAGCAGCGCAAGCTTTGCGTAAGTTGGTGGGGCTGGCGGCTCGATGTGAATTCGCGGCTGCTCTTGCTCGCACACGAGGCATCCGCAGGGTCATCGAGTCTTATGACGAGTTGATTGAACGAGAGTTACGGATTCGCGGGAAACTGGGATTCGATGACGTGAAACGCTTGATGGGCGCATGGATGAAAAACGAGGATGCACGACTGAGGCGTGAAGCTGTCGATTTTCGCCTTGATGCCAATTATGATCACTGGCTTTTGGATGAGTTCCAAGACACCAGCCGTGATGAATGGAACGCGCTTTCTCCACTGATCGACGAGGGTTTGACCGATCCAGAGGCGTCAGTTTTTGTCGTCGGAGATCGTAAGCAGGCGATTTACGCATGGCGGGGAGGTGAGGTCGGATTGTTCGACGAGCTCATTGAGCGATACAGTCCTGAGCTGGGTGTGGAAACCATGGCAGAGTCGTGGCGTTCGAGTCCTGAGGTTCTGAAGTTGGTCAACCAAGTCTGCGGTGATCGCGAAGTAATGTCTGATTTATTTGGTGAGGCCGTCGAGGCATGGAAATGGGAGGAACATGTTTCGGCTAAGCCCTTGGCAGTCGCGGAAAAAGCTGGGTATGCGCGCGTCGAAGTTGTCGAGAAGGATGCTAAGATGGAATGTGTCATTGAGCAGCTCAAAGAGATCGGAATCGGAGAGAAAGCCCTTTCATGCGGGATTCTAGTTTCTAGGAACGATGATGTGAGAGCATGGGCAGACAGGCTGAGAACTGAGGGTTTTCAGGTCGTTGAAGAAGGTGCGCGAGAACCCGGGAAGGATCATCCTGTGGGAATTCTCGTTTGGCAGTTGCTACGTTGGATGGCCGATTCATCAGATAGTTTTGCGAGAACCACAGTCGAAATGTCTCCGGTGAAGCCTTCTTTGGAAGTTCGCTTTGGAAAATCCACAAAGGATATTTGGCAGGGGTTAACGGTGATGCTCTCTGAAACGGGATTTGCGGAGATGGTCAGGACGGTTACTGCCGATTTAGAGCTGCAAGAGTATGGCCGAAGAAGGCTTGAAGAATTGCTACAAGCACTGCGAGAGCTTGATGATTCCGGTGTGTGTCTTGCGAGAGAGGCTGCGGACTGGATAGGTAGGATGAAAATTTCCCAAAGTCCGGGTGTCGCAGCGGTACAGGTCATGACCGTGCATAAGTCCAAAGGCTTGGGCTTTGATGTGGTGGTGCTACCGGACATCCAAAGTGATAAGATTCCCTCGATGAATCACTTGCGGACGATCCGAGGAAATGGATGGGTCAGCGACGCACCCGCGGATTGGGTTCGTGCAATGATTCCGGAGTTGCGCGAAGCGGAAAGCCAATGGGCACAGGGCCAGATCTACGAGAGTTTCTGTAAATTATATGTCGCCCTGACTCGGGCGAAAAGAGGGCTCTATGTGTTTCTCGATGTTCCGGCTAAAAACGCCGATCGCTCAAAACCGAGTTTTTCGAACTGGATCATAAACAGTCTCAATTTGGAAGCTAGCCCTGAGGAAGTCTATGAAAGTGGATCGCCTGATTGGCATTCGACCATCGCACTGATGGAGCGAGCTGAAGAAAAACTCAATTCGGTCTCGCTCGGTAAGCCGGTTCCAAAGCGCATGAGAACCTCCCCAAGTGATGGGAAACAGTTCGAGAAATCAAATGATTCAGGGCAACGATTTGGTATCAAAATTCATCAAGAGTTCGAGCGAGTGGGCTGGTTGGATGAAATGGAAACAAAAGATTCTGAACTGTCAGAGATTGTCCTGAAAACTCTCGAGGAGCCGAAAGTTTCTGAATTATTTTCAAGAAAGGGCCGAAGCATTCGCCTACTTCGGGAACAAGCCGTTGAAGCAGTCATGGACGGTAAGTGGATGAGTGGGGTGATTGACCGCCTTCATCTTCACTCCAATCAAAGTGGGCAGGTAGAAATGCTTGAAATCATTGATTTCAAGACCGACATAGTTGAGAGCGGCGAAGTTCTTGAAGAACGTTATGCATCTCAAATGAAGGCTTATCAAAGAGTGATGAAACAAGCCTATCCGGATGCAGAGATTCGGTGCCACATTGTATCAACTGCCTTGCAGGCATTGATCTGACATGCAGCAATTAGGCTGAGCTGGTCGCTAGTTGATGTGCCTGCGCTTGAAGCGAAGAGCGGCGGATTGCTTGGCGATGATGCCTTGGAGGTAGGCCACTTCTTCGGCGTCCATGCTGTGGTCGACACCTTTGAGTTTTTCCTCGGCGCGCTTGATTGCTTCCTCGGTGGATTTTTCGTCGATTTCTGCCTCGCCCAAGGCCATGTCGGTAAGGACGACAGCTTTGTCTTTGCCAATTTCAGCAAATCCAGATCCCACCGCGAGAGTGTTGATCTGATTGTCGCGAAGGTAGCGAAGTTCTCCCGGTTGGAGGGCGGTGACCAAACCAGCGTGACTAGGCAAAATACCCATCTCTCCATCAGCTCCCGGAAGATAGACGTTTTCCACGGTATCCGAGAAAATGGTTTTCTCAGGAGTGACAATTTCGAGGTGGAGGGCCATTTGATATATCGAGTTTTGGATCAGTCGCGTTCGACGGTATCGATGCCGGCTTTCATGTAGAAGTTACCTTCTGGCACGTCATCCCATTTTCCGTCGATAATTTCGGCGAAGCCTTTGACGGTGTCTTCCATGGAAACGAGAGCACCTGGAACGCTGGTGAAGATTTCCGCTACGAAGAACGGTTGAGTGAGGAAACGTTGCAATTTACGAGCACGGAAAACGCTGAGCTTATCCTCATCGGAGAGCTCATCCATTCCAAGAATCGCAATGATGTCTTGAAGGTCCTTGTAGCGCTGAAGCACGAGCTGGACGCCACGCGCAACACGGTAGTGTTCTTCACCGACAACTTCTGGGGCAAGTGCCTTCGAAGTGGAAGCAAGTGGGTCAACCGCAGGGAAGAGTGCCTGCTCTGCAAGGGAGCGTTCAAGAACCACCGTTGCATCAAGGTGAGCGAAGGTGTTTGCAGGAGCGGGGTCGGTCAAGTCATCCGCTGGGACGTAAACCGCTTGAATCGAAGTGATCGAGCCTTTGTTGGTAGAGGTAATCCGTTCCTGAAGGGAAGCCATCTCTTCGGAAAGAGTCGGCTGGTAACCCACAGCAGAAGGAGTCCGGCCTAGAAGAGCGGAGACTTCTGAGCCCGCTTGCGAGAAGCGGAAAATGTTGTCCACGAAGAGAAGAACGTCTTGGCCTTCTTCATCACGGAAATACTCGGCCATGGTGAGAGCGGAGAGGGCCACTCGGAGACGCGCGCCCGGAGGCTCATTCATCTGACCGTAACAAAGGGCAACCTTGGAGCCTTCGGCGGCAAGCACTGGGTTACCTTGTGCATCGAGTTTCGTGTGGTTGTTTTCGTCTTTTTCAGTTGCGATAACGCCGGACTCGATCATCTCCCAGTAAAGGTCGTTACCTTCCCGAGTCCGCTCACCAACACCGGCGAAGACAGAGAATCCACCGTGGGCAAGAGCGATGTTATTGATGAGCTCCATGATAACCACGGTCTTACCAACACCGGCACCGCCGAAGAGGCCGCCTTTACCACCTTTAACAAGTGGGCAAATCAAGTCGATGACCTTGATACCAGTCGGTAGGATTTCTTCACTAGCCGATTGATCGGTGAGTGATGGAGCAGGACGGTGAATCGGTGAGCGATGAGTAGCGTCTTCAAGAGGCTTATTTTCATCCACCAGATCACCGGTGACATTGAAGATCCGGCCGAGAACTTGTTTTCCGACTGGGACAGCGATCGGCTTGCCAGTGTCAGCAAGTGTCATACCGCGCTTGAGGCCGTCTGAAGTCGACATCGCGACCGCACGCACCCAACCGTCACCAAGGTGTTGCTGGACCTCAAGGACGAGTTTGGTTTCGACGTCGTTGAGGATGTAGGTGACTTCAAGGGCGTTGAAGATCTCCGGGAGTTTGTCGGCTTTCGAGAAATCGGCGTCGATGACGGCGCCAATGATTTGGACGATTGTTCCTTGGTTGCTCATAAGAAGTGGCTAGTGGTCAGTGATCCGTGTGGTTGATTCGGGTTGGGAAAATTTTGAGAAGAAGTGTCAGTTGGAGTATCACTCCATCGCTTTCATCGCGGTGGTGATTTCGAGAAGCTCTGCGGTGATCGCAGCTTGTCGAACTTTGTTGTATTCCAATGTAAGTTCTTTGATGAATTTCTTCGCGTTGTCGGTCGCGGCTTTCATGGCGACCATACGGGCTGAGTGCTCGGTGGCTCGCGATTCGAGAAGCGCTTGGTAGACTTGGAAATTAACGTAAAGGGGTAGGATAGAAGCGAGGACGTCTTTCGCGGATGGCTCAAAGAGTGAGTCGCTGGTGTCGCCCTCGATGGCACCTGAATCTTCGGTTTGTTCAGGCGGTTGCACAGGAAGCAACTGCATGACTTCCGGCACTTGGCTGAGGGTGTTGACGAAACGTGTGAAGGCGATGGAGACTTTGTCGTAGTTTCCGTCGACAAATTGTTTGGTGAGGAAAGCTGCGATCGATCGAGCGTCCGCAAACGGAACTGGATCTTTCACCGAGTAGTCGGCGAGAATGTGTTTCTTTTGCTTCTCCAGCATGATGCGGAGTTTGCGACCGACCGTGACGTATTCGGCCTCTTCGGAAGTGTCGGCGCGGAGTTTTTTGGCAATGTTCGTATTGAGCGGGCCGCAGAGGCCTTTGTCCGTGGAGATGACCAAAACAAGTTCACGATTGCCTTCGCGCACTTCGAGAAGTGGATGCGTCGCTTCATCTGAGAAATTGGCAGCGATATCGCTAAGGACCGCATTCAATTGCGAGGAATAATCGCGCCCAGCCATTGCCTGGTCCTGAGCTTTTTTCATCTTCGCGGCCGCGACGAGTTGCATCGCCCGGGTGATTTGGGCGGTGTTCTTTACCGATTTGATTCGGCGTCGGATATCTCGGAGATTGGCCATGTGTAATTCAGATTAGATTCCTGAAATGCTAAGTCGGATTATTTCCAAGAGGACTTGAAGTCATCGAGGGCTTGCTTGACGGCATCCACCATCGCTGCGTTTTTCTTAAGATCGGGTTTTTCGTTGCGGACCTTGTCGAGTAGCTCGGCCTTGCGGGTGACGAAGAATTCACCCATGGCATCTTTGCAGCGGCCGATGTCTTTGACTTCAACGTCGTCGAAGTAGCCGTGCTGCATGGCGAAGAGGAGAATGGACTCCACCTCCATGCTTAGAGGTGAGTATTGGTTCTGTTTGAAGAGCTCAACAATACGGGCGCCGCGGTCGAGTTTCTTCTTGGTTGAGGCATCAAGGTCAGAGCCGAACTGAGCGAAGGCCTGCAGCTCGCGATACTGGGCGAGGTCGAGTTTTGTGGTTCCGGCAACGGATTTAATCGTTTTTGTCTGAGCGGCCGAGCCAACCCGGGAAACGGAGAGACCAACCGAGATCGCAGGGCGAACACCTTGGTAGAAAAGGTCAGTTTCAAGGTAGATCTGACCGTCGGTGATGGAAATCACGTTGGTCGGAATGTAAGCAGAGACATCGCCAGCTTGCGTTTCAATGATCGGAAGTGCGGTGAGTGAACCGCCACCTGCTTGCTCTGAGAGGCGAGCGGAACGCTCGAGAAGGCGTGAGTGGAGGTAGAAAACGTCTCCGGGATATGCCTCGCGACCGGATGGACGGCGAAGAATTAGAGAAACCTGACGGTAGGCAACCGCGTGTTTGGAAAGGTCATCGAAGACGATAAGGCAGTCTTGCCCTTTATCCATGAGGTATTCAGCAATTGAACAACCCGCATAAGGAGCGAGGAACTGCATCGCTGCAGCGTCCGAAGCGGATGCGGAGACGATGGTGGTGTATTCCATGGCACCTGAATCTTCTAGGGTCTTCTGAATGCGGGCGACGTTGGAGAGCTTTTGGCCGACGGCGACGTAGATACAATACATCGGCTTGTGATTCTGAAGTTTTCCCTGTTCAGCAGCTTTGTTTTGCTGCGCTTGGGAAATGATCGTATCGACGGCGATGGTGGATTTACCAGTCGCGCGGTCACCAATGATCAACTCACGCTGGCCACGACCGATCGGGACCATGGCGTCGATGGCCATGATGCCGGTCTGAACCGGAACGGAAACAGATTTACGCTTAATAATACCGGGAGCGATTTTCTCCATCGGGTATTGAGCTGCAGCGGCGATTTCGCCTTTTCCATCGATGGGTGCTCCGAGTGCGTTGACGACGCGACCGAGAAGAGCTTCTCCAACTGGAACGGATAGAAGTTTACCTGTCGTGCGGCAGGTGGAACCTTCGGTCACATTGGTGTAATCACCGAGAAGAACGACACCGACTTCGCTTTCCTCAAGGTTGAGGGCCATACCGGTGACACCACCGTCGAATTCGATCATTTCGTTGAGCATGACCTCGGAGAGGCCTTCAACGATGGCGACGCCATCACCGACTTTCCGGACTGTGCCGGTATTGGTTTTCTCAACGCTGGAAGTGATTCCGGCGATTTGTTGTTCGATGTCCTGGAGGATGCTGCTCATTTTAAGTGTGCTAGTTGGAAGTTTTCAGGTTGGAAAGGAATCAGAATGCTTTTGAAAGGCGGTCGATGCGGCCCTTGACCGAGCCATCAAAAAGGTCGTCCCCCACTTTGATGCGGAGGCCGCCGAGAAGCTCGGGGTTGGTTTTGTATTGGATGTTCAGGTTATCGCCGTAGTCCTTGGCGAGACCGGCGGCAACTTTTTGTCCTTCTGTGGCAGTTAAGTCAGTTGCGCTCTCGACTGTGACGGTGCGGCGCGCGACTTCGAGTTTCGCCAAGCGATGAAGACCGGCAAGGATCGCACGAAAGTCGCGGGGACGAGATTCGATGAGTTTGGAAACCACCGAGCGAAGCTTATCGTCATCGAGCTGGCCGTTCACTTGGCACAGGCCATAGAGGCGGCGGGCGGTGGCAGCTGCGACTTTCGAGATTTTCATCGGGATCTAGTTGGGAAATAAGTGAAGGATCGATTGAATTAGCTGGAGACTTTTTCCAGAGCTTCTTCGTTGATACGGTGCTGATCTTCGGGCGTTAAGACTTTGCCGGTAACTTGCGAGGTTGTTGAGGCGACAAGGCGGCCGAATTCCTTTTTGAGTTCGGCGGAGATGCGCTCACGGTCAGCATTTGCAGCAGCTTCGGCTTTAGCGAGAATTTGCTGTGCTTGAGCGATGGCTTCTTGAGATTTTTGTTCCGAAAATACGGCGGCGCCTTCTTTAGCTTCAGCAATCAGACGCTGAGCATCTTCATTCGCTTTGGCAATGGCGGCGGTTGTGGTGGCTTCCGATTCAGCGAGTTGTTTCTCGATTTTTTTGAGTTTCTCTTCGCCGGCGGCAATGCGCTCACGGCGTTGTTCAAGCATTTCCTGGATGGGACCGAATGCGAATTTTTTGAGAAGAAATATGACAATTGTAAAACTGATGAACTGAGAAACCAGTTGGGGCCAGTAAACTTTGAAATTTCGAGTGATGTCTCCTACCACGCCTTCGGATTCGGCGACAGGAGCGGCGGCAAGTATATCGAAAACAGGGGACATCTATTGAGAAAAGGTTGGAGATTGGTTGGCAAAGAAAAGAAGAGCGAGAGTCAGAACTTTCTGACTCTCGCTACTGAGTGGCTTAGCTTTTCGCAAGGAAAATTGCGAAGAACACGATACCCTCGATGAGGGCCGCAAGAATGATGGAAAGGGTAAGAATATTACCCGCGGCTCCTGGATTGCGTCCGGTTGCTTCTGCGGCCTTCGAGCCAAGAAGTCCGATACCAATAGCGGCACCGAGTGCTGCTGCTGCTACCGCAAAGTGCCAGGTGTTGAAGTTGCTTGTTGCTTGAGCAAGAATATGAAGTGGCATGGTGATGTTTATTTGTATTTGTTGTTTGGTTTTTTTCCCCAGTTCCCACCGTCTTTGCTATGGTCAAACTGGAAAAGATTCTAAAGTATTCTAATGAGCGTGACCGCCTTCTCCATCATCGTGATGTTCGCAAATGAGTTTCAGAAAGACTGAGGTGAGGAGCATGAAGACGAGGGCTTGGATGAGCCCCACGAGAAGTTCTAGGAAGTAAAATGGAAGAACTGGCAGCCATCCGAACCATTGGCCAATACCGCTGGTGCCGAATAGAAGAACGATATTCTCAAGGATACTCTCACCTGCATATACGTTCCCGTAGAGGCGGAAGCTGAGGGCGACAGGGCGGAATAGGATAGAGATAACTTCAAGAACTCCAACGAATCCAAATACCAAGATCATCGGAACGACGATGATTCCTACGAATTTTCCTTTTGGCGCAAACAGGTGGGCAAGGAATCCTTTAAGTGAGTTTTCTCGAATAGCCCAGTAGAACCACAAGACTGCAAAGGTTACCGACATGGCGATCGTCATGTTGAGATCGGCATTTCCACCACGGAGGAAAGGTCTAAATGTATCGTGCGGGTCAACGCCACTTCCCGTTAGCTTTAGCCCAACAGTTCCAACACCTGGGACAAGGCCTGCCCAGTTTACTGCAAGAATCAGGATGAAAATTGTAGCGAAGAACCAGAAGGTTTTTTTGACAAGGTCTTCGCCGAGAATGCCTTCGAGAAACTTGTATAAGGACTCAACCAGCCACTCGACTGTGTTCTGAAGACCTGAAGGAATGAGAGCCATCTTCCTCGTAGCCATTTGTGCCACCAAAATGATTAGTGCTGCGACAATCCAGATCATGATCATCGAGTTGGTGATTTCGAAAGGACCGAGCTTCAAAATCGTTTCGGCATGAAGTGGCAAATGGTCATGGCCGCCTTCAGCAGCGGTAGCCGCGGAAACTCCTACGAGCCATGTGAGGATGGAAATGGTGACGAAACGCATGGTTGTAAAATACCTTCTGCCGGTCGGGCGAGGGGTCATACTGGCAGTAAACTATCACCGCAAGAGCTATTTGTGAAAAATTTCACAAAGTCTGTGAATTTGTGGGAAAATGTTTGAAATGACAACGATTGAGGGCGGCCTGTGGAACTCGCCTTTTCAAAAAGCGCATCGTTGCTTATTTAAACGATTCAAACTTTTTTGAAGGCCTTGTTTTTATCGAACGCTGCTAAGAGGTTCTTGGGTAAACAATTACGCACTGTATTTCGATAATCCTCAGTAAGATGACCGTTTTTCTGTTAGAAACGTATTTTTGGAATGATCGCCAAGCTGGAAATCATCTCTAAGTCAAGCAGTGCCTTAGGAAATTTAGTTTTGTTAATGTCAGGTTTTCTCTTGCAAAGGCGATGATACGTTCGCAAAAAGGCTTCTGCCATGAACAAAGCAGAACTTGTAGAAGCCATTCAAAAAACCCTCGGAGCAGACGCAACCAAGCGTTCCGCTGAAGAAGCCCTCGACGCAGTGCTCACATCCATCGCCAAAGGCGTGAAGAAAGACACGAAAGTCCAAATCATCGGATTCGGAACTTTTGAAGTCAAGAAACGCGCCGCACGCATGGGTCGCAACCCTAAGACTGGAGAAGCGCTCAAAATCGCTGCATCAAAGTCGGTCGGCTTCAAAGCCTCCTCGGTTCTAAAAGGCAGTCTCTAACTTTTCCGCGGTTCGCCGCTTGAAGATAGAAATCAGTTAACGAAAAAACCCCGTCCAGCAATGGACGGGGTTTTTTGTTAGTGATTTTGAAGGTTGGTATTCTTAGAACCAGCCTTTTTGACCGACGACGTACGTGGCGACGAATTCATCATCTGATTTCGTCAGATAAAGAATGCCTTCGATGAGGCCGATAATACTTCCAACGCCACAAGTGACTAAGGTGACAACGAGTTGGATGACTCCTTCTTTGGTGTAACCGAGATAAAATTTGTGAACTCCGAACCCGCCAAGAAGGATTCCTAGGAGTCCTGCGACAAGTTTTTTGTCCTTCTGCTCTTTCGTGTAGCCACCTGCATCGGCTGCTGGAGCGTCGACTGGTGGAGGTGATGATTGCTGATTGGTTGATTCTGGTGTAGGCGGTTCTTCTGACATGATGATTGTCGATTACCAGATTTTCTCCATCCTAGCAAGCAGCAAGCAATTATGAAACCACGTATCACTCTAGCCGAGACCACTCTTGATGACGGAAGCCCCCTTGAATTGCAGGAACACGATGGTCGGAGATATCTTTTGGTTCATGGTCAACAAATCTGTGGGCCGGCAACTCGTGCGGCAGAAGAAGAACTCGCCAAGCTCGCAGCTGCACCATTTCGCCCGGCTAGGCAGCCTAGGATTTGGATGATTGGATTGGGGCTTGGGCATATGCTCAAGTCGATCATGCAAGAGCTTCCTCAGAAACGCGGGGTCTACACGGTCGCTGAAAATCGTGAAGATTTGATCGATTGGAACCGTGAGTATTTTCCCGACACACCACTTGACGACTCTCGTGTTGTCATTGAGGGCGATCCAGGTGCTGGAGCACTCAATAAACAATCGGGTTGTTTGCATGCGATCCTTATTCATTTGGATTCCGCTCCCTTGGCTTCGAAGCAAAGGACACTTGTCAATGATGTCCGATGGGTCGCGGCAACTTACGAAGCTCTGCAACCAGGGGGGCTGCTTGCAATCGCTTCGACACAGAAAATGCCGACGCTTACCCGCAATCTCCAGCGCGCAGGTTATGAAGTCGTTGAGCATCTTGTTCCGGCTTCACTTCAGGCGAAAAAGCCGAGGCTGCTCCCTATTTGGCTGGCGAGGAAATCGCGAGGCGCTGCTTGATGCGGATCTATTGCTATGCTTTTCTCTTTCAAATACATGATGATCCGTCTCCGATATCTACTCCCGATTCTTTTCGTTAGCTCCGTTAGTGCTGAGGAATTGACGCTCGAAACGAAACCATTTGCGGTGAAGCATGCATTTGATGCGATTGTCCTTCCGGCAGAGGCCACCATCATTGAGCTAGAGGCTGAGGCCTGGACTTCGTTTAAAATCAACAAGATTGCTGCACATGGGGCTTCGGTAAAAAAAGATAGCCCACTGTTGGTGTTCGATTCCGAGGCGATTGATAAACAAATAGCAGATCTTCAGAGATCGATTGCGCAGTCGAGCTTAGGTTTGCAACAGGCAAAGTCGGATCTCGAAAATCTGAAAAAACATGTCCCAGAGCAGTTGGCCCGCTTGAAGCGTGCGGCAGGCGTTGCGGCAGAGGAGCTAAAATATTTCACGGAAACGAGCAGGAAATCATCCGAGGAAGGGGCAGCACAAAGCCTGAAACGCCAGGAGCAAATTCTCGCCTCCTACCAAGAGGAACTGAAGCAATTGCTACAAATGTATGAGGCAGATGATATCACGGAGGATACCGAAGAGATTATTCTTAAAAAGCAGAGAGACTCGGTTGAATATGCCAAATTTGCGCTGCGTATGGAAAAACTGGAACACAAGCGCACGCTATCCGTCGATCTCCCGAGGAGATTGGTAGCGCTTACTGAGAGCCGAGATGACACGGCTCGTCAGCTGGCTGTAGGTTCTGAGAGTTTACCTCGCTCGGTGAAACTGAAGGAGCTCGAAGTTGCCGCGATGGAGGAAGCTTTGAAGAAGAATAAAGAGAACTTGGCTGATTTGCAGAAGGACCGAAAACTCTTCGAAATCAAGGCCCCTGCGGATGGACGGTTTTATTATGGAGCCATTGAAAATGGTAAATGGACGACGGGTGATCTTGTCAAAGGATTGAGAGAGGGAGGTGCTGCTCCGCTCAATAAAGGTTTCGCAACGTTTTACCCTGCTACTACAGGTCTAGTGGTTGAGGCTTTTCTCAAACAAGAAGATGCCTTGGTTCTCTCGAAAGATACGAAGGGTATGGCCAGTGTTTTAGGCCTCGGTCACATTTCCATGCCTGTGACGCTTCAAGAGCTCTCGGCGACACCCGGTCCAGATGGCTCCTACGGTGCGACTCTTGCTGCGGCATGGCCGGAAGGGTTCAGCCCGGTCCCAGGACAAAAGGTCAAGGTGCGCATGGTTTCTTACGCGGCAGAGCAGGCCGTTACGGTTCCGACGAAGGCCCTTGAATTTGGCCCTAAAGGATGGACCGTCGAGGTGAAGCTTGCAGACGGCAAGACTGAGCGTCGTGCCGTGACCAAAGGCCGAGTCTCTGGCGATTCCACCGAGATCACGGAAGGCCTCGATGCAGGCCAAGTGGTGATTGTCCCCTAAATGCTTTAGCGGAACAAATTCCAGCCGGTGACCAGAGCCTTGAGGCCAGCCATTTCAATCGACGAATCAACACCTGCTCCCCAAAGGAGCCTGCCATCATCATGCTGCAATTGCACGTAGGCAGCGGCGCTGGCATCTGAGCCCCCTTGAACCGCATGGGAGCGGTAGTCCGTGACCTTGAAATCCTTTTTGCCAATGAGTTCGAGGCCGTGAACGAATGAGTTGATCGGTCCGTTGCCTTCTCCTTCGAGTTTTTGTGACTCACCATCGATGCCAATAATGGCGCTGCATTTCACGTTGCCACCGCTGGGTTGATGGATCAGCTCGTAGCTGTTCACTTCGAGCGGCTTTTCGATGTTCACAAAATGCTCGAAGAATGCCTCGCGTATTTCGTCGGGATCCAGCTCGCGCCCCTGCTTGTCAGCCAGGTCGTAGATGTATTTTCCGACAATGGGATGCATCGACTTGGGAAGGTCAAAGCCGTGTTCTCGGTCTAGAATGTAAGCAACACCACCTTTTCCAGACTGCGAGTTGATGCGGATGATCGCCTCATAAGAGCGGCCGATATCTTGTGGATCAATGGTCAGGTAGGGTACTCCCCATGCGAGTTCCGGATCTTCTTTTGACTCTTTGCTACGCCGATCCAAGCCCTTCTTGATGGCGTCTTGGTGGGATCCCGAAAACGCTGTGAAGACCAGTTCGCCAGCATAGGGTTGACGCTCTGGAACGATCAGGCGGGTGAATTTTTCGTATTTCAGACGGATGTCAGTCAGAGCGGAAAAATCGAGTCCGGTTTCAATTCCGTGGCTGTTCATGTTCAGCGCCACGGTGACGATGTCGAGATTGCCGGTGCGTTCGCCGTTTCCGAAGAGAGTCCCTTCCACGCGGTCGGCCCCAGCCATAAGGCCGAGTTCCGTGGCTGCGACTCCGGTGCCGCGATCGTTGTGAGTGTGCAGGGAAATGATGACTGAATCGCGCCTGTGAAGATGGCGTCCCATCCATTCGATCATGTCGGCATGGATGTTTGGAGTCGTCCACTGGACGGTGTCGGGAAGGTTGACGACCATTTTCTTCTCAGGAGTCGGCTCCCAAACATCGATCACCGCATTGCAGACTTCCGCTGCGTAATCGAGTTCGGTATCGGAGAAAGACTCCGGGGAATACTGAAGTACGACTTCTGTTTGTGGAATGGTCGGGACGAGCTCTTTGACTAATTTGGCACCGTCGATGGCCACTTGCTTGATCGATTCGCGGGACGCATCTCCGAAGGTGACACGGCGTTGCAGCGGAGAAGTGGAATTGTAGATGTGAACGATCGCACGCTTCGCCCCGGCGATGGCTTCGAAGCTGCGCCGAATCAAATGCTCGCGTGTCTGAACCAAGATTTGGATCGTGACGTCATCAGGGATGCGGTTCTCTTCGATCAGACGGCGGCAGAAATTGAATTCCGTATCCGCTGCGGAAGGGAAGCCGATTTCGATTTCCTTGAAGCCGATGCGAACCAGAAGATCGAAGAATTCGAGTTTCTCCTCGATCGACATCGGTTGGGGTAATGCCTGATTTCCATCTCTGAGATCCACCGAGCACCAGATTGGGGCACGGGTGATCGTCTGCTCCGGCCAAGTGCGGTCGGGCAATGAGATCGCCGGAAAAGGGCGGTATTTGGAAAGGCTGTTCGGCTTCATGGCTGGAATCGCGGAGAGCGATGGTCCGAGAAACTAGTACAGAACTTTACCACGAAGCAAGACTAGCGTCGGGATTCTCAATATGGAGACAGGGCGCTCTGGGGAGGGGTACTCCGAAGATGGATCACATTGTGTAGTTGAAAACCCTCGAATCGAGACTTAGCTCAATGGACTGAAACGGAATCTACTCAGATGAAACGAAAAACCACTTCCCATACCCAGTTCGCTGTCCTCTCACGCTTGCTTTTTTGTGGGATGATGTTGCCGTTGTTTCCAATGAATCTCGCAGCTCAGGAAAATCAAACTCAGCAAGGTGTCGAAAAGTTTCGCACTGCTCTGATCTACGCAGACAAGTTCCTTGAACACGATACTGGACCTGGCTTTCCCGAACATCCGGATCGGTTGAAAAAATTCACCAAACATCTTAAACAGTATCCAATTTCAAAGCGTTTGTTGTGGACGGAGCCAGACGGTGATCTCGATCCCTTGCCATGGATTCTTGAGCTGCATGACGAAGATTACGTGAAGGAATTGAAGCGAGCTTGCGATGCTGGTGAGGGCCGAATTCATGGCAGTGCGGATACGCCGATTTCAAAAGAAACCTACCATGTGGCAGTTGAGGCGGTAGCCGCAAGCATGACGGCAGTGGACTTAGTGATGAAGGGTCGGGTGGAAAACGCTTTTGCCGCAGTGAGGCCACCAGGTCATCACGCGATGCCGGCGAATGCGAAGGGATTTTGTTTCTTCTCGAATGCCGCGATTGCCGCCCGCTACGCCCTTAAGTATCACAAACTGAAGCGTGTGATGATCGTCGATTGGGACGTCCACCATGGGGATGGCACACAGGTCATGTTTCTAAAGGATCCCAGCGTATTCTTTTTCTCCGTTCACCAATACCCCTTTTATCCAGGACCCAGTGGGTCGTCAGAGATTATTGGAGAAGGGGAGGGTAAAGGTTTTAATCTTAACGTGCCACTCGCTGCAGGCAGTGGAGACAAGGCAGTGGTCGAGGCATTCAAAACGGATCTCACAACGGCTTTCCGAACATTCAAACCAGAACTTCTGATCATTTCCGCTGGATTCGACGCTCATGAGTCTGACCCCTTGGGTAGCCTCGGGTGGACGAGTGAAGTCTATGCGGAGTTGACGGGAATCCTTCGTGGCCTCTGCCGTGAACAAGGCCATGAGCGTATCGTTTCCTTGTTGGAGGGTGGCTACAGTACCAAAGGAATCACCGAGGGCGTGAGGTATCATATTGAGGCTCTCGAAGCGCCTACCAAAAAACCTTGAGATGGTCTTGGTTCGAGAAAGCCTGTCGACCTTGCGGAAAGTCACTGAGTCATCATAAACTTTCTCAGATGCCTGCCGACTATCACACCCACACACCCCTCTGCAAACATGCCACGGGCACTCCTGAGGAGTATGTCGAGGCAGCCGTTGCGGCTGGACTGGACGAGTATGGGATCTCGGATCACGCACCCTGCCGGCCCGAGCCATTCGATGACTGGCGAATGTTAGAGAGCGAGCTGCCAGATTATTTCGAATGGATCGCCCGCGCCAAACAAGCGGCCGGAGACCGAGTAAAAATCCGCTCAGGGATGGAGTGCGATTGGATCAAGGGCTGCGAAAGTTTCATCGAAGAACTCTCCGGAAAATGTGATTGGGATTACCTGATTGGATCGGTCCATTATCTCGACGATTGGGATTTTGATAATCCCAAATGGCTTGGTAGATGGGCGGAAACGGATGTGGAAGCGGTTTGGAAAATATATTGGGAAACCTATGCCGAAATGGCGGAGAGTGGTCTTTTTGATATCCTCGCCCACCCAGATCTGGTGAAAAAATTTTCCTACTCTCCGGAAGGCGATCTGGATCGCTTTTACGATCCTGTCATCGAAACAATCGCCGCCAACGGTTCTGTCATCGAGCTCAACACCGCCGGTTGGCACAAGCCCTGCAATGAAGCTTACCCAGCGCCGCGCTTTCTTGAGCTCGCCGCATCGGCAGGAATCGGGTTGGTCATTTCTTCCGATGCGCATGCCCCGAGCGAAATTGCTCGGGATTTCTCAAGAGCGAGGGAGCTTGCGAAATCCGCAGGGTATCGGGAAACGCACCTTTTTAAGAAAAGAACGCGCACGACAGAGCATCTTCCTTGAGCTTCGGGTCGAAAAACTTAGAGTTGTCCCGATGAAAGCCTACCACGATCTGCTCAGGGATGTTCTCGAAAACGGGGAGGAACGCGGCGACCGTACGGGCACAGGAACGCTTTCGGTTTTTGGCCGGCAATCCCGCTATGATCTGCGGAGAGGTTTTCCCTGCGTCACGACGAAAAAACTGCATCTCCGTTCCATTATTCACGAGTTGCTTTGGTTTCTGAAAGGCGAGACGAACATCGGCTATCTGAAGGAAAACAAGGTCACCATCTGGGACGAGTGGGCGGATGAAGAGGGCAACCTCGGACCTGTCTATGGCAAGCAATGGCGCAAGTGGGAGGCCGAAGCCGGCGAGGTGATCGATCAGATCAGCGAACTTATTGATGGATTGAAGGAGAACCCTCGTTCTCGGCGACACATCGTTTCTGCTTGGAATGTTGCAGATGTCCGAAAAATGGCTCTGCCACCTTGTCACTTGTTGTTCCAGTTCTACGTGCACGAAGCGGTCGATGGTGGCCGTCCGGGCCTCTCCTGCCAGCTCTATCAGCGCAGTGCGGATTTGTTTTTGGGAGTGCCGTTCAACATCGCCTCATATGCTTTGCTCACCCATATGGTCGCTCAGGTTTGCGATTACGAGGTGCGTGACTTCGTCCACACCTTCGGCGATCTGCATCTTTATCAAAACCACCTTGAACAAGCGCGACTTCAGCTCACCCGCCAGCCACGACCCCTACCTCGCTTGAAGCTCAATCCGGAAATCAAAACCATCGATGGCTTTAAATTTGAGGACATCGCCCTAGAGGACTACGATCCTCATCCGACGATAAAAGCTCCCATTGCTGTTTAAATCCTATGCCTCATCTGACCGCCATCGTCGCCATGGACCCGAACCGCCTCATTGGTGCCAACGGCACTCTCCCATGGCACCTTCCCGAGGATCTCGCGTTTTTTAAGAAAACCACTCTCGGGCATCCCATACTCATGGGCCGGAAAACCTTCGATTCGATCGGCCGACCCTTGCCGAAACGCCGCAACATCGTCCTCACTCGCGATGAGTCATGGTCTCACGATCGTGTCGATGTCATTCACACACCTGCCGAAATATCAGAAATGGATGGCCAGATTTTTCTTATCGGAGGAGCAGAGATATACAAAGCCCTTGCTGGACACATTGATGAATGGCTCGTCAGTCATGTTCATGAAACTTACCAAGGAGATACTTATCTAGCTCCTTTTGAGGCCGATTTCCCAAAAGTCGATGCCGTCGAGGGCCACGAGGCGTTCACCGTCCGCCGCTATCTGCGCGATTGATTAAAATTTTCTCAATTCTTCGAAAGCCCATTCTTGACGTAACCCCCTCGGCATGTTCCAAATCCCTCCAGACCCATTCGTGACACGGAACGGTGGCTGAGTGGTCTAAAGCACACCCTTGCTAAGGGTGCGTAGGGGAAACTCTACCGAGGGTTCGAATCCCTCCCGTTCCGCCATCACCCCAGCCCGGTATTTCCGGGCTGGGGTGATGGTGTTTCAGGGTGGAGAACCCCTGCGAAGCACCGGGTTTGAGTGCCTGGGCTTCGTTTTTAACGAACTTTTATTTTCAACGCGAAGCGCATCCCGCACAGCCGGAGGCAATCCCTCCCGTTCCGCCACCGCCCCACTCCTGTCCGCAGGGGTGGGGCGGTGGCGTTTCCGCAGAGACAGAGCAAAGCGGAGTCAAAGCAGAGATCGCGATTGCGATCCTTCATTTATCCGGAATCCAGAGGAGGATTCCGCACAGCGTTTGGACGGAACGGAGTGCAGTCAATCCCTCCCGTTCCGCCATTTGTAAATGGCACTTCCTCAAGTGCGTCAAAACCGACGCCGGCGGCATATTTGGGAATCCTCGACAGGAATTCCAGAAAGGATACCAGCACAATTGACACGCTAACTGGGTCGCATGGCCCGAAAACGCATGCGGCGCAACAGCGTCGTGAAGATCAGGTTATTTGTTATGAGACAGATGAAATACATAGAGGCTGCATGGTCTAATGCCTGTGGAAATCAGTCACGGTTGTGCGGGCGCACATTTATTGACCGCCCTTGAAAAGACAAATAAAAAAGTCTCATTGACTTGCTATCCGTCTACTTGGTCAAAAAAACACTAGAAAAACAATCCCATGAAAATCAATCAATCAACATGCGCTATCGTTTCTTCCCTGGCGGCTCTTGCGTTCGCAGGCTCGGCCAATGCAGCTAATGTCCTATGGGTCGATAGCTCAACTACTGGTGGAGGGGCTGGATTGGCTCCAAATACTACTTGGACGAATCTCCTCCAAACGGTGGGTGGGCATACAGTCACGACGTTTGATGGGAACACACACAATTGGAGTTTGAATAACGCTAGTTCCCAGAATTATGTCAACAGCTTTGACGTTGTGATCGTCAACAACAGCAATAATATTTTCAATGCGATAAGAGCTCACGGCGCTACTT
Source organism: Akkermansiaceae bacterium (assembly GCA_045106015.1). Classification (GTDB taxonomy): domain Bacteria; phylum Verrucomicrobiota; class Verrucomicrobiia; order Verrucomicrobiales; family Akkermansiaceae; genus Luteolibacter. The sequence continues at coordinate 1,210 of JBGCEE010000041.1, read as the reverse complement.
GGAATGCACAAGCAACTCCCATGATCAATTTGAACCCTTATTTTTTGAGTGGGCAGTTTAGTTCGGCGTCATGGCGTTGGGGCACAGGAACTGGAGGTACGCCGAATGGTGTTTCCAATGCTCTCAGTGTCGATGCTCCCGGCGATGCCGTATGGAGTGGAATAACGTTGAATGCAGGTCCAACTGCACCCGACCTCTATGATGCTGCCGCCCGTTATTACGACATTGGTGGGTCGTTGCTAACTGGTGTTACCGCCGTCGCGAGTAATCCATCAGATAGTACTCAACTTGCAATTGCTCATGCTGCAGCTGGTAGCTTGCAAACCGGCGGGGGAGAGCAGTATTTCTTTGCCACTAACGGTGGAAATGAGCCGTTTACCGCGGACGGTGAAACAGCGTTTCTCAATGCCATCGATGCTCTGGCCCCAAGCGTTGTTGTCATACCGGAGCCTTCTACAGCGCTGCTTGGGCTTGTGGGAGCCGCAATATTTCTTCGTCGTCGCAGGTAGCCTTTCTCGATTTTGGGACACTACTACTTCTCTGTCCCTTTGGAGTTAGACGGTGATGGCTTTGTAAAGAGGTCAATTGTATAAAGGGGCAAAGGGGTCAGGTTCCTCATCCTAACATTGCTTTGAATTCCTCCAGACTCGTAAGCTTCGATTCATCTGAGCGGAAGTCACCCATCAGACGACTCAGCGCATTCGGGTGGCCCATCGCCAGTCTTTCCACGATCCAACGATTGCTCACACTCGTGCGCTCTCTCAGCAATACGGCCACCAGGACCTTGCGCGGGTCTCCCTTCCGCAGTTCTTTTAAGCTTTTTTGATCAGGATCCACCCCTTGTGCCTCCAACGCACCCTTCGCCAACGCTTTCGCTTCCGCCTCATCATGTGATCTCGCCACTCCATCCCGCCCCGTCTCCTTCTTGATATCTTTGGACACCAATTCTCGCAGTTGGTCCATGAAACTTGGCTCTCCCAGATGCCAACCCCTTCTGAGTGCCTTCATTGCCGCGTCACTCACTTTCCCCGCGTCATGGGTCGCCCGCTCTTCGAGCCAGGCCACGTAAGCCCGCCGACCCCTCCCGTCCTGCGCAAGTTCAAACGCTTTCAAGAGCTGATCTATCACCAACCAGTCCGGACCCTTGCCTCGCGCGTAATGCGCAAGGCTACTCCATTTCCAGAGGAGGAAATGGCCGAAATCACTCCGT
>JBGCEE010000040.1:0-55398 GCA_045106015.1 Akkermansiaceae bacterium | reverse complement strand
GGACAGCAGATGCGAGGCGAGCAAGTTACCACCTACTGGAATCTCGACTGGCGCAGCTGGGATTATCCGGCACAGCAACCAGCCGAAATCCCCAACCGCAAGGGAATCCTCACCCACCCGGCATGGCTGATCGCACACTCCCAGAATCTCGAGACCGACCCCATCCACCGTGGCAAATGGGTTCAGGAAAAACTCCTCGCCGGGACCATCCCTGATGTGCCAATCACAGTCGATGCCGTCATCGATCCCAACCACACCAAGACCATGCGCCAGCGGATGGAGATCAAGACTGGGGCTCAGGAATGTTGGCGCTGCCATCAGAAAATGGATCCACTGGGCTTTCCCTTTGAAATCTACGACGACTTCGGAAGATTCCGAACCCAGGAAAACCTGGAGCACCCCGACAACCTCATCAAAAAAGCCCCAGACCATAGAGCACCGCTCACTGAGTTGACCTTCGGAGCCCAACTGCCAGTTTACAAAACCCTGCCGGTCAATCCAAAAGGTGTACTCGATGGCACTGGCGAGCCGAAACTAGACGGTGAGGTCGAAGATGCATTTGACCTGATCGACCGCTTGGCAAAATCCGACAAAGCACGACAATCCATCATTCGTCACGCCTTCCGTTTCTTCATGGGCCGCAACGAAACACTCTCCGACTCCAAAACCCTGATCGATGCCGAAAAAGCTTACCTTGAAAACGAGGGCAGCTTTGATGAGGTGATCGTTTCCCTGCTCGCTTCTGACTCCTTCATCTACCGTAAATCCACCACCAAAAACTGATCATGATTACCAATCGCCGAGAATTTTTCAAGAAGACCACACTGGGAGCCACAGGTCTGGCGCTCACCCCATCATTCACCAATCTGCTTGCCGCTCCAGCACAGGCTGCTCCAGTCAATTCCGCTGGCTTCCCACACCGTTTTGTCTTTGTGCGTAAATCCAACGGCAACCTCGTCAATCAATTCGAGTTAAAATCCTTTACCTCAGAGCAGAAAAAGAAAAACGATGAGAAGCAGGCATTCGAGGTAGATCTGGACAAGCACGAACTGCCAGATTGGCTCAGTGCGCTCGACGGACACAAGGAGAACATGACCATCCTCCACGGCATCTCAATGTCGATCTCAGGCGGCGGGCATTACTCCTACTCCGGCTGCTTGGGTGCCTACACGGCGGGCCGCACTATCCTCAGCAACATCAAGTGGGCCACGGTCGATTTTGAACTCGCGAAACTTTTTCCCTCGCCCTTCGGCCACGTGGAAATGTCGCTGGCCGTGCCTCACGGACGTGACCACCGCACGGGAATTGTGTCAGGCTACTCAGCGCCTGCCCCCAAGCAGCGCAACTACTGCTATGCCGATCCCATGACGGCCTACAACGAGTTGTTCAAGTCAGTCACCAACACCGATGAAGTGGCTTCCGACAACTCCCTGCTCAATTATCTCTACGATCAAGAGTCCCGCCGTCTCTCCGGACTCAACGGTGAAGAGCGCCTGAAGATCAGTGACCAGGTCGATTCACTCCAATCCATCCGTGACCGTAACACGAAAGTCGCCGCTCTGGGTGATGTCATCAAAAAACACTTACCCGAAATCGATCCGATCCATGCCAATGGTGGTTCCGATGCAACCCTGATGCAAAAGCAGGCCGCCTACACCGACATCATTATCTCCGCGCTCGCATCAGGCCTTACCAACGTCGTTACCTACACCATCGATGACTTGGGCACGGACATCACCTCGCTTCCAGAAAATGAAGAGAAGACCAATATTCACGCTGTCGGTCACGGACAGGGTGGTCGTTCGGCGTTTATGCGTGACGTCATCAAGACCCACCACATGAAACAGGTGAACACTCTGGTCACCAAACTCAAGGCCATCCCCGAGGGCAACGGCACCATGTTCGACAACACCACCATCATCTACATGCCCGAGACAGGCGCAGGCCACCACAATCCAGACACCGAGGCGCCCATGGTCGTCATGACCGGCAAGAACTCGAAGCTCGACATCGCCGGCCGGTACATCCGTCTCCCATTCCACGGCACCGAGGGACACATGACCCAAAGCAACTGGTTCACCACCCTGCTCAACGCCTACGGAAACCCCATCGAGCACTACGGCGACCTCGACCTCACCATGCAGCGCAACCGCCTCAAACAAACCGGCGCGATCCAGCAGTTCATTGCATGATTTGAAATCAAATTCGTAAAAATCATACCCCCTAGCGAGTTTTGATATCCAGCATTTAGCCTCGCTCAAGGATGCCCAAAAACAAGACTTGGAGCTACGGCAACGAAAAACGCCAATGCCATTGCTAAATTCGACAGACCGAAGACTACCGGCAGCAAAGTCCTCGAAACTATCCAGATCCACTCACTCGATCGGCATTTTTTTGAGTAAGATACCGTGCCTCTTAGAAGATAAAACCAAGAACATACGGTTAGCCAAACGAATCTATCTTCTTGTTTGGAGAATTCAAAATCAGAACTCGTAACAGCTTCAAAAGTAAAAATCTTCCCGCCTTATTAGATGGCTTAGGAGTTTTCTTCGAAACTTTTTTAGAGTGGCAGGGTTTCATAGCTGACAACCAAAAAGACTATGAAACGAATCCTATTCCTAACCATCGCCACTTCCATTCTAACAACTTCGCTGCATGCGGAGCGTTTCAGATCGAAAGGACCTAACAAAAGGGTTGATACAGAAAAAAGAGCTGAACGCATCGCAATGGAAGAAGAAGCTCTGCTCGATCGCCGTGATACGCATTCACTGAAAGCTCTCGCACGAGATCCTGAAGCTAGCGACAAGCGACCCGAATCGGTGATTGCTTATCATCGCCACACCTTCAAACGCATTGTGCGCCTGAGTATGTTGGGCTCACTCAGCAAAGTTGAGGCAGATACCTTCAAGGAGAAACACACGGAAATCACCGTTGCTGCCAATGCAACAGATGGCAGCTTGACGTCTGATCAAAAAGCCGACATCCGCGATTCACTGAATGATATCAACGACGCAATCAACATAACGCTAAGTGCGGCAGACAAGGGCAACCAACGCACCCCATTTGTCAATCGGGCCCTTCATCGCTTCGAAGAACGAGTGGAATTTGGTGAACGATCTGGTCGACTTAGCACTGGAGAAGCATCTTCGATCCGTCGCGCAATTGATCGGCTCGCCAATGACGTCGAGCGCGCCAAATCGAAAAGTATCACTCTAAAAGTTCGTGAAAAACTCATTGAAGACGCCCTCGAAATCGAACGGAAAATCAATAAGGAACTCGGTGACTAATCATCGATAGGGCAACCATTAAACAACACATCCGCCCCGGCCAGCACCGAGGGCGGATGTTTTTATTGCTTCCCCGAAAATTTGCTAGTTTTCAATTTCCCCAGGAGCTGCCTTTGGCCACCCAAGTCGAAACTTCAAACCCTTAGCTGCTCCCATGTTGACCTTGTCGAGACGGGCACGAATATCATCCGGAGCTGCCGCCTTGTCTTGATCGGTATCCCAAGGACCTTCCCAAACAATCTGGTTGGCTTTGTCACGAACCACCACCTCAGTATTTTTCCCGTTCGATGTAATTTCGATCGAACCGTCTTCGTCCATCATCCGGATTTTCGAGCGGTGCTCAAATCGAATACCGTTTCCTTGTTCTTTTTTCTCAAGTTGCCCCATCTTCATCGCTTCCCCCATCTGTTCGCGCATCTTGCGCATTGCGTCTTGGACCTGCCTATCTGGCATCAATTCTTCAAAATTCGGCATGCGCCCGAAACCCTGTAAATTTTGATCAAGAAGACCGCGCAGGCGTTCGCGATGCTGGTCAGGAATTCCATCCAAGAGAGGCTCCTGACCGATTTGAGCCATTAAATCAGCAGGACGATTCCCAAGAGTCACTTTGATTTCTTTAGCTTTTCCTTTGTGGATCAAATCAAACGTCAGAACGTCACCGACCTTGTGATCACGAATCAACGAACTAACTGCCTCTGGGTTTCCGACCGCAGTATGATCAATTCGAAGAATGACATCGTTGACGGCGATACCAGCCTTCTCAGCAGGACCTTCGGAGTAAAGCGTGCGAACAATGACACCATTTCCCGCTTCAACATCAAGGTGGTCTGCAACCATTTCGGGAAGCGTAGCCGTCGCCAAACCAGCGAAGGGAATTGGTGCCTGACCTAAATTCTTTTTCTGATTTGCAGGATCCTGATTTTTGATCGCGGCGGGAGGCGGCGTATCATCTGGCGGAGGATCGATTGCATAAACAAACGGAGCGGAGGCAATTACAAACACCCCCGCACAACGGCTGATATTTCCAATTTTTAATTTCATCATATTCAAATACTAGAAGCGTAGTAACATTCGAATTCTGTCTGAATGGTCAATCCATTTTCTCAGGAATAATCACAAACTCGTCACTTGGTTGCTCGACTTCCACCACGCTTCCTTCTTTATCTTCCAATGTGAAGCGATCCGTGTAGGTGAGGCGAAGGACTCGATGCGGAATATTTTTTCCACGCCAGATGACACCCTCATCTTGGGTGTCACTTAGGTTCCGATTGAAACTTGCTGGTACGAACTTGGTCGCAACAGGCGACGGTATTGCTGAGCCTTCACTTGACCTTTCGGTGATGTTTTTGCCGCCTTGAGTTCCCGTTGGGATCATCAATGCCGCCATTCCTCCCAGTAAGGCAACTGCAGCTGCGGCGGCATAGTTATTCCTAAACAGCTTAAAACGTTTCGGTGCTGCTTTCTGACTCGACTCCGCTTCTCCACGATTGAACAAAACGATTTTTTCATCGACTGAGAAGGGCGCATCCCCAATCGCCGCCAATAAGTTGGAATTCAACTGAGCAGAAACGGCTTTGGGCGAGCAATCACGTAACAACTCTTCGAACGCTTTCTCATCATCAGTTATTTCTGAAAAAGTCCCTTCAGCGCAAGCGGAGAGGCGTTCGAAAAAATCCTCATCGAGCCGATTTGGACGAAGTCGGGAGAGTTGTTGTTCTGTGATGGATGGAGGTTTTGCCATAAAAATTGGGATATTTCGAAAATGAACGGATTTGGTAAAATTAGATGGTGATGTCTCCGCGGCGGCGAGCAGAGCCAAGTTCTTTCTTCAGAGCTTCAAGCCCATATCGGTATCTGGAAGCAGCTGTGTTTTGAGAAATTCCAAGACTTTCACCAATTTGGGCGAAAGTTCGCTCGCCCCAGACCTTCATCACGACTACTTCTGAGAACTTATTCGGCAGAGCTTTCAAAGCGTTTTCCAACTGGCCTCGGACTTCTTCATCGCCCCCTTCGGAATCAAACCAAGGATGAAACGCTTCGAATTGAGCGGCTTCACGGTCAGCCGTAACGTGATCCTCACGGCGCTTCCTGCGGTCATTTTTCCTAGAAAGGTCAATGGAAAGCCTCCGGATCGTCGTATAAAGATACGGCTGCCAAGCATCTTGACCACCGACAAACTCCCCTGCTTTGACTTTTGCGACCAGCTTCACAATGGCATCCTGTAAGACGTCCTGCGCATCCTCATGAGATCTCGTTTGATTTCTCGCAAATAGGAACAAACGAGGGGCATGTGTATCAAGCCACTCACGCCACGCATTTGATGCTGGCGTTTTTTGCTGTGCGGATTCGTTGAAAGCCTCCATGGATTCGAAAAACTACGATAAAATTCTCTTTGTCTCTGTATAACGCCACAAAAACTGATCTTTGTGTAACAAAAGAATCTGAATCTATTTTCGAGATTGAATAGTTAATCTTTCTTTACTATTCTACGTGTATGAACTTTGCAAAAATATCTCTGCTGTGCCTGATCGCCTTATGCACAAGCTCCTGCAGAAAAAAGTCAGAAACGGTGGCGAAGCAAATTCAGGAAGCTGGATACACAATGACAGCCGAAGGTTGGTTCGATGTTATTCGAGCAAATGATGTGCCTGTGATGAAAACCCTGATCTCGGGCGGCTTTGATGAAAAAACGGTCGATGCTGATGGAAACTCAGGTCTCCACATCGCGGCAGAATCAGGAAATAGAGACGCCGCCGAATACCTGCTAAACCGCGGGTTTTCTATCGATCTGACCAATACCAAGGGCGAAACCTCACTCATGGCAGCCACTTTGGCAGACCGTCCAGAAATGGTGAAATGGCTGCTACGCCAAGGAGCGGATCCTAAGATTAAGAACAAGGAGGGGTTCATGGCACTCATGCTAGCGGTTACCAACAACCGACCGAAAGTTGTTGAGGAATTGGCAACGTATCACGGCGAAGACCTAGATTCTGCCGTCCTACTTGCTTCGTTGGTAGGTCATGCTGAAGTCATCGATACACTCACCAACTACGGCGGTTCGGTATACTCCAGAATGGAAGATGGACGGACGCCGCTTATGTTAGCAGCGGAAAACGGACATCACGAAGCGGTCACCATGCTCATGGACATCGGAGCAAGTCGCTTCGCTAGCACTGAAAACGGAGATACCGCCCAAAGTCTCGCGGTCGGTGCAGGCCATAACGAAATTGCCACGATGATTGAAAAAGGCTTCGGTGGACAGGCTCTCGCTCTGGAATCCGAAGAAGAAATCGCTGAGGCGATGGACGAGTATCTTGAAGAGTATCTTCCAGATGATCCGCAGGCTGGTGGGCAGGTAACTGCTCTGGCGCAGAATGATTCGGACCAAGGAGACTCAACAAGTGTTGCCGAAGGCGAAACAAATACAGATGTATTAGGAGGCGATAACTCAGGAGCTCTAGCTGTGGCCGATGAAAGTGGTGATCCTGCCGCCCCGGCAACGACCATACAGACTCAGACGCAAGTAGCCGCATTGGAACCTGTGAAAAATCTTGAAGGAGCTCGTGTTTCACCCGCACTGAAAGTCCAAAGCACGGCGATTTCTCCACAAGAAACCCAGCAGACAGAGGAAATACCTCTCGTCATGCGCCGCTATCACCAGCGAGAGCTTCCAGTCGAGTTCAAAAAGGTATTAGGCAGCGCCGCATCTCTTCGCCTAGCCGGTGAAGAACCCACCGAGATTCAAATCGAGGAGGGAGAATCGATTCCAAATTCCAGGCTCGTCGTCATCAAAGTAGCGACGCGCATGGAGACCGGAAAACTCAACAATGGTGAGCCAGTCGAGGTGGGCGTTGTGGTTGTTGAAGACCAAGATAGTGGGCAACGCCGCGAGTGGGTAACGGGTCGCCCCGCATCCAGTCATGATCCTGTCGCACTTGTTGAAGACGCTGCCACTGGCCAAAGGTATATCGCAAAACAAGGACAGAAATTTTCATCAGAGGACGGGCGTGAATTCATTGTAAACGACGTTCGCCCAAATCAACTCATCATCGAAGATGCCATCAGCGGCGAAGTCAGGACGATTCGCCTTCGCGGACCGCGGGGCTAAACGCTTACCACTCAGTCATGGACGAAGAACTCAATCCAGAAACCGATACCATTGCCGGTAGTGGCACACCTGTCAGGCAATTTTCTATCATGCTCCCTAATCGGGTGGGAGCCTTGGCGTCATTATTGAAACTCCTACGAAGTTCGTCCATCGAAGTTATTGGGCTCAGCGTCCAAGATTCCAGAGATGCCACGGTAGCAAGGCTCATCCTAACGGATACGGATGCCGCAGAATCCATCATGTGTGAAAAAGGAATTCCACACACCCTTTGTGAGCTCGTGGTTGTCGGCTTAAGAGAATCTGGACCCAGCCTTCTCCAATGCTTGGATATCTTGATGACCGCCGAAACCAATGTCGATTTCGCCTACGCCATGCTACCCGGGCCTGAAGGACAAGCTCTCCTAGCCATGCATGTGGAAGACTATGATTTCGCGACCTCAGTTCTCAATCGTAGCGGATTCAAAATGATCTATGAGGAAGATCTCATCCGGTAGATCGTTCTCTGGAAAAGCCTACTTTTTGAACACGCCCACAACGCAGACCAGCGAGTAGACGATTACGAGGCCGAACATGCCCCATGGTAAGCCAGCGGCATCTCCGATATCTTCGTATTTATTTGAGACAGGTGGAGCTTCTCCATCAACGACTTCGGTCGTAGCGGGAACTTCGACCGGAATCAATTGATCCGCTGTCAGTTGAGGCTTGCCAACCTCACCACGCAATGCCTCGACTTCTGCGGGGGCGACTGGAGGGGCGTCGTTTCCAAAATTGCTGCGCACATAGGTCAGAACACCCGCAATCTGCTCGTCTGTCTGGTAAGCCATCGGCTGCATGCCTGCGGGAAAATTGTATTCCTGCCCCTTTACCATGATCGGTCCAGTGAGCCCTCGGAGTTGAATGTTGATCAAATTTTCCGCAGGACCGTTAACCCATTCGGAACCCGCAAGCGGCGGCCCGGCTGCAGTCCCCTCTCCTTGCTGACCATGGCATGCGCCACAGACCATGTATTGTTGCTGGCCGATCTTAGCCAAGTCTGCTCCAGATTTTTGTTCCGTGCCTTCGGCACTCTCGATTGCTAGAAAAATGTTCATCATGTTTGCAAAGGGTGATTTTGTTAATTGGTATTCAATAGGGAATCAGGATCAAGCATTTCGGCTTTCAATGACTCTTTTTTCGGTGGTGATTTTTTGAGGCTATCAAGCCAGGCGACAAGATCTCGAAGCTCGTTTGGCTTCAACATCTGACCCATTGGAGGCATCGCAGAAACTGGTGGAGTGAAAGACTCGATATCTGAACGCTTCACTTTGAAGGTCTTATCGGGTGTGGATACGGTCAGAGTATCAGGTATTTCTTCGATCAGATTCCCCCCAAGACTTGCCCCGTTTTTTAGTTTTATTGAAGTAAGACCGTATCCCGCAGCCACGGTGGCTCCTGGGTCGACCAGTGACTCGAGCAAATACTCAAGGTCGTGCCGCTGACCAATTCCAGCAAGATTTGGACCTGCCTCACCGCCCGCTGACCCCTCGCGTGGCTGAAACTTGTGACAGCGCATGCACTGCCCGGCTGGATGGGATCGGAAGAGCGCACGGCCTGCGTTCACATCACCACCCTTCAAAGCAATATTGAACTTCGCAGAGGGTTTCTCCAAAGATGACACGTGATCCTCGAAAGCCTTCAAAGCTTCTTTAACCTGCGCTTCTTTTCTTTCTTTCGCTGCTGCTAGGAGCTCAATGGCACTCGAAGAAACTCCATCGTTCTCTTTTAATTTCCCAAGATGGCTAGCAATCAAATCTGCAGGTTCCGCTCCCTTCATCTTGGCCACGATTGACCATGCTTCCTGAGTTCGCTCGTCGCTCTCAGAGAGCACTGCTTGGCGAAGAGAACTCAGTGCTGTTTCTGGATCGATTTCGGCAAACGCTCTCAGTGCCGTCAGTGCAACTTGATCCGAAGAATCTTTAGACAACTCAACTAGAAGCTCAGTCAGTCCAGGCTCGTTGCGTTTCACATGCAGCAAGATCGCTCTGGATCTCGCTTCATCCGGCATCTTCTTATTCATGATAAGACTCAAAAGCATCTTTGGATCTTGAGCGGAAACATCCAAACCGTATTGATCAACCAATCCCAACGTGGCTGTTACAATAAATCCATCGTTCTTCAGCAAACCAAGGAGAGCAGTTACGAGAGCTGGCTTGAAGGAATCCATCCTTCTCTCTTCAAGCGGGCTCCAATGAGCCGTCAGTGAATTGACCGGATGTGGCTTCACCCATTCGGAAATGAGACGCAGAGCTTCGGTCCTTACCTGCTCAGGCAACTCTCGATTTTCCGCCACCTGCAGCAACCGTTCTGCGTTCTCGATCCCTCCCGACCGATAAGCATTTGTTATGAGTCGGCGAAGCATGAATGGTGTCCATTCGCGATCTCCTAGATCATCTAACAAAGCCGCAACGAGAGGCCGCATGGGAACCATATTCAAGTCACCCACCGCACGAATCGCCTCATCCTGCACCTTAGGATCACGATCCGTAATAAAACGCGCAACTTCCCCGCTTCCCAAACGCCGCAGCGCAACCACAGCCGCCAACCTCACTTCGGGATGATCCGACTTTGTCAGGGCTCCCAGCTTGGCCGGATCACTCGTGATGTGCTCTAGCGCATAAATTCCAGCATGGCGGAGATAAACATCCTTATTGTCATTCTCTTCAAGGAAATCCAATACCGCCTGAAATTCTGACTCTAATTTCAGCTTACCAATCGCAATGCCAGCTTCAAAGCGAACACGCATCGAATCATCTTTCAGAAACTTCGCCAAATTGAGCGAATCAGCCGTGACCGAAATCCGCGAAATCGCACGCAGCGCCTGAACCTGTATCTCCGCATCTTCGTCATTTAAAAGAGAATTCAGGATCTTGGTTGCTGCCTCCTTCGCTCCATCGGCAGTGACGAATTCTGAAAGCTCAGCAGGCCTTGCGGTAAATCCACGCCTCGCGACGATTCCCAGACCCCAAACTCCATGAACTCGCTTCAATAGCTCATCAGACTGAGTCGCCTGCTCAAAAATCTGCACCGCATCTTTTTTACGCGTCAAAGCAACCTGCGCTCTGATCCGCACCCGCGAGTCGGCATGAGCAAGTAGTTTACCAAGTTCCGTTGAGCTTCTTTGGTCAAATCCCTCAGCAATCACCTTGGCTGCCTCTTCCGTCTCTTCTGGCAAATAAAGGTTTTCTCCGGCATCAAGAGAAACCAGACGACCAGCTTCATGCGATTCCCAGCCAGTCACGAAATCCGTTACGTACACTCTGCCATCGAACGAGTATTCCACATCGGTAGCCGCAATGCCCCAGTGAAACTTCCGCGCATCACTCATGGCCATCCCCGCGCCATCTGGCTCCATCGCGAATGACCAGATACCTGAAACGGCAGCACCTCCTTTGTAGTCACAAATCAAGAACCGGCCTTTCTCACTCTCGAGGAAACCAGCACCTGGATGATACGTCAAACCAGATGGCCCCGAAGAGAGATGAGCAGAGGGAGGTAGAATGTAAGCAGGCTGAACGTCATTCTCCATATCCCACATGCGCTCGTTCATCCATCGGCTCGGAGGTCTTTTTTCCAAGCCGATCTGACGATGAAACGTATGCATTGCCTGATGCTCCATTTGCCAACCAGAATCACCCCCTTCGACCAAGTAGACGACACGTGCGGCATCACCTTGGTCCGAATTATTGTCCACCGTGAAGGCATTCCCAAATTCGTCGAAGGCGATCTCTTTTGGATTCCGAAGCCCCGTATGCATCAATTCAAAGCCACTACCGTCTGGCTCGAAACGAAAGACCGCTCCTTCATTGGGATAGTGAAGCTCCTTCCCTGCTTGGGTTAGAATCGAAAACCCACGGTCTCCTATCGTTCCATAAATCATTCCATCCGGACCGAGGGTGAACCCATTGAGATCGTGACCAGAAAGGGAAATACGCACACCAAAACCTTCTTCAACTACCTTCTGCTCATCCGCGCTTCCATCTCCATCTGTATCACGCAGCTTGTAGATTTTCGGAATACAGGCGAAATACAGACATCCATCATAGAAAAACACACCCGCCGCAGTGCCATCCAGCACGTCGTTGAATCCATCAGCAAAAACCGTCGACCCGTCGAGATTTCCATCTCCGTTCGTATCAGACAAACGCCGGATCACTTCCGAAACCTCTGTCATGTATTCCTCAGAAAGCTTGCTCTCCCACTTTTTGTGCAACTGCCTTCGGTCCTCCGTTTTCTGCGCCTGCAAATCGTCAAGATACCAATAGAGATGGTTCCGGTCATCCTCAATTCCATGCCGAAACCGATGCGTTTCTGAAATATAGATATTCCCCTTTTCGTCAAACGTCAGAGCAGTCGGAGACGTGACCCTTTGTTCATCGAAGGTTGCCTCAATTTTCAGAGTGCTGCCTGCAGGAATCGTTGCTCCCGGAAGAACTTGAGTGGCCACGAGGCCCTCAGCGTAGGGTTTACCGTCTTTCGTTGAACTCGGGAGTTTCGGGTTCGACCAGTCGGTCAGCATCACGTGGTCGAGTGCGATGAAACCCCATTCACCCTTCGCCTCATCCACGGCACGGATCACCGCCTCTTTGCCTTTGAAGTCGTTTACGTTCCAGACCTGCTTCTTGAAAGCCATGGAATTCGATCCAGTTGATTCCCGAACAACCTCGCCGCCTACCAACAATTGAACAGAGGTTTTCCCCACCTGATCACCACCCGCAATTCCGAAAACGATGTAGCTTTTCTCAATCGTGAATTCTGGCGAAGTCAGGGTCCCAATCGCCTTGTTCCCCCCGTATACAGAAGCCGCAAAAGCATCATTGGAAAAGTTGCTGAAGGCATCGTCCATTCCATCGAGCTTCCCGTGGACCGGCGAAAGACCGAACGCCTTTCCAGTCGCCTGCCAAGTACCAAAACCATCTCCTTCGAAAGTTTGAAAATCGGCTGAGGCTTGGCAGAGCAGAGATAGAAATAACAGTGAGGAGGATCGAAGGATTCGTTTTTCTTTCATCGATGAAGGAAGGTAAAATGGGATATTCTTAGGAAGTATCCTCTGGGGCAGGCACAATATCCCCACCAGAGATTTTGCCAAATAGAAATAAGCAGCGCGGCCAACAGCAATGGAGCTAGACGGTTTTCCCAAAAAAAAGTGCTGCCAGGGAACCACGGCAATTGTGGACAAACTACCGTTGCTCCGATTAAGGCCTGGCGGGGTTCGCTCGCCACAGCTCCATGGCCCCTGACAGCGGAGAAAAACAAACCTACACTGGGCCTCTCCGCAACCCTAAACTCAGCTTTCCCAGCTTTGATTTCTTAGAGCCTCAGCCGCAGCTCGTGCTTCAGCCTCCTTTTTGCTCTTTCCTTTCCCAGCAGCCAAGAGCCTGTCTTGCCAAACCACCTCGGCCTGAAAGACCCGCCTGTGGTCAGGTCCGCTCTCACTGACAATCTTATAAATCGGCGCCTCAGGGTGAATCGCCTGCAAACATTCCTGCAGTTCGCCTTTCGGATTTCTTTCCTCCGGGCTGTCCACCATCGCGCTGATTTCTGTCTCAAAGAGCCGTAAAACCATCTCCTTCGCCGCCTCCTGTCCCGAATCAAGATAGACCGCCCCAATCAATGACTCAAATGCATCTGCCAAAGTCGAAAGCCGGCGCCTTCCGCCAGTTGCTTCCTCACCCTTTCCGAGCAACACATAGTCCCCAAGGTGAATCATCATCGCAAACCTCGCTAGAGCCCGACGCGAGACCACCCTCGAACGCAGTTTGGTCAAATGGCCTTCCGCCGCATCGGGAAAAAGATTGAACAAGGCCTCAGTCACAATCAATTGAAGCACCGCGTCGCCGAGAAACTCCAAACGCTGATTGTCGAAATGCGGCCTCTGCGACTCGTATGCCAGACTCGGGTGGGTAAGCGCTTCGGCAAGTAGAAGCGAGTTACGAAATTTATATTGAATCCGGCTCTCCAGAGATTGCATCGGGCATGTGACTGTTGGTCACCCCTCTATTCGATCCCGGACTCTCGTCGGAACCGAAGAAAAAGGTGGGGTGATCGACGGGGCTCGAACCCGCGACAACCAGAATCACAATCTGGGGCTCTACCAACTGAGCTACGACCACCGTTATAAGCGGGCGACACGCTTATCCCAGCGCCGCGCCCTTGCAAAGAGAAAAATCAACTCAATCGATCAAATCCTCAAGCGCATTCTCAAGTTTCTCAAAATGAAAATCAAAACCACCGTCCTGCAATTTCTTGGGAATCGCCCGCTGGCCGACTAATAACGCCCCTCCAAATCCACCCAATACCAACTTTAATACAAACCCAGGAACTGGCAAAAACACCCAACGTTTCACTGCCTTCGCCATCTTTCTAGTTAGCTCAGCATTGCGCTCTGGATTCGGCGCGGTCCCATTGACCGCTCCGCTGATGCCCGTATTTGAAAGACAAAACACAATCGATCTTCGTAAGTCTTCGACATGAATCCACGGCATCCACTGCTGCCCATCACCCAACCGGCCACCAATTCCTAACTTAAACACCATTTTAAGTTTCTCAAACGCCTGCCCACCCGCTCCTAGCACGACGCCGATCCTTAACCGCACCACCCGAACACCATGCGACTCCGCCTGCTCCGCCGAGTCCTCCCATGCCGCACACAAGTCTGCGAGATAACCCTCTCCTCTCTCCGCCTCTTCTTCCAAAAATTCATCCCCTCGTCCCCCATAGAAACCAACCGCCGAGGCGTTCACCAACACTTTGGGTCGATCACTTGCTGGCAAACTGGATATTTTTCTAACAATTTCATCCGTCACACCCACACGACTCCCGTGAAACGATTTCTTCCGCTCCTCCGTCCACCTTTGGTCAATCGGATCGCCTGCCAGATTCACCACCGCATCCACCCCTGAAAGATCCACCGCACTCGGTGTTGTCCATTGCTTCACACCCTCAACGTTACCACCTCCCTTGCGACTGACTCCAACCACCTTCCAACCCTTTGCTGCCAACATTCCTGCAAGCCCCCCGCCCACAAATCCAGTGACTCCGTAAATAACGACCTTCTTCTCCATGCTCCAAGGTAAGCACCTTCTACGGATGCATCAATGCCCGAACGACCCATTTATAAATTTAGCAATTGGTCAATAATTTAGCGGATCGGCCGTTCTCCAACTGGGCGAATGCATCCAAATTTGAGCTCTTCTCTGATCTCCGCCATGTGATATGGCACAGAAAAGCCGCTCCATTTCTGGAGCGGCTTTTAGAAGAGACTTTTAGGAAGAAACTATCTTCTGCGGCGAAGTGTAAACCCGATCACGCTAAGACCAAGAAGCCCGAATGAGCTTGGCTCTGGAATTCTCAGAATTTGCGCACCGTTGAGTTGCAAGCGATAGGCGTTTGCGTCGAACTCTCCAGCATCAGCTGCATCGGCTATGAAATTGATCTCGCCGCTACTATCAGCAATGATATTCTTGAAAAAAACCGTGTTCTGGCCTTGAACAAATGTAGATACATTCCGTCCTCCATTCGAGTTACGTCCGTCGATAGTTTGACTATTTGGTGAGAACGTAAAATTGGTCGTTGAAAAAGTACCAACCGAAGCTTCAGTGCCACCGCTACTATTAGAAACACTTATAAGCGAAACATTATACCATTGACCAGGTGTTAGCCCTGAAAAGCCGACATTTCTTGCATTTCCTCTTCCAAAGTCTTGATAAAAGGTTCTTGCTGCCTCCAAGCCGATCGTACCGGTAACACCTCGTCTTTCGGTGTAGTTCGTCGAAAATCCTATGGAAGTTCCGTTTCCAGCAGAATCAAGCAAACCGCTCCCCGAGTAACCGCCTAAAATATTCCAAGTCGTGCCCAATCCGCCAAGTGGTCCTTCAAGCGCAGTTGGAATGATCTGCGAATTTACAGTTCCAGCGTTACCTCCCGTGACAGCATTGCTACTGACACTGACGAGAGCCGCAGTTGAAGAGGTGGCAGTTGTCAACAACACTGCAAGTAAGGTAGAGAGCTGATTTTCTTTCATCGGTTTGATTTGTAGAATTGTCACAGGGATTGTCAATTCCTAAATATACATATATTTCCTTATGTTTGGTATATTTCTTGGAGAAATATTTCGCTAGATAGTGGGAATATTTCCGTCATAGCCCAGATGTAGGGCTGTTTCAGCACCTAACTTGCCATCTTCTATTGAAAATCGATTCATCTGCCACTCAAGGCTTCTCAATTTTAACCGCCTCTACTTCTGTTGCTTCTTCCCCACACCTTTTGATGCGAGTAGCCGCTTCGTTGACAAAGCAACAGATTTGACGATTTTATTAGGATCTTGCACTCCGTCTATGTCCGCTACACTTCCATTCCCCAAAAATGTTAGTGCTCTCTAACCTCCGTATTTATACCTGTCACATATAAGCCGACACCTTCTGTGCAGATAATTGGACTTTGAAGATTTGTGGCTTCTCATCCGATGCTGTCGCCTCTCATGTGGTTCTTGTTCATCAGGGCGATGGTTTGCTTATCAGCTTCCTTCAGCCATCACCTCGCGGTGCTAATCTTGCTTTCTGCTAGTGGTTCTCTCTGCCGAGCCCGCAGGGGACTTTAATCCCCAAGTCAGTATGTCCTGCCGACACACATAAAAACACCGTAGGAAGGGAACTTTCCTTCCTACGGTTTGACTAATTTCAGAAGTTTTGGTCCTTAGCGACGGCGGCGAAGCATGGCCAGCGCGCCAAGACCGAGCAGAGTGATCGAAGAGGGCTCTGGAATGACTGGCACAACAGCTTCAAGTTGGAAGGCGTTTAGTTGTAGGCGATAAGCATTAGTATCAAATTCACCTATATCAGCAGCGTCGGCGAGAAACTGAATCTCACCACTAGCGTCCACCTCAACGTTTTCAAAGAGCACATAGTTTTGGCCCAGAACGAAGGTAGACACGTTGCGCGTGGACCCGTCGATCGCCTGCAAGCTCGGTGAAGTCGTGTTGTTCGCCGTGGAAAATTCGCCGATAGAATCTTCGGTACTACCGCTGGAGTTGGACACACTCACCAACGCCACGTTATAAAGATCCCCCGCTGTAAGCCCGGAAAATGTGATCGTTGAATTCTGGCCTTTCGTAAAGTTTTGCCAGAAAGTCCGGGTCACTTCCAAAGGAATGGAACCACCCAGACCCCGACTCGATCCATAGGTGACGGCAAAGTTTACGCCGGTGGCAGCACCGGTCGAATCAGTGAGACCGGAAGCAGAGTTGCTCCCGATCACGTTCCAGTTCTGATTTGGCCCACCACCAAGAGGACCAATCATTGCAGTGGGGTCGATCAGTGCGTTCCCACTGGTGTTACCGGTGTAAATTGAACTGCTACCTTGGATTATAGTGCCGGCGAAAGCGGAACTAGCAGTTAAGACCGCAGCGATCGACAAGACTGGCACAACAGTGGCAATAGTTTTTGGAGTTTTCATTTTTTTCGTTTGGTGTTCAAGGGAGACGGCTCAAGTTAACGGCCTGAGAATAGCCCTCTCTCCTTCGTACAGATATTCTGGTCGTTCCGACTTTGGAACGTCGACTGTTTTCTATTTTGACATCTACACCCTATTATGGGGTAGCATCTTTGAATGGATCACCTGCGCTTACTCTCTGGCACCGAACAGACGGCGAAATTTCTGAAAAACGCAATCTTCGAGCGACGCTGGGTCGGCATGATGCCGGGCAGCGAAAAACTGGCGGCGGAACTCGGAATCAATGCGAAAACGGCCGAGGGAGCGCTGAAGCTCCTCGAACGGGAGGGAGTGCTCCGTTCCCAAGGCCGAAGAAAAAAACGGTTGATCGTCGGGCCCAAAAATCCGGAGGAATCAAGGATGCGGATCGGGATCCTCGAGTTCGATCCTGACATCGAAAGACAAGCATTCCTCTACCAGGCCCAGCATGTTCTTTTGGAATCGGGCCACAGGGCGTTTTTCGGAGAGAAATCCCTGACCGAGCTTCGCTTCGATCTGGATCGGGTGATCCGTCTGGTTAATCGCGAGAAAGCGGATGCGTGGATCGTCGATGCCGGATCCCGTGAAATCCTCGAATGGTTTGCCTGTCAGAAATTTCCAACCTTCGCGCTTTTCGGTCGACGAGGCGGCCTGCCCATTGCCGGCATCGGGCCCGATCAGCCGACCGCCACGAGGGTGGTGGCGAGAAAGCTGTTCGAACTGGGCCATCGACGCATCGTCCTTCTGGCAAGACCCTCGCGCATCCTGCCCGTTCCCGGTGCCACCGAGCGTGCGTTCCTTGAGGAGCTTTCGGCGCACGGCATCGAGCCCAGCCAATTCAATCTGCCTGTCTGGAATGAAACGGCAGAAGGACTGCGCGTTTGCATCGATGCGATGATGCGTTTCACTCCGCCGACGGCGATCATCACCAGCGAACCTCCCTTCTATTTCGCAGTGCAGCAACATCTGTTACAAAGCGGGATGAAAATCCCGGATGATGTCTCGCTGGTCTGCAGCGATGCGGATTCGAATTTCAGGTGGCTCCGACCGTCGGTGGCACATGTCAGCTGGAGCAGCCAACCGTGGGTCAACCGCATCGGGCACTGGGCGGACAAAATCAGCCGAGGCAAAACGGATCGAAGTCAGTCTCACTCGAAAGCGACTTTCATCCCTGGCGACTCGGTGGGACGGGCACCGGCCCGAAGTTGAAATAGCAGAATCAGGCATCGAGGAGCGCAGCGGATGGCCCGGCAAACAAGGAGTTACTCTTCAAAAAATATCGATCCTAAGCCTTTATCCGACCAAGATGAATACAATCTCAGTCCGCGCGAAAAATCATCTGAGCTCACACGAAAGCAATCCGGATTTCCGACTGCCCTGTTCTTTTGCCACTCAAGGCTTCTCAATTTTAATCGCCTCTACTTCTGTGACTTGAATCAGCACCTTCTCACCAATGCTGCGTTTCGTAAGGTCCAAATCCTTGCGCACATCGAATTTTTTTGTGGTGCCATTCGAAAAACGTAATTTCACCTTCTGCCTTTTCAGATCAATTTCTGAAATCACTGCAACAAGTCGGCTTGAGTCGGACATAACCCATGCAGGTTTCTTATCGATGGGTGCAATATCGGCAGAGAAGACAAACTCCTCTTCAATTTTTTCGCCCTCCTTGGCCATCCGGACCACAATCTCCTCTGTCACCGTGACATTGAGTTGATCACCCACACGGATCTGGTCGAAGTTCAAGATCGCAGGGCCAGCGTTGGTGAAGAACGCTTTGCCATCGCGGGTAACAAACGTCACTTTTCGAGTGCTAGGTTCGATCGCAGTTACCGTGGCGGCAATCTTACTAGTTTCCGTGAATGTTCCGCCTGGCACACCCTCTTTGATATCAGCCGAGGTGGTCACTTCGGGCTTAATCGACGAACAGGACGTCAATGCCACAGCAGCAAGCGATAAAAGGGTAGTTGGAATCAAATAGCAGGAAGTTTTCATTTTGAAGAATCGGTTACGAATGAACGCCTCGAAGAAACAAACCTGCAAGTAGAAATGTTTAGGTCCGAGAAGGCCATCCTGCTCGGTAAACCGAATCTTTTTGAATGGAAACAATCAAACTATGACCGTCTTGGATCCGCAAATTCTGTTCGGATGATACGGAACCCGTGACGTAAATAATTTCGAAGCCCATTCGGATGATCTTGCGAACAAGTATCGAGGAACACTCGTGAAGGATCTCCCTTCCATGCCTGCTCCAATGCCGCATACAGAAGCGACGAACCAAGGCCTTTTCCGATATAATCTGGTTCCAGCCCCAACAGAGCGAGTCGTGTTCCTTCGGTCTCTCGGGACAACTCGAAAAAACCACAGTCTTCTCCCTCAAAGCTTGCGACCCAGAGTTCTTGGTTCTCGTTATCCACATACTCGATCCACTCTGCTTCAGTTCGTTTACTTCGATCCGTCCACTGCCAGTTTGCCCCCACTCGCCGATACCATTCTCGATTGATCCTCCAGTCCTTGGCCGCAAGGGTTATTTTAAAACCTTCTTTCACCTCAGGTAAGTCTTGAGGTTTCCGAACCATTTCTAGAAAAGCAATCCAATCAGTCACTGCGTGAGCTTGCCAAATTGAGCAAACTAGTGAAGCCGCTTTTGATCGACAACCAACTCGACCCATCCTAGAGGGCACAAAAAACCGCGGGAACGGAATTCCGTTCCCGCGGTTTACCGAGATCAAATTATTCTAGCGGCGGCGGCGGAGCAGAACCAGTGCACCCAGCATGCCAAGCAGCGCAGTGGATGGCTCCGGAATCGCTGAGATGCCCAGCAGGAAGATGGAACCGTTTCCATCATCAAACAAAGTCAAACTACCGCTTGGCGTAAACCCAAGCCCTGATGTGTCAATGGTCGGATCGAGATCAGCACCAGGCGCAAGCGCCCCGTAAGTGAAGAGCAATACCGAGCCACCATCTTCGAAACCGGAACCCAATTCCAGTGTCCAGTCGTCGTTTAGCGTCAGAGTACCGCCCACTTCCACGAGGTCACTTTGGCTCGAAATATACCCGTCAACGGGGAATCCACCCTCAAACTCGTAGGTGGCACCATTGTTAATAGTCAGGTTTCCGGTGAAAGTCAGCGTGCCAGAGCTGTTTCCCGGGCTGAGGGTTCCACCATTATTGATGGAGACGTTGCCGCCTACCGTGCCGGTGCCGCCAAGAGTTGAATTGTTCCCAACGTTGACCGTCGTGGTGACATTCGCTCCGCTAATATTGAGCTGTCCTCCATTGACGTTAATATTTCCGGTCGCACCGATACCACCTCCAAGAGTCCAAGTGCCTGATCCAGTCTTGGTGAGGTTGCGGAAGGCGAAATTCAGTCCTCCAACTAATTCCCCGTCGCCGGAGCCTCCGAGAGTGATGTCGTTATTAGTACTGCCGCCGACCGCAATTGCAGTGCTTGTGAACTTGAGTAGGCCGGAGCCATTGTTGTTGATGGTCTTAGTCGCACCGTTGCCGTTCCTTGCGAACTCAAGCACGCGGTCGGTCGTTTCGCCTGAACCAAGATAGTTCAATGCTGCGCCCGCCTGCTTGCCGGTGTTGCCGAGCCGGATCGTTCCGTTAGCGATCGTGGTAGGGGCACCGAGAGAACTGCTCGCTGTGCCTCCACTGACGCTGTTGATCGAGAATACGTTAAGCGTACTGCCCGAAGTGGTATCTGCATCGATGGTGGTTTTACCAGTGTAAGTGTTGGCTCCCGAGAGGGTGGCATTGATGGATTGGAAAGTGGAAAGCCCGCCACTACCACTGATCACTCCGTTGACAAAGACCCTTTGGTTACTGGTTCGTTCACCGGCAAGGGTGAACAAGTTTCCATCGTTGTTGATATTTGCATTGAGGTTCACCGTGGTGTCGCGATTCGCCAGATAAATATTGGGACCTGGGGAGTTCGAGCCCCTTTTTCCCCCACTGTTTCCTAAAGTGATCGTGTTACCGTTTCCCTCGAAGGTGTAGCTTCCGGAATTACCGTTGGAACCGTAATCAATTTCTATTCCAGAGAGGTTGATATTGCTACCGAGGGTGACTACGAAGGGAAGTCCTGGTGTGCCCCCGAAGATCGCCGTGTCGTTGTTAGAATTATTCCAAGCTTGATAAGCCGCACCAGTATCCCAGTTTGAGGCGCTGGTGCTCCAAGTGCCCGAACCACCGTTACTCGTGCCGTCTGGCGCTCCTGGAGTTCCGTCCCAGAAAAGGTCTACGGCTTGGGCTGAAGAGATAGCAAGCAGCGAGCCGCATCCAAGGATCAGTTTACTAAAATTCGGGCTCGATTTCATTTTTTCGATGTTTTTGGGGCTGAATATTGTATTGGCAAGCGCCTGCATACAGGCGCGACAAACAAGAAGAGCCCGCAGTTCTCAGTAAATTCCGTGCCCTATCAAGGCTAAAATGAGATTAGTTGGATCGGATTGATGAAACCAATCACCGGAAAAGCCAGCAACCTCAAGATCAATCGATTTTTTGGCTTAAGGCTTGGGTTCATGCCAATTCAATTTCATTCACTGGAATAGCTCCAGTTGCTTCACGTCCAGCATGTCGCTGAAACGCACCCCTACCCCGAGAAGCCTCGACGGCTTCCCTTCCGAACGGGAGTTCGCCTCGACCAGCAATTCCTTGAAAACATCACGATCAATCTCGATATGCGCCCGCTCGGCCGTCGTTCGCCGGAAATCTGAAAACTTCAGCTTCACCACCAGCGACCTGACCTGCCTCTCCGAATGTTTCGTCGTGAGTTTCTCCTCCAACTCATCGAGCATCCCCTTCATCTCTCGTTCCAAATAAGGTATTCCTGAAATATTTTCCGAAAACGTATTCTCGATGCTCAACGATTTTCTCGGGCTATCCACACTGACCGGCCTGTCATCGCGGCCCCAGCATCGCTCCCAAAGTTCCGCTCCGTAGCCACCAATCCGCCGTACCCATTCAAACTTGTCCAACGCACGATACTGGCCACAGGTTTCCACGCCGAGACCGTGAAGTTTCTCCGCCATCTTTCCACCCACCCCAGGAATCTTTCTCAAGGGCAATTCCTCCATGAATTCCTCCGCCTTAGCCGGTGAAACCGTAAACTGCCCGTCTGGCTTGCGCCAGTCACTCGCGATCTTCGCGATCAACTTGTTTGGCGCGATCCCCGCCGAAGCGGTCAACCCCGTTTCCTCACGAATCTGCTGACGGATGCGCGATGCGATAATCGTTCCCGGCTCCGGATTGTGAGAAACATCTAGAAATGCTTCATCCAACGACAATGGTTCGACCAATCGCGTGAACTGTCGAAAAATTTCCCGTATCTTCCGGCTGTCGCGCTTATACACCCCGAAACGCGTCGGAACGATCACAAGCTCTGGGCATTTCTCCAGAGCCATGAATACCGGCATCGCCGAGCGACAACCGAACTTCCTCGCCTCATAGTTCGCCGTTGTTAGGACCCCTCTCCGGCTACTGCCGCCGACGCCGACAGGCTTGCCACGCAAACTTGGGTGATCTCTCTCTTCAACGGCGGCGTAGAAGCAATCCATATCGATATGGATAATCTTCCGTTCTTCGTTCCCCTGCACATATGAACAATGCATCTTCATCCGAATGATTCAAGTGATGAGAGATTTGAAAAAAAATGAAGAAAGTTGAATCCGATTTAGAAAATCTGGCGAAGACCCTATTGAAGCTCAATTACGGGCACTGAATTAAACAAACAAAACAAATGAAACTACTAGTTACCACCATCGCATTCGGACTCTTCGCAGCAATCAGCCCTGCCGTTGCAGAGGATAAGAAAAAAGACATCGTTGATACCGCCGTCGCCGCAGGATCGTTCAACACACTCGCAGCAGCCCTCAAAGCCGCTGGACTTGTTGAAACTCTCAAAGGTGAAGGCCCGTTCACCGTCTTCGCTCCAACTGACGAAGCATTCGCCAAGCTCCCAGAGGGAACTGTCGAAACTCTTCTTAAGCCAGAAAACAAAGACAAACTTGTCGATATTCTTACCTACCACGTCGTTGCAGGCAAGGTCATGGCCAAGACTGCTGTCACTCTCGACAAGGCAACTGCAGTGAACAAAAAAGACATCGCCCTTGCAGTAAAAGACGGCAAGCTGACCCTCAATGGCAGCGCAACCGTCGCAACAGCTGATATCGAAACATCAAACGGAGTGATCCATGTCATCGACGCGGTGATCCTTCCTCCAGCCAAGTAATTCGTGAATCTAAATAGATGATCTTTAATCCCGCTGTCGGTTTTCCGGCAGCGGGATTTGACTTATGACCAACCCCATTCTTCTTTAGCGGTCTCGTGACCGAAGGACTCCACAAACAAACTGACACCGGGATCCTAAAAGGCGTCGCCGAGGGAATTGAACGCTCTATGGAACATTGCATCTCAAAATACGGTGGCCTCGTTTGGACGATTGCCAAACGCTACGTAAAAAATCAGACGTCTGCTGAAGACGTGGTGCAAGAGACCTTCACTGATCTTTGGAAGTCGGCAAAAAAATACGACCCCTCCATCGCGACTGAGTGCACCTTCATTGGTATGCTAGCCAGACGCCGAGCCATCGATTTTGCACGAAAAGAAAGTCGCCGACCTCAATTCGAACCGCTTCCGGAAACTGATTCCCTCACGGAAATATCCGCAGAGCCATCTGCCAGCGTTCGGCTCGAAAGCGAAGATGTGCGAAAGGCGCTGAAACTTTTACCGAAGGAAACACAACTCATTTTCTCCCTGCACTTCGACCAAGGCATGTCTCATCCTGAAATCTCGCAAAAGGTTGATCTTCCACTGGGAACCGTCAAAACTCGCTTGAGACGAGGATTGATCGAAGTCAGAAACCACCTACGCCGCCAAGAAGGCACCGAACTTTCGACCCCCGCTTGAACATGAATGCTCAAGAAAAAATCGCTCGTCTCGAAGAACTCGAGGCCGGACGTATTCTCGGCGATCTTGATGCCGATGAAGTGAAAGAGTGGCGAGAGCTTTCGAAAGCTCCGGGCCGCCAAGTCGACATCTCAATGGAACTCGTTGCCGCCGCGATCGAGGCTGAATTCCTCGACGCGGGAGATGTAGAGCTACCGAAACACATGACGGAGGCTCTCCAAGTAGGCATGGAAGAATTCGTCATCCCCACGGGAGATCAAAAAATTGTCCAACTCTCTTCGTGGAAAAATCTAGCCTCTCGTGACTGGTTGGCTTGGGCCGCGGCTGCAGTCTTTGCCGCGCTATTTGTCGCGAGCCCAGTGATTTGGAAAAACAATTCCACATCCACCGCGAAAAACCCACCGGAGTTGACTCCCGAAACCGCCAAAGACCAAATGCTCGGCCAGGCCAACGATCTGGTTCAGTCAGAATTCTCAGGGACTGACAACTACACAAAAGTTACCGGAAACGTCGTGTGGAGCGACTCGCTTCAGGAGGGCTATATGACTCTTTCGAATCTACCAGCTAACGATCCAACGAAGAAACAATACCAACTATGGATCGTCGATCCTGCCCGTGATGAAAAGCCAGTAGATGGTGGCGTTTTCGATATCCCCAGTGGAAGTAAAACCGCCGTGATACCGATTCGTAACCCCCTCATTGTCAGCAATCCAAAAGCATTCGTGATCACGTTGGAGCAACCAGGTGGTGTCGTCGTCTCCAAACAGGAAGAAGTTGTCGCTCTTGCGACGGTTTCCTAAATTGCCGAACGAAAGCCTAGGCCGTTTTAGAAAGCTTCCAGATTACTAATTTTCAGGCTCACCTTCTTTCAGCGTCTGTATGTAGGCAACCAGATCAGCCATTGTCTCACTCGGTAACTGGCCGAAAGCCGCAGGCATGAATGAACGTCTACCGACATATCCAGACTTCAGAATTTCCTCGTTCGCAACAAACACTCTGGCACCGCCCATCATCGCAACTGTTTTTCCAAGATCCTCTTCCTTATCCAAATACCCTTCAACAGTTGAACCATCTGACTTCGTGATCCTGTAGAGTCCATATCCACTCTCAACAGCCGCATCTGGATCGACGATTGCAGTCAGAAGGTGCTCCAAATCTCGGTGACCCGATCCATCGAGCGCCGGAGCAATATTCTGCCCCTCTGATCCAACTTGATGGCACGCGAGACAGCTGGCAAAAGTCGCCTGGCCCTTCGCTACATTTCCCGGGTTTTTTCCGATAAATTTTATCAGCTCGTGAATGCGAGCCTGAGCCTTTTTCCGTTGATCTGCTGCTCGGCGAACCGCGATTGAGTGAACCTCTTTCGCCGTGGGATCTGAGGAAAACATTCGGATCATATTCTCCGCAGAAGAAAGGTCGAAGGCCTCTTCAGAAATCACGTCTACTGAAACAAGTTTGATCAAAAGACTACATCCAGACTTCGAATCTGAGAAAGCTTTTACCACTTCACCCTGTTTGGCCGAGTCGACGCCGGAGAGAAACTTCACCGCCAAATCCGAGGCAACTACGGAATCTGCCGCTGCAAAAAATTTAAGTGCATCCAGCCGAATATCAAAACGCGTAGACTGATCTCCGGCAACTTTGGCGAGCAAATCCTTGTTGCGCTTTGGATCGATTCCCAACGCATACACCCATGCGTGTAAGACTGGATCGTCACTGCCAAATAATTTGAGCGCAGCAACCTCCTTGGAAACAGCCAAAATGCGGAATTTCGAAACAGCATTGAGCCCCAGTTTCGATGTTTTTGAAGCAGCGAGCAGATGCTTTACCGAAGGTGTGAGAATTTGAATAAAGGCCTTCGATTGAACCCTCGACTGATTCGTAAGAGCTAACAAAACGAGATGTTTGGCATTTTCCTTTTTCTCGAACAGTGGCTTCAAAATATTTGCAATCTCCGGGCTATCGAGCATGGAACAAATCGCAACAAATGTCTCGGAATCCAGGTCACCCTTTGAGGCCTCATCCCATATCGCTACGAAGATCTGCTTCTTCGCTTCACCACCTAATACCTGAATCGCCCAGAGAATATTCTCCGGTTGGTGCTTATCAATCGATACCGCTAGATAAGATTGCAGCGCATCAGGAGTTTTCTCGAGTGCCAAGCGAGCAAGGTAGCGCTCAAGATTACGTTCATAAGCACCACCAAGAGCGTTACCAGCCAGAGCCGGCTTACAGGCCGAAATTAAAAGCGAAAGAACAGCTGGATCGCCGTCATTAACATCACCCAGTGTGCGAATTGCCTGCGAACGCACCATGCAGTTTTCATCTTCAAGGGCAGAACCCAATTGCGAAGCAACTGCCGCAGACTCCAAATCAAACGATGCCAGAGCACGCACAGCCTCTCGGCGCAGGTCGTCTGTTTCAGATTTCAATAGAGCATCCATCAATGAAGCGTCAAAATGCCTCAATTCCTCAAGACACCAGAGAGCATGAATTCGAGTAACTGAGTCAGTTTTTTCGTCACCTGCGAGTTGCACTAAATCTGGTGCTATCTCTCTCAACTGACGATCCGCAATCTGGTGCCATGCAGATCGTTTCTCCCACAAGGTTGAAGACTTTAGATGACCAAGTAGATCTCTCGGCTTCGCTTGGGTTAAGTCTGGAATCTCACGCGCTGGTTGACTCTCGTGACGAATACGCCAGATGCGTCCATGCGTCTTATCGCGATCCGGATGTTCCGTAGTGACCTCGTTGTGCGATACGATCTTATTGTAGAAATCGGCCACATACAGACAACCATCTGGACCGAACTCCATGTTGACCGGGCGAAACCAATCATCTTCGGATTGCAAAAAGTCTTCGAGATGCTCCGCCTCGACGGTGCCATCCGGATTTCGGTGAATACGCACGGCGTTGATCGTCGATGTAATTGCGTTCCCGAGCAGTGCGACGTTTTTCCACTCCTCCGCCGGGAAGCTACCCGCCGAGTCATCAGAAAACTCCATCGCCGAAATTCCCGTACCTCCCACTCGGAATTTATGCAGCACTGGAAGCATCGGTTGATAGGGACGTATCGGCTTACGAGCCACCCCTTTGGTCGCAGCACCGTGTTCCCACGGCATGATGGAATAACCGAGATCATTCGCCTCCGTTCCATACCATTCACCGTTCGCCCGAAGCTGTAGACCCCACATGTTATTCGGACCTGAAGAGATCACTTCAAAATCCTGATGGTCCAGACCGAAGCGAACTTGGCAGGCGGCATCAATCCTGTGCTGCTTCCCAGAAGCCACCGCCGTAACGGTTCCTTTGTTCAATGCACCTTGAGAAAAGTGAATGTAACTCCCCGGTCCACGGATCAGCAAATGAGCCATCGTATGTGTGTCCGTGAAACCAAACCCAGTCAGAACTGGCTCCATTTTATCCGACTTCCCGTCACCGTCCACATCACGCAGTAGAAATAACTCAGAACCGTGACAAACATATGCTCCGTCTTTGTAGGGCAGAATACTCTGCGGGATCGAAAGACCATCCGCCCAGACATGCAACGGCCCATCAACCGCTTTGCTCAGATCATCCAAAATTAGAATCTGATCATTCCCCTTACGCTTTAACTGGTACAGATCTCGAATCCTCTGAAACTCAGGATAATTCTTCTGCTTTTCCTCGTCATCCATCAACTTGAGCAAGGCGCCCCACTTAATACCTGCAATCGGATCCAGTGGATACATACGCGCGGTCTGGGTCCAGAGACGACCTTTCGCATCGAATGCCAAATCAATAGGATTCACCACCCCATGCTCTTCTGAAGCCACCAATTCGACCACAAATCCCGGCGGCACGGTGAACCCTGCAAGTTGCTTCTCTGGGCTCCATGCCTCAGTGCGAACCGATTGCGTTTTCTTCCCCGCTCGCCTCTTCGGTTTGGCTTTGGGTTTCCCCGGCTTTGCAAGTGCAAGCCTAGCCTTTGATTCCTTCTCAAGTATTTCGCCTTCGGCAGAAAAGGCATCGAGCACGATGTGTCCCCACGATCCGGAATTCTGATCCACCAATCTAACAAAGACCGCTTTGCCGACAAACTCAGCAACATCCCATGTTTGCAATCCAAAGACCTCACTATTGTTCGCCTTCGCCTTCCTGACCTCCTTGCCATCCAACGTGTAAAGACCAACGTAGGTATTTTCATGATCTCCACCGGAAACGGCAAAACTGATTTTTGGGCCCGTTAGCTTAAAAACCGGTGATTCCAAAACTCCCGTCTGTCCATCGGAAGCCGCTCCGCCAGCCTCCACCTCAAGAGTTCCAAGATAAAACTCACCCTCTTTATTCATCGGGCGTCCCCCGTTTCGAATACGCTCATTTTTCGCAACTGGGTGACCGAACCATCCTGAAGCGACAAACCAACCTTGGAGATCACCAGATTCGAAATCAAAACTGATCCGGCCTTTCCCTTTTGGCGGCGATGGAATGTTTCCTTGGGTAGGCTTCTTCTTACGAGGCGCTGGCTTGGCCTTTTTCACAGCCTCTTTTACTCCACCCAAAGACTCCCAAGTGGGAGCATTCGGCGTGGGGGGCAGTTCGGTGACGGAGATGTCCTTGAACTCAACCATCGCGATCCCGCCGCTATGAACTTGAATCCCGATCTTCCCATCCAGAGCGATATGCGGATTGCTCTCTTCAAAATCCGTAACCAAAACATCATTGATCCAAACGCGAATACGCGGCCCCTCAGCCCGAATCCGATAAGTGTTCCATCCGAAGATATCGACGGACTTCTTTACAGCTTCCGAATCCACTGGCTCGGCGA
The DNA here is from genome assembly GCA_045106015.1 of Akkermansiaceae bacterium. Classification (GTDB taxonomy): domain Bacteria; phylum Verrucomicrobiota; class Verrucomicrobiia; order Verrucomicrobiales; family Akkermansiaceae; genus Luteolibacter. Next base: position 26,780 of record JBGCEE010000040.1, on the reverse strand, counting down.
TCACTTTGTTCCGCCGACCTTCGTCATAGATTTTTCCGAACCATCCATTTCCACAATCCACCTGATACCCTGACATATGAGTATACCCATCATATGGAACACTCCGAATTTGTATCCCACTGTTGATCAGCCCAGTCTTCGGATCTCCACTGCAACGAATCTTCAGATTCAGTTCAAAATTACTGAAACTTCTCTCCGTCGAAACAAAGTGATTTTTCTTAATCTTCTCGGTCTTCGATCCACCAACCACCACACCGTTCTCGACTCGCCAAATCGCTGGATTGTAAGCCCATCCATCCAAACTTTTCCCATCGAAAAGAGGAACGGCTTTCTGAGCATGGGCTGCGACAGAAAAGGCCGCAGCGAGGAGAAAAAATTTCAATCGATACATGTTTGGATGGGGTTGAAAGCACTCTACGAAGCCGCAGAGCGATTTCATACGACAACATTCCCCATCGACGAGTTCGAGAAGAAATCCTTTAGAAACTCATTTAAACCCCAAGCATCAACGAAATGTGCTTCGCCGTCAGTTCTCCCATTGACGTACAATCTTTAAAGTCATTCGTGCCATGCATGTGGTCCAGATCAAGAGCAAGTTTTCGCACATGAGCTTCGGGTGCAATTTGTTCTTTTCTCATGATTCCCAGTAGTGCCCGCAAACGCAGCGATTCAACCTTCGCCCTCCTTGCCATTTGGGCGTGCTCTTCGTTGGCATATTGATCAATGGTCTTCCGGTTCAGCGCCTTGAATGCCACTCGGGTAATAGGTCGATTCGAGTTGAACCTGTAGGCCAAATAAATATTCCCGCTACCTTCGTAGGACTGTTGGTCAAAATCAATAGGCCGGACGCGATACTGCACTTCCTCAAAATCCGGCGTGATATCAACCACGTAGTTCACACTCCTCATATCTCCTAACAAACGAATGAAACAACGTTCAGTGAACTTTGTGAACTCCTTCGCGATACGAACTCGGTTTAACTCGGAGTTTTTCAAATATTCTCTCAGGAATACATCCCCAGGCACCCCAGCAATATGCTCTTCGATCAACGTTTGACCACTCACCAAATAATTGATCCGGTTCGGTGATAAAATATGCTCAAGCTCCAAACCGTAAATCCTCGAAGCATCCGCCTGCTTCACATAGAAATAATCGGAGTTATCATTGAAAAGATTGGTCACTCGAATTCGAAAGGGTTTCGAATTTCCAAAGTCTCCAAAATCAATCCGATCCACAATTAGGTGGTCGTGCTCTCGCTCCAACGCATCACCGCCGATTTTCAGTTCACTATAGATTCTACTCAACCCCTTGCGTAACTCATCACTCACCTCGGGCGGATAAGTCACCGTGAGCCACAGTGTCTCTCGACCTTGCGGATCATCGTAAGGAATCGCAGCAGTGAACCGGCGCAAGTCTGGATAAAGATTAGGAATTTCCCGAAGCCGATCAAATCGATAAAGATACTGACGAAGGCTCGTCGACACCTCATACATCGTCTTTCTTGCGGGAATCATACTAGGCTAGATCCTAGCTCCTTTGCGAAAAACTCCAAGACTCGTATGCACGCACCTTCGTTTAGACCGTTTTGCGGATGGAATTGCCGAAATGGCTTCGTCCGCCCGAAACGCTGTCTAACATCGCGTAGCCAATTTCTTCAGACCCCAAAAAATCCACTCAATTTCGGCAAGGCCATTTGGAAGCCGGTCTAGGCAATTGACTTGATACCCCAATCTCAAACTCTCTAGGATCGTGCACAATGACGACCGTAACCTTTGTTGGGGACCGGCTGTTCCGGCCGCCGCTGCAAGCATGATCCGCATACGTCACCTCCTCGTTCCTCTCACTTTCCTCAGCTCCATTGCAGGACATGCAGAAAATTCGATGGCTGCTCGCTTTTCCAGTGAATGGAAAGCCCTCAGTGAAAAGACCAAGAATATAGAAACCACTCTGACAACCATCGCAGCGATACCAGCTGAAGATTTCGGAGACAAGAGACCCTTCCTCAGAGTTTTCAACCCCGAGCAGACCGACAAAGAACGCCAGATCGAGCTTGTCATTCGACTGCGTTGGCCAGAAAAAGCTCTCGTAGACCTGATCGCACTGGTTCCCGCTCGAAAATTTGACTCACTGGGCTTGGATTCCAATTATGGCTTTCCCGAGGATTTCGACGTCTCTCTTATCTTACCCAACTCAGAAACCATCCAGATAGCCGAGTATAGGGAAATGAGCCAAAAGCCCGCTTTTCACGGTCATCCAATTCTCGCTCGCCCTACGAACCCAGTCGAAGCGACCGGTGTCGAAGTCAACGTCACTCGCGCTCGCCCCTCTCGAAAGGGTGAGGCTGAACTTGTCATTGTCGCCCTCTCAGAAATTTTTTGTTTCTCAGGTCTTCGCAATCTCGCCCAAGACTCCACTGTTGAGATTATAGGACCTGATTCTGATCCCACTCCTCCCTTTTGGAACCAATCACTACTGAACGATGGTAAAACACCGCTCGGCCTACCAGAACGCCCTCTTGCTTCGGGCGATCCAGAGTTTATCGGTTGGATTTCCAATGCACATCGAAAAACCGATATCCCACTTACGATCTCACTTGATCTTGGTGGGATTCAACCCGTCAACGGGCTCCGCCTCTTTCCTGCACTCAGACCCTCGATTGCCGATTTCCCCGGTTTTGGAATTCCCGAGAACTTTCGTCTAACCGCTTCGACCGAAGCCGATACAACCCGCACGATTCTGATCGACCAAACCACTTCACCCACCCCAGAAGTCGGCCACAACGCCCTAGACATGCGCTTCCCAGAAATCCGCGCTCGCCACCTCCATCTCGAAGCCACCCAACTCTGGAAACCTCACGCCCACTACCCAGCCTTTCTCGCTTTCAGCGAAATCCAAATCCTCCATAAGAACGAGGTCGTAAGCCAAAATTCCAAAATCACCGTGCCAGAAGCCAAATCCTCTATCCCAGCGCACGCTAAACAGTTCTGGGCTCCTTCCTCGCTTGTCGACGGCAACGGACCCGATGGTGAACTGCTTTCCTCGCGGGCATGGATCGAAGAACTCGGTCTTCGTCTCAATTTGGAAAGCCAACTCTACGAAGCTCGCAGTCGTATGACTCAACTAGAAAATTCTTGGCGCCGCAATACTCTACTCACCGCAGGTGGACTCGGCCTCTCAGCACTCGCCCTTGTTGCTATCCTCCCCTTTCGCTATCGGACTCGCGAACGCAAACGCATCCGTGAAATCCGCGAACGAATCGCCGGAGACCTGCATGACGACGTGGGTAGCAACCTTGGCAGTATTCAGATGCTCAGCACCATGGCCTGCCAGAACAAAGACAATCAGGAAGAACTCGACACAATCCACCGCGTCGCCGCCGAAACAGTTAGTTCCGTTCGCGATATCGTCTGGCTACTCCACCCGCGCAAAGAATACCGAATCGCCACCATCGACCACCTACGCGAAACTGCTGCCATACTCCTAGACCCGATAAACAACTTGCAGTGGTCTTTGAGTTCCGACTTTCCCGATTGGACCCTCGGCGATGAGGACGGTCGCAACTTAGTGCTGTTCTTCCGTGAAGTCCTACACAACATTCGCCGCCACTCTCAGGCCACCCAAGTCATCATACGTCTCGCCCAAGATAAAGCTGATTTAGTCGTCACCATCTCTGATAATGGCCGTGGCATACCGGCGGAACTTCTAAGTCTACCGTCCTCACTGCGCGCCCTTCGTCAACGTGCCTCACGTTTGGGAGGAGTCACTGAAATCCAATCAACCTCAAGCTCAGGCACCACCGTCCTTCTCCGCTTCAAACCCCGCTCACCCGGTTCGGCGCCCGCTCCGTCGCAAAACCACAGATAATTCACAAAATGGAATACAAGGTCATTCTCATTGAAGATCATACGGTCTATCGCGAAACCATTCGCAAGACTCTCGAAAGCACGGGCGACTACCAATGTGTGGGCGACTTTTCCAACATCGAGGATGCCATGCATGCAATCGAAATGGGTATAAAAGCCAACCTGATTCTGCTCGATCTAGGTCTGCCCAGTATTGGCGGAATCGAAGGGATCGGAATGCTACGCGAAAAACTACCCGAAGCGCGTGTCATTATCCTCACCGCCTTCACCGACCGTAGCACCGTGTTTGCCGCGCTCGAAGCAGGAGCCCACGGCTACCTCTTAAAAACAGGATCGCCCGCCCGGCTTCTACAGACTCTCAATGAAGTCGCTGCCGGAGGCACTCCTCTTGACCCACAGATCGCCGGAATGGTCCTCACCACCTTCCAAAAGCTCAAACCCATCGCCGAAGAAGAAGCCCTCTCACCCCGGGAAAGGCAAATCCTCCAACTCGTCGCCCGTGGCCTCACCAAACAACAAGTCGGTGATGAACTCGAGATTAGCCCTCACTCAGTATCCGGATACCTGCGCCGCGCCTTCGACAAGCTCCACGTTCACAGCCTTCCCGCCGCAGTTAGCGCAGCCATTCGCCGCGGCCTGCTCGATTTCTCAAATGAGACTGAGAAATGAACCGCCTTTTAAAAAAGGTCTGAGGCAATTCCCATGACACACGTTTATGTGTCACGACAATAGACGTAGATTGGTTTTAGGTAGGCCCGAATGAAAACCCTAAACTTAATCCTACTCGGCCTTCTACCCGCGTTCCCTCTCAACGCTGCAGTCACACTGCTAGAAGTTGATTTCTCTGGCTCTGGCTCGGTTGGCTCTTTCAATCAAGCGAACTCCCAATTCACGGTCCTAGACAGTAAGATATCATCGGCGACATTCAGCTCGATCGGCGGGTCCAACAACACTTCGTCTTGGGTCTACGACGGAACCGGAACCGCAGCGACCAACACCGACCTACATGTCTCATCAACATTTGGAGGCCCTACCCGCTTCGATCTCGACCTCGGACTCGCTACGGCAGGCCAATCTTACACCATACAATCGGTGGAAATCGATATACGAGCTTCCAACTCAGCTGGAACGAATTGGGAATTCGGCTACCGCGATACGAGTAACGCCACACAACTAGTCGGCACTCAAAATATCAACACTCAAAGCGGAGCAAATCCCATCACCACCTATTCGATTGATCTTTCAGGGGAAAATCTAAGCGCGACTGATAGTAGCCGGACGTGGGTTCAAGGAGGAACGGGAAACCTAAGATTTCTCTTCTTCGATCCAACCGGTACGGGCAACGACAACTTCCAAGTCGATGCAATCCGTTTGATTGGTGTTCCTGAACCAACAACTGCCCTGCTGCTCTCAATCGGTTGCCTCGGACTCCTACGTCGTCGCCGCTGACGCTCAGAGCCGGACTCGCGGCGGAAATAAGATGTATCACACCTTGGGATTTCGCATCACAATCTCACAGGTTTCTCTCGATGTGGAATCCAGCCAATAAAAATCGTCTTGAAGATAATCACCGCCATTCTGATAACTCTAGCAACGATAGGCCTATCCAAAACAAAAGAAGCAGGCAGCTCAGACTCTTCTCCTCCGCAATCAAAGCGCCACATCGTCTTCATCCTTACGGAAGACCAAGGCCCTGATCTTGGGTGCCTTGGAACCAAAGGGTTGGACACACCAAATATCGACGTACTCGGCCAATCGGGAGTGATCTTCGAAAAAGCCTTCGCCCTCTCACCGGTCTGTAGTCCGAGTAAAATGGCGCTCTTCACGGGAACTTATCCCCACACGAACAGCGCCTACCGCAACGTACGCAACTACGGGGTCAATTTCCCACTGAAAGGTGACCCGTCAGACCTACGACTGGGCGGCGTCCATGAGGATCTTCCAACACTCATTGAAATCCTCCGCAAAGCTGGCTGGCACACCGCCATCAGCTCCAAGAGCCACGTCCAACCCATCCGCAAATTCCCCTATCACCAAGGCCACCCAAACCCCGGCACTCCGGCCGCAGCAGCCAAAGTCATTCAAAACACCTTCCGCGCCGCTGGCGACCGTCCAGTGTTTCTATGTTTCAACGTCGGCTCCCCACACCTCCCTTTCCGCGCCCTCCCACGTGCAAATGGCGTCTGGGATCCGAAAGGTGGACTCCTAGGCGATGGTGGCGTTACCAACGTCGACCCAGCCTCCATCGAGGTCCCCAACAGCATGCCAGATGTCCCCGGAGTCAGGCAGGACTGGGCGGACTATTATGGCTCCATCGAGGTCGTCGATTCTCTATTTGGGACTGTGCAGTCCTCACTCGCAGATCTCGGACTTACCGACAAGACCTTGCTCGTCTTCAGCAGTGATCATGGCATCGGCCTTCACCGATTCAAACAGAGCATCTATGGCCTCCAAGTTCCGCTGCTAATCGACGGGCCAAATGTCGAGGGCAATCGCCGGATTTCCGAACCTGTGAGTCATTTCGATCTCGCCCCAACCTTCCTTGATTTCGCGGGAATCGAGACTCCAGCTTCAATGGGTGGCAAATCTCTTCTACCCATTCTCAGCGGAAAAGAGAAAACCACAAACCGCAAAACGGTCCTTACTGCATGCCATGAAAGGTACGATGCCCGCGCTGTCTGCGACGGCCGCTACTATTTCGTCCGGAACCTCCGGCAAGTCGAAGGAGCAACTCTCGCGCAGCCTGCAAAAGCCCTGAACGCAGATCAATTTCAAGGTGGAAAACCATGGTTCAACCGAGCCTACGATGCAACCGTCGCCGCTACTGGGAGCCCACAGCGCAAACTTCTTAAGGACCTCGTTGAAGGTAAACTTCCAGACACAGAACTCTATGACCTCGAAAACGACCCATGGTGCGCGAACAACTTAGCTGATAAACCAGCACTTGCGCCGGTCATTGACCGCTTGAAAAAAGAAATGACTCAGTGGCGCGCATCGACTCATGACTACCAAGAGTCTCCCAAAGAAATGAAACGACGTGGATTCTCCACTCCTCAGCAGCAGAAGGGATCACCCCGCTGAATCAACCAAAGACTCATCAATGAAAACCCAAAAAAACCTACCACCTAACTACAGAGGTTTCACCTTGATTGAACTCCTCATCACCATCGCGATCATTGCCGTTCTCGCGGTCCTTGTATTTGGTCTGGGTCGAAAAATAAAAGACAAAGCAGCCACTGTCACCTGCTCAAATAACCTCCGACAAATCAGCCTCGCACTAGCATCCTACAACAGCGAGAACCAACGACTACCGGGTCGCGAAACTGGAATGACTTGGGACCGTGCCATCATTCCTTACCTCGGTTTCGAGGAAGATAGAGACCTGATGGGCGGCAGCGCCTTCAACCGCTCGGAATGGAGTGAACTCGCCTCGTTTTTGGAGGTATTTGCATGCCCATCCGATCGCAAGGATCGAAATCCAAACAACTTCAAACGTAGCTACGCCATTGTCCCTTGGACGACCAATTGGTCCAATGGAACTAGTTTCCGCGGTTGGAAAAATCGCCCTTATAATGTAGGAATACCATTAAGTATCGTCGACGATCCAGCCCGTGCCGCAGTCATCGTCGAGTGGCACTCTGGCACGGACGACGGCGTCCCAAACCATTGTGGCTCAGGTGGACACGCCTACCACGACCGTGGCGGCCCTGACGGAACAGATGAAACTGTTCACGGTCGGAACCAAGTCGTTCTTTTTGCCGATGGCCATACCGAAATCCTCCCGTTCATCTCAAACTCCGAATTCGTAAGACGCTACTGGCCGGGTGCTATCGGATCAGTAGACTAGCTGGAAGATGCCCAGTTCTTCAATCAGTCTCACACTCTCTTTGCTACTATCCATTGCAGCAAATTCACAGGCTAGCTCTCCAAATATCGTGGTGGTCATGACCGACGATATGGGTTTCAGTGATCTAGGATGCTTTGGAGGAGAAATCTCCACACCGAACCTAGACAAACTGGCGGACCGCGGTCTCCGCCTTACTCGCTGCTACAACGCCGGAATGTGCGTAACATCGCGGACCTCTTTACTGACAGGTCGCTGGTGGCCAGAAGGACAGCGAAAGTTCGAACGCACCGACCTTCTCCCAGAAATCCTACACGCCGCAGGGTATCGCACAGGACTCATCGGAAAATGGCATCTTAAAGGACATCCCATGGACCATGGTTTCGATCACTTCTTCGGTTTTCTTGGTGGCTTTGCAGACCACTTTAGTGGATCTCCCGACTACCACCTCGACCGTAAGCCATTCAAAAATTTCGGACCAAATTACTACAGTTCTAGTTCCTTTACAGATCGAGCAATCCGTTTTGTTGAGCAAACTCCCTCGGAACAACCCTTGTTTCTTTTTCTCGCCTTCCAAGCGCCTCACAACCCCCTCCAAGCCCCAACCGAAGACATCAAGCGACATCGAGGGAATTACACGGAGGGCTGGCAAGCCCTTCGAGATAAAAGAACTAACCGTCAGCGCGAACTGGGAATCATAGGAAAAAACACACCTCTCCCCACCCCTCCACTCAATCTCCCAGATTGGGACGAGATCACTCCGGCACAGCGAGACCTCGAAGACCTACGCATGGCTACCTACGCCGCAATGGTTGAAATCATCGATAGAGAAACCGGCCGCCTAGTCGACTCCTTGGAACGCACCGGCCGAGCCAAAGATACGATTTTCATATTTCTCAGCGATAACGGCAGCGACTCTTTCTCGGTCGCCGACAAGGCAATGCTCCAAAGAGGCAAGCTCCCAGGCGAACACGCCTCCAACTACCAGCCTGGAACAGGTTGGGCCTACGCTACAGTCGCCCCTTGGCGCCTCTACAAGATCAGTCAGCACGCTGGAGGAGTAACCACCGGCGCGATCATCCACTGGCCAAAAGGAATTCGAAATACCGGCCAGATCCAAGACGAGGCGCTCCATTTTACCGATTTCCTTCCCACCCTCTCCGATGCCGCCGGAATCAAAACTTCTGACTCAGACGGTTTCTCATTCCTTCCTCTGCTCCAAGGAGACCCATGGCAACGTGATCAGCCAATGTTTTTCCAATTCGCTGACAACCGCGCGGTGCGAACATCGCGCCACACACTTGTCGCCGTCGATGGTGGTAAATGGGAGCTATACGATAGCATTGCAGACCCTTTGGAAACAAAAGATATCTCCCAGAGCAATCAGGCCGAAGTCGCGAGACTCTCTGCCATGTGGGAGAAATGGTGGAACGGTCAAAACAACGGCAAAGCCTATACCCCAAAATCCACAGCGAACAGTCCTCACTATTCACCACAAGGTGATCGCGGGTCAGGAAAAAAATACATTCCCTCCGCCATGCCCAAGAACGCACCAATACGTCGATGAAAACCTATTTCACATTTATATCCGTCCTATTGTTCAGTCTTTTGTCTCGTGCCGCCGAGCGCTCCCCGAATGTCGTCTTTATCTTGGCGGATGATCTTGGCTGGGCAGATACAACACTCTACGGTCACACCAATTTCTATCGCACCCCGAACATCGCGAAGCTCGCCAAGCGCGGGATAACTTTCACCAACGCCTACTCTGCCAGTCCTCTCTGTTCGCCGACACGGGCCGCAATACTAACCGGATTAAGCCCAGCACGCACAGGCCTAACAGCTCCACACGGACACTTACCAACGGAGGTATTGAAAGCTCAAACCACAGCCACCGCTCCTCCTAACAGGAAGTCAACAACACCTAATTCGGTATCTCGCCTCGACACTCGGTTCCAAACCATCGCGAAATCCTTGAAGAAAAGCGGATACACAACCGGACACTTCGGGAAATGGCATCTCGGCCCAGAACCTTGGTCCCCGCTCGAGCACGGCTTCGATGTCGATATCCCTCACTACAACGGTCCCGGACCGCGCGGCAGTTTTGTCGCGCCATGGGCCTATGGAGACTTTAGACCGAACTCTCCAAAAGAGCATATCGAGGACCGTATGGCCTCGGAGGCAGTCGCATGGATGGAGAAACACAAAGAAAAACCCTTTTTCCTCAACTACTGGATGTTCAGCGTTCACGCGCCTTTTGATGCAAAAAAACCTCTAGTAAAAAAATATAGAGCCTCAGTTGATACTTCGGACGAGCAACGCTGCCCGACCTACGCGGCGATGGTCGAGACCATGGACGATGCCGTCGGCACCCTGATTGACGCACTCGACCGCCTCAAACTAACCGACAATACCATCATCATCTTCACATCAGACAATGGTGGCAATTGCTACAACTGGGTCGAACGTGAAAGACCCACCAGCAACCGTCCACTCAGAGGCGGTAAAGCGACCATCTATGAGGGTGGAGTGCGAGTGCCTTGCGTCATCGTATGGCCGGAAAAAACCACCCCCGATACCCGTAGCAATGCCATCATCCAAAGCGAGGATTTCTACCCCACCGTTCTCAAGTCTCTCGGCATAAAACCAGCACCAAGCCAAATCTTCGACGGTATCGATATCTCACCAGCACTCAGAGGTAAGCCAATCGAACGCAATACGGTCTTTCAATATTTCCCCCACAACCCTCCTGTTCCTGACTGGCTGCCACCCGCTATTGCCGTGCGCTCCGGCGATTGGAAACTGATAAGAATCTTTCACGGCGGTGAAGCAGGTGCTCACGATTACCAACTCTTCAATATAAAAGAAGATCTTGGAGAAGCCAAAAACCTCGCAGAGACCCATCCTGAAAAGGTCACAGAACTCGATACCAAAATCGAAGCCTTTCTAGTCGATACGAAAGCCATCCGACCACTGCCTAACCCCAAATTTGACCCTTCAAAATACGACCCAAAAAAAATCGGTATCCCTAAAGGAAAAAACGCAATCCGTCCCCCTGCAAAAAAATGAAACCATCTAAGATCTCTTTGCTGCTTGCCACGTGGCTTGTCTCATCCGCCTTGCTCCAGGCGGAAATAAAACTATTCATCCTTCCCGCCGGAGGTAAAATCCAAAAGGTAGAAGTAAATTCCGAAATCAAAGTCGGAAAGGGCGATGCCCTAATTGTCGAGCCCTCGTCTTCCACTGGGGCAAAACCGCAAGTCATCACCTTTGAGGCCTTCACGATCAAGCCTCCAAAGAGTCTCACACTCCGCGCAATTCCGCAGTCAGGTTCACCTTCTCGCGATATTAAGCTGCCCGCACCTGACTACAGTGAAACGTGGAAAACCTACCGGCAAAAAGTCTCAAGCATGCCCCCCAACTGGAACCAATTCAGCCTCAAATTCGATCTAACAGAGGGAAACGAAATTCGTATCCAAAATCTAAAATGGCGCGCTGAAATACCCGGTGAATTTCAAGAAGCCAAAGCTGGAAAACACTCGGTTGCCACAGCCACGTTAGATGCAGAACTCTCACGAACCTTTCCCGCCGAAATCTCATCTGTAGAAGTCGGAACCAAAGAAATCGTCATCCAAGGCCGCACATCTGCAACGACCTCGCCGCTTTTCCTCGCGGAGATTCCCATGGATCGCCTCATCGACGACGCCAACCGCTTCGAGGAAGTCGTTACCATCTCCCCCGAAAAAGACGGTTCTTTCCGTGCAACGGTTCCAAGGATTCGTGCACGTTCGGACCGCCCATACGATCGCCTAGTCTCGCGGTGGCGCATGGTAGGCGGAGCACCCGGAAAATGGGAACCCCTTTCACACGCACGCTATGCCTCAAAAGTGGCATGCCGTAGCCCCGACTTACCAAAGTCCGTAATCAAAGGAAGAAAGGGCCTTGGTGGCTGGAACCCGGCTCGCTTGCCCGGCGAGCTCGACCGTCTGGGGATCGAAGCCGTTACCGTCAACCTCATCGTCGATTCTGTCATCGCGAATCCTTCCAGCCCAGATGCACTGCCGTTCGAATGGCAAGGCAAGACCTACCATGCATCCCGCCGCGTCCTACAGAGATTTGACGAAACATTCCGGAAAGCTGCCAAAAGCGATGCCGTCGTCTCGCTGATCCTCCTTATTCGCAACCCCGCCCGCGGTGGCGCTCCGAGCCCCATCGCCCACCCTGGTGCAGCCCCAGAAGGCACCTACGCAATGCCAGATGTTGTTTCAGAAAAGGGTATCTCCAACTACGGAGCTATTCTCAATTTACTCGCAGAGCGTTGGTCACGCCCCGGATTCCCAAACGGTCGAGTCCACCACTGGATCATCCACAACGAAGTCGATGCAGGATGGACTTGGACCAACGCCGGAATAATCGACGCGCTACCCTTCATGGATCTTTACCAACGGTCAATGCGTCTCACAGATCTGATTATCCGCCAATATGACCCCCACGCCCGAGTGTTTATCAGTCTCACTCATCATTGGGCCAAACCGGGCTCACCGAAGTTCTACGGTTCACGTAGGATGCTTGAAATTCTAAGTCGATTCACATCCGCCGAGGGTGATTTCTCATGGGCCCTCGCCCACCATCCCTACCCTTCGAACCTACGGAACCCGCGTACTTGGGAAGACAAAGGCGTCAATTTCACTTTCGACACCCCAAAGATTACCCCTCGCAATCTTGAAGTTCTCGATGCTTGGATGAAACGCCCAGAGATGCTTTACCATGGAAAAGTAAGACCCGTTCACCTCAGTGAGAACGGCTTCAACTCGCCAGACTATTCACCAAAGAGTTTTACCGATCAGGCCGCAGGAATGGCATACGCTTGGAAAAAAATGGAGCCTCTGAGTTCCATCAAAGTTTGGCACTATCACAATTGGATTGATAACCGAAAGGAAGGCGGATTGCGTATCGGTCTGCGTCGCTTCCCCGATGATGCTCAGAAGCCCCTGGGACCCAAACCAATCTGGCACCTCTACAAAGATCTAGGCACTCCACGCGAGGACCCAGCGTGCAACCAGTATCTTGAGACCATAGGAATAACCGACTGGTCCAAAATCCGCTTCAAAGACCCGATCAAAGGAGCGAAATAAGCCACAAAAAAGACCGACCCCAAATTGGAGCCGGTCTATTGAAAAACCTTAGGATCTCGGAGGGTCAGGCCTCTTCTTTCTCTTTCTCAACCTCACCTGCATCTACGGTAATGGTGAGTTGGGCACTGACTTGAGCGTTGAGCTTGATCTCAACTACCGTTTTACCGGACTTCTTGATCGGCTTATCAAGCTGAATCGAATGACGGTCGATCTCGACGCCCTTAGACTCGAGTTCCTTGTGAATATCGATGCTTGTGACCGAACCGAAGGCTTTTCCACCTTGACCCGTTGAAAGAGTGAATTTCGGCGAAAGCTTGGCAATTTTCGTAGCGAGTCCCTGAGCAACCTCAAGCTCTTCAGCTTCGCGGCGAGATCTTTCAGTTTTCAGAGCTTCCACATGGCGGAGGTTTGCTTTTGTCGCTTCGTAGGCCTTGCCTTGTGGGACGAGGTAGTTGCGAGCGTAGCCAGCGCGGACTTTAACCACATCGGCTTCGGCGCCGAGGCCTTCGATTTTTTCTTTGAGGATAACTTGTGCGTTGGCCATAATTCGAGAGTGTTTGTTTGAGAAACGGGCGGGGGATTTAGGCTTGGAGAGGGGTCACGTCAAGGAGAATTCCGCTTGATTCATCGGCAAAGCAGAGGTTTTTAGGAAAATCTCGCAAGCTTTCCTCAGAACTTGGACATCTTTTCTTCAGATTTACTTTTAAAGTGCTAAAGGTTTTTCATGGATGATGGCACACTGAACGGTCTAAGCGGGAAAGAACTTGTCCGTGCCATCCATTTTGAAAAACTGCCAAAAGTCCTCCTGCACGAGCACCTTGATGGCGGTCTCCGGCCTAGCACCATCCTCGAACTTGCTGCCGATCGCCAATACTCCGACCTTCCTGAAAGCAATCCAGAGGACTTAGAGAAATGGTTTCACCGTGGGGCACGGACAGGTAGCCTCTCTGAATTTCTCGAAGGATTCCAGCACACCATTGCAGTGATGCAGACCAAGGAAGCCCTCGAAAGAGTTGCCTACGAATTCATCGAAGACATGCACAACGATGGTGTCGTCTATGCGGAAGTTCGCTTTGCTCCGTTATTACATACCGCCATGGACCTCAAACCAGACGAAGTCGTGAACGCCGTGCTAAAAGGCCTACGCCGAGGCGAAAACGACTTCGGCGTCAAATGGGGCCTAATCATCTGCGCTCTGAGAAATCTGGAAAATTCCTTGGAAAGCGCCGAACTTGCCATCCGCTGGCGTGAGGCAGGCGTCGTGGGCTTTGACCTAGCTGGAGAGGAATCCGGATACCCACCCAAAAAACACATCGAGGCCTTCCACGCGATTGAGCGCGCCAATTTCTATATCACGATCCATGCCGGCGAGGCGTTCGGACTCGGATCCATCTGGCAGGCGTTGCAGTATTGTGGCGCCCATCGCCTTGGACATGCGCTCCACCTTCAAGACGATATTGAAGAACAAACCGATGGAAGCTTCGTTCTCGGCACCCTCGCCCAATACGTCCTAGACCGCCGAATTCCCCTCGAGATGTGCCCCTCTTCAAATCTCTGCACCGGTGCCTGCCATAACTTGAAAGATCACCCTTTCGGCCTTTTCTTCAAAAACGGTTTCCGCGTCTGCCTAAATACCGACGACCGACTCATGTGCGACACATCCATGACCAAAGAAACGATCATCGCCACAGAGGCTTTCAACTTCTCACTCGCCGACATCGAAAAACTCAATATCAACGCCATGAAGAGCGCATTTGCTCCATACGAAACTCGGCGAAAACTCATTACGGATGTGATTGCTCCAAGCTATGCTGCTATTCGTGAATGATTCCGCTTGGCAAGAACTAGCCACTCGGAGAACCATAGCCCCATGAGCACATCAACATATCTCAAGCAAATGTTCGACCTTTCGGGGAAAACCGCAGTCATCATCGGTGGAACTGGCGAGCTGTGCGGAACCATGGCCGTCGGCCTCGCCCGCGCCGGAGCCGAAGTCGTTCTCGGAGGCCGCATCAAAGAAAAAGCTGAAAAACGCCTCGCTGAAATCGAATCGCACGGCGGCAAAGGTTACTTTGTACCCGTTGATGTCACTTCACGCCAGTCGCTTCATGACATGCTGGATGCCGTGCTAGAAAAATCCGGCGGCGTCGATATCCTGATCAATGGCGCGGGCACCAACTCACCCACTCCTTTTCTCGAAATTTCTGAGGAAGAATACGCAAAAATCATCGATACCAATCTCACCGCAATCTTCCGCGCCTGCCAGGTCTTCGGTCAGTATTTCGTCGATGAAATGAGACCCGCCTCCATTATCAACCTCGGCTCCATCTCCGGACTGAATCCTCTCTCACGTGTATTCACCTACTCGGCTTCCAAAGCAGCGGTCCACAACCTCACCCGTAACCTCGCCCGCGAATGGGCAGACAAGGACATTCGCGTCAACACCCTCGTGCCCGGTTTCTTCCCCGCTGAGCAAAATCGCGCCGTCCTCGACGAATCACGCGTCCTCGACATCCTCCGCCACACCCCGGCATCCCGCTTCGGCAACGCCGAGGAACTCATCGGTGCCACCATCATGCTCTCCTCTCCGAAAGCATCCTCCTTCATCACCGGCACCGAACTCATCGTCGATGGCGGCTACCAGTCCATGAGCATCTAAATCTCGATGAAACATTGAAAAGCCGCCTTCCCGGGCGGCTTTTCCATTTTCACCCTACGGAACCCGAGGGAATTTTGAGAAGTCTGGCTTACGCTTTTCAATAAACGCGTTCTTACCTTCTTTGCCCTCCTCAGACATGTAATAGAGCAGAGTCGCATTTCCGGCAAGATCGAGCAGGCCCATTTGGCCATCGCAATCTGCGTTCATTGCCGATTTCAAACACCGCAATGCCAATGGCGAATGCTCAAGCATTTCGCGACACCATTTCACCGTCTCCGTCTCAAGTTCAGAAAGCGGCACCACGGTATTCACCAGTCCCATCTCCAACGCCTGCTGTGCGTCATATTGACGGCATAAATACCAAATCTCCCGAGCCTTCTTCTGCCCCACGATCCGTGCCAGATAGCTCGACCCTAGCCCACCATCGAAGCTTCCCACCTTTGGCCCGGTCTGGCCAAACCGCGCATTATCCGCAGCAATCGTCAGATCGCAAACAATATGCAAAACATGCCCTCCACCAATGGCATAACCGGCAACCATCGCGACCACCGGCTTTGGCATCGAACGAATTTTTTTCTGTAAATCCAGCACATTCAGCCGCGGCACACCGTCACCCCCAATATAACCGGCATGCCCCCTCACCTTCTGATCCCCACCCGAGCAAAACGCCAAGTCGCCTTCACCCGTTAAAATCACCACCCCAACGTCCGGATCTTCATGCGCCAGATCAAAAGCTTTGAGCATCTCAGTCACCGTCTGCGGCCGGAACGCATTGCGAACCTCAGGCCGATGAATTGTCACCTTGGCAATTGCTCCATCCTCAGTCGTCTCATAACGAATATCTTCAAAGTCGTATTTGGAAATCCACATAGCTTCGGAACGTGCAACACGGTTCACCTCCCCGCAATCAAAACAAGCTATCGGCCAAAATCTCGACCTCACCAAATGGCAGATCAGATAAAAGCCCATACGCGTCATTCCGATACAACCTTGCCCTCATACTCGCCGGACTGGACATTCCACAAAGAAAACGCGCCAACTGCCGGGCCGTGCCTAGGGACGGATGCTTTTCCTCCAACAGATCCTGAATCTCTTCGAGCTCCGTATCTTTGATCTCACGCGCCTCGCTTCGCTTCAGCTTGACTGGCGCAATCCCACGGCAGCGGTCACAGTGCCCGCATCCTCCCTCCATCTTTTCTCCGAAATGCGCCAGCAAAGACTTCGTAATGCACCGATCCTTAGTCGCGAGAGAAAGCACTTGTTCGAGCCTTTCTATCTCGCGCCTCTCACGCTCCTGAAAGGTCTTCGCCATTTCCTCTGAAAGCTCCTTCAAGTTCAGCTCACTGGCAACCACACGATAACCCTGTCTCCAGCCAGATTTTTTCAGTGCCACATCGCCACCAACTTCTAGCTCGGAAATCACCTGGCGCAGTGCATCGCCTGAAACACCCAGCTTCGGGGCAACCTCGCTCACATTCACCGCCAGCCATTTCCACTCCGCGTCCATCGCAGCAAAAATACCTTCCAAAACCTTCCGCTCACTTCCTGATGTCCCCGCCAGCACACTCTTCAACGGGCGCAGCAACTTAATACGATACGTCTCAAAAAATTTTCCGCCTGCCTCAATCATCCCCTCCATTTCCAGATAGGTGAAAATCGTTTCGATCACAGTCTGGCGGATGTCACAAGTCGTCGCCAATTCATAAATAGACACATCAAATCGGTCACCCAACCTCAACACACGCTCTAACAAATTCCTAACCGCCCGCTCGCTCGGTGTATCTGAAAATACAAAATTCTCGAGAACCGTCAGATCATCCGCACAAGCGAGCAACTCACAACGCGCTGGCAATCCATCCCGCCCCGCTCGCCCAATCTCTTGAGTGTAGCCTTCGAGACTCTTCGGAAGATTGTAGTGAAAAACTGCTCGGATGTCGGACTTATCAACTCCCATCCCAAACGCAATCGTCGCAACGACAATTTCAATCTCACCACCCATAAAACCCTCCTGAAGCTCTCTCCGCAGTTCAGTTCGTAACCCTGCGTGATACGCACGTGCGTTCAGGCCATTTTTTGCGAGAAAAGTCGCAACCTCCTCTGCGGTCTCTTGGCGCGTCACATAAACAATGGCAGGCCCACCACTCTCACTAATTTTCTCCAACAAAATCACCTTCCGCTCCTCCTGAGAACAAGCGGTCACCCGGAGATCCAAATTCTTTCGATGAAAACTCAGTTTCACCGAATCCGCCTTCTTAATTTTGAACTGCCTCCGGATATCCGCCTCGACCTTTGGCGTCGCCGTGGCAGTGAGCGCCAAGATCCGCTTCACACGCGCCTTCCTGCAAATCGCCGCCAACTTTAAATAATCTGGTCGAAAACTATGGCCCCACTCAGAAATACAATGCGCTTCATCCACCGCAATCAGGGAAATATCCACACCCTTCAACATCTTCCTGAACTCCGCGTTCGCCAATTTTTCAGGCGAAACGTAAAGCAGCTTGAGTTTGCCTAATCTCAAATCACGCATCGTCTCTGAATACTCCTCAAGACTCAGAGTCGAATCCAACCGTGCCGCCGCAACACCCTTTCCCACCAACCCATCCACCTGATCCTTCATCAACGCGAGCAGCGGCGAAACCACCAATGCAGTCCCCTCCAGCATCAGCGCCGGCAACTGATAACAAAGCGACTTCCCACCGCCCGTCGGAAAAATCGCCAACGCCGCCCGCCCCTCCATCAACACCCCCACCACTTCAGCCTGCCCCGCCCGCAGCTCTTCAAATCCAAAAACTTCTCTCAGAACCTCCTTCACCCGTCCTTGATACGCATTTCCAAGACTCCCGTCCAATGATGATCCTCATACGAAAATTTCTTCCCGTCTCCCCTCTGCAAGTCCAACCTCACCACGAACGTAATTCTAGACACATGAAACAAATTCTCCTCATCGGCCTCTTGACTGCACCAACTCTCCTCGCCAAGGAACCCGCCGCCCTATCCAGCGTGACCACGGAAATGGCTGCAACCGCCAATGCTTTCCTCAAATCTCTCGACGAAAAACAGAAACAGAAAGCCACCTTCCCTTTCGACTCCGACCAACGCGAAAACTGGGGATTTGTCCCCCGCAAACGAAAGGGCCTACCCCTCGAAGAGCTCTACGGCCAGCAGAACCAACACGTCCGCGCCCTCCTCAAAACCGCTCTCAGCGACCCTGGAATTAAAAAAGTCGACGCCGTCATGGCCCTCGAAGCGTTCCTCGGCGAAATCGAAAAACGCCCAGACTTCCGTAACCCAAACGCCTACTTCACCTCCATCTTCGGCACACCTGCCGCCAACGGCACCTGGGCATGGCGCTTCGAAGGCCACCACCTCTCTCTCAACTACACTGTCATCGAAGGAAAAACCATCGCAGTCACACCCTCCTTCTTCGCCGCCAACCCCGCCGAAGTCACCATCGACCACAAGATTAAAGGCACCCGCCCTTTCCATGCAGAGGAAGACCTCGCCCGCGCCCTCGCCCTGACCCTCAAGGAAACTGGGAAGAATCCCGTCTTCTCCGAAAAACCTCCCGGAGAAATCCTCACCTCCGAAGACCGCGCCGTGAAACAACTCGAACCCGTCGGCCTCAAAGCCACCGAAATGACCGAGACACAACAGAAAGCCCTTATGGAGCTCATCGCAGAATACGCCAACCGCCACCGCAAGGAACTCGCCGAAGCCGATCTCGCGAAAATCAAAACTGATTTTGCCAATCTCCGCTTCGGTTGGGCAGGCGGCCTAAAAAGAGGCGAACCCTACTACTACCGCATCCAAGGGACGACTTTCCTAGTAGAAGTCGCCAATGTCCAAAATAACGGCAACCACCTCCACGCCGTCTGGCGCGACAGCACCCACGACTTCGGCCGCGACCTCCTCGGCGATCACATCGGCGAAGACCACTGAGAAAAACCACGGATGCTCACCAGTAAGCCCGTCTGCCTCATCCTCATTTTTAGACACAACCGGCTACAATGGAAGCGGGTGATCTCGAACAAGCATTAGGCATGCAGGAACCATCATCCCAAACAGCTGAAAATCCCCTTTCATCCGCGTCCATCCGTGGTTCTACATCTCCTATACACGCCCTCGAAAACCTACCACCCGCCCCTGAACCCATTTTATGGGAACACGCGCCCGGCAAGTTTCTCGCATGGAACGAGTTCGGAGAGCCTAGCGGAACACCTGTTTTCTATTACCACGGCTGGCCGTCTTCCCGCCTTCAAGCACGACTCGCCCACAACCTCGCACGAGATCGAAACATCCGCCTCATCTCCATGGATCGCCCAGGCATCGGGAAATCCACCCTCATTCAAAATCGCAAACTAGAAGACTGGCCGCCACTCATCGCTCGCTTCGCGGACCACCTTCAAATCGAAAAATTTGGACAAATCGGTGTCTCCGGCGGTGGTCCCTACGTTCTCGCCTGCGCTGCGAAAATTCCCGAACGCCTGATCGGATCGGCAGTTCTCGCAGGAATGGTCCCTCTCCCTTTTACCAACCACGGAAAAGAAGGACTTCACCCCATCTACCGAACACTCATTCCTCTGAGAAAACTCCCCTCACCCTTATTCGGTCTGGGATTTCGCATCGCTGCTTTCACTTGCAAGAGCCCTCCCGATAGCTTCCCAATGAACCTACTCGTCAAAAGTCTCTCCAAACAAGACCGCGACATCATGCTCCACAGCCAGCAAATATGGGAAGTCCTCACCAGAAGCTTCACCGAGGGAGTCGTCTCTTCATCCGGCGGGCAAGGTGTGATGACCGATTCTGAAATCTATCTCAGCGAATCCCAAATCATCCCAGAAGAGATCACCCATCCAATTCACTACTGGCATGGAGGCGATGATAAAAACATTCCCCTCACTCTCGTCCGCGAGTTAACCCATAAAATGCCAAATGCGAAGCTCTGCACCGAAGAGACCCTAGGCCATTTTTCTCTCGCCGTGCATTGCGCTTCCGCCGCTCTCGACCATATTAGGACAAATATGGAGTAAGCTAAACCCTTGGCCGGCTTCCCTATCACCATGCAAGAGCATCCAACAAACGAGAACGAGGAGGACTGGGTTGATATCGGAACCTACCCAACACTCGATGACGCCTACGATCATGCCTTGGTCGCTCTAGCAATGGGCGAGACCATTCGTGTCGAAGAAAGCGGACAACTCGGTGAGTTTGACCTCCAGACCGAAGCCATCGCTGCCGAGAAAATTGTTGAAGAGCTCAAAGAATACGAAAGCGAAGCCGAAGCACGCATACTCCCAAAAGTCCTACCTTCAAACTGGGCCAAGCACCCAGCAGGAGCGACCTACCTAGCCGTATGGGCCACCATCCTGATTGTCGTCTTTTACTACCAGGTTCAAGATCCTAGAATCTCAAACCGCTTCGCATCATCCAGCCTAGGCTTGATCGAACACGGAGAATGGTGGCGACCGTTCACCGCACTCTTCCTCCATGGCGATGGTCCACACATCGTTGGAAACCTCGCCTCAGGGGCGGTCTTTTCCATCCTCGTTTCAAAATCCATCGGTCCCCTCAAAGGATGGGCCATGATCTTACTCTCCGGAACTCTTGGAAACGCCACCACCTCATTCGTCACCTACCCAGAATCCTTCCTTTCACTCGGGGCTTCCACCGCCGTGTTCGGAGCCCTCGGCATCCTTTCCGGCATCGGCCTCATCGAAAACTGCCGCGAAGAAGTCCGAATGCCTTGGGTCCGCGTGCTCGCGCCTCTGTTTGCAGGACTAATTCTACTCGGCTGGCTGGGCGGAGCCGCCCCCGGATCGGGAACCGACGTTTTCGGGCACGTCTTCGGATTCATGGCCGGTGTCGCCGCTGGCGCGATCTGCCGCCATCTCGAAAGGGAACCCAGCGAAGCATTGCGCGTTGACTCAAAACGCGCTAACTAGAGACGTGGAAATCGCAGTTTCACGACCAAGACCCGACGACGCCCGCCTATGGGCGCTGGCTCTTTGTATCTCGATTCTGATCAATGGCCTCCTTCTCGCTTGGTTCAGCTTCCAAATCATCAGCTCCGAAATCTCGCGGAAAAAAATCGAACCAAAACCAAAAGCCGTCGAACAAGTCATTACGATCCTTCCGGAAATGATCGAAGCCATTCCCGAGGAGCCCGCACCAGAACCCACAAAACCCCAGCTCGCCCGAACCTCTCCGGATCAGGAAAGCGCTGAGCCACCCGCCAGTCGACGCTACATTGGTGAGAGAAATACGGTTGCCACCAGCGATCGAGCACCGGATCCAAACGCCCCCGCGATGCCCTCTCAAGAAGGCCGCGCCCCTGAAGAATTCCAACAACCCGAAACCACAACCAGCGAATATCAAGACGGTATCATCAAGAATGAATCAGTCGTTGCTCCCCCAGATCAGCCAGCCCCTTTTTCCGAACCAACCCCCTTCGAATCGACCCCTCAGGAAATCGCCAAAGGCACCACCGAACCCGATACCGGTGAGGACGAACTCTCCCAAACTGCGATCCGAGAAACCATCCTAGGAAGCCCCTTTCCTGTGGAAATTCCCGTTCCTAAAGCTGAAGTTAAGGAGGACATCAAACCTCGCGAGGAACAAAAAACTCGCGAAGGTGAAAGGGACGCCCTAGCCGAAAAACCCTCTGAAAAACCCAAAGAAACCGTCCGCCCAAGACCGCAACCCATCGACGATCCAGCATTTCGAGGCAATCAATCCAAAACCGCCATCCGTGGAAGCATCTCGCGCACAGGCCGCAGCTCCCTCGACGTCGCGGATTCTCCGATGGGTCGCTACCAAGCAAAAATCAGCCGAGCCGTCGAACTTGAGTGGCAGCGAAACTGCGCCAGATACCGCGACTTTATCACCCCTGGCTACATCACCGTCCGCTTCTACGTCCAAGCAGATGGCAGTGTGAAAAGCCTCCAATCCGTCGGTGACACCCAGACTGGCGAAATCCAAAAAGGATTTACCCTGAACGCCATTCGTAAGGCTGAAATCCCTGCCATGCCCTCCGCCGTCAAAAAGGAAATGGCGGGTGACGCACTCGAACTCATCTTCAATTTCTACTTCTAAATCTTCACCCCATGCACCTCATCGCGCTCACTACCTCGGAGGCCATCTTAGAATTCCTCCAGAAAGGCGGAGTTTTTATCTGGCCACTGATCATCTGCTCCGTCGCCGGACTCACCGCCATCGGCTTCAAACTAATGTCCCTCGCACGCTCCAGAATCGTTCCTGAAACCTTGGTCAGAGAGCTCGAAAACATCTCCTCGGAGGACTCCGAAACCGCCATCCAAAACCTCAGATCTGGTAACAGCACCCTCGCTCGGCTAGGCACCGTCGCAATCAATCACCACGGACACCCCGTATCTGAAATCAGCCGTGCCGTTGAAGCCTCGGCCCGCGAGGAAGTCGTGAAAATGCACGCCGGAATCGGCGTCCTTGATGTCGTCATCACAGTCGCCCCCCTACTCGGTCTTCTAGGAACGGCCTCAGGACTCGTCACCATTTTCCAAGGACTCGGCGATACCAATGACAACATCATCATCGCACGCGGCATCGCCGAAGCCTTGAACACCACCATCTTCGGCCTGAGCGTTGCTGTCCCCTGCGTCATCGCTCAATCCTACTTCGTCCGGCGAATCGAGCGCCTCACCGCAAGACTTGAGGGCGTCATGGCCCCGTTCATTTCCTCCTGCTCGAGAACCCAGACCCTAGCCGACTGAGATGGAGTTCCACCGCGTGCAACGTAAACGCACCGAGGTGCCGATCCTTCCCTTGATCGACATCCTCTTCATCCTGCTTGTCTACGTCATCGTTACCACCAATCCAAAAAAACCCCGCGAAATCCTCCAAATCGAGCTACCCACCATTAAAGAAATCCCCTCTGATACCGTGACCGACAGCCGCTCAGTCATCGCGGTCGATCCCGAAGGAAACATCACCCTCGATGCCCTCACCGTCCCCGACGGCCTCCTAGGCCCCTACCTCACCGCCTTCCAAAAACAAAACCCCGGTCGAAAACTCGAACTCGAAGCCGACCGCCGCCTCCCCCTCGAAAAACTCCTCCAAATCTGGGACGCCCTCGGCAAAGCCGGAATCTCCATCAAAGAAGTCCCCGCAAGAATCAAAATTGGCGGCAAAGAATAGGCAATGAGGGATGACCTTATCGGAAAATCCTTGCATTCGCGGCCTTTCCCCGCTTCATTCCGCCCACCTAGGACGGATCGGCGATGAACGCTGGTCTCATCCCTTATCAACATGAGCGTAAAAAAAGAAAAAAAAGCAATCGACCTCAAGTCGTACCAAGCCCACGAAGGTGACACAGGCAGCGCGCCTTACCAAGTCGCCCTTCTCACCAAGAGAATCTTGGAACTCACCGAGCACCTCAACGCACACAAAAAGGATTTCTCCTCGCGTCGTGGCCTCCTCAAAATGGTCTCTCAACGCCGCAAACTCCTCGACTACGTCAAGGGCAAGAGCGATGAGAAATACCAAGAACTCATCGACGGACTCAGCCTACGCCGCTGATCCCCAAAAATTTTCGCAACAGCAGCCACGGGAGTCTCTCTCGTGGCTGCCTCGCAAAAGGGGTGAGCGTTTTTATCGCCTATCCTCGGGAAAATCCCGGAACATCTGATAGACCGGACCGCATACGGCGTTCCGGCTTTGACGTAAGAAAATAAGAAAAAAACAAAATGAATATCCATTCCAAAACGATCGATGTCGGCACCAACCCGATCACGATTGAAACCGGCAAACTTGCCAAACTCGCCGATGGTGCTGTCACCGTCAGCTGCGGAGAAACCATCATCTTGGTCACCGCTGTTTCACAAACCAAAGTGCGCCCAGGCCAAACCTGGTTCCCACTCTCCGTTGAATACAAAGAGAAAGCCACCGCTGCAGGTGTCTTCCCCGGCGGCTACTTCAAGCGCGAAGGCCGCCCTACCGAAAAAGAAATCCTTACCTGCCGCATGACGGACCGCCCGCTGCGCCCGCTATTTCCAAAAGGATACCTCTATGAAACTCAGATCGTTGCCATCCTCCTCAGTGCGGACGGCGTCAACGACTCCGACATTCTCGCAATGAACGGCGCTTCCGCCGCTCTCTGCATCTCGGACATTCCCTTCGCTGGCCCAATCGGTGCCGTGCGTGTTGGCCGCGTCAGTGGCGAACTCGTCATCAACCCGACCCACGACCAACGCGAAGACAGCGACCTCGACCTCATCTACGTCGGCAACAAGCAAGACGTGATCATGATCGAAGGCCAAGCCGACGAGCTTCCTGAAGACGAATTCATCAAAGCCCTGCATTTCGCCCAAGCGGCCGTAACCAAACTTGTAGAAGCACAGGAGGAACTCGCTGCAGAATGCGGCAAAGCGAAGCGCGAATACGAACTCACGCTCGCCAAAGAGAATCTTCTCGAAATCGCCTACGAAATCGCCGGCGACCGCATCGAAGATGCCATCTACGCACCTTCGAAAACCGAACGTGCCAAGAAAGTCGGCGCTCTCCGCGACGAAGTCGAAACCGCCATCAAGGAGCGCGCTCCAGAAGCAACTGACTTCGATGTCGAACAAGCCTTCGAATACCTCCAGAAAAAAGCCTTCCGCATTTCCATCATGGAAAAAGGAGTCCGCGCAGACGGTCGCCAGATCGGCGATCTCCGCGAACTCTACGGCGAAGTCGGAACACTTCCGCGCGTTCACGGCTCCGCGATTTTCTCCCGTGGTGAAACACAAGCACTCGGCATAGCCACACTCGCACCAGCTGACGAAAAACAACATTTCGACAACTACGCAGGCGGCCAAGACGAGAAACGTTTCATCCTCCACTACAACTTCCCTCCATTCTCCGTCGGCGAATGCGGACGTATGGGTGGCATCAACCGTCGCGAAATCGGCCACGGCTCACTCGCCGAGCGCTCGATCGAGCCCGTCATCCCTTCTGAAGAGGATTTCCCATACGCCATGCGCGTTTCCTCCGAAGTCATGGAATCCAACGGTTCCACCTCGATGGCTTCCGTATGTGCCGGCACCATGGCTCTCCTTGACGCTGGTGTCCCGCTCATCCGCCCAGTCGGTGGTATCTCCGTCGGCCTCGTGACAGAAGGAAATGACGACGGCTCCATGAAATCCTACAAAATGCTCCTAGACATCATCGGCTCTGAGGATTTCTACGGTGACATGGACTTCAAACTCTGCGGCACCGACGAAGGTGTGACTGGGTATCAGCTTGATCTCAAGCTCCCCGGCCTCCCACTCGCCATGCTTGAAGAAGCGATCAAAATCGCCAAAGACGGCCGCACGAAAGTCATCGCCAAAATGGCCGAGTCGATCACCGATCCAAAAGACCTCAGCCCGCATGCACCACGCATCGTTTCCGTCAAGATCCCTCAGGATCGCATCGGCGAACTCATCGGACCTGGCGGCAAAAATATCAAAGCCATCCAAGCCGAGTCTGGCGCAGAACTGAACATTGAAGACGATGGCACAGTCCACATCTACGCCTCCAAGCAAGCAGGCCTCGAACGTGCCAAAGAGATGATCGATCGCATGTTCCAGGAAACCGAAGTCGGCCAGACCTACACAGGTCGCGTTGTTTCGATCACCAAGTTCGGTGTCTTCATGGAAGTGCTTCCTGGAAAAGACGGACTCGTCCACATCTCCGAACTGGCCGAAGGCCGCACCGAGAATGCGGAAGACGTCGTCAAGAAAGGCGAAATGCTCACCGCGAAATGCCTCGGTGTGGATGAAAAAGGCCGCGTGAAAATGTCACGCCGCGCCTGGCTCCGCGATCAAAAAGCTGAAGAGGCAGAAGCCGACGGCCCAATCGAAGAGACCACCACACCTCTTGCATAAACCGTTCTAGTCAACGTCACAAAAAAGCCGGCACCTGCGAGGGTGCCGGCTTTTTCTTTTAGACCGTTTTGCGGATGGAATTGCCGAAACGCTGCCTGACATCGCGTAGCCAATTTCTTCAAACCCCAAAAAATACGGTTTCGGCAAAGACTTTTGGCAGAGCAACCCAGCCACCCTCTGATTTCCCACTCGTTGGAAAACCCAGCCGATTTGCATAAAAATCGTAGGATCGCTGAATGTCCGAAACGCATAGACTGATAATACTTATTCTAGGATCAAGCTTTGTAATTCGACTCATGGCGAATAGGAGACTATCGAATCCGGAGTTGATACGCGAATTTCGATTGCACCGATGCCCTAGCTCCGCACAAATGGCGGGGTGAGCCAACGCGAGAATCTTTT
>JBGCEE010000039.1:0-4821 GCA_045106015.1 Akkermansiaceae bacterium | reverse complement strand
CGTGCTATCACTATCAGATCGGATAAACAACCCCGCGCGTGGCGCCAGAACCGCAGTAATCAACAAGCCCCCGCTTCGAAGAGCAGAGGGAGCATTGGAGACAAGATATTCCTGCTGTTCTTGCGCAAGCCGAAAACGCCGTCCGGATTGAAGGACACGTTTTCTAAGATCGTTCACCGTGAGACTAAACCCAGCAGGACCGCCAATCCGTTCGTGATTTCGGCAATGAAACGTCTCGCCTTTTTTCAAGTGACCACGACTGCCGACGTGAAGGTAGGTTTTCGCAAGCACCTCAACTTCCGCGTCCAAGCCGAAGCGCACGCAAACTTCGCTTGCCCGAGTTCGTGTTCTCTCAGCAATTAAACCTTCGTCTCCATCTGCCAAATAGAGAGCGGGGCGATTGCCCATTTTGCGAACATCGAGAAAGAATCCAAGGTCTTCATTGCTCAAAGTCCAGCCTGAGACCGAAATCACCTGTCTGTCTCTGACCCGCAAGAATCCCCCTACGGGCAGAGACTTCCCGCGAATCCATAAAGGGTTTGGCCCAGTATTTCGAAGCAGAATAAGATCACCTGTCCGATACACACGGAACTGTTGCAAACCCGCAGCGGGAGGAAGTTCAATATCGGGATCCTTGCCTCCAAATATTAGCCTCTCAAAAGGTAAATCGGCTTCGGCGACATCCTCTTCATCGGCGCGCATCTCTCGCATGATTGCCGCACCAACGGCGGGCCGCCCGAGCCGACGCATGAAGACTTCGAAACTTGCTCGGCTGCGATCTGAACGACCTGACGCATCGACCAAAGTGTAAAGCTGCAAGCCGACTTCAATCTTTTCCGCTTCATTCAAAGTTTCACGAAGATCTGCTGAGAGACCTTGAAGAGGTTTCGGGTTCTTAACGGCTCGGCGCAATCGCCTTGTCAACCATCCGTGATCGACCTCGGGAAAGGCACTGCGCAGCATGTCGAGAATCAGATCGGCCTCAACGGGGCTGAGCACATCATCGAGAGTCGCAAAGGCAGCCAAGGAATCTATGAGGGCCGCGACTTGCAATGAAGATCGTTTCTCGGTTGTTCGAAACCTTTCTGGGCGTGGAAACTTTGCGAGTATCTGAGCGAAAAAATCGCCTTTCGACGGCTCATCCTCGGGATGAACAGGTTTCTTTTCCTCATTCTCTTCGCGACCCATCGTTGGCCTTATTTCCGCCTATGTCGGTGGGCTTTGCAATGCACATCTTTGGCAGATCATTCAACCTGCCAGCAATCCCAGTCTCGACATAGACTATGAAAAAGATTGATATTGGCTAATGGAACAGCCTCCTCCCCTTTCACCAGAAGAAGTTTCAAATCTAGCTGGCGCCGAATATGCCCAACTTGGCCAACCTCAGACCGTGAAGGTTTTCGGTATTCTTCACATAGCCTTTGCGGCCTTCGGGCTGCTTAGTTCGATCTGGACGATCTTCATATCCGTAGCGGGAAATCCATTTCTCAATCTGAGTGCGGCAAACCCAGCTGCTCAAGCGCAAGCCAAAGCACAACTTGCAATGGAAAAGCAGATGCTACCCGCTACAGTTGCCATGACGGTTCTCACGGTGATTATAGCCGCACTCATGCTGACTGCTGGCATAAAAATGCTCAAAAAACGTAAGGACGGGCTCAAGTGGTCGAACCGCTATGCGTGGACCTCTTTATTCGGCAAAGCGATCAATCTAGTCGTGGCAATCACCATCTCAATTCCTGCGACGAAAAAAATGACAAATGAAATCGCTGGCGGGACGCCGGTACCGGGGCTCATCGAGTCGATGATCGTTGCTGGAATGATCATCGGAGTCCTAGCCGCCTGCATCTATCCGATCTTGTGCTTGATTCTGCTCAACAAACCGGCAGTCAAAACGTGGTTCGCCAACCAAAAGGAATAAATGAACCCGTCCGATCCAGACCATTCGCTTAGGCAAGCCCTCCACGACCTGAAGTATCGTCTGGATTCGGCAACCCGGCGGCATTCAGCGGAAATCGAAATAATCCGAGAGGAAATCGCCGCTCTCGAAAAGAAGCTTACAAAGGCACCGGCAACCGAAAAACCATCAAGTGCCATGCAGCAAGCGAAGGCTTCTGCCGCGAGCGCCCATATCGCAACACCCCCTCCCATACCCCAGCAGGTAAAACCGACACCTGCGCCGGAAGCGCCCGTATCACCGCCGACACCTCCCGAAGTCGAACAAAGAAAAGAGAGTGCTTCGGAAACATCTCGAAACGCCTCGGAGCCAGCGGATAAAGACTCATTTGAACTGAATTTTGGCAAAGTCTGGTTTGTCCGCATCGGGGTTGTAATTCTCCTGACCGGATTCGTTTTTCTCGGAAACTACGCCTATCAGAACTGGGTGCGTGAAATGCCAAATGGCGCTCGGCTTGCTGCATTATTTGCATGTGCCGTAGCGCTAATCGAAGCCGGTAGGCGCTTTGCAGCTAAGGAAAATCTCAACCGATTCGGAGAGGTGCTTTTCGCCGGCGGCATGGCGTTTTTCTACTATTGCACCTTTGCCGCGCACCACGTCGGCAGGCTCAGAGTCATTGAGAGCCCGGTAGTGGCGGGCACTTTCCTTTTTGCGGCTGCCGGAGGGATTGCTGCGATTTCATGGATTCGAAAAACCAGAACCACAGCTGGCCTTGGTTTCGTCATGGCAGCCTATGCCACCATGCTCCAACCCATTGGCTGGATGTCTTGTGTTTCCAATCTCATTCTCGCTGGAGCAGGATTGTTTTTCATGTTGAAACCGGGATGGGCCGGCCCCGGATGGGCTTCCATGCTGGGAAGCTACGCAGCCTTTTTTGGCTGGCAACTGCTGGGGGGAGCTGAACAAAGAGGCACCAGTGATGAGGCCGCAATGCTCTGGTTTCTGCCGCCTCTCTGGATCATGTTTGCCATTCCAAGCGTGGTGGGTAGGTTCCGTGAAAGCCTCAGCGACCGAGCACGTGCATGGTTCAGTGCGGCAAATAACTGTCTGTTTTTTCTCCTGTTTTCAATCGTCTGGATCAATCAGAACGAAATCACGGACTACTGGAAAGTTGCTGCTGTTTACGGGCCAGTTTTGATTGCCCTTGGGGTGTTTGGAAGGCGGCAGGAATCCACAGTCGGCGGAGTCAATATTTCTCAGGGAATCGCAATCACGACTCTGGCGCTCGTGCTGAAGCTCGAAGGTCATCATCTTGCCTTGGTTCTTGCGATGGAGTCCCTCGCCCTAGCGCTCGCCTCATGGAGATTCCGTGGTCGATCTGAAGCGTTCTTCGCTCTTCTGGCTGCGTTTGGAAGCGGTGTATGCATTTTGCTAAATGCATCAGACCTTGCCACCTCAGATCTTATTCCTCCTTGGAGCCTCGGCTTAGTCGCGGCATTCATTGCTGCGAGTTCATTGGTGACAGTTCGAATTGAACGAAGAGGAGAGGCCTTCACCCCATTCATCCGATTTTCCGGATTGATCCTCTTTGCGATTGCTACAGGCATCTTTACCTACCTATCGCTCTACCGACTGGAAGAAAGATTCGCTCTTTTATCCGTCTCTTTACTTGCCGGATTGTTGCCCTTCGCCTCGGTAAAATTTGATACCAAACGTTTGCAGCCCGAAATCATTTGGTCGGGACTTTGGTTCGTTGCAATTTCTGTATGGCTTGGTTTTCAGACTGAAGCCTTGTGGTCGCTCGGAATTGCAACTGCCATTTCCATCAGCGCTTGTGCGTTCTGGCACCGCGAGGAAAAGAAGGAATCTGGAAACCTTTGGGACTTTAAGCCTCTTTTGGCATGGGCCCATGCCGTTGCCTTGCCGCTTCTGGCTTTGGCCATCGCATCGGAATTACGCCCGAACGATGAAAGCATCTACCTCTCTGCCAATATTGGTGCCTTCATCTTGTTCATTTTAGCTCTTTGTCTCGGGTGCAAACGGCTAGCGGTCTCCAGTTCTTCACTCGCGTTGCTTTCGTTTTCCTTTTCGTTTACCACTTTGGGAGTAACAAAGTCGCTTGGCTCTGCGGAACTATTCATCTCAGCAGCACTCGCGATGGCAGCCTCTCTAGCTCTCGCTTTTCCTTGGTCAAAACAACGCCTTGGTGGGAGGCCCTTCGATCTTATCTCACAATTCATCTACCGCATCGCTGCATTTGTCGTCTACTGCGCTGCATGGCACAAAAAATCACCGGATACCTGGTCGGACTTTCTGGCCATCACGGCAATCCTACTCACTCTGATATCGGTATTTGGAAAACGTAAACTGTTAGAGGAAGTTCTCGGGTTGGTTTGCCTATCCATCGTTATTTGGCTTGTTGCGACTCTCACCTCTCCTTGGACTCTCTCGCCGGCAGAAGACTCATGGCGCGGTGTCTTTGTCATCGTGGCACTAATCTTGATGCTTCTAAGCCATCGGCTTCACACTCGTAGGTTTGCATCCGGCAAATGGACGAAGACTTCGGTCACTTTGCTGGCAGGATTGACTGCTGGAGTCACCATGATCTGGGCATCTCAGATGCTCATCTGGCGTTTCGGCTGGAAACCAACTGCCGTGCTCTGGACACTACTCGGTTTTTCTTATGTCGTCATGGGCCTCTGGCAACGAATTCACATTCTTCGAATCAGTGGATTCATCCTTCTTTTGCTATCTCTCGTGAAGCTCTTTGCAGTTGATGTCTGGGACTTCTCCACCTTCATGCGAGTGGTGTCCTTCATCGTGCTGGGCGGCGCACTCATTTTACTTGGCCTGTTTTATAACAAGTTCGCGATCACCATCAAAAACTTACTGGAAGACGAGAACCCCAGTTAGGGTTTTATCGTGAC
>JBGCEE010000038.1:0-94041 GCA_045106015.1 Akkermansiaceae bacterium | reverse complement strand
GCAAGGCGTGCTGACGACCCATTCTTGGAGGCCGACATCGACGCTATCGAGGGATCCATCTTTTTCGTTAAACCGACTCAACTGGTCTACGAGAATAATTCGATGGTTCTCAACGAAGATCCAGGAACGATCAAGCATCTCGTCAATGGTAGTCTGGAAGAAGCTGCAACATCTGATGCGTTCAATGACGCAGTTTTAGCATTTTCGGCAGAATTCTACAGCATTCCAACGAAGTCTTATGCTTATCTGACCAGTCCATCCTTCACAACGGTCGGAACTGGACGGTTCTACACCGCAAAAAAACCAGTCTTCACTAGAAACCTCGCCGTGCGCCGATAGGAACTCACCAATTGTCTTATGAAAAAAACTCCAACATCATCCCGCAAAGGCTTCACACTGATTGAGCTTTTGGTGGCGATGGTCATCACAACAATCATCGTTTCAATCCTCGTAAGTGTTACTGCCCTTGCGCTGGATACTTGGAACCGCAGCCGCTCTGAGATCCGCGCCGCCAGACAGGCGAAAGCAATGATCGACTCAATGGCAGCCGATTTTGAATCCATGGTGGTCAGGGAGGGAAATCCTTTTGAATGGCTACTCGCTAGATCAAATCCCGATGCCGATGGCCCCAATGCCAATGCGAGCCCGAACTCAGTAGATCTGATTTTCTTCTCGGCTGCCACAGACCGCTATAACGGCCAAGTTGGAGTGGACGGTGTCGACCTTGGAGGTGACGTCTCCACAATTGGTTACCAACTCGTTTACAAAGACCCGATCGGTTCTTCAGATGAGGAAAAATTCAAAACCTTCGTTCTCTACCGAAAACTTGTGAATCCTGATGAAACTTTTAATCTACCGATTCTTGGGCAGGAAAGTCTGGATGGCAAAGTGGATTTTGGAACCAGCGGAACGGATGTTGTTTCGGACGAAAGGAACTTTATTTGTGAAAACGTATATCAATTCACATTGACCTTCCATGTTCAGGTCGTTGCTGAAATTAGTGGTGTCAAAAGAACCCTTACGATCCCTGTCAGCATAGGACAAGGCGCCAGCAGTCAGACTGATGAATTTGCCATCATGGGAACAGGTATTGAGACGGATTTCTCCGGAACAGCAACGGTCGATAACGCCCAACTTCAAAGTGGAACGGTTTCAGCAGTAGAAGTATCTCTAACAGTCCTTACTGACTTTGGTATTCGGCAGATGCAATCGAGGTCACTGAGCGGAGAGGATCTTGAGGAATTCATCGCTCAGAATTCCTATCAGTATTCGAAGCTTATCTCGGTCCCTGGCTCTTAAACGAGTCAGACGGCTCTGAGAGTTGAAAATCGGAGAAATACTAGCGTCCGAGGATGCCACGAGATTGGTCAACGCTCAAGCGACGCTGCTCTTTCCAATCAATCACTGAAGGAGCTTTGTAGGAATTGCGGGATGACTCTGTATATTCGTTCTTGGGCTTAGCTAGGCGCCCATTTCGTGATTCTCGGGCTCTTTGCGGATCGATCGTATTGGTCTCAAATGGGCCTTCCAATCGAGCGTTCTGCCCATTTGCCCTCGCTCGTTTCCCATCTTGTCTTGCAGCTGTCTGAAACCTTGAGCCATCCGTATTTCCTTGATACTCCCCCGCTTGATAGTTGTCTTTGGAACCCCACCAAGACTTCTTCGAATAACTCCCAGTTCGATACGTATCTTTTTCAACCTTACCTTTGAAATAAGCTGAATCACGCTGGCTATCATAAGCACTGCGCTTATCAGATTTCGGAACCCAGTTCCCTTCAGAGTCTTGTTTAAATCCTCCGCTCTCAGATAACCGTTCAACCATCGATTTTGGCTTAGCAGCAGTCGGCGTAGCCGGATCGACCTTACTGTCCGCGCAACTAACTAGAATCACCACAGTAACCGCTGTGAACGAACGAATCAGTGCTTTTCGAAAACTCATCTTCATCAATTAGCGAACAGTTTCGTTTCCAACTTCTTGTCCGGCACCGCTCCGCGCTCGAGTGCGTCATCGTAGTATTTCCTCGCTTCATCCATTTTTTTCTCTTTGGCATGAAGCAGTGCTAAATTGAAATATGGCTCACTCGGAAGAGGGTCGGCTGAGATCGCTCCTTTGAACTGAGACTCTGCTTCACTCAGTCGCCCAAGCCGATAAGCAATAGTCCCCAGAAGAAGATAACTCTTCGAATCATTCGGCGCCATATCTAGAGCTCTCTTGAGAAAAAGCTCAGCCGATGGAATATCCCCAGCTTTAAGATACGAATAACCAAGCATGCGGTTGGCGTATGCGTTCGAATTATCTAACTCGATTGCCCTCTGAAAACTTTCCAATGCTTTTTCAGGTTCATTCAATTTCAACTGAACGACACCAAGTTTACACAAGGCAGG
The DNA here is from genome assembly GCA_045106015.1 of Akkermansiaceae bacterium. Taxonomy (GTDB): domain Bacteria; phylum Verrucomicrobiota; class Verrucomicrobiia; order Verrucomicrobiales; family Akkermansiaceae; genus Luteolibacter. The sequence goes on along the minus strand of JBGCEE010000038.1, from coordinate 91,656 downwards.
AACATGCCCAGGATGCTGCTCAACCATGATTTCAAATAGTTCGCGTGTCGAAAGCAGCCTTCCGGATAAATACGCTTTGGTAGCCGCTCGATCGTAGCTCTCTAGCTGTTGATTGAGCTCAGAAGTCGCGAGACCAACTGTGGCGCGATCCCTAGCAAATGGCGATACGAACTCTCCATCGACTTGTTGATCAGCTACCAATTTTTGTTCCTCAGGCGTCAGTTCCATTTCTGCTCCGTCAAAAAGCTCGATTGCTTCACCCAATTGCTCGTCTTCCTGACCTAAATCTTTCGCAGCCTGAACCAATAAATCTTTCGCTTGGCGACGACGCTCTTGAACCCTGAGTTGACGGCGAATGACTTCTCGCAGCACCTCGACTTCGGCTGGATCTGCCTGAGCCTCTCCCGTCGCTAAGGCGATTTCTTCGTTCTTTAGTTTTTCGGTCAATTCCGAAATTCTTTTGTCTTGCTCGCGCTTTTCCTGATGAAGGCGATTGATTTGAGATTTAGCGATCGCCAAGTCCCTAAGCGCATCAACGATCTGATCCTTTGCAGCGTTATTATCTACGTTGAGGCGTTCGACTTTTTCATTTGCTTCTCTCAGATTTTTCGCAAGTCCCATATTCTGCTCGATGAGCTGTTCGATACGTCCGGACTCGTTAAGTTTAAGGAGAGCCGCCATTTGATCACGCTCTTGGAGCAGGCCGTCTCTCTCCTCTCTAAGCTCGGTGTATGCTTCACGACTTTCTTCAAGTTCCTCCCTTAATCCTGAAATTTGTTCGTTCGCCGCTTCAAGTTGTTTGGACTTCTCGACAAGCTTGTTCTCGAGTTGCTGAATCTGCTTACGTTGACCGGCCACCACCTGATTGGCGACGTTTCTCTCTTTTTTGAGATCCCTCTCAAGGTTGACCTCCTTCTGTCTCAGTTCTTCGGACTTCTTCTTCAGAATCTCCATATCAGCGGCGAGAATTTCAACCTTCGCTAGAGCTTGCGCATGATCTCCACGGCTTGTCTTAAGTGCCATCCCCATCGCAGAGCGTTCCTGTTCAAGACGCTCAATTCGATCATTCAGAGCCTTCATCTCGCTCTGAACCGGAGCTGCGGCCATTTGAGCTCGCAACGATTGCACCTTGTTTTCGGCGGCATTCAATCGCTTCGCGAGAAGGTTATTTTGCTTTTGTAAATCCCCCACCCTTGACGCATTCCTCATCGCTTCATTACTTCGTGAATTTTTTTCCGCCGTATTTTGCCCACTTTTTCGCCGAAGTTCTTCGGCATCTCTTGTCGCCCGCTCTGCCAGACGTTTTGCCAGACGTTTTGCCTCAAGACTTTTCGCTTCAGCATCGGCAACAGCTTGGCGGAGCCTCGCAGCCTCAGCTTCGGCTTCTTTCAATCGCCTCGCCTGTAGAGGATCAACTTCAAGAATCCCTTGGTTCAACGGTTTAACATTTCGAGCTGGCTCAAGTAGTTCGCCCGCTACCCTTTCGCCACCTTCCAGTTCTGCAATCACTCCTTTGTCCTTCTGCAACTGTTCACCGGCTTTCTCACGAACCTCAGTGATCGCTTTGGCTGTCATACCTTGGCGGTTTTTGACCATCGCAGTCTTCCACTCAGGATAAAATCGTTTGACCGACTCAAACAACTTCGTCGCCTGTTCATACTTTTTAAGCGCCTCGACAAATTCTTCATCCTTCTCGAGTTTTTCCGCAGCGCGCACGGCTAGGTAGGCTTGGAAATAAACATCGGAAGGGTCGAATTGAGGATTGACTGGCGCTTGGGCCACAAGTTGCCCCTGCATGATCACGGCCACGCAGAATACCCTTACCGATCCAAAACAATATCGAGTCAGTGCCTTAACCACTCTAAGCATTTCCCGACATGTTTAAAGTTCTAGGCATCATCCAGCAAGCTCAATCTCTGAGTCCAGAAGTCGTTGAAAACCAAAATCAAAGAGAACTTTAATCTCGATAGGATGGATTATTATTTAATTTTTCTTAAATACCCTAAGACACAACATATAGGTTATTCACAACGAATTCCATACATCATCTTGTGCTTGGGCGTAAAACCCGCTTGTTTCGAGAGACTTCGAACGTTACCTTTCCACCTCATATCGGACAGGAAGACTTCTTGCGCCGAAAAACCTCTCTTATTCACCCATGTATTTAAAAACACTAGAAATCCAAGGTTTCAAATCCTTCGCAGACAAGACTGTATTCGAATTTGCGGAAGGAGTCACAGGTATCGTTGGTCCGAATGGATGCGGAAAATCCAATGTCGTTGATGCGATTCGATGGGTTTTAGGGGAAACCTCCGCAAAAGCTCTGCGTGGAGGAGAAATGGCAGATGTCATCTTCAATGGCACTGAGAAACGCAAACCCATGGGAATGGCTGAGGTCACTCTGACCATGGCAGACTGTGAGGAATCTCTTAAAGTTGATTTCAATGAGGTCTCACTAACTCGACGCGTTTTCAGAGACGGTCGCTCGGAATATCGATTGAATGGAACCCTCTGCCGCTTGAAAGATATCATGGACCTGCTCATGGATACTGGGATCGGGCGAACGGCTTACTCGATCATGGCTCAAGGCCAGATTGATCAAATCCTTTCATCAAAACCAGAAGAGCGACGAGCAGTCTTCGAAGAAGCTGCAGGAATCACAAAGTTCAAACGGGAGAAAAAGGACGCCCTTCGCAAGCTGGAATACACTGAAGCAAATCTTCTTAGGGTATCAGATGTCTTGGCAGAACAAGAACGCCGGATGAATTCGCTCAAGAGGCAGGTGGCGAAAGCCCGCCGCTTCCAATCGCTCTCAGCAGACTACTCGGTCCTCGATACCCATCTGGCGCACAAACGATTTATCGAGATCACTGGGGAGCGCGCGGAGCTTACGAACTCCATCCATTCACTTGACGCTCAGGATTCTCACCTTGAGCGACAACTTCCCGCAAAAGAGGAAGCCGTTTCTGAAGCACGTGATACGGCAACGCGTTTTGAATCAGAGCTGTCCGAACTGCGGCAGCAACTCAATGAGCAGCAGAATGCACTCGCTTCCGCACAAGCGCGAATCGCATTTAACAATGAACGAAAGTCGGAACTCGAAGGCCGTATCGCCCAGAACCATTCAGACATTTCTTCCACCCGCGAAAAGCTCGCCCAACAGGAATTCGATTTCACCGCAGCAAACGAAGCACTTGACCAATTAAATCGACGTATTGCTGAGCAGGAACTGGAACTCCAGAAACATGAGCAAACCACCCTCTCCGCAAGGGAAGATCGTGCCAACCTAGAAAAAACTCTTCGAGATTCACGATCTGAAGCCAATAAGACCCAAAACCTGATCGCCTCCATGCAAGCGAAGATTGAATCTTCGCTGTCTCAAATTGAAGGAAATCGTGAGCGCGAGCGAAATCTAGCCGAAGAAGAACAACGCCTCAGCATCGATGTGGAAGAACATCTCTCCCAGCAGTCAAAATTTGAAAACTCGGTTTCTGAAACCAATGAGAAACTGAAAGAGCTCGAAGAGGATTTCCAAACCGCGGAACGAACTTATCAGCACACTAGGGGCGATCTCGATTCGTCGCGAAAGGCAGCCACTGAATCCAACCAAATTCTCACTAAAAAGGCTGCTCGCCTTGATGCGGTAAAACAACTTGTTGCTTCCGGTGAAGGCTTTGACAAGGGAACTCAAAACCTTCTCAAAGGCCTTGATGATCCAACCCAATTCAAAGGATCCGTTGAAGGACTCATTGCGAATTTCATTCAAGCAGATGATTCTGCCGCCAGAGCCATTGAGGCTGCTCTCGGAGCAAAATTGCAAACCGTTCTCGTTTCTGATTCCGCAGCCGCTGAGTCTCTCATCCAGCGCCTCACCGAAAAGAAACTCGGCCAAGCATCAATGATTCCGAAGGATTTTATCCCGAAACTCGTTGAAACTCAGATGGAAACTCTTCCACCTGGGGCAACCGCGTGGGCTCTGGATAAGATCGATGCAGAACCAAAAGTCGCAGCGATCATCGAACAACTTTTAGAAAAGACATTGATCGTCCCAGATCTTGCAAGCGCGCTGAAGCTTCGGCCTGATTACCCTGGCTTAACAATGGTCACTCTTGCAGGGGAACTGCTTTCTCCCGAAGGAACCATTCAAGGAGGTGCAACATCAGGCAAATCCACTTCACTTTTGGAACGCCAAAACGAAGTTCGCTCTCTAGAAAAAGAAGTTTCTAAACTTTCCAAAGACGACGAAAAACTACGCGAATCGGTCACCAAACTCGAAGGTGAAATTGAGACACATCGGGAAGCCGTCGAAGTCTCCCGTGAACGTCTGCAGCGGCAGAAAGTTGAACTTTCGACCCTTCAGGGACAACTCTCACTGGCGACTCGGGAAGTTGAAAACTTCAATACGCGTATCGAAAATGTCCGCTGGGAACGCTCCGAACTAGGGAAGAGAGACTCAGCCGCCGCCACTTCAAGACAAGATCTTGAATCCGAATTAGCTGCGGCACGCAAACGTTTCGAAGATGCGGAAGACCATTCCCGATCCCTTCAATCCAAATGTGAGTCTGCGGCAAGCCAGGAACAAGAGCTCTCTGCGACCTTGAACGAACTTCGTACGAAACTCGCCGTCGAGAAGCGGGCCAAACAAGCTGCTGAAGAACAACAGCGACCCATGGAAGCGCGACTTTCCGAACTACGTGAAATCGCTATCAGACGTGAAACAGAGATTGAGAATTTTGTTCAGCGTATTAGCTCCTCAACAGCCGAGAACGACGAGCTTTTATCCAAGGTAGAGGATTACCAAAACGAATCTGAAGACCTACAAAATGAACTTTCTTCGAAGGCCGCGGAACGCGAAGGACTCATCGAAGCGATTGAAACAGCTGAGAAAGAACTTTCCAGTATTCGCAAACAACTGTCTGAGGTAAATGACCAAAAAGGACGCGAAGAAATCGCGGCTACCAAATTGGACCTCCGACTTGAGAACCTGTTGGAAGTTACCGAGGACAGGCATCAAGTCACTTTGGAAAACTTTGAACCAGATGCTCACCTTTTGCTAACCACCCTCACCTCTCGGAGTTCAAGCACTACCGCAAAGGACGGCGAGGAAAAGGTCGCCGAATCCGAAGACTTCGTCGAAATCAAAGACATTGAGGGTGAACCCGATTGGTCAGAGGTCGAATCCATTGTTCATGAACTAAAACGGAAAATTGAATCGATGGGACCCGTCAATGTAGATGCCATCGAAGAATATGACGAACTCGAAGAGCGCCACAGCTTTCTTCGTAATCAACATGATGACCTTGTCACTTCCAAAACGGAACTTTTGGCAGTCATCGAAAGAATTAACGAGGAAACTCAACGCCGTTTCTCAGAAACCTTCGCACAAGTTCGCATCAACTTCCGCGACATGTTCAAAGAACTCTTCGGAGAAAAAGGCAAGGCCGACCTGACCTTGATTGATGAAAACGATCCTCTCGAATCCGGTATTGAAGTCATTGCCAAACCTCCAGGCAAAAAACTCCAATCAATCACACTATTATCGGGCGGTGAACGTTCGATGACCGCGGTCGCGCTTCTTTTCTCCATCTACATGATCAAGCCTTCTCCATTCTGCGTTCTAGACGAACTCGATGCACCTCTCGACGAGTCGAATATCAATCGGTTTGTGAAGGTGCTTGATCGCTTCATCGACAAATCCCAGTTCATCATCGTCACGCACTCCAAGCGCACCATGGCGCGTGCCGATGTCATGTATGGAGTTACGATGGAAGAATTCGGTGTTTCCAAACCCGTAGGCATGAGACTTACGAACTCTTCGAGCGAAACCAAAGAAGAGGGCAAATCGGCTGCCCAGAAAGCTGCTTTGAGATTAGATGCCTAAATACGCAGGAAAATGGCAGGCTCTTTCCACCGCAAATTTTCCAATAAATTAATCTGGAAGCCCCCAAGATCTCGGACGGCGGCCAATCAGCAATCCGTCTTCCTTTGCGTTTCCCCGCTTGCAATCTCGTGCCAGCCACTGAAAACTCTTTTTCGAAGCTCGATTTGAGCTCTCGTAATCCTATCCTTTTGCAAATGTCCCGTTTAGTTCCGACGATCGCTTTTTTATTGGCAACCTGCACCGCTGTAATTTCAGCCCCCGTGGAGGTGAATGGAATTGCCGCAAAGGTCAATGGCCGCGTCGTCACCAAAAACGAGGTATCTTTCATGCTAGCGCCTATTTTCAGCCAACTAGCGACCAAATTCCCAAGGCAAGGTCCTGAGTTTCAAAAACAATTCAAAGAAGCGAAGGATAAAGTCGTTCAGGAACTTGTGGACAGAGAGATTATTCTTCACGAATTCGAAAAACTTGGTGCGACCATCAAACCTAATTTGATTGAAGCTGAAATTGATCGACAAATTCGTACGCTCTACAATGGCAGCGAAGAAAGATTCCGTGAGGAATTGAAAAAGTCACGGCTCACCATGGAGGGCTACCGAGCGATGACGAAGGAGAAGATGGTCGTCCAAGCAATGAGAGGGCAGCAGTTTTCAGATGCACCCCCACCACTGCCAAATGAAATTCAAAAAGAATATAACAAGGTAAAAACTGATCTCAGAGACACCACCAAGGACAAAATCTCTTTCCAAAAAATCTTCATCCCAGCCTCTGATCCAGAAAAGCCTCTCGCAACTCCAGAAATGCAATTGGCACTCGCTGAAGAATTAGCGACTAAGATTCGAAACGGTGAAGATTTTGATGAAATCGCTAAAGAACATTCTAGAGATGCATTCGCTTCGGAAGGCGGGCTTCAAGAAGAAGTTCCTAGGATAGATCTTGCTCCCGAATTTGCAGCAGTTGTTTTCGAAGCTCCAGTAAAAGAGATCACAGGCCCTCTCCTTGATCCCCGTGGATTCACCATAGTTAAAGTTATCAAAAAAGACCTCGGACCCGCCCCCTCACTTTCGAAAGTTCGGCCTATGATCGAAGAACGCGTTCGCCGAAACAAGACCTCCGAACAATACGAACGCTGGATCGAAACTCGCCGCAAGAGAGCTATGATTAAGGTCAACCCATGACCCATTTCGTGAAGAGAAAAGATTCATCATCATTTTAAGCACATGGAAGATCGCTACGAAATCAAAGGCAAGATCGGCCAAGGGGGTCTCGGATCCGTTTACAAGGCTTACGATGTTCGAATGAATCGTGAAGTCGCAATCAAGCGTATCATCTCGAATTCTGAAGACGTTTCCATTTCCCAAGAAGCAACTAGGCAGCTCGAGAAAGAAGCTGGCTCGCTAGCTTCACTTCAGCATCCGAACATCGTCACGATTTATGACGTCGGCTCCGATGAAGACGGCCCCTATGTCATCATGGAACTCCTAACAGGAGACACCTTGGAACAGATCATCGGCGAGGGTTCTTTCACATGGGAGGACTTTCGTAATCTTGCGATGCAAACCATGGAGGCACTAATTGCTGCGCAGGAATTGCATTTCGTACACAGAGACCTGAAGCCTAGCAACATCATGCTGACTTGGCTTCCTTCAGGGAAATTCCAAGTCAAGATCGTCGACTTCGGCCTCGCAAAGCTCTCTTCCTCGCCATCACTCCAGACCATCGACCAATCCGATGGAGTGTTTGGTTCGATCTATTTCATGGCACCTGAGCAATTTGAACGGGTGCCCATCGATTTAAAAGCAGATCTCTATGCCATCGGTTGCGTGTTCTATTACGCCCTAACAGGAGTTTACCCCTTCGATGGTGATACCGCTGCCGAGGTGATGGCATCCCACCTCCAACACAGTATCACCCCAGTTCAAGAACTGCGTGAAGGCATTCCGATTTGGGCCTGCGATTGGATCATGTGGCACTTAAACCGACAGCCATCAGATCGCCCCGAATCTGCACGTGAGTCACTCAAAATATTCGTCGAAGCAGACACGGCAAGCGCGACCCCGGAGCTCAGTACTGGCACTCCAACACCCGTCCCTGAAGAGCCGAAGAGACCCAAGCTTCTCATTCCAGGAGCGGCGCCAGTCCCAGAGGTCGTCGGTGAATCAACGCCAGAAAAACCAAGTAAAACCGCCTCAATCCCGAAGCCACTACTCCCGCCAGATGGTTCTAAACCAAGTGTCCATACAACCGCTCAAGTTTTGCAGTCAGCAGACATGCAAGCAGGAGCCGAAGCAGAACAAACTGAAGAAATCTCTTCCGAGGTAGCGGATCACAGCACGCCTGAGGAGATCCCGGAGGTTGCAGCTGTTCCGGCACCACCCGTATTGAAACGCGCTTCTACCGTAAAAGCAGAACCAACTTCTTCGCCAACACCCACTTCGCCACCATCTGTTATTCCAACTGGCCCTCTCGCACAAACAGGTGCTCTTTCACAAACAGGTGCTCTTTCACCCACTGGCAATCTAGCAACTGCACAGGCCACCCCCACTTCGTTAGCACAGCCACCGCAAAAAAAGAAAGGTATCTCAAACGGAATCAAAATGGCCATCGCCACCGTTTTGGGAATTCTTGCCGTCTTCGCAGGTGTTCTTCTGCTCAAGAAGAGCGGCGATAATGCCGAAGCGAAAATCTTCAACGAAATGATCAACATCGCCAAGGTGGAGGATGCTACAGAACTCCCCGTCGATGCGAAAAAGCTAGAAATTCTTCTTCGCAATGCGGCTTCTGTGGCCTCGAACAAAGATCGCTACATCATCTATCAGGCACTCTTTTTGGCCAAAGCAACCGATGGCACCGACATTGATGGTCGGATTGCAGAATTTGCAACCACACGCGAAATTATTCCCGATGTTCGCGTCGTCCTAATTCGTGATGTCCTTCGGAAGCGTGGCAACCCTGCCATCATCGGCACGCTGCTGGATTTCGCACAGACCACGGACGACCCCAACGCAGCAGTCGCAGCGATCGAGGCATCACGCTTCATGGCATCAGATGAGCAATTCTCTGCTTTTCTCGATGTTTTGAAATCGACAGAAAACGATACGATTCGCAAAGCGGCCGAGGAGAATATCGCAACAATCATTGGTAAGAGTTCATCAAAAGCGAGTTTGAACGAATCCCTTTCATCAGCTTACGAGAGCGAAAAAGATCAAGTTCTCAAGCACTCTCTCCTGAGACTAATGGGTAGAACTGGCGAGGATCAAGCGCTGGAAATTGCCAAAGCCAACCTAGACAGCGATGACGTAAAAGATAAAATTGCGGCAATCGTTGCACTCAGCACTTGGGAGAATCAAGAAGGCTACAAACTATTGCTAAAATACCTCTCCTCTGAAACAGATCTACAACTCAGGGCCCGCGCTTTTAACTCAGCCTTCCAATACACCACCCAAGCCGAAGAGATACTTCAGGAGAATTGGAACCTTCTCGCTGAACAGGCAAAACTCCAAGATGAGCAGCTAACTCTAATCAGAGGCTTAGCCAACATACCCCCTTCCCCATGGAGCTTTGCCCTTCTCCAAGAAATTATCACCAACTCGGATAGCGATGAAGCTATCAACTTGGCAGAACGTGCAGTGATCCGCCTGAAAGATATACAGAAGCTCCAAGGCGGAGATAATGAAGAAGAGTAAATATCCAATACCTTTTCCTTCCGAATTCGAATTGATCTCTATCAATTTCCAATACTCTTTCCCACCGAACCTTGACACCCGAACAACAACTTTCTCTACTCACAGGAGGATCCGCAAAAGTCCTTTCAGAAAAGGAACTTCTCGAAAAGCTCCAGCTAAACCGCCCACTCCGCGTTAAGCTGGGCGTCGATCCTACTGCACCCGACATCCACTTCGGTCACACAGTCGTCATTGAAAAGCTTCGCCAATTCCAAGAACTTGGCCACCAAGCAGTCCTACTGATCGGCGATTTCACCGCGACAATCGGAGACCCATCGGGTCGTTCAGCAACGCGTCCACCACTGACTCGCGATGAGGTACTAGCCAACGCAAAAACCTACACCGATCAAGCATTCAAAATTCTCGATCGGAAAAAAACCGAAATCGTCTACAACGGCGATTGGTTCCGGAAGATGACCTATGAAGAAATCCTCCGCCTGAATGCTAGGGTCACACTGCAGCAGATGCTGCAGAGGGAAGACTTTCGAAATCGCCTCGACTCTGCACAGGAAGTCAGGCTCCACGAACTTCAGTATCCTGTCATGCAGGGCTGGGACTCCGTCGAAATTCGTGCCGATGTCGAACTGGGTGGAACCGATCAACTCTTCAACATTCTCGTCGGTCGTGACATGCAGAAAGATGAAGGCCAGCCACAACAGGTCGTGATGGTTATGCCACTTCTAGAAGGACTCGACGGAGTAAAGAAGATGTCAAAATCCTACGACAACTACATCGGTGTAAACGACGCTCCTTCCGAAATGTTCGGAAAGGTCATGTCCGTTTCTGACGAACTGATGGGCCGCTACTACACACTCTTGCTAGGCGAAAACTTCGATACAGAGGCCCACCCGATGGAATCGAAAAAGTCTCTCGCCCAAAAGCTTACCGCTCGCTACCACAGTGCGGAATGCGCCATCAGTGCACGCAACGATTGGGAAACAAGGTTTTCGAAGAAAGACTTAAATGCCGCAGATCTTCCCGAAATCCTCATTGCAGATCTACCTGCCGACCTCACCGTCCTGACCCTTACGTCATTTTCCTTCAAAAACGCCTTCGATTTGCAAAAATCCAACGGAGAACTCCGTAAACAATTCATCACCTCAGGCTCCGTCCAACTGAACGGTGAAAAACAAACGGACCCAACCGCAAACATTTCTCCAAAAGCTGGAGATACCTTAAAACTCTCGAAAAAACACGCTGTGCGCTTCGCATAAAACCAAATCCATTATGAAACACCTCCCATCTATCATCGCCATAGGCCTACTGTCCTCCTTTGCCAATGCCAAGGAAACCAAACTCTTCAACGGTAAAGATCTCACCGGGTGGAAGGGTGATGATCGCTTCTGGTCCGTCCAAGATGGTGCGATCACTGGCTCGTCATCTGCCGAAAATGCGGTCCCACACAACACCTTCATTGTTTGGCAGGATGGCAAACCTTCCGATTTCACTCTCACGCTAAAGTATAAGATGACACCTGGTGACGAAAAGAAATACACCAACAGCGGCATTCAATATCGCAGCAAAGTCATGGACCCTGATAAATTCATCGTTGGTGGATATCAGGCAGATTTCGAGTACGGCCCGAAGTGGAGCGGCATTCTCTATGAGGAAAAAGGACGTGGAATCCTCGCCAAACGCGGCGAGCAGGTCGTCATCAAACAGGGCGAGAGTCCGAAAAAACCCAAAATCGAAGTCACCGGTAAAACCGGAGACCCAAAGGAAATCCAAGACGCTATAAAGGTCGATGATTGGAACGAATACAAGATCGTCGCCGAGGGCAATAAACTGAAACACTTCATCAACGGTAAACTCACTGCCGACATTACCGACGAAACTGCTGAAGCAGCAAAGGACGGTGTCATTGCCTTCCAAATGCACAAAGGACCGCCGATGAAGGTTCAGTTCAAAGATATCGTTCTCACAACGAAAGACTGAGTCTTGACATTAGACACAGCTCAGATCATCCATCTCTCTCCGTTGCGCGCAATCAAAGCGTCTGTAGCTCAGCTGGATAGAGCATCCGCCTTCTAAGCGGACGGTCATTGGTTCGAATCCAATCAGACGCGCCATTGCATTCCAATGAGTAAAAGTTTTTTGGGTATTGAGAGCAAATCTCCACTCCTTCTTAAAACCGCTCAGTCTCCTTTCCTTGTAGTCTCAACCTGCTCAACTAACTCCTCGAATAACAAATCATCTTTTCCCAACAATGGAAAAGCAAGGCTACACCTTCCGCGGTGTAGTTACTGATTACTTTCTGGGAGTTAAAATGCGGTAATCTGTTACATTCAAAGGACTTGGAATTCCGCTTACAGCGATCGAGTCCTTGGTCTTAAGAATTCGACGCGGGGCAGCCTGACTGTATACAGAGAGTATTTCCTCCTTATTCCATCTCTCAAGATCTACAATCGCTTCTCCAAAACAGGGATGAGGTTGATCAAGATCGATCCGTTTCCATTTCCATCCCCCACCGGCTGGGCGCGGTGTTCCACGTGCAATTTGTAATAGGCTTCGGCTCGTATAAAACAAGAGAAGCGAACGATCCTTTCCTCCCAGAAGTTTCGGTCGAGTTCCGGAATAAGGAAGCGCTTCGACCTGCCATTCCCCCTCAGCGCTGCGCCAATGGTGATGATACGTTTTGCGTTTACCATCGGCAGGGGTCTGAAGAAGCATCACGTGAATTCTACCATCTGGGTATGCATAGTGAGTATTCTGATTCGAGAGGCCAGAATCTGAAGGAATTTCTGCCACAACCAAATCTTTTGAATCGAGATGTATGGGAGACTTTCCGGTTTCACCGATTCTTTCTCCCGCGGAATTGTTCCAACTCCGACCGTTATCTTCGCTGTAAGCGTAGCATAAACTGTGTTGATGCCGAACACTCGTCTTTTCGAATCGATCTCTCCAAATCCAAGAGACATGAAGACGCTTTCCGGAAAAGGAAATCGAGTTCAGATACGGGCAACGAAAGCGACTGCTCTTTCCTTCAAACTTGTAGACTCCTTTATCTCGTGAAATGAACTTCCCCAGCCCCGGCGTCCACGCATGTTTTTTCCCGTCGTATTCTTCGATCATGCCATCGCCATTAGCAGAAGTTACAGAGCGATAGTAGAGCATCAGGTTGCCATTGGGAGCTGAGAAAAATCGCGGATAGGTAATCTTCCGATGTGGAGTGACCGAACCAAGCTTATGGCGAATACCGCTGAACAACGACACATCCCACTTCACTTTTCCCGGTTCGTGGGCTGCTCCACGTTTAGAGAATCGATAATTCAATCGAGTCGCATGATGATCGAAGGCCATGTGAATCGTGCCGTCGGCATCGCAAATACCCAAGACTGCCGTGTTGTGCGAATCGTTCGATGCGAAACGGTGATCCGCAAAACGAATAACCTCCCAGGAACCTGAAGGCAACTTCCTCCTCGCGATACAAACCCTACGAGCACTGTCAAAGTAAGTCGCATATTGGTAGCCGCGATAAGTCGTCAAAGGAGTCTGCTGGTGGGTCCTGCCGTTAACAACCCTGCCAAACCTTGTTGCTGGGCCTTCAGCAAAAGTCAGGGCCTCAGGATCAATCGTAGACTTCTCGATCAAGGAAATTTCCTGAGCATGAAGACACCGTAAATGAGAAACGGCAAAGACACCCAGCGATACAGAAAGTATGATCATTCGCGAGAAACCGCTCTTTGAAACTCGGCGACAGACAGGAGACTTAAACATAATCTGGAAGAGGCATTGAACTTACTGAGACTGTTTTTTCATTTGCAAGAGTTCTCTTATTTCTCTCGGAGTCGACTTGGCATTTCCTCCCTCGCTAGCCCCAGTTATCCACCAATAGACCATTCCCGCATCCGAGCAGTCGAACTTGTTTTTCTGAAAACCGACCACTTCATCCTGTTCCGCATATTTCAGCTGCTCCCAGATCCAAGCAATTCGAGGTTCCTCATGATTTCTTGCCCAGTTCCATTGCCCGCTCTCAATCAGAACTTGAAGCCCAGAATTCTGATCACCAATCTGATGTTCAGTAACTCCAAAATCCTTGATCTGCTGCCAGGTGAAAACGTCTCCGCTATTGTCATTGGCAGGATGGTGGGAAACGACATGAACAAACGGACGCTTGGAGGCCTCAGCCGCCCGCAGGGCATAACCAATGATATCTGGCTCGCCTGCTTCGATGATCCACAACGGGTTTTTAGCTGAGGACGCATTCATTGCCTTCGTAAGGTCGGCAATCGCCTCGGCTCTCTCAGTCCGACAATTATAGTAGTCTGCCAATTCCGGAAACGGACCCCAAAAATCTACGCCCTCGCCAAAGAGCTCGTGCAGTTTCTTTTGGCGACGCAGTTCGTTTTCCTTATCGATTTTCTGACGACCTGGATTCAGAAACGGATCTAGATCACACGAATGCGAAAGGTGGACTAAGCGATCAGTCAAGCCGGACTGACTGAGCAGACCGAATATGACTGCCATCGCACCTATATCATCGGGGTCCGGTGAATTTCCATCCGCGACAATCGCCAGCCTACCTGCTGGCGGTCGGATTTTGGAACCATTTTCCGTGAGAGCGATTTGCTGCCATCGACCGCGAGCCCATGCCCAAGGCGCCTTTCCATCGCCAGCTTCGGAAACCTGATCGTTCGAATCTACCTTCGACTCGACGGAAATAGTGGCGCCGTTGGGAATTCGAATACCTGACCAAGTGTGCCTATGCGGTTTGAGATCTCGGGTTGTTCCTCCCGCACTGAAGACGAACGGATTCGTATACGTTGCGACCTGGACACCGTCTACCAGCAAGCGATAGATCGATTCCCCGTCCTCCTCTGTCAGCGTAGTGATGGTCACATCATAGGTATTCGTCTTTCCTTCAAACTTTCTGGATGCTCTCGCAAAACCCTTTCGGTTCTGAACATCGTTCGCGGCGATTGCCAAAACCTTGTGCTTCTTGTCGGTATAATAAGGAACTTCGCCTTGGTCGATAGTTGGAAAATCACCCAGCGCCTGATACACGAAAGAGCGTGGGACATGCGACAACTCATTCTCAAAAAGAGACTCGGGTTGGCTAAGCGACTGGGCCAAGTCTGCCGCAACGTCCGTATGTCGAAACATGATTCTGTTGATTCGGAAAAACTTGGAGCGACCGGATATCACAAGCTTGTAGGTCTCTCCTGCCTCGAATGCATAAACCGCAACTCGCTTGTTCCGATGTCCACCTGGGTCAAGGTTCCCTCCATTTGCAGCACCAGATTCCCACTTCCACTTGTCAACTGCACCGCCATAATACTTCGTATCGCCCCTTAGCAAGGCAAGCGATGCGTTGTCCCCATGATTTCCGTGTGGACCGGGACCTGCATCAAAGTCTCCCTCAACTCGCACATAACAATCATTTGCCACATCCTTCCGCTCCTCGTGCATCTCTTTCGCGCAATGAAGATGCAGATAATACAGGCCCGACCTATGTATCCTGAATACATATTCCAACGGGGACTTTGCAGGGCCTTTCTCGAAGGTATTTCCTAAAAACTGAAGATAGCCCTCTCCTGTCGCCTTTGGCAGCTCGTTTTGCTTTTTCCACAAACCCAGATCGGAAGAGGTGCGTTCAGCCTCCAAAACCAAGATACCTCCACGCTCCTGAAAGACTTGGGAAAAGCTAGCGGACGACGTCACGAAAGTGACTAGAAAATAAAAAAAGGGACTACGAATCATTTGACTGTTCAAATCTAGGGCAACTCCATCGTGTCACACCATGCCAAATTGCCACAGCAAACTGTGCCAACTTGTCGCAAATATACCTCAAACAGACTCGGATACCTGTCGAAATCCCCGTAGAATCAGCATCCGAACCTCTTGGCATCGCTTCTGCATAGAAAGACATAACCAATTTTATCTTATGTCAAAAATTTTAGGAATCGACCTCGGAACCACTAACTCCTGCATGTCCATCATGGAAGGTGGTGAGCCAACTGTCCTCGAAAACTCCGAGGGTGCTCGCACAACACCATCCGTCGTGGCGTTTGCAAAAAACGGCGAGCGCCTCGTCGGCCAAGCTGCCAAGCGTCAAGCCGTCACCAATCCACAGAATACGATCTTCTCAGCAAAACGACTTATCGGCCGCAAATTCTCAGAACTTACCGATGCTGATAAACGTATGCCATACAAGATCGTCGAAGCATCGAATGGAGACGCTCACATCGAAGTTGAGGTAAGTGGCGAGAAGAAAGCATACAGCCCTCAAGAAATTGCAGGCATGGTTCTCGGCAAACTGAAGGCAGATGCCGAGGCTAAAATCGGCGAGACCATTTCCCAAGCCGTCATCACAGTTCCTGCATATTTCAATGATTCCCAGCGTAACGCAACCAAAGCCGCTGGCGAGATCGCAGGCTTGGAAGTGCTTCGAATTATTAACGAACCAACTGCCGCCGCACTTGCCTACGGTCTCGACAAAAAATCCGATGAGAAAATTGCCGTTTACGACCTCGGTGGCGGAACCTTCGATATCTCCGTCCTCGAAATCGGAGATGGTGTCTTCGAAGTTCTTGCAACCGACGGTGACACACAACTCGGTGGTGACGACTGGGATAACACCCTGATCGAATATATCGTTGCTGAGTTTAAGAAGGACCAAGGCGTCGATCTCTCCGGTCAACCCGATGCCTTACAGCGTATCAAGGAAGAAGCAGAGAAGGCAAAAATCGCTCTCTCTTCCAGTCAGTCTTATGACATCAATCTGCCTTTCATTACTGCAGATCAAAACGGTCCGAAGCACATACAACTCACACTATCACGTTCCAAGCTGGAGCAACTCACTGACAGCCTTTTCGCTCGCACGAAAAAGCCTGTCATCGACTGCCTGAAAGAAGCAGGCGTCTCTGCGTCCGAAATCAGCGAACTCGTCCTAGTCGGTGGTATGACCCGCATGCCAAAGGTCGTGGAGATTGCAAAAGAACTTGCAGGTCAGACTCCCCACCAAGGCGTAAACCCCGACGAAGTTGTTGCCATCGGCGCAGCGATCCAGGGCGGTGTTCTCGCAGGTGATGTAAAAGATGTCCTTCTCCTCGACGTAACTCCCCTTTCACTTTCTATCGAAACGGAAGGCTCCCGAGCCACACCAATGATCGAACGCAACACGACGATCCCAGCAAAAAAATCACAGGTTTTCTCAACCGCTTCCGACAACCAACCCGCAGTCGATATTAGGATCTCCCAAGGAGAGCGCCCAATGTTTGCTGACAACAAGTTGCTCGGAAACTTTAAGCTAGACGGGATTGCCCCTGCGCGCCGTGGTGAACCACAAATCGAAGTCACCTTCGACATCGATGCGAACGGAATTCTCCACGTCTCCGCGAAAGACAAGCAATCTGGAAAAGAACAGAAGATTTCCATCCAAGGCTCGTCTGGACTTTCTGACGAAGAAATCGAAAAAGCGAAGAACGACGCCGAGGCACATGCTGAGGAGGACCGCAAACGAGTGGAAAAAGTCGATGCCGTCAACAAGGCTGAGAACCTTGCCTTCTCTGTCGAAAAACAGATTGAAGAACTTGGTGATCAAGCACCCGACGAACTGAAATCTTCCCTCGAAGAAAAAGTCAAAGCCGTTCGCGATGCGATCACAAGCGACGACTTGGACAAGATCAGCTCCGCTTCGAAAGACCTCGAGGATTCACTCCAAGCCTTGGCCGCAGCGGCACAACAAGCTGGCGCTGCCATGGGCGGCGAACAGCCTGATGTCGAACCAGCACCCGGCAGTGATGCAGAAGAATCTTCCGAGCCTAAAAAGGCAAAAGGCAAAGTCGTAGATGCAGAAGTCGTCGACTAATTAAACCAACTTCCACTCCAGCAAGTTGCTGAAGTGGTTTCTCAACATAGAAACAAACCAACAAACCAATAAATATATTATGGCTAACATCCAACCACTCGGACAACGCGTCCTAGTCAAACGCCTCGAGGCTGACACTGTCAGTGCAGGAGGAATCGTCCTTCCAGATTCCGCAAAGGAAAAACCTCAGGAAGCTGAAGTTCTCAGCCTCGGAACTGGCGGAACAGACGAAAACGGCAAAGAAATCGTTTTCTCCGTAAAAGTCGGCGACAAGGTCCTCATTTCCAAATACGGCGGAACCGAAGTCAAACTCAACGGTGAGGAAGTTCTCATCATGTCCGAGTCAGATATTCTCGGTATCGTCAGCTAAATCCCATTTCAAATTCATTTACAAAACAGAAAAATATTATGGCCAAACAACTACAATTCGACGAAGCAGCACGCCAGGCACTCCTGCGCGGTGTTGAAAAACTCGCACGCGCCGTCAAAGCGACCCTCGGGCCGTCTGGACGCAATGTGATCCTAGATAAAAAATTCGGTTCCCCGACCATCACCAAAGACGGTGTCTCAGTCGCGAAGGAAATCGAACTCGATGACCCTTACGAAAACATGGGCGCACAGCTCATCCGTGAAGTTTCCTCGAAGACATCTGACATCGCAGGTGACGGAACTACAACGGCAACCGTTCTTGCAGAAGCCATCTACAAAGAAGGTCTGCGTAACGTAACCGCAGGTGCAAACCCAATTTCGCTCCAACGCGGAATTATGAAAGCAACTGAAGCGATCGTTGCTCAACTTGCTGAAATCTCGAAAGCTGTTTCCGACACCAAGGAAATCGCTCAAGTCGCTACCGTCTCCGCAAACTGGGACAGTGAAATCGGCAACATCATCGCCGAAGCAATGGACAAGGTCGGCAAAGACGGAACCATCACGGTTGAAGAAGCCAAAGGCATCGAAACTACCCTCGACGTTGTCGAAGGTATGCAGTTCGACAAAGGCTACCTCAGCCCTTACTTCGTTACGGATTCCGAAACCATGGAAGCTAGCTTCGAAGACGCGTTGATTCTGATTCACGAGAAGAAGATCAGCTCCCTCAAGGACATGCTTCCTCTCTTGGAGAAAGTTGCAAAATCCGGCAAGCCTCTCGTCATCATCGCTGAGGACGTAGACGGTGAAGCTCTTGCTACTCTTGTTGTCAATAAACTCCGCGGCATCCTCAACATTGCTGCTGTGAAAGCTCCTGGCTTCGGCGATCGTCGCAAAGCGATGCTCGAAGACATCGCCACCCTAACCGGTGGACGCGTCATCACTGAAGACCTCGGAATCAAACTTGAGTCCGTCGAAATCAGCGACCTCGGTGAAGCAAAACGCCTCACCATCAGCAAAGAAGACACAGTTATCGTCGAAGGCGGTGGCACCTCCGAGGCCATCACTGGTCGCGTGAACCAAATCCGCAAGCAAATCGAAGAAACCACAAGCGACTACGATCGTGAGAAGCTTCAAGAGCGTCTCGCAAAGCTCGCAGGTGGTGTGGCTGTCATCAACGTCGGTGCAGCAACTGAAACCGAAATGAAAGAGAAGAAAGCCCGCGTCGAAGACGCCCTTCACGCAACTCGCGCAGCGGTTGAAGAAGGAATCGTCCCTGGTGGTGGCACAGCTCTTATCCGTGCTCAAGCAGCTCTCGGCGACCTCGGTCTTGCCGGTGACGAAGCGACTGGCGCGGAAATCGTTGCACGTTCCGTCGAAGCACCGCTTCGCCAGCTCGTTGCAAACGCAGGCCGCGAAGGCGCGCTTGTCGTCGAAAAAGTCAAGAACGGCAAAGGTGGCGAAGGCTACAACGTCGCAACTGACAAATTCGAAGACCTCATCGCATCCGGTGTTGTCGATCCGACTAAGGTGACTCGTTCTGCGCTTCAAAATGCAGCTTCCATCTCCGGTCTCCTACTCACCACTGAGGCTCTCATCACCGATATTCCTGAAAAGGAAGAAGCTGATGCAGGCCACGGTCATGACCACGGCGGCATGGGTGGAATGGGCGGAATGATGTAATCCCCCATCGTGACGGCTTTGGGTCGTCATGTCAGTTTAAAGCCGAACAGGTCCAAACCTGTTCGGCTTTTTTTGGCAAAAGATTTATACCTTCTTGGTTGGACCTTCAAAAACTCTTGTTCATTCTCAACGCATGGAAATTTTTGATCGTGCGAAAACTATCTCATTAATCAACACAACCGGTTCGATCCTCTCCTGGGATCAGGAAACTTTCCTTCCGTCCGGTTCAGCCGACTATCGAGCAAAACAACTCTCCTATCTCGCCTCGCATGCTCACGAACTTTCAACCTCACAAGAGTATCTAGATGCGCTTTCTGCATCCGAATCAAACGATGATGGTTCTGATGCGGTTCGCACCGCCAACCTCCGAGAACTTCGACGTCTATCGAACCGTTCGGTGAAGATCCCAACCACTTTGGTCGCAGAAGAATCGACTGCACAGTCAGCAGGTCATCATGCTTGGATCGCCGCGCGCAAAGACTCAAACTTTTCTCTTTTCGCTCCACATCTGGAAAAACTGTTAGAGATCGCACAGAAGAAAGCGGAACTATGGGGCTACGAATACGAACCATACGATGCTCTGCTCGAATCCTTCGAACGCGGCACTTCAACTCAATCAATTGCGTCACTTTTTGACGACCTTAGGGAAAAGCTCGTGCCCATTTCACAGCAAGCCGTCGCAAAGACCTCACAGATCAAACCAGCGCTCCCCGCCGGCCCATATCCCATCGCTGCCCAGCAGAACTTCAATGCAGTCGTTGCGGCTGAAATTGGCTTCGATTTTCAATTCGGGCGAATCGACACCACGACTCACCCCTTCTGCACGACCCTTGGGCCAAAGGACGTAAGACTCACGACGCGCTACGATGAAAGCGACTTCACTTCATCCCTTTTTGGAGTGATGCACGAAGCAGGCCATGGAATGTATGAACAGGGCTTACCAGCCGACGACTTCGGCCTACCTTCAGGCTCTAGCGTCTCGCTTGGAATTCACGAATCTCAATCGAGACTTTGGGAAAATCAGGTAGGACGTTCGCCAGAATTCTGGGAAAAGTTCTATCCAGTAGCACAAGAACACTTCTCACAACTCAAGGATTATCCTCTGGAAAAATTCCTCCAATTCGCCCACCGAGCAGAGTTTTCTCCAATTCGTGTAGAAGCAGATGAAGCCACCTACGATCTCCACATTATTCTTAGATTTGAAATCGAGCGTATGCTGCTGAACAAAAAAATCGAAGTCTCCGATGTTCCTTCCACGTGGAATGAGCTCTTCGAAAAGTCTTTTGGCTTTACGCCTCAAGATGACACCCACGGTTGTCTCCAAGATATTCACTGGTCCATGGGTGGAATCGGATACTTCCCCACCTACACTCTTGGAAACATCAATGCGGCTCAATTGTTCGATGCAGCAACATCCAGACCCGACATCAAAGAGGATATTTCAGCAGCTAACTACCAATCACTTCTCAAATGGCTCAATGAGAATATTCACGCACATGGAGGAACTTTGGATCCTTCGGTCCTAATGGAGAAGGCAACCGGATCTTCACCCAATACAGCCCCCTACCTAAAACACCTTTCAGCTCGGTATCTCTGATCCTTTCAATCACACCACCATCGATCACAATGTTTATCGTATTCGAAGGAATAGACGGCACAGGCAAGTCCACTCAGACGAAGCTTCTTGCCAAGCATTTCGAATCACTCGGCAGAAACGTCACCCTTTCGCGTGAACCCACAGATGGTCCATGGGGCACACTGTTACGAAATTCTGCTGAATCGGGTCGGCTATCGCCCAAAGAAGAGTTGGAGACGTTTCTGAAGGATCGAAAACAACATGTAGAAGAACTGATTCAACCGTCTCTCTCTGCTGGCAACGTCGTCATTCTCGACCGCTATTACTTTTCAACCATGGCTTACCAAGGAGTCCGTGGATTTGATCCGCAGAAAATTCGTGAAGATAACGAAGTATTCGCGCCAGTTCCCGATCTTCTATTTATCCTAGATATCGATATAGAAACTGCTCTCGGCCGCATTGGTTCCCGTGGCGATACCGCAAACGAATTCGAACAGTACAACAGCCTCCGAAAATGCCGCGATATCTTTCTTTCTCTCAAGGACGAACCTTTTGCGAGACTGATTGATGCAAGCTCAAGCATGGAAGATGTTCAGAAACAAATCCTCGCTGCTTTGGAAATTTGAAGGAACCTTACTGATTGGAACTACGCACAACTCGATTTATCATTCATCCATGCCGCGACGCCTCCTGAAATTGATCCCGTGCACAGTCGTCGCGCTACTTGTCTGGCTCATTTTTCCCAAAATATCTCTCGAACGTAGCTTCGTGTACCTGACGGCACACCTCATCTCTAGCCCACCATTTTTTATTACGGATTCAGATTCGACGCATGGTGGCTATATCCTTCGCAATCTTCGGGAGACAGCGCCCGACCTTACAGAGAAACTTGCCACAAATATCACGATCGATGACGACCCCCAACAGGTATTCCAAACTTCACCACCTTCGCCGGTTGATTTTGCGATCATCCTGAAGAACATCAGTCGCCTAGGCCATAAATCTGTCGCCATTGGCATGACACTCTACTGGCCCGAACCGGATATCATCTCGCTAACGGCACTGGACCGACAACTCGCATTGTTTTCTCCAGCAATCACGACGGTTCCACTTTCAAGAAGACCTCTGTCATCAGCCCTTCCACCCGCATTTCGGCGTGCTTCGATTCCCTTGTCTGAGATTCGAGGCGACACATCAGGCCTCCCGATGGTGAATCACATTGCCATCCCCGACGTCATTCTTGGAAAGGAATCAACTCTTGCTGGTTTTAGCTCTCTCGAATCAGAAACCGATACCGCATTCCCTACCATGGTCGCCCGATGGGAAGATCGTATTGTATTTTCTTTCCATCTGCTCGCCGCGATCAGTCACTACCAATCCAGTGTTTCTGAGACCCAAGTAATCATGGGAAAATACGTCTCTATTGGAAATGGAAAGGCATATGTTCCAATTGACGAGTTCGGCCGGCTCTCCATTCGCATTCCCAGAATTACTGAAAGTGAAACTCCGACAGTAGCGGCCCAAAACCTAATCGATGCACCTGAAGATTTTTTTGACACGCCCTTATCTGAACCACTTCTAATTCGAAATGACATTTCTTCAGCAGACAGCGCTTCTTTGCTATTTTCTGAAAAGCTTCTCCCAACCGTTAGCCTGTTATCTGACCCAGAAGGACCGACACGCTCTAGACGTTTCGATCGCCTCTCATGGCCAATCGAATTCATCTTTCTCGCCTCCATTTTGAGCCTAATCTACGGCCTTGGAAACTATCCGAAAATCAAATGGCAGTTCTGTCTGGGCGGGACAGTGATCGTGTTTCTCATCATTCATTTCACGGTGATTGGATTTGCTCAAATTTGGCCCCCAACTCTTCCTGCTCTTACAATGGTGCTTGTCGCCTTTCCACTCGAAAGAAAACGAAAGACTCAATCAAGTAAGCCTTCTTCAGATGTAAACCTCCCTAATTCCAAATCAAAACCGAGAACGCCTGAAAGTGTCTCGGAAACCACCGAACAGGTATCGGCAAAACAACCGATCAAGAGGGCTCGAAAAAAGCCAAAAAGCAAACGACCTAGGAAACGCAAAGGGCGCTAAGTAAATTGGGCTGCTTGAATCGGCTTCCGTTTTGATAAGATCTCTGTCTACGATCTCGCCCATCCATGAATCCCGCTGAAAAAGCCAACGCACTGATCGAAGCACTGCCTTACCTACAGGCGTTCCGATCCAAAACCATTTTGATCAAAATGGGAGGCTCGGCGATGGAGAACCCCGAACTCGTCGCAAATGTGATGCGCGACATTACCTTCCTCGAAGTAGCCGGCATCAACCCCGTTGTTGTCCACGGCGGCGGCAAAGCTATTTCTGCTGCAATGGAGAAATCCGGCCTCGAGGCAAACTTCATAAACGGTTTTCGAGTCACCACAGACGAGGCCATTGAGATCGTATCCAGAGTGCTTTCATCAGAAATCAATCCCGGACTCGTCCGTATGATTCGTGATTTCGGCGGCAAAGCCATCGGCATTCCCGGAACCGATGTATTCCTTGGTGAGAAACTTAAAACTTTTGATAAAGAAGGAAATCCAGCTGACCTCGGCCGTGTCGGTGAAGTGGTTGGCTGCCAGCTTTCCAATATGGATACGGCTCACAACGCCGGAATTGTCCCAGTGATTTCGCCACTCGCGTCAGAAATCGCCACCGGCAAACCTCTAAACATCAACGCAGATCTCGCCGCCGCGGCTCTAGCGAAGGAACTGCGAGTCTCTAAGCTTGTCTATCTCTCTGATGTTCCAGGACTGCTTGCAGACCAAAATGATCCTTCATCACTGATCAAATCTATCGCAGTAGATCGAGCCGAAGCACTTATCAAAGACGGGACTATTTCAGGTGGAATGATCCCAAAAATTAGATCTGCAATCGACGCTCTGAATGCTGGTGTTCGCAAAGTTCACTTCGTCGATGGACGCCTTCCCCACGCTCTTTTATTAGAGATTTTTACCGACGGCGGAATCGGAACCGAAGTCACCGTCTGATTTTGGTAACAGAATGGTTTCACGCTTCTGATACCCAATCTGATTGGACTTCAACGCGAAACCAAACTCTTGCCCCATCGCCTCCTCTCCGCTATCCCCTTTCGCCCTGCCCATGAACGAGGAAATCTCACAGATCCAAAGCAAAGCCCTAGAACAAATTGCCGAAGCAGAAAACGAGCGCTCTCTCGATGATGCGCGCGTCGCCGTTTTGGGAAAAAAAGGAACTCTCTCTCTAGCCGGAGCCCTGATTAAGGACATTCCCAATGAAGAGAAAGCCGCCTTTGGCCAGTCGCTGAATGCAGCTAGAAAAGCCATAACCACAGCGATCGAAGAAAAACAGGCACTCCTTCAAGAAATCGCAGATCGAAAAGCCTTGGAAGGGATTGATCTCACACTACCCGCCCGCTCTTTGCCAACCGGTTCTTTGCACCCACTGACTCAGATCCGAGACGAAGCAATTCAAATTCTTCGCCGCATGGGATTCTCTCTCGCAGACGGACCAGAAATCGAAGATGAGTATCACTGCTTTGACGCACTCAATACGCCCGAAGACCATCCAGCACGAAACGAAAAAGATACGTTCTATTTCAACTCTGGAAAACTCCTCCGAACACACACATCAAGTGTACAGATTCGCACCATGGAAACCGCAGTGCCACCCATCCGGATCATCGCTCCAGGCTCCGCCTATCGCCGTGACGAAATCGATGCCACTCACCTTTCCGTCTTTAATCAACTTGAAGGCCTTTTCGTCGACAAAGATGTAACCCTCCCCGACTTGAAGGGAACTCTTGAGTATTTCTTCCACGAACTTTTTGGACCAACAACTGAGGTCAGATTTCGCCCTCACTTCTTTCCTTTCACCGAACCTTCATTCGAAATCGACGTCAAACTCGAAGTAAAAGGACAGAAACCTAAGTGGATCGAAGTCGCCGGTTGTGGTATGGTCGATCCTGCCGTTTTCGAATCAATCAACGGAACTCGAAAAGATGAGGCACTCGATCCTGAAAGTGTCACTGGCTTCGCTTTCGGCATGGGCTTGGACCGTCTGGCAATGATTCGCTGGGGCATCAGAGACATCCGTCTTCTAATCGAAAACGACGTACGCTTCCTCAAACAGTTCGCGTAAACAGAACCTACCCCGAACTTCAAATTTTCTCTCGATGAATATTTCACTCAACTGGCTCTCAACCCATCTTGATCTTTCCGGTAAATCCGTTTCGGAAATTTCTGATCTCTTCACCTTCGCAGGCGTCGAGGTAGAAGGAATCGAAACGAAAGGCATCACGTCCAATAAAATCGTTGTCGCTCAAATCAAAGAAGCCATTCAGCACCCGAACGCTGACCGACTCAAAGTAACGCAAGTCGATTGCGGTGAAGAGTCCCTCCGTCAAATTGTATGTGGCGCAACGAATTACAAAGTTGGCGATAAAGTTCCCTGCGCACTACCCGGTGCCACCCTACCAGGCGATTTCACCATAGGTGAAACCGTGATGCGCAAAGTGGAATCGAAAGGTATGCTTTGTGCCGCAGAGGAAATCGGTCTCCCTGAAGGCGAAGACGGATTGCTCATTTTGCCCGAAGACACTGCAATCGGAATTCCAGTTAAGACGCTCTTCGATTCTGACATCATTTTGGAACTCGAAGTCACTCCTAACCGACCTGATCTTCTTTCCCACTCAGGAATGGCAAGAGAACTTGCTACCCTATTGCAAGTCCCTCTTAAGACCGAAGCAGACCACAGTTCCTCACTCCAAACGGAAGCTGCTCAAGAGGATTTCATCAAAATCGACGCGCCAGAGAACTGCCCGTTTTACACGGCAACTCGAATTGATAACATTTCCGTAACCGACAGCCCAGAATGGCTGAAGAAAAGACTTCTCTCCATCGGTCTCCGTCCCATCAATAACGTTGTCGACATCACCAATTTCATTCTTCATGAAATGGGCCAACCTCTCCACGCTTTCGATGCATCAAAGGTGTCAGGCGGTATTGTCGTAAGGACAGCCAAACCAAACGAAACGTTTCTCGCTCTCGACGAAACTGTACACAAACTCACGGAAACCGATCTACTCATTTCCGACACCTCAGGGGCCGCGTTGGCTCTCGCCGGAATCATGGGTGGCCTTGAATCAGGTGTCACCTCGGAAACCACATCCATCATTCTTGAGTCCGCATACTTCAGCCCATCTCCAATCCGCAGAACTTCTCGCCGAACTTTCCTCTCCTCCGATTCCTCCTACCGCTTCGAACGAGGTTCTGATCCCGAGGCCGTGCTGAACGCAGCAGCTAAGGCGATTCAATTGATCGGCGGAGATTCCGAGAAGATCCAAACTGCAGGAGAACTCCCAGCAGCCCTTGCTCCTGTAACACTGGAACTCGAAAAGCTACACAAGTTACTTGGGAATTCTATTTCCACTCAAGACGCAGAAGAAATCCTATCCCGCCTAGGTCTTACCAAGCAGGAAAACAATCAGTGGCAGATTCCATCTTTTCGCCAGGACCTCACTCGTCACATTGATCTAGTCGAAGAAATCACTCGAGTACACGGCTTAGACAACGTTCCTTCCCGGCTTCAAGCAACACTGGTTCCAACTAGCAACGTTGATGCAGCCTACGATGCGGACATGATTCTCCGCCAGCGCCTTGCTGCAATCGGCCTCTTTGAATGTCAGACGATCAAATTGATTTCAGAGAGTCAACTCGATGACATTCTGCCACTCCGTCCCTTGATGGATGGTGACCTAATTTCGGTAAAATCGCCACTGAGTGAAGATCACGCCATCATGCGCCCGTCGCTCATCCCCGGCCTTGTGGCATCTGCCGAGAGAAACGCACGCCAACAAGTCAAATCCCTTCGCCTATTCGAAATGGGACGAGTTTTCAGGAATGCCGGTGGCGGTAAGGCTCTTGATCAAGAGAGCGACAACCTTGCCATTCTCGTTTCTGGAGACACTGCCCCACAGTCTTGGGATACCGCCGAACGCAGCGCTGATGTCTATGACGTAAAAGCCATTCTTTCTGCGCTACTCCCGTCCACATCCATTCACCTCACAGCAAAAGAACGAGAAAACGTTTCTCTAGCAGCAGACATCAAAGCAGGAACCCAGACAATCGGTGCTTTCGCTCGGTTGCAACCTAGAAGAGAACGAAAACTCGGCTTCAATAGTCCAGTTTTTATTGTTGAGTTAGATTTGGCGAAACTCCGAAAAATCATTCAGAAGACTTCGCAAGTTGAAGAGCTACCTCAGTTCCCTGGCTCCTCACGCGACGCGGCAATGGAACTACCTATCGAGACTGCGAATGCAAAGATCGAAGCCGCAATCCAAAAAGCAAATGAACCGCTCTTAGCATTTTTCGAATGCTTCGACGTATTCACTGACCCAAGCGGTGAAAAAATTCCAACCAACCGAAAATCAATTGCTTACCGCTTTCACTACCGTGACCTAAAACGGACGCTGAAAACGAAAGAATTCGATGAAGCTCACAGCAGAGTAGTTGCTGCCTTGGCAACAATCGACGGCCTCGTTTTCAGATAGTCGTTAAAGGTAGTGATCCTACTTCCCAACAAAATCGTTAATTACCAATGAGACGAGACGTTTCCCATTTCTCGATAAAGTCGCATTTTTGCCAGAGCCAGTGACCAAACCACGTGTCAAATAAGTCTGATTAATATCCGCAGGGCGAAGATGGCTGAGAGTTGGCGAACTGACTGCCCGCTCGCTTGGAGTAAAGGCAATTGCATGACCCGTTGCCGCAAAGGCGATTTCCCAAGAAGCTGATTCCGCTGGTCCCGGGAGTTTCATCCACGGATATCTCGTGAGGAATTCAGGTATTTTCTCACTTGCAGGAATAGTCACCTTAAACTGCGCAGGACGACTCAACACAAATTCACTAAAGCTCAGGTCTGGATTCTCTTTGTGAGCCAAGAAGAATGATGCCACGTCCACACCAGCTAAATTCATTCCATTGAAAATTCCGTGAAAATTCTGACTCCCAAAATTCTGCTGATGCCATTTTTCGTAGTTGGGACTCATCAGAAATCCCAGTTCAAGATGTAGGTGAGATCTCGTTCGATTTAGACCACGCCCCGTGTAGCCCATTCTTCCCAAGACGGAACCCGTCTTAACGGGATCACCAGGCTTCACGGTAATGGTCGCTAAATGTGCATAGAGCGAATAAACCTTTGATTCTTCCCAATTGTGTTCAACGACCACGTATTTTCCGTAGTTACTCCGTCCCGAAATCGGGCTGATGTGAACCACCTTTCCATTGGAAATACTTGATACAAGATCCAGCGGGCTACCTGCCTTATCACGTTTGATAGGCGCAATATCAATTCCTTCGTGGAAGCGAGTCATCACCACTTTGCCATCCACTCTCCTTGGCGTGCGAACAAATCCAAACGCACCCCCTTGCCAAGGCTTACTCACTTCACCCTCAAAATTCCGATCCACATACATATAGAATCGGTCCAACTCGCCGGTGAACAAATGTCGATTGGGAGTTGGAAGTGCAAGTTCAAGAGCCCCAGCAGACAGGCCACTTAGACAAAGAATACAAAGAACTTGAAATCGAATTTTACGCATCAAACTAACCTCGCTTCTTCTTCTCACCAACTCTTGGAATCGCCTTATCAAGTTCGCGAATCTCCTCAAGCGTTAGACCTTTCCAAATGACGATGGCACCATCATCAACCGGCCCATCGATTAACACGCCATCTACAGCCCTTCCAAACGCTTGCGCAATCAACCATCGACCCTCATTGACAGCGGTAACGGCAGCAAGCCGCCTCCGAGCATTATCTTTAAGTTGAAAAACGGCTCCGTATGAAGCTTGGTCGTCGGCCGGAAATGGCGAAAACGCGACGAAGTCTTTCGAAGCAATTTCTGGCATACGCCGAAAAAACCTCTGCTTTCCTGCCAGCTGAAATGGAAAGATCATCTTCGGATTATCGTTTGCATCAGTTTCTATATGAAAGGATACCTTTACCTCTTTCTTTTCTCCTCCCGCAGAAGCATACCCACCCAAATTCAACAGCAATGAGAAGCATGCAAGACCAGCTATTGTTTTCATGTAACGATCTACAACCAATTTCCTCGGGCAAGAAAGGAAAATTCGGTTTATTTGGAATTGTTTTTTGAAAGCACAGCAATGACGTCACCAATGCTATTGTTTTTTTCCAAGGTATGGCGAAGTCTCTGATCAGTATTCAAAGTGTAGACATTTCTTCGACCATCGCGCTCACGGGTAAGATACCCAGCCTCCTCAAGATCAGCGACGATTCGTTGAACGGCTCTTTCAGTAATACCAACGGCTATAGCTACTTCTCTGAGTGGAACGTCAGGTTCCCTTGAAAGAAAGATCAAGACATGCCCATGATTGCTGAAGAAAGTCCACTGATTTACAACCGCCATAGGATAGGGTCACTCTAACCAGCGATATTTCAATCACGAAATTAAAATCGTAGGATATTTTTTAGCTCCTGATCTACAAAAAAGGCAGGGAGGTTTCCCTCCCTGCCGAATAAATGATTATTTTCAGAGATTTCTTTGTCTCACTAGATCGTCGATCAGCGACTAGACAAAGGTCTGAATGACTATCTTTTACGTTTTTTAGCAGCTACGTTCTTTTTAGCAGGCGCTTTCTTCTTAGCAGCTACCTTTTTCTTGGCAGGTGCTTTCTTCTTAGCCGCTACCTTTTTCTTAGCAGGTGCTTTCTTCTTAGCCGCTACCTTTTTCTTGGCAGGTGCTTTCTTCTTAGCCGCTACCTTTTTCTTGGCAGGTGCTTTTTTCTTAGCCGCTACCTTTTTCTTGGCAGGTGCTTTCTTCTTAGCCGCTACCTTCTTCTTGGCAGGTGCTTTTTTCTTAGCCGCTACCTTTTTCTTGGCAGGTGCTTTTTTCCTTACGGGTTTTTTTGCTGATTTTTTTTTCGCAGCCATAGTTTTATGTCGTTGGAGTTCGCGTTCGATGTTTGTTTTCTCTTCCGGTGTTAAAGAACCGATGGAGAGTGTAGCGAGAACAGCCTCACCGAGGCGTCCTCCAAAAGCGTTGGTTACGAAGTCATCAGTCGCACGGCGCACGATAACTTCTTGCGGATGAGCTGGCTCATAAACATGAGCCCTACCTGAACGAATCCTCTTTACTAACTTCTTTCGTTCCAAACTTTGCATCACCGACAGCACGGTCGTGTATGCTCTTTCTCTTCCGTCAGGAAGGGCTCCATGTACTGCGCTCACCGTAGATGGGCCTTCATGCCACAATACAGACAGTGCTTGGAGTTCTAAATTTGAAGGTTGTGATGGCTTGGCCATTGAATTTCTCCTTGGGTTGATACGACAAAACTAGTATTTCGGTTCGCCGTCAAGATAAATTACAGATTTCCTTAATAAATAATAAACCTTGTTTCAGGCCAGTCAGCTTCAAATACGAGAAACGCCGTAATTCAGAAAACGCTGCTAGTCTTCTATCGCCCTCACTTCTGGCCGAACGATACTAAGGTCAACCTTGCCCAGAGCATCCCAGAACTCCTTGCTGGCTGGGTGCCCATTATATAAAACCTTTCCCTCTTTCGATACTAGAACCACAGTAGGAAGGGTGGTTACTTTCAATACTTCAGCTAGTCTCTTCTTCTCTTCATCAACAATCCATTCGCACGAAGAGTTGATCTCTTCTCGACCTAAATATTCTCGTGCAGCGACGATCACATCTTTCGATACTTCAGGCAAAATAGAAATGACACCTATCTCGTTTTTCGAAAGGTAACTTGCCGTTGTTAAAAAGTCTGGAAGCGTCGCTTCGCTTTCAGGGCTTCCAGGCGACCAGAAATGCAATAGAGTCGCCTTCTGCTTTTCCAAAACACCTCCCAGTGAAATAGAATCTCCCTCAAGAAGATTCTGATACTTTTTCTCCAGATCGACTTGAACTGACTTCATCGCCTCCACCAACCGCATATTCTGAATGTGCGGAGCAAAAGCAGCACCTTGTTGAGGACTCAGCCAAAATGCCTCTGTGATATGTCGTTTAAAACCGACGAAGTCATCATTCTGCTTTGCTGATAGGGCCTGAACATACTCTACCACAGCAAGCCAATCATCCTCAGCCGCAAAGATCGCAGAATCTTCCAAATTGAAATTCCCCTTTTTCGCAAGAAAACTGGGCAACAACTCAACCACCTTCTCGTCTTCCAATCGATCGACGTGAAACAAAAAGCGTGCCTCCAAGATCGCTTGCTCTGAGACGTTTGCTTCGCGAGCTAGATTGACCGCTTTTTCGAAAGCTTCGGGAGATTCTCTTATCGAAAGAATCTGCTCAATTGCAACCTCTTCAGGAGTTGCAGTCGATTCAGATTTTAACTGTCCATTGCTTGCTACATAGAACGCAACAAAAACAATCAGAAGTCTAAAGCCGGTCATAGGCTATTGAGAAGGAATTTGCAGTTTGCTTCCCAAAACAACGGTATCTTTAGTCATACCATTTGCGTTTTTGATAGCACTGATGGAAGCTCCATATTTTTTACTCAGACCCCAAAGGGTATCTCCGCGCACAACCGTATGAACGACCGGAGCGGATGTAGATGTAGTGACCGGACTGGCCGATGCCACAGCCGTATTATCATCATAGACAGCTGGAACATCGTAGGTTGGATTAACTGGCTGATACGGCGAGCTGTTTTCGTCGACGTAATCGGGTGCAGCATACGGGTTGGCGACATCGTAGTCATCTGCTCCAGTCTGCTGCGCACAAGATGTGATAAAAAAGATAGGAAGAGATACTGCGAATAGATAAATGGTTTTCATTTTATAAACTGAAATTCGGTTTCGGGTAAAAATTGCCGTCCAAATAGAAAACGAACCTGTTGCCTCGATTTATTCAAATCTTCTCAAATTTCCCATCGAAAAAACTCCTCAGCAAGGTCAGTGGTATGCCTTGCTAGGTCTTCGACCGATTCGTTTCTAACTTCAGCAATTCTCAGAGCTGTTGAGGAAACATAGGCCGGCTCGTTACGCTTTCCACGATAGGGCTCGGGAGCAAGGTAGGGAGCATCCGTCTCCAGCATAAAACTTCCAACCGAGCAACGGCGTATCACATCCCTCAGTTCATTCGATTTTTTAAAGGTGGAAACTCCTCCAAATGAAACGACACCTCCAAGTGCAAATACCTCCTCAGCCTGAGACCATGAAGAAACGAAACAATGAAAGACCGCGCAAGTTCGCTGAGAAAACCCCCTGTAGATATCAATTGCATCATCAAAGGAGGCTCTTCCTTCTCGATCACGCGTGTGAATGACAACATTTAGGCCAGACTTTGCTGCCAGCTCAAAGTGTTGAACTAGAAAATCTTTCTGCCTACTCCGAAATGCCTCCTGACTCCAACCTTCAGGAGCGGGATGAAAGTAATCCAAACCCGTTTCACCAATCGCACAGACCCTCCGATCTCCGACCCAACTGGAAAGCTGCGACACGGCATCATCAGGGGCTTCATGCACATCACACGGGTGGATTCCAATTGCTGATTGGACTTCAGGCAAATTGGCAATTTCAAGATTCGCCTCTATATCTTCCAGACAGGTTGCCAAGGTCACCATGCGACTCACCCCAGCAAGCTTTGCCTGGTCGATTAGATCAGGCAGCTCCTCTTTAGCGAAGCGACCAGATGCAAGATGGCAGTGTGAATCTGTGATCATCGGTCTTTCCCGCAAGCCTCTAGTAGTTTTTTCACTTTATTGAAATCCTTCACTCCTGGGGAAATTTCCGCCCCAGACGCAACGTCGATCGCAGCTGGATTTACTTCATTAACGGCTGAAACGGCGTTCTCCGGCGTGATACCACCTGCGAGAACCATGGGTCTATTGGGAAACTTCTGTTTGAATTGTAGCGCTAGATTCCAATCGAACGTTTCCCCAGTTCCACCAAATACTTTTGGAGCGTGAGCATCAAGAAGCACTGCATCGGTTTCAAATTTACCCGCTTCATCCAAATCCTCTGCACTCTTGATACCCAGTGCTTTGATCACAGGGATTCCAGCGCGTGAAAACTTAAGCGCAATCTCGGGTGATTCGTCGCCGTGCAATTGAACGACATCAATCATCCCCGCTCGAACTAAGTCATAAGGCAAGTCACCGGCCTCATTAACAAAAACGCCTACACGAAGAATTTTCCCAACCAGAGATTTCATCCACTGAGCATTAGATGGTGCTAAATATCGTTTGGATTCTGGCCAAAAATTAAACCCTACTGCATCGACAGATAGACTCACCAACTGCTCAGCGTCTTCCAGAGTTTTGACCCCACAGATTTTCAATGCAGTCTGGGTGTTCGAGAAAAATTTCATCACAACGTTTTGTAGAAACCTGTTCCTACCTACTCAATTTTGCAAGTGACTATCCTTTCATTCCCGTGTCTTCTCGTCTCGCAAGAAAGATCATTCGTAAATCATGAAAAGAAATTTATCTCTGTATCTAGTCGCTTTGACTTGTGTGGCTATATTCGTCCTTGGACCAGACTTCCGAGCGAGTCCAACATCTTCCAAAGATGGTAAAAAAATCGTTTTTGTAGCTGGAAAGCGCAGTCACGGTACTGGCCAACACGAACATCGAGCTGGGTGCATGTTACTTGCGAAACATCTAACCAAAGCAAATCTTGGATTTCAAACCACTGTCGTTACCGATGGTTGGCCAAAAGATGAATCTGTCTTTGATGGAGCCGATGCGGTCATCATCTATGCAGATGGAGGAAAACGGCACCCTGCGATAAAGCATTTGGAAAAACTCAAAGAACTTGCCGCTTCTGGAGTCGGCATCGGCTGTTTACACTACGCGGTCGAAGTCCCGCTCGGTGAACCAGGCGAAGTTTTTCTCGATACTCTGGGTGGCTTTTTTGAAACCAATTGGTCAGTCAATCCTCATTGGGATGCGACTTTCAAAATGACAGATCACTCCGTAGCTAATGGCGTAAATGACTACACCATCCGTGATGAATGGTATTATCACATGCGTTTCCGTGATGAAATGAAGGGCATCACTCCCATCCTCTCAGCATTACCCCCAAAAGAAACGCTATC
Organism: Akkermansiaceae bacterium; assembly: GCA_045106015.1. Classification (GTDB taxonomy): domain Bacteria; phylum Verrucomicrobiota; class Verrucomicrobiia; order Verrucomicrobiales; family Akkermansiaceae; genus Luteolibacter. The sequence continues at coordinate 57,525 of JBGCEE010000038.1, read as the reverse complement.
CCGCAAAGACGGACCTCATTCTGGCAACCCCCACGTTCGTAAGGCTGTTTTGGAAGATCAACTTCCGCAACACGTCATGTGGGTTTTCGAACGACCTAACAAAGGACGAAGCTTTGGCTTCACTGGTGGCCACTTTCACAAAAATTGGCAGAACGACAACCAACGTCGTGTCGTCCTCAATGCCATTGCTTGGATCGCAGGAGCAGAAGTTCCTGAAAGCGGAATCCCGACTGCAACGCCTAGCGACAAGGAAATGCAAGCAAACCTCGATAGATAACCGGACTCTCTTTCTTTCTCACACCTCCTTTAGCTATGCGTACAAAGAGACCCACAGCTCACCTTTTCAAAGCTCACCGCCGCAATCTGGCCGAGCATCTCGATACCAAGGGCATCGCGGTCATTCATTCCAATGACCTCTACCCTTCGAACGCAGACGCACTTCTTCCATTCAAACAAAGCAACGATTTATTTTATCTATCCGGAATCACCCAAGAAGAGACCATTCTCGTCCTCTTTCCAGATGCCGTGGAAGAAAAGGATCGTGAAATTCTGTTTCTACGAAAACCAAATCAAAACCTCGCTATTTGGGAAGGTCACAAACTGTCCAAAGAACAGGCGACCGAACGAACCGGAATGAAGAGAATCGAATGGGTAGAGAGTTTTGATACCGTTCTTGGGCAACTCGCACTTCAAGCAGAAGTATTTTTTCTATCTACAAACGAATACCCACGCCTCCCCTCTCAAATTGAGACGCGAAACCATCGTTTCATCAAGGAATGCCAAAACCGTTTTCCACTACATCGCTATGGAAGGCTAGCGCCGTTGATCAACAAACTCCGGATGCAGAAATCGGAAGAAGAAATCGAGTTCACAAAGCGAGCCTGCGAAATTACCGAAGCAGGCTTTCGGCGCATTCTCAAACAGGTCAAACCAGGCATGGGAGAATGGGAAATCGAAGCCGAATTCATTCACGAATTCATCAAATCCGGATCAAGAGGTTTCGCCTACAACCCAATTATTGCAGGAGGAAAAAACGCCTGCACTCTTCACTACGTTGAGAACGACTGTGAACTAACCGATGGAGAAATGCTGCTCCTCGACGTCGGAGCCGAATACGGAGGCTGGAACGCAGACATGACTCGGACCATTCCTATAAACGGAAAGTTCAGCCAACGGCAACGCGCTGTTTACGATGCTGTCCTTCGTATCCTCCGTTTTGCCAGCAGCATCCTTCGTCCCGGCATTCTCATGCCCGACTATCAGAAGCACGTTATCGAAGAAATGGAAAAGGAACTCGTCAATCTTGGACTGTTTACCGAAGAAGAGGCCGCTTCACAGGACGAGACAAAACCTCTCGTGAAAAAGTATTTCATGCACGGCACATCCCACCATCTTGGCTTAGATGTCCACGATGTTTCGACTCCCTATCAACCAGTCACTCCGGGCATGATCTTCACCATCGAACCCGGAATCTACATTGCCGAAGAGAATCTGGGTATCCGTTTGGAAAACGACTTTCTCATCGGAGAAAAAGAGAACATCGACCTAATGGAAGCTATTCCTATCGAAGCTGATGAAATCGAATCATTGATGGCGCAGTAATCAATCCGCCAACCGAGCTTACTCACCCTCGGGGAAAATCTCACCGATAGAAGTTTCCATACGTTCGTCCATCCACCGTTCAAGTGCAACTTTCATCGCCGCCAAAACCTCCGGGTATTGATCCGCAATATCCACCTCAGGTAATCCATCTTCCGCTCGTTTGAACAATCCGAAGTGTCGCCCACCTTCTAAAGTCGGTGTACAGATCAGTTTCCATTTATCGGTAACCAAACAGCGCTGCTTCGCATCAACCAAGGGTTTCTCAAATTCATCTTTGAGAACAAACTGATAGTTGAAAGAATCTTCAATTCCCGTCATTTGATCCATCGGAGGCAACGGCGGTCGCTCGATACCTTCAACTTTGAACTGAATAAAAGGGAAACCCGTCTCACCGTAGAAAGCACGGCTCACAGGCTCTTGAGCAGAAGTCAACCAACTAGCGAAACTCTTCCCTTCCCAATTTGCGGGTTTCTCTATTTCTAACAACTCAGCCACAGTCGGAATAATATCGATAATATTGACCTGCTCACCCAGACTACGTGCTTCCTGCCCGGGGAGGTAAAAGACGAGGGGGACATGATTGGCTTGTAACCCACCGTTGAACGTTAATCCGTGCCCAAGCGTCACACCTTCTTCATACAAGTTATCACCGTGATCAGCAGTTACGATCACAATGGTATTCTCAGATAGCCCGCTCTGCTCCAAGGCATCGAGAATTTCTCCGACATTTTCATCGAACAATCTCGTGCACCCATCATACAATCCGCGAATTTGAGTCACCTCTTTTTCCGGTAAGACCAACCATTTATTTTCCAAGTCCGTTCCGCCAATGAACGCATCGATATTGAAGTCCACTCCACTTTTGTTCGGCCCTGAATAATCGGGGTCTGTAAACATACTCGAATACGGTTCTGGATTCCGGTAAGGCAGATGATTGCAGGAATAAAACACATGCCAGAAAAAGGGTCGTTCTGATTCCGCCACCTCCGAAAGCCGTTTCTTCACTCGATTCGTTACCACTTCTGGGGTCACAAACTGTGCGAAAGAGCCCAGCTGCGGAAAAATCTTGTAGCCAATTGGATGATCAAAATAGAGCGGTATTGAAAAATGAGCCATGACGACCGCTTGGCTCATATAGATCTTAAAATTATCAAAAGAAGAAACGGAAACGTGTTCGAAACCTAAGGGCATCAACTCGTAATACCCCGCACACCAATCTCCGATTGCCGCAGTGTCATAACCTTCCATCTGCAGCAAACTCGCAATCGGCGTCGTACTCGCCTTGGTCTTGTCGACAGTCTCCCGATTAGGATACATATGCCTCAGGCCGTGCGTGTGCGGATACTGGGAGACCATCAGTGACGTTCCCGCTTCTAGGGTCGATGCAATCGGCGTGTAACATCTTTCAAAGTTCACCGACCGACTCGCCAACTCATCAATCCGCGGCGAAACGCCTGCCGCCGCCAAGCCATCCGATCGCCATGGCCTATAACCATTGAACCCGATCTTATCACCGCGCAACGAGTCCGAACCAATAATAATCACGTTCCACTTCTTATCCTTTTGCTCCGAAACGGCTTTCTCTTCGACTTTCGAAAAAACTCCACTCTGCCAAAAAATTAAAAGCCCTAACAGAAGCACTCCAAGTGCTGTGGTGATTTTGAAAGTTCTATTGAGTTTTCTAAAATACCAATAGCAAGCATAGCCAACTACTAAGAGAGGAAAAGCAGTGAACAAGAGCAGAAACACTGCCGGCTTCGTCGATTCTGGCAAAAGATCAAGCACCTCATAATACCAGTGACCAAACTTCGCATCATCCAAAAAATAGGGACGGGTCATCACCAATCGGAGAGTGAAAAATCCATGGATCATCAGACTGCCCAACCCTGCTAAAACAAATCCAGCTAACCTTGGCATCCAAAATAGAATCCCCCGCCCTACGGAAATATACGGATATAGAACCAAAGCGAACAAAAGGATCAAAATCAAATAACCTCCTGCAACATAGAGATGCTGAAGTAGCAAAAAATCCATATACTTGTCCTGCGCCAGAGCGCTGAACTTATTCTTCATCGATGCAGAGCCTCCACCCAACTTCAGAATTCCTAACAGAAATTGAATAATGAAGAACAGAAGGACCCCTGAAACGACAGGCAAGAATCCTATCGTAAATTTTTGATTCCGACTCTTTCGCAAATCATTCACTTCTCTTCAGATTTCGGTGGTTCGACATAAATCCACTGCGGCTCTAACATCTTTTCAATCAAAAGCCCACGCTTGGAAACGAGATTTTCTGGAAGATGAAGTCTCAAAAGCATCGGTTCGGATTTACTCGAACTCGTTCCCAAGGCTGCTTCAATTTTCTCAAAGGAGTCACTCGACCGTTCAACATAACCAAAAAGAAAGGAATCACTTCCGAGGGCAGTGAGCTGATAACATGCATACTTTTCGCTATCGGCAAATTCATGCACAAAAAAGTGATCTCGCTTGGCATACACTCGAAAATTCCCTGTGAATCCATTTGGGCGCTCACTTGCAAATTCATCCCAATCGATTGGCTGATAACAAACATAGGTTTCCCAATCAATTTTTGCCTCATTCCCGCTTCCCAGCTCAATCAACAATTGATCACTTTCAGAGGAAGCCAACCTTGTCCTCATCACAAAAAAGTCCGCCGTTTTTCCAACTGTTATTGGTCTAATCGAAGAAATTGCCTCCACCCGATCAGCCTTCATAGGAAATCTTGAGTAATGATCCTCCATTAGCACACGTACTCTCTCGGGGTGCCTCACATACCGGACCATTTCATCCACTGATCGTGAGTCGTAGAATTTTCGAACCGTCAGCTCAATATTATCCACAATCTCAATCGCATCTTGATCATCTTCTACAATGAGTTCTGGTTGCGCTATACTCACCTCTGGCTCCTTCTCGGACGAGGCGACTTGAACCAATGACCAAGTGACCGCTATCAGAAAAATAACGATCAGTAGCCACAACCAACCTTTTGGTATTTTACGATCGATTGTTTCTTCACGCTCCCAACGGGCTTCAAGAGAACCATCTAATTCTCCGTCTACCTGTTCGATCAGCGTTCCGACATTGGGGTCACTCGACCTGGTTTTTCGATCTTCTTTACTCGCTCCTTCTAGCTTTGCCGCAACATCAGTCTTCCCGCCAATCTTGAACGCTGGCTCGTCATCAACTTCTTCGACGTTATATTCGTTCAGACGAACCAATCGATTATTTTTAGCCTCGGCTTCTTCGTCGATCGGCCGTAGCTCAGCCTTTTCCTTCTCATTGGACATCTTCGGCACTAGGAAAGCAGAAAAGTCCATCGACGCAATGCCGCACTATCATTTATGATTTCTCCCGAAGAGCCAAATATGCCCCACGGATCCCGCATACTTATCGTCACAGCCGCTTTCGGTGAAGGGCACAACAGTGCAGCTCGAAACTTGGCATTGTCCCTTGGTGACCTCAAAATCGCCCACCAAGTCTCAGATCCTTGCTTGGAAAGTTCCCCTCACCCTACCGCCGCGCTCCAATGGGGCTATCGCCTCGTTACCACGCATTTCCCCTCAGTCTGGGAGGCCATTTACAAGGGCACCGATAATTGTGACTTCTCCGAACCACGCTTACCTCTCATGCGCCAACCTGAGAACTACCTGCAGGGGCTCATAGAAAAATGGCAACCCTCCGCCGTGGTTTCGACCTATCCGCTCTATCCCTACTTTCTTGAAAGGCATTTTGAGGAAACGGGAAAACGACTACCGATATTCACCGTCGTGACGGACTCCATCGAAATCAATGCATCTTGGCTGCGGTCACCATCCGATTATTTCCTCGTCACAGATCAAACGACCCAAAAATCAATGCAGGATTGGGGAATTCCAGAGAGAAAAATCATCGTGACCGGATTCCCAGTGAACCCAAAATTTGCCACTCTCACGCCACTTCGTAGAGATGACAGCTGCCACCCATTCCGCGTTCTCTATTTTCCGACAGCGAAGAAACCCTTCGTCCGCCGCCATGCACGCGCCCTGCTAGAGGCCTCCCCCGATGTCCACCTGACCATCGTCATGGGGAAAAATTTTCGGCGCCTTTATTCTCGTGCACTGGAAGTTAAAGAACAATATCCAGGGCGCGTTCGCTTGCTCGGCTGGACAAAAAAGGTTCCCGAACTCCTCAACAAACATCACCTCGTCGTAGGAAAAGCCGGCGGAGCTACCGTTCACGAGGCCATTGCTGCCCGCTGCCCCATGCTCATTCATCATCTGGTTCCGGGACAAGAAGAAGGAAATCTCCAACTCCTCCAAAAGCTCGGCGCTGGAGATCTAGCCGAAGACCCAGATGAACTGACGAACTCCATAAAACGTATTCTCGAAAAAGACGCAAAACAGTGGCGAAAAATGAAATCCGCCTTAGAAGCACACAATTGCAACAGCGGTGCCCAAACCGCAGCCCAATTCATCCTCTCTCACCTCTGACACATGGCCGATTTTCTCTACGACATTGGAAAAGTTCTACTCGACTTCGACTTTGAATCCTCTCTCTCCCGCCTCTTACCATCCGAGATCGAAGACTCTCACACTACCCTTAGCAGATTATTGGATAAGAAAGACGAGTTCGAAGCCGGTAGAATATCAGTCGACGATTACACGAACTGGGCTATAGAAACTCTTGAAACAACCGCCACAGTCGATGAATTCCACACATCTTGGAGAAACATTTTCGAGCCCAATCTCCCCATGTGGGAAACGGTTCGAAAACTCCACGCCACTGGACATCGCTTGATCCTTTTCTCGAACACCAATGCGATCCACTGCCCTTGGGTATTTGAAGAATATTCAGATTTTTCCCTGTTTCATGGAGCCGTCCTTTCATTCGAAGTCCAAGAGATCAAACCCCACGCAAAGATCTACCAACATGCGATCGAACAATTCGATCTGAATCCACAAAAGACTCTATACATCGACGATCTTCCGGCGAACATTGCCACCGGCAAGCAGCTAGGATTCCGTACTCACCAATACGATCTAAAAAATCACGGCGCTTTTGAAACCTGGCTTTCAAACGAACTGACATCTTCTTAAAACCAACACGACCCATCAGAAATGCTTCAAATTTCCGATCGCACCTTTTCTTCAAGACTCTTCCTAGGAACTGGCAAATTCCCCTCGAACGAATCCATGAGCGAAGCCCTGGATGCTTCAGGCACGGAAATTGTCACGGTCGCCCTTCGTCGCGCTGATTTATCGGGGAAAGATGACCCCTACGCGAACATCCTCGAATACGTCGACCCCGAGAAATACCTCCTGCTCGCCAATACCAGTGGCGCCATGAATGCGGAAGAAGCCGTCCGCCTTGCTCGCCTAGCCGAAGCTGCCGGCCTTCCCAAGTGGATCAAACTCGAGATCCATCCCGACCCGACCTACCTCCTTCCAGATCCCATCGAAACACTGAAAGCTGCGGAAATTCTGACGAAAGAAGGCTTCACCGTTCTACCCTACATCAACGCAGACCCAGTCCTCGCTAAGCGCTTGCAAGAAGTCGGCTGTGCAACCGTCATGCCTCTCGGTGCACCCATCGGTTCAAACAAGGGGATCGCCACGCGCGACCAAATCGAAATCATCATCGCTCAGGCCACAGTCCCGGTTGTGGTCGATGCCGGTATTGGTGCTCCATCCCACGCTGCAGAAGCCATGGAACTCGGTGCCGACGCCGTGCTCGTCAATACCGCCATCGCCATCGCCTCCGACCCTTCGAAAATGGGCATCGCCTTCAAACAAGCAGTCGAAGCCGGACGCACCGCGTTCGAACTCGGCCTACCGGAAGTCTCAGATACAGCAACGGCCACCTCACCTCTCACCGCCTTTCTCAATAAAAGCTGAACATGGCCCAAAAAGTCATCCACTACCCCGGCAAGCAACGGTTCGAACTAAAAAACGGGCCTGGCGAACCGGCAATCCTAGCCTACCACGCGAGAGGTGATTCAGTCGTCATCGATCACACCTTCGTCCCGCCCGCAATGCGCGGCCAAGGCATCGCCGCCATCATCACTCAAGACGCACTACTCGAAGCCCGCCGGCTCGGTTGGAAAGTCATCCCTGATTGCTCCTACGTTGAAACCTACATTCAACGCAATCCAGAGTTCAGCGATGTCCTCGATAAATCGGACTCATAAAGCTACCTAAAAAGAAAGCCACCTTCGGCATTCTCTCCAAGTCACCAGACTACTTCCTCAAACGTAGCTTGTAGAGTTTCAAAACACTTGGTTCTGGCAACAGTCCTTTACGCGGCTTGTCGTGATTACTACCTAGACTCTCCCACTGAAGCATATAGCGCACCGAGCTATCCTCTGAGTTGCCCGAGTCTCCTGCTCGTTGCTTGAGCATCCCCCTAAAATCACTATCCATTTTTGACAATTCATCAGGAAGCTCCTTCGGAATTTTCATTTTAATGTCGGAAGGCTTCAGAGTCGTTTCATCAATGAACAAACGCCCCCGACCATAGTCGCGATGCTGGAAACTCATCACTAGCAGACTCTCTTTCACCTGCTCCAGTCGACTCACCTGGATCCCAATGTTACCCATCGATCCGAAACCACTGAACTCGATAGGCTTTGCCCAATTGGTCAGACGCTTCCGCTCCCAGCCTTCCGCCATCGGCCGCGCCGCATAGATCTGCATATTGCCCGCCTCATCTGCCTTGTGGTAGCTGATCAGAGGGCGCTTCTTACTATCAAACGAAAGCTTCGCACCGCCGTTGATCATTCCTCCTCCCGGTGGAACTGGATCTACCCAAAGTTTCTCTTGTCCTAATGTGAGGGGTAGTTTCACCTCATCACCAAATGCTGATTGCCAGTTCTTCAGGTCTCGGCTCTTCGCGTAAGACAAGTGGTGATTGGTCGCGCAGTCCGGAGTATCACGCCAAACCCAAATCATGTGATACCAATCGTCCGGACCTTTTTTCGGGCCACTCGGATAGGCATTCCGCTCGCCCTCTCCATCCAACAGCGCTTTTTTCAGCATTCGCGACCACGTCCGCGATTCTACATCATACTCGTTGTAGATCCGCTTTCCCCTTCCCGAGCCACCGTCGCGATAGTTAAAAACCAACTTCCCACCCTCATTTTTGAGAAAATTGGGATAAGTCGTTCGATTCTCTTGTTCACCAATCATGGGAAAACTCTTGAGGGTCGAAATATCACCAGGCTTCACGGTCCGAAAATACACCAAGGGGTCAGCATGCATGTTTCCTGAGACATGAAGATTCCCTTCTGTATCGACCGCCATGGTGATGTAGTTGTGAGAATCCCATCCAATGCTCGAAGGCAGAATTTGGTATTCCCACTTCGAAGATTCCAGATCTCGACTCGCGACCGTCATTTTTCGTTTTTTGTCGTAGTAGGCCACATACTGCTTCTTCCCTTCTGTCAAAAGACAGAATCTCACCCGAAACTCCGAGACAACCTCTGCGACTTCGATCACATCTTCCACCACATACGTCGACAAATCATCCGCATCAACGCTCACAGATTGAGCCAACCAAAATAACAGGAGCATCCATCTAGGAGAAAACTCAGCGAGTATTTTCACCCCATAAAATTTGAAACTATTAACGAATTGCACGCTCATTCAACGGAAACATCCTGTTGAAACTATCATTTACCACTCCAATGAAAGAATTTGGAAAGCATTTCGAACACAGCGATTCATTTCAGCGAAATTCCAAAACTGATACAACTGTCAAAAATCACGTCATGATTTCGCGGACGACCTTCGCCGCCTCAACCCCGGTAAGTTTCAAATCAAGCCCCTGATGGCGGACGGTAAGGCGAGTGTGGTCGATGCCCATCAGGTGAAGAATCGTTGCGTTTAGATCATCGACACTGACAGGGTCTTTGACGATGTCGTAGCCGAAGTCATCTGTGAGGCCATGGGTGTATCCAGCCTTCACACCGCCACCGGCCATCCAGACGGTGAAACACCCAGGATGATGGTCGCGTCCGTAGGTGGTTTCATTGAGCTTTCCTTGGCAATATGAGGTCCGGCCAAATTCACCGCCACAAACAATCAATGTATCTTCCAAGAGACCACGCTGTTTCAGGTCGGTGATCAGCCCGTAAATGGGGTGATCCACATCACTGCATTGGCTCGAAAGGTTATTGGGAAGATTGGTGTGTTGGTCCCAACCACGGTGGAAAATTTGAATCGTCCGGACCCCCCGTTCACTCATCCGGCGGGCGAGCAAACATGAGTTCGCGAAGGTGCCGGATTGAAGGACTTCGGGCCCATAGAGATCGAGAACCTTCTTGGGTTCATCTTTCAGATTGGTAAGTTCGGGCACGCTGTCCTGCATGCGCCGAGCCATTTCGTATTGAAGGCTGCGGGCAGTAATTTCGTCATCGTGCATCCGTTCAAAATTCAACTGATTGAATTGCTTCACACCAGTTACCATTTTGCTCCGCATGCTCGGCGAAATACCTTTGGGATTGGCCAAGTGAAGGATGGGATCTCCGGAACGGCGGATCGGAACGCCTTGGTAATTTGAAGGAAGAACACCGGAGCCCCACAAACGCGAATAGATCGGTTGACCAGGCTTCCGTCCCGTCCAAGTCGGTGTCATGACAAAATAACCGGGCAAGGAGCCGTTCATCGATTCCAGCGAATAGGAAAGCCAAGCACCCAACGAAGGTCGCCCTGCGAGTTGCGATCCAGTTTGAATCGCGGTAACAGCAGGGTCGTGATTGATGTGCTTGGTGTGTACCGATTTGATAAAACAAATATCGTCTGCAACTTTGGCAGTATGGGGCAGGAGTTCGCTAAGCCATGCTCCGCTCTCGCCGTGTTGTTGGAAGTCGTATTTCGTTCCACAAACCGGATGCGCTGCACTGGCAGTCATACCGGTGAGGCGAAATTTTGGTTCAATCAAACCCTTACGTTTGCCGATGGTAAACATCTGCTCTTTGTGATGTTTGTTAAGCAGCGGCTTGTAGTCATAGAGGTCCTGCTGAGAAGGACCACCGGAAAGAAATAGGTAAATGATCCGCTTCGCCTTGGGCACCATGGTCGCTGCATGGGCGCCTGCCGGAGCCATTGCTGAGGCACGCGAACCCATCGCAGCAGCGATCGTCGCAGCCAATCCGTTGTTTAAAAAATCTCGGCGTTTCATCGGCACAATACTTCGTCGGTGTTTAAAAGAGTCGTTGCCAGCATAACATAGGGCCCAGGCACCTCTTCCTTGAATTCTCCAAGCTGGGAAAGGGCTGCGGTATCCGCATCATGAAACTGCTTGAGAAGTGATTCGAGCACTTTACGCTCGGCAGCTTCCGGATCGCGGCAAGTCGCCAATTTGAACATGCGGCCAAGCGGATCATCACTTTTTAAAGCACGATGAGCGAGACCACGCGCTGCCTCGACAAACTGCACATCATTCATGAGTTGCAGCGCCTGCAGCGGAGTATTCGTGACTTCCCGCTCCACTGTGCAAACCTCACGAGACGGTGCGTCGAAATTACTCATGATCGGTGGTCCAGCGGTTCGTTTATGAACGGTATATATGCTGCGCCGATAGAGATCGGTGCCGGTCCCCTGCTGATATTTTTTTGAATCAGAAATATCGACGGAAACTGCGCGCCAGATTCCATCGGGTTGGTAGGGAGACACGGGAGGACCGCCGACCTGCCTTTCTAGCAACCCACCAATGGCAAGCGCTTGGTCACGCAATACCTCACCGTCTAGCCGCATGCGATGAGCCCGATCTTTCCCAGCGACGACAGCGGATGATTGCCGATAGGCTTCGGACATGACCAAGGTCCGGATGAGGCGTTTGACATCCCAGTCGTCTTGAAAATCCGCAGCAAGTGAGTCAAAAAGTTCAGGATAAACCGGAGGACTTCCTTGGTTGCCTAGGTCGTTCTGAGTCTTACTCAAACCGACTCCAAAAAACTGAGCCCAAATCCGATTCACCGCGACGCGGGCTGTTAGAGGATTTTCTGGTAAGAATAACCACTTTGCAAAACCAAGTCGATCCCGAGAGAATGACTCTGGCATCGGTGGCAACATGGCCGGTGTCCCTGCAGTGACTTCATCTCCCTTGGATTCATAGGAACCGCCGAGAAGCACATGAGAAGCTTTCGGCGCTCCCTCGCGAGCCACGATCGAACAAGCAACAGCCGTAATTTCCCCCATTGCCTGAACCAGCGATGGTTCAATTCGGAACAACTGATTGATCTCTGCCTCCGCGAGAACGCGGTCGTAACGCTGGATCAACAAATAACGCGGAGCGACTGGAAGGTGGCTCACCTTGGAAAGCAGCGCCTCGCCCTGCGGCTGCGCTGCCAACTGCACCTCCGCAAGCTCGTCGGCACCGAGAACTAAAGCAACACGCTTCCCATTGTGGAATACTGAGAACACTTCAGTGGGGGCCTCGAGTGCGATGGTAAAATGAGAGAGGCCTTCAACTTTTAAGGGCGACTCGCTTCGATACTCACGCTTCCCCGATTTACCTTCTGGGTTTTTCCCTAAGAAACGTAAGATCACGTGTTGTTTCGAATCCAGCACGAGCTCCCAACCATGGCGATTGTCACCACGTCCTGCGGCTTGGGTAAGGATAGTCGCACCAGCTGTAGATCGTGCCCACAGGGCGACGGTTTGAGCCGGAGTCCCTTTTCCCGAAAAAAGTGGTTCATTCGTTTTCCCAAAAACGTCGGCAGACGCCGACGGCGCAAGAGACGGGTTCGAAACCCACTGAATGAGCCTCTTCTTTTTCTCCGAATCAATACCGAGAGGCAGATGGGCGATCGGTCCATTGTAGGCTCGGTCTCCATTCATCACCGGTTCTTCGATATCTGCGAAAAAGGCAGTGAGCGAATAATACTCGTGGATCGAGATCGGATCGAACTTGTGATCGTGGCAAGCCGCGCAACCTGCGGTAAGTCCCAGCCAAGTGGTCGCGACGGTATCCGTCCGATCCATCAAGTATTTGACGCGATACTCTTCTTGGATGACGCCGCCCTCGTGGGTGGATGGATTGCTTTTCAAAAAACCAGTCGCAACGGGGTCTGCTGAAGCCTCAGGAAGAAGATCACCAGCAAGCTGACGGGTTGAGAATTCATCGAACGGAAGATTCTCATTGAACGCATCAATCACCCACTGACGATAGGGCCAAATGGCTCGAAAGTAATCGTTCTGCAGACCGTGCGTATCGGAATACCTAGCTGCATCAAGCCAGAACCGAGCACGATGCTCACCGTAGTGAGGTGAGGCGAGGTATTGATCGACGAGTGCTTCGTAAGAAATTTCACCACGTTCAAATTTTTCAACTTCTTCTATCTTCGGTGGTAGCCCCGTCAAATCAAGCGAGAGCCGACGAATGAGGCGGCTCGGTGAGGCTTGTTCCTGCCGTTGAGCAATGACGTCGTCGATCTTTGCACCAGCATCGACAATCGGTTCGAAGCTCCAGTGAGATACATACTCTGCTCCAGATTCAATCCAGTCATGCAGCAATTTCTTATCCGCTTCGGAAAGGGATTTGTGCGACTCCGGCGGAGGCATGATCTCCTCTGGGTCCGTCTCCTGAATGCGGAACCAGAGTTCACTATCCAGAGGCTTTCCGGGAATAATGGCATCGTTTGGCTCATCTAGGCGGAGCTTCCCCTTCTGGTCGGCAGGGCCGTGGCACTGAAAGCAATTTTCCGACAAAATAGGACGGGCCAGCTTTCCGAGACGACGCGCTTCTGACTCCTCATCCGCGGTAGCTGGAAGACAGGCAATAAAGGCGAAGGGAGCCCATGAGATCTTGAATTTCATCTAGTGAAGAAAACTTCCTTGGGAATTATTAGAATTATTCTGTCAATTCGTCTTGCACCGATAAGGTTCCTTTTTATCACGAATTGACCAAATGGCTAGTTCCTCCTAGAAACCCCTTCATGAGCGAAGACGGCATTTTATCCAAACGTTTTCAGGCTCAATTGCAGACAGAACCGTTTCTAGAACTCGTCTCAGCACTACCAGATGTGTATCTTTTTGCCAAAGACGCGCAGAGCCGTTTTCGGTTCCTAAATCGTCTGGCCTGGGAGGGGTTGGGAGTCAATTCCGAAGTAGAAGCTCTGGAGAAAACGGATGCAGATTTTCACCCTCCCACGCTGGCCATGGCCTATCGAGAAGAAGACCGCCAAGTCATGGACCAAGGACCCATCTTCAATCGCGTGTGGCTCGTCCATCACCTTGGCTTGGGCCTTCCGCAATGGGTCGTGTCAAGTAAAGCCCCTTTAAAAGACGCTAGTGGCAAAACCGTCGGAGTCCTTGGATCCATGTATCCATTGGAGTCCGCCGAACTGAGGGCAAGGTATTTTCAGGAACTCGAGCCAGCCGTCCGTTATCTTGAAACGCACTTCAGCGAAACCGTGGAGATGAATGACGTCGCAGCTAGAGTCCCTTGCTCACGAACGCAATTGAACCGTCGTTTCCAAGCATTGCTTCATATGACCCCGACTCAGTTTCTCATCGCTCAACGAATCCAGACCGCGCGCCGCCTACTGGCGACGACAGACCGCGAAGTTGCTGAGGTCGCGACCAGCGTCGGTTTCTACGATCAAAGTCATTTTACTCGAAGGTTCCGGGCCGTTACTGGCCAAACTCCAGCAGCCTATCGTCGGAGTTTCCGAAAATAGAAGTCGTTCAGACAAATTCACGAACGACTGACTGGCATAGCGAAAAATTCTGCTAGCAACGCAATATTTGACTTTTGAGAGTTGAAGTTTCGCCTGCGCCTATCCACATTCCCGCCCCGCCGCAAATCACGGTGGAATTAAAGTCATGGGAAAAAGTCTGTTTCAAAAAGTCTGGGATTCACACCGCGTCGGCCTACTTGGCGATGGCCGCACTCAACTATTCATCGGCACCCACCTGATTCACGAAGTCACATCTCCTCAGGCCTTCGGTATGTTGCGTGATCTCGACCTGAAGGTAAAATTCCCCCAGCGAACCTTCGCGACGATCGACCACATCGTTCCAACTGAAAATCAAGATCAACCCGCCGACCCACTCGCAGCGGACATGATCGATGCCATCCGCAAAAATTGCGACGATTTCGGCATCACTTACTTTGACCTAAAATCTGGCAAGCAAGGTATCGTCCACGTCGTCGGCCCAGAGCAAGGCATCACCCAACCTGGAACCACCATCGCATGCGGTGACTCGCACACGGCCACTCACGGGGCTTTTGGAGCCATTGCTTTCGGTATCGGCACCAGTCAGGTCCGTGACGTCCTTGCCACTCAAACCATCGCGCTTCAGGAAATGAAAGTCCGCCGCATTGAGGTCAATGGCGACCTCCCTCCCGGCGTTTATGCGAAAGACGTCATTCTTCATATCATCCGCCAACTCGGCGCCAATGGTGGTATCGGCTACGCCTATGAATACGCAGGTGATGTCTTTGAGCGCATGTCGATGGAGGAACGCATGACCGTTTGCAACATGTCGATCGAAGGTGGTGCTCGCTGCGGCTACGTGAATCCCGATGCCAAGACGATCGCTTACCTCAAAGGCCGCCCTTATGTAGATAACGAAAATTTCGACGAAACGGCTGCCCGCTGGCTGTCCTTCGCATCCGATGCCGATGCCAAATTCGACGACATTGTCAAAATTGATGCTGCTGATATCGAACCCACCGTCACATGGGGAATCTCCCCCGACGCCGGCATTTCGATCAAAGAAAACATCCCTGACCCCTTGACCGCTTCTTCGCCTGAAGAAAAGGCGGCCATCGAAGAGGCACTAGCCTACATGAAACTCCCTGCGGGCACACCGATTCAAGGCGTGAACATTGATGTCGCGTTCCTTGGATCATGCACCAACGGACGGATTTCTGATTTTCGCGAAGTGGCGAAATACATCAAAGGCCACAAGGTCGCCGAAGGTGTCAAAGCAATCGCGGTTCCAGGATCTCAAATCGTCGCCATCCAATGCGAAAAAGAAGGCATCCCAGAAATCTTCCGTGAAGCAGGGTTTGAATGGCGCGCCGCAGGTTGCTCCATGTGCCTTGCCATGAATCCTGATAAACTCATTGGCGATCAACTTTGCGCATCCTCCTCAAACCGCAATTTCAAAGGCCGCCAAGGCTCCCCGACGGGACGCACCATCCTAATGTCGCCTGTCATGGTCGCTGCTGCTGCCATCACAGGCACGATCACCGACGCCCGCGAACTCTTCGACCTTTCCGAAACATCGGCAGTCGCCTAACTCTACATTTTACATCTTACCATCATGGCACTCGACCCCGTTACTCAAGTCTCAGGCACCGGCGTTTTCATCCCCGGCGCCGACATCGATACCGACCGCATCATCCCCGCGCGTTTCATGAAATGCGTCACTTTCGATGGACTCGGTGAGTTCGCATTTTATGATGTCCGCTTCGATTCCGAAACCGGCGAAAAAACACAACACCCTCTCAACGACGAGCGCTTCAAGGATGCTTCGATCCTCATTGCAGGAGTCAACTTCGGCTGCGGTTCATCACGAGAGCACGCGCCACAGTCACTCAAGAAATATGGTTTTGACGCTGTCATCGCAGAATCATTCGCAGAGATTTTCTTCGGAAACTCCACGACGCTTGCGATGCCATGCGTGATTGCCTCAGCAGAAAATATCAATGCTCTGCGCGAAGCCGTCGAACAAGAACCACAAATCAGCATCACGGTCGATGTCGAAAACCTTCAAGTTCGCACATCAAGCGGTCTTGAATTCGCTGTGCAAATGCCAGATTCCGCCCGCGACGCACTCGTCAACGGTCGCTGGGACCCGATCCAAGAATTACTTGAGAACGGCCCCGCAATCGAAGACAGAGCAAAAGCCTTGCACTACGTTTGAGCTTCCACCACAGCGACCCGAAAGATGGGTCATCCTAAAATGGCACTAGAGGAAACACCACCGACTGGCATCGCCCTCTTCGATATGGATGGCACCCTTATTCCGTGGGACTGCCAGCTTCCCTTCCGCCATCACGTGCTCCGTTCGGAACCTTGGCGGTTCTACTCGGTCCCGGTCTTTCTTCTATTCCTACCTTTTGCCCCCGTTCTCGGCACCGCGAACATGAAACGCATCTTTCATTGTTTTCTCTGGAAAATGAGCCCTGAAAGAGTCGATGAGTTATCACGCGAATTCGCTGCAAGACTTCAGACCAACGTCTACGCTGAGCTAATTTCTGACCTTGAAAGGCACAAGGCGAATGACCATCTCACGATTCTTAGTTCAGCAAGCCCGCAGTGCTACGCCGCCGAAGTTGGAAGACTTCTCGGCTTTGACATATCATTGGGCACCGTATTGGAAAACAATGCATTTTTCCCTGATCTAACCAACCACAAGGGAGGAAATAAGGTATCAAGACTCAGAGAAATACTACCTTCATCGTATTTCAAAGATGGAGTTCTCATGAACTCCCATGGCTATACTGACAGCACGGCCGATCTACCGATGCTGACGATCTGTGACAAGGCCACGGTCGTAAATCCTCGCGAGGAACTCGAATCTCTCGCCAAGGAATCTAGCTGGATGATCTTACGGCCTACCCTGCCATGGAAATCTCGCACCGAGAAAGCATGGCGCATCCTACTGCTACTTCTTGGCCTCGGCAAAAATCCTGCCAAACTCTGAGCCATGCGAAACCGCTCCGTTTTATTTCGACTACTTGCAATCGTCTTAACGGGCTTGATGGTCGCAGCCTTATTCCCTCCCTATTCGTTCACGACTTTCGCATGGATTTGTATGATCCCCCTGCTGATCGCACTTTGGAGCATCAAGGGCAGGCACCGCGCGAAAAAGGGATTTCTTATCGGGTTTACTGCCGGGGCAATCAGTTTCGGAATACAACTCTCTTGGCTTGCCACAGTTTCATGGTTGGGCCCAATCGCTCTTGCTGCCTACCTTGCGATTTACTGGGGGATCTTCGGAGCCTTCGCGGCTACTGTTGGAAACCCATGGCATCAGAAGGGCCCTGTATCCGATTCGCCATTTCGTAGCCTATTCCATGCATTCACACACGCCGCGGTTTTCGCTGGCCTCGAATGGATGCGTGGCTGGTTCCTCACCGGCTTCGGATGGAACGGCCTGGGCGTTGCCTTTCATGATACCTTGGTCATTTCCCAAGCGGCAGATATTCTCGGAGTGGCGGGACTCTCCCTTGTCCTAATATTCTTCCAAGCCATCCTCGTTCAGGTCGGCCACCGACTTTGGAAAAGCGGACAAGATGGCAAACGGAGACCTCGTTGGGATTTTGCAGCTACCGCTCTTTGCGTCGGCCTTTTACTTGCCTACGGGATTCTTCGGATCGCCACCGAAAGCGGAAAAGACTCAATTTCACTCAAAGCCCTCCTCGTTCAACTCAACATACCCCACGAAGGCCCGACAGTCCTCTGGAATGCCCAGCGAATCCACATGACCTATGAGGATGAGACCAATCAGGCACTGAAAGAAATCGCCGACCTAGATCAGAAACGCCTCGAAGAAGCCATCTCCCAAAGTGAAGAAGGAGAACTCGAACTCAGCTCTCCTGACTGGGTCCTTTGGCCCGAAACAGCCCTCACCGGTAGAATGATTCGCACCGATGAAGGCGAATGGGCCTCTTGGCGCGAGAACCTTGATTCGATTTCACGAATCCGTCAGGGAAATGGAGCATTCGAACTTATCTACGGCGTTGTTGAGATCGAGGGAGAACGTCGCGGAGACGGACTTTTCCAAAAGGAAAACGCCCGCATTTTTAATTCCATCGCGGTGGATTCTCCAAATGGTGCCGTCCAGACCTTTCGCAAACATCACCTTGTCATTTTCGGAGAAACGATCCCCTTCATCGATTCTCTACCATTTCTCAAAAAAATCTACGAACAGCAGGCCGGGCGCGAATACACCGGATCTTTTAACTCAGGCGAGTCACTGGATCCACTCGAAGTCAAAATCAAAGGTAGAGCCGTTCAAGTCATTCCTGCCGTTTGCTTCGAGGATACAGTTCCGAGATTGACACGAAAATTTATCAGAGATGCCCCACAGATCATCGTTAATCTCACCAACGACGGCTGGTTCAAAACCTCCCCAGCTGCTGAGCAGCACTTCGCAAACGCACGATTCCGAGCCATCGAGCTTCGCCGCCCCATGCTACGCTGCGCGAATACAGGCGTGAGCGCCGCGATCGACACGATCGGTTCGACGACACATCCAGAAACCGGTAAAGAACAGGTCATTCTCGATGAAAATGGTAGCCCATTTCTGCAAGACAGCCTGCTGACAAGAGTTCAAATTCCTATCAGTCCCTCATTTTCCCTCTATGCCCTCATTGGCGATTGGGGAATCATCATGCTTTTCGTCATCGGGCTCGGCTCGGCATTCATCTTTCGGAAACACCAAGTCTCGGACTTTCCTGAGTTTGATCCAAGCGATCTGCAACGGCGAAAGTAGACCGTTTCCGAAAAAATAGTTGATCAGAGAGAACGGCCAAACCTGCCCTTCAACGCCAACAACTCCCAAAAATCAAAGAATCCTGACTCTTCACTGTTAGACAAAATTTCGCCTTTTTTGCTTGTGACAATAAAAAAGCATGGTTGTCTAAGCGCGTCTTTTGAGCACCTGAAGGGGATTTCCAACGACGGTTGGTAACACCCTCAGATTCTTTTTCATAGAAAACCTAAATAATTAAGATTTCCAAATGATTCAACCGAGCGACTCAGAGCAGGACCAAATCATACTCTCACCAGTCACAGAGTCTTTCACAAGCCGACGAAAAGTCATCGGAACCATTGGCTTGGCTTCAACGGCGTTTTGCGCATCAACCCTCCAGTCAAGTGCATGGTTTTGGAAAAAAAACGACGACATTCCCGTCGTAAAGGTGAATTCGTCGGGCAGAACAGTTAGAGCTTCCAACACTGTCGGAGAACTTCCAGACGAGTGGGTCCGCCTTCAAGGCCGTAACCTTAAAGGATATAGCTCTTACATCAAATCTCTCAGGCTCAAAAACATTAGCACTCACACCGTGATTGCTGCACATGCAAAGCAGCGTGGATCTGTTTGGAACAGCCTCCCTCCCAAGAACTGGTGGAAGCGCATGGGTTACACTTTGAAAGTGGTTGACCGTGTTTCAGCAACCATGGGAGTCCCAGTGAAAGAAATCGTCTCCGCTTACCGCTCTCCTCAATACAACGCTCGTTGTGCCGGTGCCAAGCGCAAGTCATGGCATCAAGCCAACGTCGCAGTGGATGTAAAGTTTCATACTTCTCCACGGACAGCCACTGCCACGGCGCGCTCTCTGCGCGATCGCGGCCTATTCAAGGGTGGTATTGGTAGCTATTCGAGCTTCACTCACATCGACACTCGCGGTGTAAATGTGAACTGGTAGTCCTTTCACCGACTGATTCGTATTTTCATCTCCTGTTTGTCCTAGTAGGCTCGGAGCATGACTCTAGCCACCAAAGTGACAGTGCTCAGGCTTGTCCTGGTGCCGGTTTTTGCTTTTTTGGCAATTGCCTACTCGCAGTCCGTCAAACTCGGAGAACCCAATGAACTTCTCCGCTGGTGTGCACTAGGCGTTTTCACCGCTGCCGCAATTAGCGACGGAATTGACGGTTGGATCGCTCGGAAATTCAATCAATTCTCAGAACTCGGGGCATTCCTAGATCCCATCGCCGATAAGACTCTCGTTGCAACTGCCATTATCATTCTCGCTGTTTTCGAATGGGGGCCAGACGGTTGGTCGATCCCGATTTGGTTCGCCTCTCTCGTCGTCTTCCGCGACGCCTTCATCCTCGCTGGCATCCGTTTCCTCTATAGTAAGAAACTGAAAGTAAAAATCGCACCGCATTGGTCCGGAAAAATCTGCACCTTCAGCCTCTTTGTAGTCATCGGTTGGGCGATGCTAAAAATCATTCCTGTTCAACCGACGGCACCTTGTGCCGTAGCAGCTATTTTTGTTGTTTGGTCACTGCTCGAATACATTAGACAAGGACTACGAATCCTAAAAAATCAGGCATAAACAACTCCTCCCAACCATTTATTCATCGCTATGTGGGTCGCCAAAACGAAATCCGAGTTCATTGAAAAAAGAAAGACGCTACCCTACCCTATCGTTTTGGTCCCAACCATGGGTGCCCTTCATTCTGGACACGAAGCACTCATCCGCTTAGCCAGAGAAAAGGCTGGAACGGCTGGCACAGTTCTTGTCTCGATTTTTGTAAACCCCATACAATTTGATCGAAAATCAGATCTCGAAAACTACCCACGTCCCATCGAAGACGACCTATCAATCTGCCAAACAAACCATGCAGACGGGGTTTTTATTCCGGAGAACCATGAAATGTATTTTGCAGATCGATCTACCGCCGTCATCGAATCAAAATTATCCAAGCATTTATGTGGAGCTACCCGACCGGGTCATTTTGATGGTGTCTGCACCGTCGTCTTGAAACTCTTCAACCTAACCGGCTGCCACTCCGCCGTTTTTGGTGAAAAGGACTTCCAACAACTTACAATCATCCGAAGAATGATCCGTGATCTTGACCTCAGTGTGCAAATCATCGAACACCCAACCGTCCGGGAATCCGATGGACTCGCCCTTTCATCACGAAACAAATTGCTAAAACAAGAACACCGAGGCGACGCACCGCGCATCAGGAAAGCTCTACTCTCCGCCTCGAAATATCAAAACGCAGAGCAGATTCTAGACAGCACTAGAACCGAACTACAAAAGTCTCCATACGGAAAAATTGATTACCTTTCACTTGTTGATAGCGAGAGCCTTGAGCCCGTGGATTCTCTAACAAAGCCTTCCGTGCTAGCATGTGCGATATTCTACGGCGAAGTCCGTTTGATCGATCACATTCAAGTTCCACCGATTCCCCAATAACACCCATCAAACTGTTTGAATTTTTTAGCGCATCTTTTTCTGGCCGACCCAACGGACGAGTCACTGGTCGGGAACTTGATGGGAGACTTCGTCAAAGGTCGCCCAGAAAGCCTCAACGGACATTTCCCCGTTGAGGTCATCACTGGTATTCGCCAACATCGAGCAACTGACAGATTTACAGATACCCACCCCACATTTAAGGAAGCCAAAGCCCTACTAGCTCCAGAGAGGCGACGAATGGCCGGTATCGCCGTCGATGTCTATTACGATTATCTACTCTCTAACTACTGGCTCGGTGGTGACTTGGCGCGCCGCAAGTTTATCACTCACTGCCACGAAATTTTGGAAAAAAGAAGGTCGTGGCTACCAGAAAACTTCATCGAATTACTACCCACGATGATTTCCGATCAGTGGTTGGAAAGCTACTCAACGATCGACGGAATCGCTTTGACTTTCAGACGCATCTCAACCCGCTCTCCTGCGATCCGAGCAGTTCACGGAGCGGAGGAGGACTTCATCAAACATCAAGACGAATTCGAAAACCTCTATTCAGAATTTTTTCCAGACCTTCTTGAGTTTACGAACGACTGGAAAGCGAACGACCGAGAAGGCAAGATAATCACTTCGTAGATTCGTTTCTTCACTATTGCGAAACGGTTTTCAAAGGTGAATCATCCACGCGTGACGACATTTCTAGCAATCGAGAGCTCCTGCGATGAAACTGCAGTCTCAATTTTGCGTGGTGAGCCGGGCACTGCGGTCGAAGTCTTAGCAAGCGAAGTCGCTTCCCAAATCGCAGAACATCGCGAACATGGAGGCGTTGTCCCTGAAGTCGCGTCACGAAGTCATTCACTTAGTTTAAAACGAATTATTGAATCTGCTCTTGAAACTGGAAATATCCACACAACCGATATTGACGTTTTCGGAGCTACGATGGGACCAGGCCTCGCATCCTCCCTACTCATCGGCAGTACTGCAGCGAAATCTATGTCCTGCCTCTCAGGAAAACCCTTCGTTGGAATCAACCACCTCGAAGGCCATTTGCTATCTCCCTTCATCGATCGGACAGATGTCCCGAAGCACATCGGGCTAATCATTTCTGGCGGGCATACTTTGTTGATGAAAGTCAACACTGCGGGAGACTACGAACGACTCGGTAGCACTCGTGACGATGCGGCTGGCGAAGCCTTTGATAAAGTTGGAAAAATGCTCGGTCTCCCTTATCCGGGTGGCCCTGAAATTGAAAAGATCGCCACTTCGGGAAATCCAAGAGCCTTCGACTTTCCACGATCAATGCTGCATGATGGCGGATTGGACTTTTCTTTTTCAGGTCTGAAGACAGCCGTCCTCTACACCCTTGAGAAGCAGAGAGATTTAAAAACCGAAGACGTCGCCGCGTCTTTCCAAGCCGCCGTCACTGAGGTGCTCGTTGAAAAGACGGTTCGGGCCGCGCGCAGGGAATCACTCAATACCATTGGACTCTCCGGTGGAGTTAGTCTCAATAGCTGTGTCAGGGACGCCTTCTCCCAGAGATGCGAAAAAGAAGGAATTGAGCTATTTGTCTCAAAACCGGAATTTTGCACAGACAACGCCGCGATGATTGCATTTGCTGGGCTACTCAGATTTTTCGCCGGTCGAATTGATCAACTAAACGGAGATATTGATCCAAACCTAAAACTTTGAGTGAAACTCCTTTTCACACTCGCCCTTTCCCCAACCAATAGACAGATTTTCTAAGGATGCGCTACCGAGCAATTATTTTCGATTTTGATGGAACGATCGCCGACACCCTCGGGGAAACTCGCAGGATATTCAACGAAATCGCCCCTGATTTCGGCCTACGCGAGGTCCACGAACATGAAGTCGAAGAACTACGTCATCTTTCCTTAAAAGAGATCCTCGGAGAACTCAACATCCCCAAACGTCACGTCCCATCCATCATCGCGAAAGGGACCAGCATCATGCGAAGGAACATTGAGCGGCTTCAACTCATCGAGAATATCACAGAACCCTTGATACAACTTCGTGAGAATACCGAAAATTTCGGTATCCTCACATCAAACTCGACAGCAAACGTCGACCTATTTCTCCGTAATCATGGGATCCGAGAAGTCTTCGACTTCGTCTCATCCACCTCAAAATTAACCGGTAAAGCCCGCCATTTACGCGCGATTCGGAAAACGTTTTCTATGGAACACGATGAAATGTTATACATCGGTGACGAGCTAAGAGATGTCAAAGCCGCACAAAAAGCAAAGATCCCCCACGCAGCCGTGAGTTGGGGATTTAATTCCCGTGAATCGTTAGAAAGATCAAACCCGACCTTTCTGTTCAACGATCCTAAAGAATTTTCTAAACTGAGAATCTAAGACGGGACATTGACAGACAGGCAGTTGCTTCGGCAGGATTCGCCCATGTCAGAAGAGAACAAGGAAGAAGTCGTCAAGGTTGTCGATACGGTTGAAAAGACCCATACCGAAACGGTTTCGCCATCCGGAAGCGGAAATACGGGAGGATCTTCCACAGGAAGTCAGGACAAAAATCGATTGTTCGGAGTCATCACTCCTGTCGTCTTCTTACTTTTCATGATCTTTGCGATGGTAGTGGTCCTAGCAGTAATCAATCTGAATCAAGGCAACAAGACCGCTGGAAGCACCGGCGCAGTCCCTGCTATTGACCCTCTCATCTCAGCCCACCAGGCGGAAGTCCGGGCTCTCCGTTCTGAAATAAACCGTGAACGTATCGCTATGGGACTCAGTCCGCTTCCAGATGGATTTGAGCCAATGGATGAGGTCGCAAAACGCTTAAAGGAAGATGCCGATACTCTCGTGTTAATGGCCGGAAAGTTCCAACAAATGCTTGCCGAAAAAGATTCCGAAATCACAACGAAGAACGCGGAGATCCTCCGCTTGGAAAGACTTCGCCAAGACGTATCCGCAGACAACGCGCGTCTTCAGTCAGAACTCAGCCGGGCTTTGATCAGTGGCTCCGAGATCGATCAACTTAAACTCATGATCTCTCGCCTCGAAGCTCAGCGTGATGCGCTGACCATGGAACTAGAAAAACAAAAGGTCACTGTGGATCCAGGTATTGTTGCAGACCTAGAACGCCGCCTAGCCGAAGCTCAGCGCACCGCTGAGTTTTACCGAGCACGTGCCGCAGAGATGGAAAAAGCAGCTCTTTTTGCCAAGTCGGCTGACGAACTACTTCCCGCCGCTGTGGAGCTCTTCAGACGGCTCAGGAAACTCGAAGGAGTCACCGAATCAGAGCTCAACACTGAATACAGCAAACTTGGAGTCGAACTCGAAGCTAGTGTACTACATACACTTGATTTCAAAACAGGCTCCAGCGAACTCAGCCAAACCGATAAAGATCAGCTTGTTCGAATCGTAGAAAATGAAGTCCCCGACGGCGACCTAGCCTTCATCGTTGGCTACGCATCGAAAACCGGCGATTCCGTCTTCAACCAAAAACTATCTTCCGATCGTGCGACAGTAGCTGCAGAATATTTTTCAGGTATGAAACGTCAGGAACAAAAAGTCCAAGCGGTTTACCTGGGACAAACCGACCGTTTCAGTAGAGATATTCCTGAAAGAAACCAAATCTGCGAAATTTGGCTGATACGCCGTAAATAATCGATTTATACCATTTCGTCATTTAGATTGAAGGAATGGAGGTGAATCACTTTACGTTCAGCGAGGCGTGGGAAGAAGTCTGGCTAGCCAGATGAGCCGACGAACAGCGCTACTGAGCGAAAAAATAGCGCCGCACCAGCCTCGGGCGAAGCCGAATTACAAAACCCTCTCTGAATTCTATTACTCGGAAATAGACCGGTTTCCAAATGGCCTTGCCGAAATCGAGTGGATTTTTTGGGGTTCGAAGAAATTAGCTACTCGATGTCAGTCAACGTTTTCAACGACTGCAGCGGTATGTAACGCTTGTGGCTCTTCTGCTTTTTTACCGGATGAAGCATCAGGTAGAATCATGAAGCAAAGATAGACGATCACCGTCGGCACCAGCGCACCGAGGAAAAGACCGAGCGGAGAAACTCCACCCTTGAAGAATTTACTAAGGATACTCTGTCCTGCTGGGTTTGGCGCATTCGCGATGACAGTCAAACCACCACCTGTTACAGCCCCAGCCACCACTGCCGTTTTCATCGTCGGAGATAGACCCGAAACCTGAGACGCAAGATAAGTAATTGCTGCGTTATCATTGAACGCCGTCAGAATTGTGGAACCTAGCATCAGAGTTCCAGCACTGAGTGATCGAATCACTGGATCGATCCACCAAGCTTGGCAGCCGCCGTGAATTACCAGACCCGCAAGAAAAAAACCAACCAACATTGGGCTTCGCAATGAAACATGATTCTGGTGATGGCGGGTCGCCATGATCATCGCGAGGAAAAACAAAAAGCCTCCCACAAAAAGCACAGGGAAGTGAGCCGTATAAACGGTCCAACCCAAGAATAGAAGATGGACAATCGTGATCCATAATGGCACGGGAGTTTCCCGCTCCGCCCATGTTTCTGGATGCATAATTCCATCCTCAAGCCCATCAGTCTTGTCACCCATCGCGAGCAGGTCTTTTTTGAAAACCATAAAATAGATGGAACTCGAAATTGCAATACCGATCATCGCCTTCCAGCCGAAATGCGTCATCATGAACGGAGTGCCCCACTCCCAAGTGCTGGCTACCATCAGAACTGGAGGAGCCGCAAAATGAGTCAGAGTCCCCCCTACAGAAATATTCACAAAGAGTAGCCCAATCGTCGCATAAGCGAACACGGGTCTTGGCTTTAGAACATAGAATTTTTTAGCTAAAAGCATCGCACCAATCGTCATCGCCGCTGGTTCGGTAATGAATGAACCAAGGACCGGCGCAATGATGAGAACACTCAGCCACCAAGCTGCTGGAGACTCTTTTCCAAGACCAGCAGCCTTCGACATTGCTCCCTCGGCCGCTCGAAGAATCGGACGGCTCGCCGCAATGGCCATGATCACGAAAACGAAAAGTGGCTCAGTGAAATCCTTATCTTCGTTGATATAGAGTTCCACATCCAACCAACTGTGGTAATAGATCCCTGCCCCCATGAGGACGATGACCCAGATACCAAAAATTGCCTCTACCTCACCGAGAAAGTGAAAAAAGGTAGCCTTGAAAGATACCTCGGGTTCACCATCTGGGTGTTCCTCATCTCGCGGACCTTTAATCGCCAGAGCTTGCTGATGAGCATGTTCATATTTATGGGCGAGTTTATTCAAGGAACCCGCCGCGAAGGTATGCATGATCGCGAGGATGAAAATGATCGTCGCAGCAACATTGAACGGATCTTCAGCCGCCCGTGCCTTGATTGTCTCCATTAAGCCTCCATCAACTTCTTCATACGTCTCCAAAGGTTTCGGGAAATGCGCATACTGAACTCCACCGCCCTTCAGATCTGTAAAAGCTGGTTCGTGCGAACCTCCAGCAGCAAAAACGGTCCCTAGCGGCAGGAGAGTGAGAAGAAGGATCAGAAAAGTTCTCGTATTCATGTAAAGTCAGTGGGTGCTTGTATAAGACACACGTTCAAACTGAACAAGGTGAACTTCTCACCCCGCCACTACTTGTTGTGACACACGAATTTTAACGGAATCGTCAAAATTCGTTCGAATTCCAAAAGAATCCCGTGACAGAACGGCAAACTGGTTTCACTAATCCCCTCGTGAGGATTTCGCAAGGATCTGAAGGCGCCCCACGAGAATAATTGACGACACATTCTATGCAACTCTACTGGCTCATCGTTGCTCCCTTGTTAGCTGCTTTCGCTGCTCCGTGGGTCTGTCGTTTCTTCGGCCAGAAAGTATCTGGGCCGATCATGTCCATCATTCCGTTTGGGATTGCTGCTTTCCTACTCAATCACGCCTTACAAGGGCACCCAGATGCCAGCTGGACCCACCCTTGGGTCCCCGCCTTCGACATCAATCTTTCTCTGCTCCTAGACGGCACATCACTGCTTTTCTTACTTCTTGTTAGCTTCATCGGTGGCCTCATCTGCATTTATGGAGGTGCGTATCTGGAGGGCGACGTCAAACTCCCCCGATTCTATGCGATTCTTTTCGTCTTCATGACCGCCATGCTTGGGGTCATCGCTGCGGATGATATCATCCTTCTCTTCGTTTTCTGGGAGCTTACGAGTATCACTTCATTCCTTCTCGTCGGTTACAAACACTATGACCAAACGGCTAGGAAGTCCGCATTACAGGCGCTCATTATCACAGGCGCCGGCGGCTTAGCATTGCTCGCAGGACTCATTTTACTAACACAAATCACTGGAACAACGCGCATCTCTGAATTTGCCGCTCAAGCCGATGTAATCGCCGGGCACACGCTATTTAAACCCGCTCTCATTCTGGTTCTCATTGGCTGTTTCACCAAATCCGCGCAGGTCCCCTTCCACTTCTGGCTGCCTGGCGCCATGGCGGCTCCGACTCCTGTCAGTGCTTTCCTGCATTCCGCAACCATGGTCAAAGCGGGAATCATCCTTCTCGTAAAACTTGCGCCCGCGATGGCCCAAACGGATCTCTGGACGAATATCATCACTCCATTCGGAGCGGCTACAATGCTCACTGGCGGAATCCTCGCCATTTTTCAAACCGATCTCAAAAAGCTACTCGCCTACTCGACCATCAGCGTCCTCGGTTCCCTTGTCCTACTCATCGGACTTGGTGACTCGTTCTCTCTCAAGACGGCTCTTTTCCTCGTCCTTGTCCATGGGCTCTACAAGGGCTCTCTCTTCATGGTTGCCGGCACGATCGATCACGCCACTGGCACT
Organism: Akkermansiaceae bacterium; assembly: GCA_045106015.1. Taxonomy (GTDB): domain Bacteria; phylum Verrucomicrobiota; class Verrucomicrobiia; order Verrucomicrobiales; family Akkermansiaceae; genus Luteolibacter. Next base: position 29,219 of record JBGCEE010000038.1, on the reverse strand, counting down.
CGCGATGTTGCGACCCTCAAAGGTCTTGGAAGAACCATGCCAATTCTCGCAGTTGCTGCTTGCCTCGCCGCACTCAGCATGTCGGGTGTCCCTCCAACTCTCGGATTCATCAGCAAAGAACTCCTCTATGAAACCAAACTCGACGGATCTTCTGGAAAATATTTGCTGATCACCGTTGGCGTTTTGGCAAATGCTCTTGGAGTCGCGGTTGCCCTTGTAGTGGGTATCCGGCCATTCCGTAAAGGCGACGTTACGACCAAAATTGCACACATGCCTGGTATTGGCATGATTTTACCGCCAACTCTACTTGCCTTCCTTGGCATCATTCTCGGATTATTCCCAAAGCTTCTCGACAAGGTTCTCATATCCCCTGCGGTCGTCTCATTAGGATTTGATCCGAAGACAGCAAAACTCACCCTTTGGCACGGTTTTACGCCAGTTCTTGCACTCAGCGGGCTCACCCTAATCCTCGGCTTGCTTGCCTTTTCTCAACGCAAAAAACTTCGCAGTTTTGGAAATCACGTTCGCTCAAAAAACATCATCACTCCGAGCCGCATCTATCAGATCATCCTAGACGGCACGCTTGCCATCGGCGCACGCGTGACTTTGTTCATCCAGAACGGCAGTCTTCGGACCTACCTCCGCGTGACCATAGGGGCAGCCGTTGTGCTGATCCTTTACTCCCTGATTTATTCAGCTGGAAAATTCGAAACCAACACACGAATTCCTGCTTCGATATTCGACTTCACAGTCGTCGTGCTAATGTGTGCTTCTGCAATTGCCGCCATATTTGCCAAGACTCGCATCACCGCTATCCTCTGCCTTGGCGGAGTGGGCTACTCAATGGCAATGATATTCGCCAGTTTCAGTGCCCCGGATCTTGCAATCACCCAACTCTTGGTAGAAACCCTGACAGTTGTCATGTTCTCTTTCGTGATCTATAAAATCCCGAAAATTCGTGACCTACAACGCAAGACCGAACGCCGCTGGGACGGCCTGATATCTATCATCGCAGGAATCGCAATGACCCTCGTCGTTTGGAAATCCATCCACGTGCAAACCCACGATCCAATCTCGCCCGGACTCATTGCCAAATCTGCCACGGAAGCCTACGGAAAAAATGTAGTCAATGTGATACTCGTCGATTTCCGTGCCCTGGATACTTTAGGAGAAATTCTAGTCCTCGCCATCGCAGGTCTTGGTGTCACCGCTCTTCTTGCCCGCAAACGTAGAATTCCCGACACAAGCAAATGAACGAAGAAAACGACAGCCTGTTACCTACCGCTGCGAAAATTTTCGTTCCGGCCCAGATCCTCTTCGCCTGCTACCTGATGCTTCGTGGACATAATCTACCCGGCGGCGGATTTATTGGCGGCCTCGTTCTCGCCAGCGCCATCGTCCTCAAAGTCATGGTCAATCCGCAGCGACGAATGAAATGGGAGCCTCTTTCTCTCGCCGGTGCCGGGCTTCTTATCGCACTCGGCTCCGCCTTACTCCCCTTGCTTTGGCAAAAACCGTTTTTCACCGGACTCTGGTGGGGAAGTATCTGGTTACCCATGGTCGGCAAGATCAAACTCGGCACACCACTCACTTTCGATATCGGAGTTTATCTCGTCGTCACCGGAGTCGGAGCGAAAATGCTGCTCGTGCTGCTCGCTCTCATCGAGGAGCACCGCGCTCCAAAAATCAAAAATCTCGACCACTTCTAGCCGACCTATGGAAAATCTACTACCCATTGCAATCGGCATTCTTTTTGGCTGTGGCTGCTATCTGGTGATGCGCAGAAATATCGTTCGCATTCTCTTGGGCATCATGCTTTTTGGCCAAGCCGCCAACTTGCTGATCTTCACTTCCGCTGGCATCACGAGAAATGCGATCCCCATCATCGCGGAAGACAAAATGACCATTGAGGGAGTCAGTGCCGACCCGCTACCCCAAGCCCTCGTCCTCACCGCAATCGTCATCGGCTTCGCCGTCTTAGCCTTTGCAATCGCGCTAGTGCTTCGTGCCTACCAAAAAACTGGTAGCGACGATATCGACACCTTCACCAACTCGGAAAACTAGCATGCCATTCGAATCACCGCTACTGGCACTTCCGATCGCACTACCCCTTGCGGCGATCGCAGTTCTTCTTTGCTTTAGAGGCTTCAGTGAAGCCACACGGTTGGCGATTACCGTCGTGACTTGCACCGGAATGCTCATCGGTGCGGGAATGCTCGTCGCTGCAACCATGGAACACGGCGTCTTGGCACTTCATGCAGGAAACTGGCCGGCACCTCTTGGCATCACTCTCGTTGCCGATCTCCTCTCTGCGGCAATGATTCTCGTAACCGCATTGATCGGTTTCACCGTAGCCATCTACTCGATTGGCGCTGGCACTGCAAAGTTTCGAGGCTACTTCACACCGCTTTTCCTTGCCCTCCTTTTAGGAGTCAATGGTTCCTTCCTCACCGCCGACCTTTTCAACCTCTACGTGTGGTTCGAAGTCATGCTGATGGCTTCGTTCATCCTCGTGGCTCTACCCGGCGGGCGTGCTCAACTCGAAGCAGCTGTCAAATACCTCACACTCAACTTCGTCGCTTCCGCATTTTTTCTCGTAGGCCTCGGTATCCTCTACGGCATCGCAGGGACATTGAATATGGCAGATCTCGCCGTAAAAATCGGCGGCCTCGAAGAACAAGGGCTGGTTAGTTCCTCTGCCATCCTCTTCCTTATCGCATTCGGAGTGAAGGCGGGGATATTCCCTTTCTACTTCTGGCTACCCTCTTCCTACCACGTCACACCAACGCCAGTCGCAGCCGTCTTTGCTGGCCTACTGACGAAAGTGGGTGTCTATGCCTGCATGAGGGTTTTCACTCTAGTATATGCAGAACAGCAAGACTTCCTCTCAGCGATTCTACTACCCCTTGGAATCCTCACGATGATCACGGGTGTCCTTGGAGCCGCCAGCCAGTTCTTCATCCCACGTATCCTGTCGTTCCACATTATTAGCCAAATCGGCTACATGATTGTCGGACTCGCCTTTTTCACCAGAGGCGCTCTCGCAGCCACAGTTTTCTACATCGTCCATCACATCATCGTGAAAGCGAACCTCTTCCTAATCGGCGGAATTATTGGCAGAAGACTCGGAACACAAGAACTCACCAAGACCGGTGGGCTCTACAAATACAATCCTTGGCTGGCTGTTCTCTTCCTCATCCCCGCGATGTCTCTTGGTGGAATCCCTCCGCTATCCGGATTCTTCGCCAAATTCGCACTAGTCCGGGAAGGCCTCTCCATCGAAGCTTGGTGGACGGTTGGGGCTTGTTTGGCGGTGGGCATCTTAACTCTATATTCCATGATCAAAATTTGGAATGAAGCGTTTTGGAAAACCTCTCCAAAAGGTGATCCACCACCCCTTGCCAAGGTCCCTGTGACCATGATCGCTCCTCCGGTTCTACTCGCCATGTGTACGCTTCTTTTCGGAATCTTTCCTGGTGTCTTCATCGACTTCGCTGAGCGATCAGCTGATCAATTGAAAGATCCGTCGCTCTATATTGAGCGAGTCATGAACATTCAAGCCAACGACTCGGACCCGTCATGATCATTGTTCACATCCTCGCGTTTTGTTTACTTTATGTCTGGGAGGTCATTCTTTCCACTGGGCAGTTGGCTAAGCTCGTCCTCTCGCCAAAGCCAAAACTGAATCCCGAGTTTCTAGACGTCCCCTTGGACCTCAAAGGCGAGTATGCGCAATTTCTCTTTGCTTGCCTGGTCTCGATGACCCCAGGAACCCTCAGCGTGGCCCTAAATCAAGCGGATGGAACGTTGCTCGTTCACTGGATCGATTGCGAAGACCCAGAAGAAGCGATCACTGAACTAAAGGAAAAGATCGAGCGTCCTCTACTGAAAATTTTCAACACCTAATCGTCATGGAAGTCGTTTATCAAATCTGCTACGTCTTGCTGGCTCTAGCTCTTGTCCTGACCGCCTACCGTCTTTTTCAAGGCCCAGTGATTGCTGATCGAATTCTCGCGATTGATCTGATGGCAGTGATTGTTGCTGGGATGATCCTGCTTGGAATTCTAGCATACGGTAATTTGATCTTTCTAGATGTCGTGGTCGTACTCGGCATCATCGTGTTCTTTGGAACTGTCGCACTCGCCAGAACTCTAACTCGAAAGCCCTGAACCATATGCCCGAAATCATTGCCGCCGCACTTTCCCTACTTGGTTGTTTCGCTATTCTCCTTGCTTCGATCGGTTTGGTTCGCTTTCCAGACTTTTTTGCGCGCACCCATGCGGCCACCAAAGCCAGCGCATTTGGAATTGCCCTCTTACTTGTTGCTGTCTGCATCCAATTTCCCCAGGTCAATATCATCTTAAAATCCTCGCTTTGCCTGGTCGCCCTTTTTCTGACCCTACCCGTCGGATCTCAAGCTCTCGCCAACGCGGCTAGAAAATATAAGACGCCTCAAAAGGAGCAATAGCACAAAACGCCAACCTTAAGATTGGCATTTTGGTCCTACATGTTAATCCTGCCGCGATGCGGAAGGATAAAACAAAGGGCAGCAACGACATCACGCTTATCAAAGCGGGCACAGGTGTCCTAACACGTTCAAATGGCACGGTTGATCGAGCTGCACTCGTCCATCTCGTTGGTGCAATTTCAGATCTCATGAAAGCTGGCTATCCGTGTATGTTCGTTTCCTCGGGCGCCGTTGGTTCGGGTGTCGCAGCGTTCGGTCTAAGCGAATATCCAAAAGACATGGCCACTCGCCAAGCATGTGCAGCCGTGGGGCAGGCAAACCTCATGCGCAGCTACTCTTCACTTTTCCAGAACTTCGATATCTCCATCGCACAGATTCTTCTAACCGCACGCGATCTAAACACCCCGAAACGCGCTGGCTATATTACCAATACGCTCGACAGACTCTTGGAAGAGTCATCGATCCTTCCCGTCATTAACGAAAACGACACCGTTGCCATCAAAGAACTAAACTTTGGAGATAATGACATGCTCTCCGTTCGCGTTGCAAAACTCATGGGCGTGAAGCGCGTCATTCTACTCACCAGCGTCGATGGACTCTTGAATCCGGAAACCCAAGAAGTCATCCGAGAAGTCCAAGATATCGACAAAGTCTTCGAACACGTTCGCGAAGACAAAGGAAAGTTTTCCATGGGTGGAATGGCATCGAAACTCGAAGCAGTAAAATTCGCGGTCGAAGCAGGCATTGAAGTCCACATTGCAAACGGCAGGCTCCCCCGTCGCCTTGTTGATATCGTCAACGGCAAAGGAATCTCCACCAAATTTATTCCGAACCCACCATCCAATTCATGAGCGAATCCATCACTCTAAAGATCCACGCCATGGGCGAGCAAGGGCGAGCTGCTGCCCACCGGCTATCCCAACTTTCTTCCGAAAAGAAAGACACCATCCTCCGAGCAATGGCCCAAGGCCTTCGCGATCACTCTGCTGAAATTCTTTCGGAAAATACCAAGGATATTTCCTCAGGTGAAGAGAAGGGCCTTTCCACAGCGATGCTCGACCGTCTTCGTCTTGATGAATCCCGGCTCGAATCCATCGCCGCCGCGCTCGAACACGTCGCCACCCTACCCGATCCAGTCGGACAGGTCCTCGATGATTGGACGCAACCCAACGGAATCCGTATCGAGCAGGTCCGTGTTCCCATCGGAACCATCGGTATTATTTTCGAAAGCCGCCCGAATGTGACTGCCGATGCCGCGGCTCTCTGCTTCAAAACCGGTAATGCCACCATTTTGCGTGGTGGCTCAGAAGCGATCCATTCCAATCGTGCGATCGCTTCCGCTCTTACGTCAGGAGGAAAACAGGCAGGGCTTCCAGAACATTCAATTCAGCTCATTCCGTTCACCGACCGCGAGAGTGTCGCGGCCATGGCCGGAATGGATCAATGGCTCGACCTCATCATCCCACGTGGAGGCAAAGGGCTGATCGAAACCGTCGTCTCACTTGCACGCATGCCGGTGATCAAACATTACGACGGCATCTGCCACCTCTATGTCTCGGAAAACGCCGATCAAGAAATGGCTATTTCACTGACGGTTGATTCGAAAACTCAAAAACCGGGTGTCTGCAACGCACTTGAAACGCTCCTCATTCAGCAATCGATTGCGCAGGAGTTTCTACCAAAAGTCGCAAAGGCACTGCGAGAGAAGGACGTAGAACTCCGCGCTTGCGAAGCCTCCCGAGCGATCCTTCCAAACCTTATCCCTGCTACCCAAGAAGATTGGTCAACCGAATACCTCGATAAGATCCTTTCGATCAAGATCGTCCAAGATATGGACACGGCCATCTCGCACATCAACACCTACGGCTCTCACCATACCGACTGCATTGTCACCGCCCAAAAATCGGAAGCCGAGCGATTCTTACGCTCAATCGATTCCGCATGCGTGTTCCACAACTGCTCAACTCGCTTCGCCGATGGCGGAGAGTTCGGATTCGGTGCTGAGATCGGCATCTCCACCGACAAACTCCACGCTCGCGGCCCAATGGGCCTAAGAGAACTCACCAGCTATCAATACAGAGTTCGAGGCGAAGGACAGACCAAGTCCTGAACTGACTTCGTATGAATCGAACTCCCAAACAGAAGCATAGTCCCAATGGGAGTTTTTCCATTCTCGATTTCTTCTCGATTGGAATTGGACCTTCGTCATCACATACGGTCGGCCCCATGCGTGCCGCAGCCAGCTTCACAAAGGATCTGGAAGGGAAGCCAGTTTCGCGAATTCACTGCAAACTCTATGGTTCGCTTGCCGCTACCGGAAAGGGTCACGGCACGGATGGCGCTCTGATACTAGGATTCTGCGGGGAATATCCCGAGACAGTCGATGTGGACGCAATCCCCAAAATTCTTGAACAGGTTCGAGATTCGAAACTCTTGCTTCTCGCAGGAATCCGCGAGATAGAATTCATCGAAGCAAGGGATCTCGATTTCCATCGAGTGAAAGCACTCCCCCGCCACCCCAATGGCATGCAGTTCACCGCCTTCGACGTTGAGGGCAACATCATTTCCGAAGACGTGGTCTACTCACTCGGTGGCGGCTTCATTGTCAGCGAAAAAGATTGGGGTGAGAATTCCTCGGGGATCTTCGTCGATATTCCATACCCGTTTGAGAATGCCAAAGATCTACTCGAACATTGCCAAAAGACAAAACTTTCTATCTCAGATCTCATTCTTGCCAATGAGGCCTGCTACCGTCCGGAAGCTGAAACTCGATCTCGACTTGATGCAATCTGGAAGACGATGCGCGGTTGCATCAAACGCGGCATTTCTTCGAACGGAACTCTTCCGGGTGGATTGAAGGTTACAAGGAGAGCTAAAGACCTACACCGACATCTACTCAGTATCGAACAAGAATCATCCGGTGATCCACTTGCCGTGCTGGATTGGGTCAATCTTTTCGCACTCGCAGTCAACGAAGAGAACGCCGCTGGTGGGCGAGTCGTCACTGCTCCAACCAATGGCGCCGCTGGAATCATCCCTGCTGTCTTGGAATACGCTGTGCGTTTCCGAAAGTCTCCACACTCAGATGGTGTTCACCGTTTCCTACTCACCGCCGGGGCCATCGCTACCCTATATAAAAAGAACGCCTCAATCTCGGGAGCCGATGTTGGCTGCCAAGGCGAAGTTGGCGTCGCCTGTTCGATGGCAGCCGGAGCCCTAACAGAATTCCTGGGTGGCAGCCCAGAGCAGGTGGAATCCGCTGCCGAAATTGGTATGGAACACAACCTTGGCCTCACCTGTGACCCAATCGGCGGCCTTGTGCAAATTCCCTGTATCGAACGCAATGCCATGGGGAGCGTCAAAGCCATCAACGCCTCCCGCCTCGCTCTAAACAGCAAAGGCACACATTTCGTCTCTCTTGATAAGGTCATCAAAACGATGAAAGACACAGGTCGCGACATGAAGACCAAATACAAAGAAACTTCCCGCGGAGGCTTGGCGGTGAATGTTGTGGAGTGCTGAAGATGTCTACTTTTTCTTCGACTTACGAACTTTCTTTAAGCTCTTCAGGTTTATTAAGCCTTTTTTTCGGTGCGCGTGAGCAAGCGCGATTTCTTTCTCGATCTTCTCGCGACTCGCTTCATCAGACTCGGTCTGAAGTTGCTCCTTCAATTCAAGCTCGTACTTCTTGAGCTTCTTAATCACTCGTTTAAGGAACTTTTTCTTCTCTTTTCGCTTACGTTCATCGGCGTTGAGAAAAGATTCGGCTTTAGCTAGGAGCTTTTGAATGTTCATGGAATTTCGCTGTTGGATTCTTCAAGAAGCTCATTGAGCTCGGATTCGTCCAGAGTGACGCTGCGTTCTGCCTCCCGAAGTTGGGGTTCTCTTGTAGAAAAGAGCGCCCCGCCCATCTGGACGAGATTCTTTGTAACATCGTAAGCGTATCCACTATCCTTCATCAAGGAAATCGACATCGGCGCACTGATCAGATTTTCGCTAATTAGATTACTCAATCGCCTATCCAGATCGCGATTGTACTTTTTCGTAGCAATCTTTAGCGCGTCCAAGGAAAGAATTGCGCTCGTGTCATCGCCACGACGCCGCACCACCGCTAGCTCTCGGAGAACGGATGCGAGGTTTTTACGAATGTGATCATACTCGTCTCGAATCGAATCGTTGGGACTTGTGAGGTAACGTGAAAGATTTTTTTGGAGGTGCTTGGTGTCTTTAATTGCTTCGACGATATCGCGGCCTGCAGCCCGCAGTATGAAGAGTTCATCGGATTGAGCCGATGGCATTGTGGATTGCGCACGACTAATAAACTGTACGATCGCAGCATATAGTTCCTTCACACTCGTGTCGTAACTCTCCTCGATATCGAAACTTATTGGTTTTCTGGCACTCGCCACGATGTCGTCAAGCGGACGATCCGAGAGAATTTCTTCAAGATCCAGACTGATTCCTGCTGCGATGATCACTGAAGCATTCTCGTAGAGGTGTAAGGTTTCCAGTCTCACCGCTTCGATCGCGGTGTCGGGTAATTCGTTCGCTGCGCCGTGTAAGTGCCGTGGCTGATCTATGGTGCGAATGCGAGGCTTTATCACATATTGCAGGATGCGGACCATGGGATTGATCAAGGGGAGCATTAGAACGACCCCAAGTCCGTTAAAAATACTGTGAAAAACAGCGAGTTTCAGAGTGTAGTTGTCGCTAGCTATGCCCATCCAACTGCTCACGGTATCAACCACCTCCGTCAATTGGTAGATCAGCCCAATTGCGACAGCCGCAGTGACGGCGTTGAAAATCATGTGAGCCACAGCAAGTCGGCGACCATCGACATTGGAACTGAGAGACCCAATGATGGCGGTCACGGTAGTACCAATATTCGCACCGATGGCTAGTGCCAGTGCGTTCTCATAGGTGATCTGCTTCGCCGCCAACGCGGTGATAATCAACACAAGTGTCGCATGACTGGACTGCATGATGACGGTGGCCACCAAACCGATCATTACAAACAGAAAGACACCGGTATAGCCTTTGACCGCATATTTAGTCAGGTCGATAGCATCTTTGAAGGCCTCGAATCCTTCCTTCATGTGATGAATTCCGAGGAAGAGAAATCCGAGTCCAGTCAGGATGTAACCGCAGCCCTTCAACTGCTTGCTTTTCTGGAAAACGAGGATGACCCCAAAGACCAGCATCGGCATCGCATAGGCGGCGATATTCACCTTAAGGCCAAAGCCAGCAACCAACCACGCACCCGTGGTCGTTCCAAGATTTGCTCCAAAGACAATTCCCACTCCGGCAGCCAGGGAGATCAGACCCGCCGATAAAAAAGAAATCGTAATCACCGAGACCAACGAACTGGACTGCATGATCGTTGTCGAAACGACACCGAAACTGATGCTTTTCCAAAGCTTATTGGTGGTCTTGCGAAGCAGTCCTTCCAACACTCCACCTGTGAATGCCTTGAAGCCATCCTCTAGGGCAAGCATACCAAAAAGGAAGATCGCCACCCCAGCAGCAATCTCCTTAAAATCTGGGCTATACCAGAAGCCATATGATAGGATTCCAAAGATCGTCGGTAGTAAAATTTTTCTCATTACATTTTGGGAGCAAGGACGAAGGCACTACCAAATTTAAGAGGTAGTCTTAGTTGACTCAAGTCTAGGCGGTTCATGGCAGCATGATACTACGAATAGTAAAGAAGAGTAGAGCTGCCATAAGGCCTGTAGCTTAGACGCTGAATATCGAGAGAGCCTGGACAAGGCAGCAGTAATTCTTATCGATCGTCCCTTGCAAGCTTGACCGTATTTTTCCCGCAGTAATAGTCGATGGAATGAAATTCCCTATTCCCGTTTGCCGCTCATTTTCCGTCAGCCTTCTTCTTTTTTCACCTCTTTGCGCTGCAAAAGAACTCAAGGTCTTCATTCTCGCTGGTCAGTCGAACATGGTCGGCCACGGGAAGGTTGAAATGGGGCGTGATCCGAACGGAGGCAAGAAGGAAGTTCAAGATGGTATTGGTTCGATTCGTTGGATGGTCAATGAAGACCCAAAACGTTTCGGTTCAGAAGGAAAATTACCTTTGATCGATTCTGACGGAAAATGGCTAAAACGTGATGACGTTTGGATTCACTCAACCACCGAAAAGGGAACCGAGAAAGGCTCCCTCAGCACAGGATTTGGCAAAGGCAATTGGATCGGCCCTGAGTTCGCCTTTGGCCACGTAGTTGGTGAAGCCATTTCTGAACCCGTTCTCATCATCAAAACGGCATGGGGAGGAAAAGATCTGGGCGTTGATTTTCGTCCACCGAGTTCTGGAAATACCGACTTAGGAAAAGGCAAACGCGAACCTGGAACGTATTATCGGGAAATGATCAAACTGGTGAAAAGCGTTATGGAAAACGTTGATAAGGAATTTCCCGAACTCAAAGATCACACGCCAAAACTCGTGGGCTTCGGTTGGCATCAGGGCTGGAACGACGGAGGAAGCAAAGAGATGGTAGAAGAATACGGAAAAAATCTTGAGAACCTAATCCTCGACGTTCGCAAAGATCTCAATGCTCCGGAGCTACGATTCGTTATCGCCAATACGGGTATGGTTGGCTGGCCAAAGGAAGGCAAAGATGGAGGTATCCGTGCCCAACTCTGCGAGACACAACTCTCGATTGCAGACCACAAAAAGTTTCCAGCCTTCAAAGGTAACGTCGCAGCAGTCGAAACCCGGGATTTTGATAGACCTGTTGAACAATCACCCTCTGGTTTCGGCTACCATTGGAAACACAACGGCGTTTCACACTGGTTGGTAGGCGAAGCACTTGCTGAAGCTATGCTCAAAATGAGCAAACCTTGATAGGCTTAGAAGCTCGCTACCGACTGCAAAGCAAACATATCGCTACGCTAGTAAGTCTTTGATGACATGGCCGTGAATATCGGTGAGACGGAAGTCACGACCTTGGTAACGGTAAGTGAGTTTACGATGATCAATCCCCAGAAGGTGAAGAATCGTCGCATTCAGATCATGGATATGCACCGTACCCGGAGTCCACTTATCTTTATTTGGTTTGGTAAGCATCGGTGAGCCATCGGCTTGGACAATGTTATATCCGTAGTCATCAGTTCGCCCATAAGTGATCCCTGGCTTCACGCCCCCGCCAGCCATCCAAGTCGTAAAACAACGCGGATGATGATCGCGGCCGTAGTTTTTATCAGTGAGTTTCCCTTGGCAGTAAGCCGTTCGGCCGAACTCTCCACCCCATACAACCAGAGTATCTTCAAGCATACCTCGCTGTTTCAAATCAGTGATCAAAGCAGCACATGCTTGGTCGATATCCTTGCACTGAGACTCATGCTCTTTGGGAAGATTTCCATGTGCATCCCATCCTCGGTGGAAGATCTGAATGTTTCGCACTCCACGCTCGGCGAGACGGCGGGCATTGAGACAGCAGGCAGCAAAAGTGCCTGCTTGGCGTGCCTCTTCCCCGTAAAGTTCGAATGTCGAATCGGATTCTCCGGAAAGATCCATCAGGTCCGGAACAGACGTCTGCATCCTGTAAGCCATCTCATGTTGTTTGATTCGAGCAAGGATTTCTGGATCACCAAAACGGTCATGCTGCGCCTCGTTCAGGGCTGCCAACGTATCCAACTGTGACCTCCGGTCTTTTCGCGTCACGCCTTTGGGATTATTCAAATATAGCACGGGATCTCCCTGACTACGGAGAAGGACCCCTTGGTGCTCCGAGGGAAGGAAACCCGGTCCCCACAGACGATTGAAGAGGCTCTGTTCACCAAAGTTGGTCTTGGCATGCATCACGACATAACCAGGAAGATCCTCATTCATTCTACCCAAGCCGTAGCTAAGCCAGGAACCGAGACTGGGCCGACCAGGAATCTGACTTCCCGTCTGGATGTAGGTGACAGCTGGGTCGTGATTGATCGCTTCGGTGAACGTGCTGTGAACCACGCAGAGCTCCTTTGCTATCTTCGCCGTATGCGGCAGCAATTCACTGACCCACACGCCCTGATCATTGTTTTCCTGTTTCGTGAATTCGTATTTTGACGGACAAAGCGGAAGCGTCTTCTGCCTAGACGTCATCCCTGTAATGCGCTGGCCGTCTCGGACCTCTTCGGGAAGGTCCTGACCGAACATCTCTTTCATCTTCGGCTTGTAGTCCCACATATCGTGTTGACTTGGGCCGCCGCTCATAAAGAGATAAATCACACGCTTAGCTTTTGGAGCGTGATGTAGGCCTTCAGAACTAGATGCAACCTCGGCCATCAGGTCGGAGCCCAGCATTTGAGCCATCGTGGCAGTGCCTAGCCCCAGAGCGGAACGCCCAAAAAATTGGCGACGTGTCAGGTTGAGTTGGTTATCTTGAAAGAGGTTCATGAGGAAATAGGATAAAAGTTCAGAAAAGGAACATTGCCACGTCACTAGCTAGAACAGTCGTGACGACCTGAGTCCATGCGGCCAACTCAGCCGGAGGCATTTCAGAATCTGCAAGCACATCCCCAGTTGAAAGCAATCCCTTGGCATCTTCTACTTCTGAGGCATAACGCTGTTTCATCGTGTCGAGTAGAGCAAGGCATGCAGCACGTTCTCGTTCGCCAGCTGGTCTGCAAGCAATGAGTTTGTATAGAGTATTGAGCCGATCTTCATCAGTAGCAGAGGAGCGAATCACTCGTTCGGCAAGTTTGCGTGCCATCTCGACACGTTGTGTTTCGTTGAATAGTGCTAAGGATTGAAGAGGCGTATTGGATCGCGAGCGCTTCACGCAACTCGATTCTCGGTTGGGCGCATCGAACAAGGTCATCATCGGATGCGGACTCGTGCGTTTCCAATAGACATAGAGGCTACGCCGATAAAGTCGTTCACCTTTATCACGCTGATACTTTTTTGTGTTACTTGCAGGATGCATCAGCGCGCTCCACATGCCCTCGGGCTGATAAGGCTTGATGCCCTCACCGCCCATAGTCGGATCGAGAAGTTCACTCGACCAAAGAGCAATGTCTCGAATTACTTCAGCATCCAATCGAAAGCCCGGCCCCCTTGCATACAAGCGGTTTTCAGGATCATCGATTCCTTTTCGGAGCTTAGAACTTTGCTTAAAGGTTTGGCTCGTCACCATCAAACGAAGCATGTGTTTTAAGTCCCAATCACTCTCATGCAGCTCCACAGCAAGCCAATCAAGAAGTTCCGGGTGGGTGGATTGCTCGCCCTGCAAGCCAAAGTCTTCAGGTGTCCGGACAAGGCCAAAACCGTAAACTCGTTGCCACAGGCGATTCACGAGAACACGTGAAACCAATGGGTGCTCTGATGCAGTTAGCCACTGTGCGAGTCCGAGACGATTTCGAGGCGCCCCATCCGGTAGCGGCCCCATGACGCTTGGAACATCTGGTTGGAGTGCCTCGCCAACTGGACTGTGATACTCCCCGCGCATCAGCACTTTCGTTTCCCGAGGTTTCGATAATTCTGCCGCAATCAAGCTGGTGGTCGTGAATTTTTTCTCGAGTTCAGAATACTTTCTGAAGAGTTGAACTGCTTCCTCGTGTGAAGGGTGTTCTGCGAAACGGCCCTTGGGATCAGCAAGAACGGAAAGGCTTACCTCACTGTCTTTGATCTGTGAAAGCAGTTGATTTCGTTGAGTATCAAGGTTCTTCAGGAGTTCCCATTCTTGCGAATTTGCAGGAGCTTTTATTACAGGACCTGGGTCATACTTATTCCCATCCATGGGCTTCTCAGCAGTGCTATTAAAGAAGGCTAACAAACTGTAATAATCGTCATGAGTGATGGGATCGTATTTATGAGTATGGCAGCGAGCACAGCTCATCGTCATCCCAAGTAGAACGGTCCCCAGCGTTTCGGTCCGATCGAAGTTATTTTTTGCCTGAAACTCAGCGGCGATTGCCCCACCTTCGGAGGTCGTGGGATTCATCCGAACAAAGCCCGTTGCCAGCCGTTGGGTTATCGTAGGCGAAGGGAGCAAATCGCCGGCGACCTGCCAGGTAATAAAATCGTCGAGTGGCAAATTATCGTTGAACGCCCGAACCACCCAATCGCGATAAGGAAAAATGCCTCGGCGATTGTCGAGGTGTAGACCGTGAGTATCACCGTAACGAATGGCGTCTAGCCAATATCGTGCCTGATGCTCACCAAACTTGGGAGATGACAGAAGTTGGTCAACGAAGCGCTCATAGGCATCAGGGCTTTCGTCCGCGAGAAACGAATCAAGAACCTTCGGCTCTGGGGGTAAACCCGTAAGAACAAGTGCGGCACGTCTTGCGAGTATAGGGCGATCCGCCTCAGGAGCAAAGGTGACGTTGGATGGATGGGCCTCATGACCCTTTGCAATGAACCGGTCGATCACCTTTTCCGCAGTTACATCTTTCTTCTTGGGAGGAACAAAGGCCCAATGAGACGCATATTCGCCACCGCTTTCTATCCAGCGGGAAAGAAGCTCACGTTCTGAATCAGTAAGGGGCTTTTCATCCTCCGGAGGCATGGGGTCAATTTTGTCATGAATCCGGAAAAGCAATTCGCTATCTTCAAGTGAATCGGGATCAATCGCTCGGATCCCCTTCCGGTCTTTTGTCGCTGCTGCATAGCTATCGAGACGCAACTCCTTCTCTTTGGTCGCATCCGGCCCATGACAGGCAAAACATTTATTCGAGAGAATTGGCAGAATTTCTCGGGCAAAATCAACTGCCTCATCTGCTTGCGATAGTCCGCCAAGAACAAAAGGAATGATACTGAAGGTGCGGAGGAATACTTTTGGCATAGAAGGTGAAAGTTCAGAGTAATGATACGTGAAGCAATAACATCACTTTCAAAAGACCTTGTTCACAATCCACTGCATTTTCAATCAAAGCCTACCTCAACGGGTAAGAATCATTCATGCAAAAACGTCCTTCACCGCCTTACCAACACCATCTTTCGTGGCGTAAAACGGACGGTTTTCAATATCGAAAACCGTCTTAGGACTGATTCCCATGGCTGTAAAAATCGTCGCGTGAAGGTTTTCAATACTCACTGGATTTTCAATCGCGAGGCAGGGCCGCTCGTCTGCAGTAGAACCGTAGAGATGACCCTTTTTCATCCCACCACCAAACATCACGACAGACGATCCGCCAGTGAAATGACGGTGCAAGCCATAGTGCTTCATTTCCTTGATAACATCCGTCTTAGCTCGCGACTGATCTTTTGCCGTGGAGCCAGGCACACCTTCGATCATCATATCCCGACTAAACTCACTGGCGATGATCACCAAGGTCCGGTCCAGCATACCTCGCTCCTCTAGGTCTTTGATCAGGCGCGCAATGGGTCGGTCGATTTCCTTGTGCATTCGGTCCGCCGTGGTGTGACCGTTCTCGTGAGTGTCCCAATGCAAAAATGGAACATACTCAGTCGTCACCTCAACAAAGCGCGCTCCGTTCTCCACGAGCCTACGGGCGAGAAGGCAGCCTTGTCCAAATCTCCCAGTGTTATACTCATCAAAAATTTCTTTCTTTTCCTTCGAGAGGTCAAAAGCCTCACGTTCCTTGGAACCGAGCAACTTGTGGGCATTGTCAATCGAGCGCAACATCGACTCTTGATGATAATCGCTCAACTCATGAGATTTCGGAGAATTCTTCAGCAGATCCTCGAGAGCCTTGTAGCGTTTCGCAAAACGATCTGGTGACATTCCTCCTGGAGGTTTTACTGCCTTCGAAGCTTGATCCGGATACGGAAGGTTCATGGGGCCGTATTCACTCCCAAAAAAGCCACCGGTCGTGAATGCTTTTAGCTCCTCACTCTCACCGATGCCCTCAAGCCGCTGCCCGATGTTGATAAACGGTGGCATCACATCATTTCTTCCACCGAGAACTTTGGACATCCAAGCGCCCATGTGTGGAGCAGCGACAGTCTGCGGGGGCACGTAACCCGTGTGCCAGTGATACTGATGCCTTGAGTGAAGAATGCTACCGAGATCTTGCTGGTAATGAGAACGAATCAAGGTCGCCCGGTCCATCACACTCGCAATATTTTCCAAACCCTCGCAGATCTTGATATTGTCTACTGCAGTATCGATCGCAGGAAAGGTGCTAATAATTTTTTCCACCGGAGTTCCAACTTCGAACGGCAAATAGCGTTTGGGATCAAAGGTCTCTGCAGCGGCCATACCTCCTGCCATCCACAGCAAAATGCAAGAATCCGCTGTTGCTTCCGGATGATCAATTCCTTCTTCTGCTTTTGCCCGTGGAGCACCTCCTAGCATTGTCGCAGCAGCTGAGCCACTCAATGCGCGAAGGAAGTTTCGCCGAGTCTGATTCGGCAGGGCTTCGTTATACCAAGATTCAGGATTCATCGGATTAGTTGATGTAAAGAAATTCGGGAAGCATGAAAACGGACCAAAGAAAGTCTTCGACCTGCTCAGTTGTTGGAGCGTTTCCTAACAATTCACGCGCTACGTTTATTTCGGTTGTGGTGGGACTTCTAGAAAGTGACGCGAGGAAAACCTTTTTCGCAAGGACTTCGGGATCTTTTTCCGTTCCCAGCTTCTTAGCTCCAGCAGTAATAATCGAAGCAAGCTCTGGCCCGTTCGCCAAGTTGATTGCCTCTAAAGTTGTGAGTTTATCGGGGCGAGCCGTGACAACCTGTTCCCTGTTCGGCCTACCCAGCGAGGCCTGCAGTGCATCTCGCTTCACAAAGACGGTTCGGACTGGGCGGTCGTCCCATTTCTCAATCCCGTGCGCCTTCATCACAGCCGTAAGTTGGCCTCCTGAAGCGCCCTTTCCTTTGAATGCATCTTTATCCGGTTTGGGCCATACGCCGACAACTTGGCGAACGGAATCGAGAAATTGCTCGGCGGTCATGCGCTTACGGACCGGACCCCGGAAAACGTATGCTTCGCTTTCTTCCTCGCGGATGGCGGACTCGAATTGGTAGGTTCTTGATGTCGCGATGAGTTTAATCACAGCCTTCATATCGTAGTCATTTGCGACTAGATAACTTCCGAGGAAGTCCAAGAGATCCTCATTCCATGGCTCTGTGCCCATCGCATCGACAGGGTGAACGATTCCTCGTCCCATAAGTTGCGCCCAAAGTCGATTTACGATCGTGCGCTGTGTCCTGCCGTTTTCAGGATGAACGATCAGATCCGCCAATTGCTGTAGACGCTCATCACGAGGCTTTAGTGGATCTATCTGCCCAAGCTCCGGAAACAGCCATGCAGCCTTGGCTTTCCTTCCAGTTGGCTTGTCGCAGCGAGCCAGTTCGAGTTCTTTTTCCGAGTAAATCGCAGCAAGCCCATAGGCTTCCTCAAGCGTCCATCGGTCGATAAAACTGTCGTGGCAAGATGCGCACTTCATGTTGATCCCTAAAAAGACTTGGGATACGTTTTGGGAAAACTGAATCTCCGTGGTTTGGCTGGCATTTACTTCTCCCCTCCATTTGATTCCTTCGATGAAACCCTTCGAATCGGGGCCGGGTGCTACAAGTTCGCTGACAAACTCATCGAAGGGTTTGTTCTCCAGCAGGGCAGGATAGAGCCACTTGGTAATCTGTTTCCTACCACCCGTAATGAAACCAGTTCCAGCATATTCATTGCGAAGGAGATCATTCCAAAAAGTCATCCAGTGTTCAGCGTAGGCTTGGTCATTTTCTAAAAGACGATCAACCAAAGCCTCTCGATCGAGCGGCCGTTTTTGATCGAACTCAGAAAGCAGATTCTTGGTTGGTGGCAGGCCGACCAAGTCTTGGGAAACTCGGCGTAGAAACGTTCCATCATCGGTCATTCCCGCGGGCTTGATTTTCTCTTCCTTTAGATGCTTCGCAACAATTAGGTCGATAGGGTTTGCCCCCTTTGGTCCTTTTGGAAGTTTGACTTCTCTAGGCCTTAGTGGCGGCTCGTAGCGGTCCTTTGCAAAGGTAAACCCATCGGTCCACGGAAGGTCTTCAGCAATCCATCGCTTCAGGACATCGATCTCTTTTGCCGTCAACGCCTCTTTCCCTTTGTCAGGCGGTGGCATCCGAAAATCCGGATCTTCATCGGTCAATAGTTCGATCAAAATCGAATCATCAGGTTCACCAAGTTCGAGCACATCTGCATCCAAAACCAAAGCCCGTGTATTCATCGAAAGTCCACCTTTCGATTTGTCACCTCCATGACATTCTATGCAGTGCTTTTCTAAAATCGGCACCACTTCATGAGCAAAATCAATCTCCGCACGAACCGGAGAAAGAAAAGCCAACCATCCGAGGCAGGAGTAAACAAAATTACGTGTGATAATCATCTGAAATTACGTGCCATAGATACCTTTTCGGCACCCACTCTTAACAACGAAAAAATACTCTCACAAAAAGATTCTTCTTTCAAATGTATGAATGATCTTTGGCCCAATTGAGAGGAGTTATTCTTTGACTCTACTTGGAAAATCGCTTCTCAAGAATCTCACGTCTGTGCCCAAATATGCGGCGGAGTTTTGGCCGCACGAAAATTCCGTGTCCGATTTCTCCGAAAGGCCACAAGGGTAAGGCATAATGAACCAAATCCTTCATGATAACTCCACAGTCCGCTTCTTCGAACGTGTGGATGTGATGCCAGAATTTGTAGGGCCCGAAGCGTTGTTCATCGATAAACGACTCCCGTTCTTTGACCGCTTTGATTTCCGTTACCCACGGCACCCAGATCATCGGAGCAACCATCACCTTGTATTCGATGATCTGACCCTCATACATCTTGTCCCCCGGCTGGTGCACGATACGAAACCCTAAATCATCCGGCGTTATCTCATCAAGATTGGCAGGACTCGAAAAAAAGTCCCAAGCCTCATCGAGACCAATTGGCAGAAACTGCTCCTGTTCTAGTGTGTGAACCATGTACCAATGTCGGCAGCCTTTTGCATTTCGCAAGGAGTAGGATTCAGAGCCTTTCTACCGTAATCGTAATTTGCCGCTCACTTCCATCTCGAGCATCGATGGCGATGATCGTGTGAACCCCTTCTTGAATGATCGCTGTCGAATCTTGAATCTCCAAGGTCTCACACTCCCAAGTTGTGATATCCGGGAGATTTGAACGTAGTCGAATCTCAGAATTAGCACCAGGAATATCAGGGTCGATCAAAACAGTTGAGCCATTTGTTGGGCTCAAAATTTTCAAAGCTACGCTAGCAAGAGTGGAAGCATCCAAAACCAATTCATCTCTGCGAAAATTTTCAGAGCTCTCAAACCAATCACGATACTTCGCAGGCAATATCGCTCGGCCTTCAGGGTCATAATCAGATGCGCTCGCGGGAAAAACTGTTTTTCCCAACGGCAGCCTTTCATCGCGGGCGAACTCCGATTCGGAATCATCTTTCAGTTGTTTCCCCGTGCGATAATCGATCCGTATTCGCTTCATCTCCACCGGTTCAGCAAACCAAGTCGGAAAGACTTCCGAATGGGCTCTCACAAGAAC
Source organism: Akkermansiaceae bacterium (assembly GCA_045106015.1). GTDB lineage: Bacteria > Verrucomicrobiota > Verrucomicrobiia > Verrucomicrobiales > Akkermansiaceae > Luteolibacter. The sequence goes on along the minus strand of JBGCEE010000038.1, from coordinate 9,317 downwards.
TCGATGAAAAATCGGTCCAGCACCGGATACTCCAGAAACTTCCTTCATCGGCTGATTTTCAAAATTACCCGCCCAAACTCCCACCGTAAACTCTGGCGTAAAGCCGACGCACCAGTTATCTCTAAAATCTGTCGACGTTCCAGTTTTCACTGCGCATCTAAAAGGAAGATCAAGTGGCCCTCCTGTCGAAAAAGCCGGCGCTCGTGCCTCCTTGTCGGAAAGAATATCAGCAATCAGCCAAGAATCGGCACGATCCAAAACCTGAACCGGCTTTTGTTCCGTTTCATTCAAAAACAAGCGAGTTGGGAGAAACCACCCCCCTCTTGCAAGACAGGCATACGCGTTGGTAAGTTCTAGCAAGCGAACAGGGGCATTTCCCAAGGTCAATCCCAACCCGTAAGGTGCCGCAGTTTGTTCTGGCAAGAAAATCCCCAAGCTTTCCAATAAACCATACAGGGGTTGCGGACCGCCCAATTCTCTAAGTTCCCGCAGAGCCGGCACATTCAACGAACACGCAAGGGCTGTCCGAATCGGAACGGGACCTCGATAGCTCTTATCGTAGTTTTCAGGCAATTGCAGACCTTGCTCAGTTCTTAGCTGGGTCGGAATATCTGCCACGATCGACGCTGGAGATTTCCCTAGATCTCGAAAAGAAAGCAGATAGGTAAAAGGTTTGAGTGTCGAACCGGGAGACCTCGGACTCAAAGCACCATGAATTTGCCCTCCTCTTGGGTCATCCCAATCAGCAGAAGAAACCATCGCGAGAATGTCTCCGCTCACGTTATCGATCACCACCACAGCAGCATGTCTGAGATTCGATGACTTCAGCCTAGAGACTTCTTCACGAACGATATTTTCCACATCCCCTTGAAGTGAAGCATCGAGCGTGGACCTGACTTGGGATTCCCCAGTAGGCATCACGTTTAGCCATGGCGCAGTGTTTCTCTCTAAAAGGGGCCGCAGCCGAAGCACTTCAGATTTTGCCATCGCAATCTCTTCAGCACTGTATTCCCCCATTGCTGCGAGCCGGTCCAACACCACTTCGCGGCGTGCCAATGCAGCCTTGGGATTACGAAGTGGATTCAACCGAGAAGGTGCCTGTGGCAAACCCGCAAGTAGCGCACATTCTCCAAGAGATAAATCGGAAAGCGGTTTTTGAAAATAGAACCGAGCCGCCTCGGTCGGGCTGATTCGTAAGCTCCCGTAGTCAAGCCGATTGAAATAGGCCTCAAGAATCCGATCTTTCTCCCAAGTCATTTCCAAACGCCTTGCTGCCATCGCCTCGAAAAACTTCGCTTTCAAATTTCTCTCAACTGGTGGCCCAGAAATTTTAGCAAGCTGCTGCGTAATCGTCGACGCACCCGAAACCACTCTCTGTTTCCTAACAAGATCAAAAGCAGCCCGCCCGGTCGCAAACACATCAATCCCGTGATGCTCGGAAAAACGTTTATCTTCCACGGCAATCGTACAATCGATCAGTTCTTGAGGAAGGTTGGAAATCTTCACCGGAGAAGATCTGGTAAAATCCTCTGCCACCAAGTGCCTCAGAACTTCGCCATGCCGATCGAGGAGCGAAGGAGAAGCTGTAGCATTTTCCTGCAACCCAGCAGGTAGCTCAAAAAACCACGGTAAAACAAACCAGCCCAAAGCAAAAACGAACAGCAGGACCAAGCAGCACCGAACCAATCGCAGCCGTATGGGACGCCGCACCGCAGCTTCAACTTCCTCTTTCACCTTTTTCTAAACTAAGACGAAATGGAAAAAATTGCAGCCTTTTTGATCTCAGTGAGAAATATCCTTGGAAGATGCTTTGGTTTCGTCTCGTAATATCGCCCGTATGAAAAAGACTTCATTTATTTCCGCCTTCGTCGCATCCCTATTTCTAATCGTTCCATCTTCTGCTGACGACACACCTCTCGCCGAGGAGATGGACGCCATGAACGACGCTTATAAGGCGATGCGCCGCCTCGACGATCTTTCCAAAGGTCCTGAACTCGCACGCACGGCACAAGACGCCATGGTCAAGGCCATCGTCGAGCTTCCGTCTCTCGTAAAGGAAATGCCAGAAGGCCCTGAAAAGGCCAAAGCCGCGGCTGAGTATCGCAAAATGATGGGGGAACTCATCGCGACTCTTGCAACTCTCGAACTCGCGTTCCTCGACGGTGACAAAGACAAAGTCGACGAAGTCATCAAAGCCATGCGTGAAAGCAAAAAAGAAGGCCATGACAAGTTCATGGAAGACGAGTAAAGCAGCCCACGAGCATCAAAAAATAAGACCCGATGGAGCGTTCCTTCGGGTCTTTTTATTTGGAGATTATTAGAAAATCACTCAACCAAAATGCGCGAGCCCACCTTCATTTTTGAGTAAACGACCGGCATCACCTTGCTAGGTCCTCTAATACAGGCATGGGATGCTGGGTAGCGGCGAACTCGGCCGATGTGGTGACCCACACCATCCCAAGTTAATCGCATCCAATACTTCATCGGAGCTCCCACAAATTTTCCACCCTCTGGGATTTCATCACTCCTTGCATCGGCGTCGCTGTTCACAAGACTACCTTCTGCATCGTAAATTTTGCCATAGGTATTCGATCGCTTGTCCACGATCTTCTCAAGAACCTTGTAATCTCCAGGAGGTGTCGGACGACTTTTTGTCCCCGAACAAATCGGATAATCCATCACCACTTCTTCCCCATTCATCAGGAAAGCGCGCTGCTTTGCCAAGCTTACTTTGATCCATGCATTAGATGAATTTGTCGTCGGCAAAAGCTGAACATTTTTCCAAACATTATAAGTCTTTGGATAGTTCTTCTCCGCAACAAAATGTGCATACGAGCCGGGCTCATGTGGGTTCACATAACCATCATCGGTTTTTGAAAGAGTCGGCTCGACTGGAGGAGCACAGCTCACGACTAGAGCGGCGATTCCAAAATTCAGCAGAAGAAATAAGCGTTTCAGGGACATTGCGTTAAGAAATTACGGGACGGACGGCTATAAAGCAGCTTCTAAACCATTGCAACCTTTGTAATTCGAGCAAATTAGTCCCATATTCGTTCACTTATTCACCAAAGATGGTCTCCCAAGAGCTTAAAAGCAAACTCCGCGAGGTTCCGCACCAACCGGGCGTTTACCTGATGAAAGACCGCCTTGGGTCGATCATTTATGTTGGCAAAGCCCTCGATCTCAAGCGCCGGCTATCCTCTTACTTCACTCCTTCACGGAAAAATCGAGCCAACCGAAAGAATCGAGCACTCATGGATTCCATCCATGATTTCGAAATCCATGTCGTTCGTAATGAACAGGAATCCCTTCTCCTCGAAGGCAAATTGATCAAAGACTACCGCCCTCGGTACAATGTCGCATTTCGTGACGACAAGCGCTTTCTTCATGTAAGAATTCGATTGAGCGACCCTTACCCGCGCTTCTCATGCGTACGCACAAAGAAAGAGGACAACGCCCGCTACTTTGGCCCTTTTCCACACTCCACAGCTCTTCATGATACGCTGAATTGGCTCAACCGACGCCTCGGGTTACGCGTTTGCCGCCCCATCAAGCCGGGGGAAACTGACTACAAACACTGCAACGCCGACATTATCCGAAATTGCTCTGCGCCCTGCATCGGCAGGATATCCCCAGAAGACTATTTGAGGAAAGTTGAAGAGGCCTGCGTCATTCTAGAGGGAAAAGGCAAAAAGGTGATCTTCGAGGAAATCGAAACCGAAATGCAAGCCGCTGCCGAATCTCTCGATTTCGAGAAAGCCGCCACACTACGCGACATCCTCGACAACCTCCGTAAAACCCTCTCCCCTACCCGCCAATTTTCCCGTGGTCGTGGCGTCCCGACAACCGTCAAACCCACCGAAGACCTAGCCGACCTCGGCGAAGCATTGGGCCTGGATTCCCCACCGCGCGTGATGGAGTGCTTCGATATTTCGAATGTCTCCTCAAACCACATCGTCGCCTCAATGGTCCGATTCACCAACGGCAAACCAGACAATCAGAACTACCGCCGCTACCGCATTCGAACCGTAACTGGCCAAGACGACTTCGCATCGATGGCCGAGGTGGTCTACCGACGCTACTCGAGAATTCTCAAAGAAAACCTTAGCGAAGAAACCGAGTTTTCTCAAGAACCCTTGATCGAGGCTCAGCGACGCCTTGCCAAAGAAGGCAAAGCCAAAATCATTCTCCCAGACCTCGTTATCGTCGATGGGGGGAAAGGCCAACTTTCTAGCGCCCACAAACAACTCCGTGCCCTCGGACTGCAAGAACTTCCCCTAATCGGCCTCGCTAAACAACACGAGGAAGTCTTCTTCCCAGGTGAATCCGACCCCCTGCTTATCCCCCATGAACGCGGAGCACTCAAACTACTCCAGAGAATTCGTGATGAAGCCCACAGATTCGCCAACGGTTACAACGAACTACTCTACCGCCGCCGCATGAAAGAAAGCGCGTTGGACGACTGCCCCGGAATGTCGCCGAGGAGAAAATCTCTTCTTCTAAAAAAATTTGGATCCATCGCTCGAATCCGCAGGGCATCCCCTTCCGACATCGCCAGTATTCCAGGTATTTCGGAAAAATTCGCTCAAACCTTGCTGGAACACCTTTCCTGAGTTATCGATTTGTGCATGCAAAAAGCAATTGTTACCCACTTCGACGAACTTGAACCCACCGAATGCCCCTGCGGCACAACTCGGCGCGCCTTCGCCGTGCCTGAAAACCAGACAGCAACCATTCATCTAGTCGACATTTCAACTGACGCGAAAACTCACTATCATAAAAAACTCACTGAGATTTATCTCATCCTCGAAGGTGAGGGCCACATGGAACTTGATGGAGAACTCGTTCCCGTTCGCCCCATGACGACGATCTTCATACCTCCAAACGTTCGTCATCGGGCCATAGGTAAAATGAAAATCGTCAATATTCCTGTCCCTGCCTTCGATCCCGAAGATGAATGGTTTGACTAAGAAACGAGTCACTCAGTAAGAAAACCAAACGCTTTACCGCTTCCTTATTCACTTCCCATTGACCAAACGTCTGTTCGCCTTTACCCAAGCGACATGGAAAACGATCTCCCTCTTGCCATTGAAGCAGCCAAAGCCGCCGGTAAGCTACTTCGCAAACACTTTGGAAAACCTCTCACTGTCGATGAAGCTCTGCATCACGACATCAAGCTCGCGCTAGACAAAGAGTCCCAAGACCTCATCACTCAAATCCTCCTCGACGCCCGCCCCACGGACGCCCTCTATGGTGAAGAAGGCATCGCAGGCAATCAAGATTCGGGCCGCCAATGGATTGTCGATCCCATCGATGGCACCGTAAATTTCTTCTACGGCATCCCTCATTTCTGCATATCAATCGCTCTCCGCGTAGATGACGAAGTCGTTCTCGGCGTCATCCACGACCCGATGGTCGGAGAAACATGGACGATTGAAAAAGGTGGTGTCCCACATCTAAACGGAGAATCCGTGCAAGTTTCGCCACGTACCAAACTGGAAGAATCCATCCTTTTTGTTGGCTGCGGGAAAGACACTGAAGCTCTCAGTACCGGTATGAAGCGTTTTCAAAAAGCCTCAGTCCGTGCACGTAAAATGCGCATGATGGGCTCAGCCGCACTCGGTATGGCATATATCTGTTGTGGGCGTCTTGACGCCTACGTCGAATCCACCATTTCCCTATGGGACATCGCAGCTGGTAAACTCCTCGTCGAAGCCGCCGGAGGTAAAGTCACCCTCACCCAAAAACCCGGTAAAGCCGATTCCTGGTCCATTGTCGCGACCAACGGAAAAATCCCCATTGAGGAAATTCTCTAAAAAACAACAGGCCGCAGACTTCCGTCTGCAATCTTCCTCTCAACTCAATTTTGAACCTAGATGATTGGCACCGGCTACGACGTTCACCAATTCGCAGAAGACCGACCACTCATTCTCGGCGGTGTCGAAATCCCACACACCCACGGACTTGATGGACACTCGGATGCTGATGTTCTGTGTCACGCCATCGCCGATGCTGTTCTGGGCGCCATGGGAAAGGCCGATATAGGACACTATTTTCCACCGGGCGATCCTGCCTGCAAAGATATTTCCTCTCTGAAGATTTTAGAGAAATGTCGCGAACTCTTAGCGGAAGAAAACCTACACCTCATCAACGTCGATTCCACACTCATTGCCGAAGCGCCCAAAGTCCTTCCCCACCGCGAAGCAATGCAGCAAAATATCGGCACCGCCCTAGGCATCCCTTCCAATCGTGTGGGCATCAAAGCCACCACCAACGAAACCATGGGCTTCGTCGGCCGCAAGGAAGGCATCGCCGCAATCGCCGTAGCTCAAGTGGAGTAGAATTTACATCCGATCACAAACTGTAGCGAATCGCAAAACGATTCATTCGCCAGCCACTCCCATCTCAAAAAGTTGCACCCTGCAGCAAAGGTTCCGAAATTAGAAAACTGGATTTAGAGACGCTTGAAGGGTTTCGGAAGGGCACTCCCCGAAGATCTGTTTGTATTCGCCGGCAAACCGACCCGCTTCAAAGAAGCCCAATTCACTTGCGATCGTAGTGACTGTATCTTCTGCCGGGCAGGCTTCCCGCAATTTTCGCCTTACTTGATTCATTCTCCGAAGCTTCAGGTAGCGATTCGGAGATTCACCGACCTGTGAGACAAAAGCATAATTCAGAGCGCGCTGACTTACCCGAAGTTTCAGACAGAGATTAGAAATGGAGATTCGTCCACTCTCTGAATCGCTGATTTCGATCGCCCTCCGGACTAGAGCCGAGCGAGCCGCTGGGTGCTTTGAGGCTTTTGCTTTTTGGGGGAGCACGGATGCCAATCCAGCCATAAGGGAGTCACTCAACGACTCTCCTCGAACAAGATCAGGAGAGTAAAGTGCCTTACTCCAGAGGCGCCACAATCGATCGCAGGCCTTCTGAGGGAGTTCGAGAAAAGATTTCCCTTCGGTCATCCAGTGGGGAGTTCTTCCGGTCAGAATACCGAGTCCATCGCGAAGTTCTTCTTCAGGTAGAGCGATTACTATATCCTCGCAGCCTGCTGGAAGAATCAAGTCAGCTCCGCGCTGATCATCTACGATCGGCAGGGCGCTTCCTGGAAAACTTCGCCCCCACCAACGACCCTGCCTGCCTACCTCATTGATGACAGCAAGAACGAAGAGGCCAGGAACTGGTTCTCCGACTCCACGGACAGTGCGAGAATAAGACTCTTGATAAACGATTGCGTTTTTTGAGCGACGGAAATGCTTTCTTGCTATGAACGATCCACTCGACATCTGTTCGTAGCCAAGACGCCAAGTTGGCCGGTGCATTTCAGCGAATTCATCGGCATCGGTCGCGACGAGTTGCCCAGTTCCTGACGAGGTCAGTGACTTCTCATCTGCCAGTATGTGCTGATCCTGCATAGATTTAATAATCAGGAGATTTTAAAGTTTTCATCCTTGGCGTCAATACCGCTGTTCTGCGAGCTAATCACAACTGAGAACCCAAAAATAAAAACCAATGAACGACACGAAGATAATTAAAGACAGGAACCACTGGTGGCAACCAATACTCGTCGCAACCACCGCGCTTGCTGTCAGCAATCTAACGGCTTTAGCAGAGACCAAGAAACCGAATATTCTAATCATTTGGGGTGATGACATTGGCGAATACAATATCAGCTCATACAACCTTGGTCAGATGGGATACAGGACTCCGAACATCGATAGTATCGCAAAGGGAGGCGCACTGTTTACTGACTGGTACGGCCAGCAGAGCTGCACCGCAGGCCGCGCAGCATTCATCACCGGACAGTCGCCTATCCGAACCGGTTTGACCAAAGTTGGATTACCCGGGGCTCCAGAAGGGATCACAGCAGAGGATCCGACCTTAGCGGATTTATTGAAAGCACGAGGATACATGACCGGGCAGTTTGGAAAAAACCATCTTGGTGATCTAGATCATATGCTACCGACCAATCACGGATTCGATGAATTCTTTGGCAATCTCTACCACTTGAATGCCGAAGAGGAACCGGAGAATGAGCATTATCCCAAGGACCCGGAGTTCAGAAAGAAATTCGGCCCACGCGGCGTCATCCACAGCTTTGCCGATGGTAAAATCGAAGACACCGGACCTCTAACGAGGAAACGCATGGAAACCATCGATGAAGAAGTCAACGTCAAGGCACTCGATTTTATGGAGCGTGCAGCAAAGGCCGAGAAGCCATTCTTCATCTGGTGGAACTCTACTCGCATGCACGTCTTCACACACCTAAAAGAAGAATCCAAAGGGAAAACAGGATTAGGCGTTTATGCTGATGGCATGGTCGAACATGACGGGCATGTCGGCGAGGTGTTGGCCAAACTCAAGGAACTGGGACTCGAAGATAATACCATTGTGATGTACTCCAGCGACAACGGTGCCGAAGCCTTCGGTTGGCCCGATGGCGGGACGACAAAGCATCGCGGCGAGAAAAACACGCAATGGGAGGGTGGCTACCGTGTCCCTTGTGCGATTCGCTGGCCCAGTGTTATCGAACCCGGCACAATCATCAACGACATGGGAGCGCATGAAGATATGATTCCCACTCTATTAGCTGCCGCTGGTGACACCACTGTGAAAGAAGACCTGCTCAAGGGTAAGAAAGTCGGTGACAAAACCTTCAAGGTTCACCTCGACGGATACAACTTGATGCCTTTCCTAAAGGGCGACGTCGAAAAGTCTCCACGTAAGGAATTCATTTATTGGACTGATGGTGGCAGCGTCGCTGCCTTGCGCTACAATGACTGGAAACTCACGTTCCTACGCCAAAACGCGAAGGGCTTCAAGGTTTGGGAAGCTCCGTTTGAAGAGCTTCGCTGGCCGATGCTAACCAATCTGCGCATGGACCCTTTTGAACGCGCTGCCGACGAATCAATCGGGCACACGGAATGGGCAACTGAACGCACGTTCATGCTCGCACCCGCATCTGCCTTCGTTGCGAAATGGTTGGAAAGCTTCCGTGAATTTCCGCCGCGCATGAAGCCGGGAAGCTTTAGCCTTGAACGTGTGATGGAAGCTGCAACCGCCGCTGGTGGTGCAAAAAACTAACATCACTCTGCGCAAAACGCTGAATGATTTACAGAGGGTCGTATCCGTTCGTTCGGATGCGACCTTTCCACGCTTACAGAAAGAACCTTTAAAAATACTGCACCTTGATACTACTCCTCCATACTACGGAGGGTTTGCTCTGCTGTTTGGTCGCCAACTCTTACGATCGAACGGATTGGGCGATCAAGGTCAACGATTAGAACGATCACGACCGAGAATGAAACGATGAGAGCAGT
>JBGCEE010000037.1:0-8422 GCA_045106015.1 Akkermansiaceae bacterium | reverse complement strand
CATATGGCCACCTGTTTGGCGACTCTCATGCTCGAAGTTTACTACCGTTTCCTGCCCGGAACTTCTGCTCGATAATTCGATCGAAATTTCCGTTGTATTTTTGGGAGAAGCCAGATACATCCCTGTCCCCGCGAAAAGCGATAGGCCGGCTTAGCTCAGTTGGTAGAGCAACTGATTTGTAATCAGTAGGTCGACGGTTCGAATCCGTCAGCCGGCTCCATTTTTCCCGCTGCAAATGTTTGCGGATTTTGGGTTGCTCGATCCCCGATGCTATTCAACCTTCTTCGGCATGGAGAAATCAAAGATAGGATTCGTGGGTGTTGGACGGATGGGAGCGAATATGGCTCGGAGACTTGCTGAGCTGGATTATCCAATTTCAGCTATTTACGACCACCACCATCCGATTGCTGTTGCCGTTGCAGACGAGCTTGAAACAAAGGCGGTTGAGAGACTTTCTGAAGTCACTGCCGCTTCAGATATCGTTTTTACCGTCGTCACTGACGATGCGGCAATGGATGAGATTTTTTCTTCGGATGATTCGCTTCTGCAAGGTGCTGAGGAAACCACCTTCATCAACTGCGCTACGGTGAGTCCGGAAGCTCACAAGCGCGCGGCAGACCTTTCAGCGGTGCAAGGGGCGGAGACTCTCGCAGCAAGTATGGCATCATCCATCACGCAAGCGAGACAAGGGACTCTCTATCTGATGATTGGCGGCGACGAGAAAGTCTTCGAGGCGAATAAATCACTGCTAGAAGATATTTCTGTTTCGTTGAGATTCGTAGGCCCAGTTGAAAATGCTGCGATTATCAAAGCCCTCGTCAACATGGTGATGAATATCAATACAGCCGGCCTCGCAGAGGGTCTCGGTTTGGGAAAAGCTCTCGGAATTGATTTGGATATTCTCCGCGATATTTTCTCTCAGACGGGTGCAAACTCAAGAGTCCTTGAAACGGACGGTGAGGATATGGTTATTCGTGATCATGATTGTTACTTTTCCGCTTCGCATGCTGCGAAAGACAGCGGGATCGCCAACGAATTAGCGGAAGCTGCGAATGTTGAGACTCCTCTATCCAAAGTGACACAAAGTCAGTATGAAAAGCTGATCAAATTGGGCCTTGGAGATTTGGATAAATCGGGAATTGCGGAGTTAACCTTCCCCGAGCGTGGAGGGAAGAACCTTTAGAAAAAATGGATTTCGGTAGTCAAATTACAAATTCAGAGGGAGAGCGTCTTGATGTTGCTTTTCACGGTGGTGAGAAACTTGGTGGGATGGTAGTGATCGGCCACGGGGTGACGGCGAACAAGGATCGCCCTATGCTAAAGGCGATTGCGGAGGGACTTTCCGAGCGTGGGTGGTCCTGCATACGTTTTTCCTTCTCAGGAAACGGAGAATCGGAAGGCCGATTTCAAGAGTCAACGATTTCCAAGGAAGTGGAGGACTTGAAAGCGATTCTGAAAACGATTCCGCAGGAAAGAAGGGTCGCATATATTGGTCACAGTATGGGAGCGGCCGTTGGCGTGAAAACTGCGCTGGAAACTCTATCTATCCAATCGTTGATCTCCCTAGCGGGAATGATCGAGACAAAGGAGTTTGCAAAACGTGAATTTGGAGATGTGAAGCCAGATGAAGGCTTCATGTGGGACGATGAAAATTGCCCGCTTTCTACAGGGTTCGTGAATGACATGAATTCGATTGGAGACCTTTTATCGGAGGCTGGGAGAATCCGTGTTCCTTGGTTGCTCATCCATGGGGTTGAAGATGACGTCGTTCCCGTTGATGACAGTAGGAAGGCTTTTTCAGCTGCCAACTGTGAAAAGAAACTCACCGAAATTCCGAACGTGAGTCATATGTTTTCCGAAGAAACGTACTCTGGAATTATCGATGCAATCGATTCTTGGTTGGAGAAAAGTTTTGGGGCTTGATTGCGCCTATTCGCATTTTAGCTCCATGACAATTGGAGCATGATCTGAAAACTGCATTGGTATCCCTGAAATCATTGTGGCTTGCGTCTGTATGAAGCCATCCGTAAGGAAGTAGTCGAAAGTTGTTGGCTTGAATTTAGTGCGATTGGCGAACGTTCTCCACGTGAGTCGTTTTTCCTTGGGCGTCTCGTTCCAAGTGTTGTGGAAGCCTGCTTGGACTAGGTCGGCGATGGCTGTGCAGACTGGGAATTGTCCATCATGATTCGTGTTGAAGTCTCCACCAACGACCCAGCCTCTGATTTTTTTATCGGCGAATTTTTTTTGCATTTCGTTTTTGTGAGCAACGATTTGTCTGATTGACTCCGCACGAGTTGCCGCAACGTCTTTTTCACCTTCCGGGGTGTGGCTACCTCGGTTGCTCTTTAGGTGAACTGAGTATACCATAATTAGGCCACCCTCTGGGTGTTCCAATGCAGCGAAGGCGAAGCCCCTTCTGAGATTTGGAAGGGCTTCAGAAGGTTTGAAAAGTTCAAACCAAGCAGAATTAGCCTTCAACTTGGATGCAATGGCGATCTGCTGTGCAGCGGGTCCTTTTTCACTATAGTCGGGAAAGTTGCTGTAGGTGTGTACCTGCATACCAGAGACGGTTGCCACAAGGTCTTCGAAGGCTTTTTTATCGATGAGTTCTTGGGCAAGAAAGATATCCGGTGCTTGTTCAGAAAAGATCTTTTTTACTCCCATTGCATGATCGGCTTTAGCGGACTCTTTGGCATTTGGTCTGCCGCCCGGATACCACTGAAGGTTCCATGCCATGGTTTTGAGTGGTTCGGCTAAAAGAACACCACAAAGCAGAGGAAATAGGAAAAAATACGAGAAGAGCCGGAAGGGATTGGAGATAACGTTCATTCTTTGGGGATGAATTACTTCCCTTTATTTCCGTTTCTTACAAGCGAAACGGTAAAACGATTTGGTGACGATTCGGTAGAGTTGAGTGACTGCCGTTGTTTTGCTTTGTTTCTTGCAGGAAGCGCAGAGGCTGGGCAGCCTCTTCAGCGATGCGCACGAATTTTTCTCCGAGTGTTTTCCGTAAATTTTTAGTCCTTTTGCTTCTGATGGTTTCGCAGGGAATTGTCTCTGGTCAAGAAACCACCGGTCCGTCGATTGATGAAAAAATCGATGGTGTATTGGAACCTGTGGCATTTTGGGCGGATAAGATTGTCTTCTATTCCGTGCCGATCTTTGGGCAGAACGTTCCAATCGTTCTCCTTCTACTGGCTGGGACGGGAATTTTCCTGACTCTCTATTTTCGTTTTATCAATTTTAGGGCGTTTACATTAGCACTTCGCACGGTGAAGGGCCGGTATTCCTCGAAAGATGACCCTGGTCAGATTACACATTTCCAAGCGCTCTCAACGGCGCTCTCAGCCACGGTTGGTTTGGGAAATATTGCAGGTGTTGCTGTCGCGATCGGTATAGGCGGACCGGGTGCGGTTTTCTGGATGGTTCTGATGGGATTATTGGGAATGACCTCGAAGTTTACGGAATGTACTTTGGGGGTGGCTTATCGGGATATTGACGATGAAGGCCGGGTTCACGGAGGTGCGATGCGTTATCTTGAAAAGGGCCTGAAAGAACGCGGCTTTGGAAAGTTAGGAAAAGTATTAGCGATTATTTTTGCTGTTGCCTGTGTGGGTGGAGCGCTAGGTGCGGGAAACATGTTCCAAATGAATCAGTCAGCCGAACAGGTTTCTGAGACCTTTGGTATTTTTGGCGATGGACAGAGCTGGATGCTCGGAATGATCGTTGCCGTCATGGTCGGTGCCGTGATCATTGGCGGGATTGTATGGATCGCACGAGTTACGGCGATTTTGGTACCATTTATGACTATCATTTACGTGGTCGCCTGTATCGTCGTTTTAGGTGGTTATCTAGGTGATATTCCGGGTGCATTGGTGACGATTGTTCGCGAAGCATTTTCGATGGAAGCAGGTGTCGGTGGTTTTGTCGGTGGGCTGATCCAAGGAATCAAACGAGGTGTGTTCTCAAACGAAGCGGGGCTTGGCTCTGCCGCCATCGCTCACGCACCGGTCAAGACAAGAAGGCCTGCGAGTGAGGGAGTCGTGGCTCTTTTGGAACCGTTCATTGACACTGTGGTGATTTGTTTGATGACCGCCTTGGTTATCGTCACGACCGGTGTTTGGACTGTTGATGCCAATGTGAATCGCGAAGCGGTTCTTTTCTCTGAGCCAGATTCAACTTCGGAGCGCCTCCGAGAACTCAACGACCGAAATTTGGTTCATGTGATTGAGGCAAAGAAAAAGTGGACTGAAGTCGAACTCAAGGGCGGAGAATCAACCGGTTATGTGAAATCCGATGCAATTACAGAGCGGAGTGGTTGGTCGGGAGGGATCTGGTTGACTTCTCGTTCCTTCGGTTCAGTGATTCCGTGGTTTCCTTATGTGCTCGCCGTCGCGGTTTTCCTGTTTGCTTTCTCAACGATGATCTCGTGGTCCTACTATGGGGAACAAGCGGTTTACTACCTCTTCGGCGGGAACAGAGGTGTGATCATGGGTTACAAGCTAGTTTTCTGCGTCTGTGTTGTCCTTGGGGCAGCAGCATCGTTGAAAAACGTTTTGATGCTCTCAGATGCGCTTTATTTCGCCATGGTCGCACCAAACCTTATCGGACTTTATTTCCTTCTGCCACGGGTGAAGAAGGAACTGAATCGGTTTGTGAGTTTCTCCAAGCATGTGGATTCTGGGAAATCTCTGGACGAAGCGGAGGCCGCAGCCTCTACGAAGTAGATATGATGTTTTGTCGATGAGGCTTTTAGTTTTTCAATAGAGATGGGTCGCGAGTATAAACTACGCCGAACGAAGCCTGCTTCGGTTTCGGGACTTGATTACGAAAAAGAACTCAACTCCGAGCAATTTCAGGCAGTCGCTTCACCGCCTGGAAAGGCCTTGGTGATTGCAGGTGCTGGATCGGGGAAAACTCGAACACTTACCTATCGCGTTTCTTGGTTGCTCGACCAAGGAGAGAACGCGCGAAATATCCTTTTACTGACATTCACCAATAAAGCATCGCGGGAGATGGTGGAACGTGTGCGGTCACTTGTGGGTGGAGACGTAAGCGACTTGTGGGCGGGAACCTTCCACTCCATTTGCAATCGGATACTCCGGAGACACGCGGAGGAAATCGGATTTACGAAATCGTTTAGTATTCTTGATCGTGATGATCAAAAGTCATTGATGAGTGGTGTAGTAGCCGGATGCGATATTGATACCAAACAGCGACGTTTTCCAAAGGCTGATGTATTGATTTCTATGTATAGCCTGATGGCAAATACTGGAGCTAGTCTAGCAGATGTTTTAGACGCACGTTATCCCTATTTTGACGATTGGTTTGATGAATTAGAGAAGGTAGGAGAAAAATACGCTGCAAAGAAGCGTGAAACAAATTCGCTCGATTTTGATGATCTTCTTTTGATGACGGTTGAACTTTTTCGCGAAAACTCAAAGATCCTAGCGATCTATCAGAAACGTTTTCACAATATTCTTGTTGATGAGTATCAGGATACCAACTCGGTGCAGAGTGAGTTGATTGATTTAATAGCTGGCGAATCCAATAGCTTAATGGCGGTGGGAGATGATTCGCAATCGATCTATTCATGGCGGGGTGCAGAAGTGGATCATATCCTTAATTTTCAAGAGCGCTATCCGGATGCGATGGTTCACACGATCGAGACGAATTACCGCTCTGTTCCCGAAATTTTGGAAATTTCGAATGTAGCGATCGCAAAAAACCGAATGCGTTTTGAAAAGAACTTACGATCTTCAAGGGCAGAAGTTGGGGCTAAGCCAGCTCTGGTCGCTTTGGAGGATCCAGCAAGCCAAGCTGCTTTTGTTGCTCAGAGAATGTTGGAGCTGCGTGATGAAGAGGGGATTGATTTGACTGAAATGGCGGTTCTCTACCGTGCGCATTTTCAGAGTCTAGAAATTCAAATGGAGCTCACAAGAAGGGGGATTCCCTTTTCCATCACCAGTGGGCTAAGGTTCTTTGAGCAGGCGCACATTAAAGATGTTTCTGCTTTTATTCGATTCGTCACAAACAGGAAGGACGAGGTCAGTTTTAAAAGGATGGTGCAACTTTTACCAGGTTGTGGGCCGGGAACCTCGGAAAAACTTTGGCAAAAGTGGCGGCGAGAAGATTCCTTTGGAAATTCTGAACCACCTGATTCTTGGTCAGGTATTTTCCTTCATTATTCGATCCCAAAGCGAGCTGCAAAGCATTGGGAACAACTGTGCTATACATTGGATGAACTGGTTCCGGACGGGCAGTTTGCTTCACCTTCCGAAATGATTTTCAGTATTCTTGAAGGCGTCTACGATGATTTCTTAAAAGAGACTTTCGACAACTACGAGGCGCGTCGTGGAGATATCGAGCAGTTGATTGAATATAGCGGGACGTTTGATGATGTGATGGAATTTCTCGCCCAACTTTCGCTAATGAGCACGGCAGATGGCGAGCCTACTGGGGATCAATCAGAAATCGATGATGACAAGGTCACTCTATCATCGATCCATCAAGCTAAGGGATTGGAGTGGAAAGTCGTTTTCCTGATCTGGCTGGTGGACGGTCAATTCCCAAACGGAAGAATCCTTGAGGCGGATGATGAACCTTCATTCGAAGAGGAAAGACGCTTGTTTTATGTCGCTTTGACACGAGCGAAGGACGATCTCTATCTCACCTATCCGATGTTGAATCCGAAAAGCTACAGTGGAGATGTTCTCTGCCGTCCATCAAGGTTCTTGGAGGATTTTCCAAAGGAACTCGTTGAGACCTGGAACGTCGGCGACGAATGGTCTGAAGATGATCCTTTTTAAGCGGGGATAAATACCGCTGGTTGGGGGTAGTTAGACCGGTTTCCAAATGGCCTTGCCGAAAATCGAGTGGATTTTTTGGGGTTCGAGGAAATTGGCTACGCGATGTCAGGCACCGTTGTGCGGACGAAGCCAATATCGGGGTTGTTCGTCATTCGTGGATGTTCATCCACTCGTTCCTCGCGCCTTGATCTTGGCTCCGTCCGCCTCGACTATTTAGGCAATTCCATCCGCAAAACGGTCTAACCCAGAATGAATCGACCACTCAACATCATAGGTATCGTGTTCGGTATTTTCCTCACATTTGGGGCTGGCATTTATACAGGATGGCACACAGCTCGTAGTTCCAATGCCTTATCGAACGAGAATACCCAAGGCTTTCAATCCACTCGGGCAGGCGAAAGGTCACCTAGCACGCCTAAGCGCAACGCGTCATTCAGTTTTCAAATTGGAGGCTCCAGTAGAGATAAGTCTTTTTCCGGCAAAGATGCGGCTGAGGCGGATGCTCAAATCATCGAGAAGCGGATCCAGACCATGTTCGAGAACAAGGAAAGAGCCAGTCGGGATCTGGACTTTGTTCTCATGATCCGGTGACGACTGTTTGTTTAAAGCGCTCAATGGCTTCTTGCATGGACTTGGTGATTGTCGGATGATCCGTTGCGACGTTGGTGGTCTCCTTGATGTCTGTCTTGAGATTAAAAAGTTGTACGTCGTCACCCTTCAAAATCATCTTCCAGTCACCGCGGCGCATCGCGGTGCCAAGTTTGGGCTCGTATCCAAAGAAAATATCACGGTCAGGAAAATTCTTTTGTTCTAGCAGGTGAGCTTTGATGCTGTTTCCATCTAGATTTTTGGGATTGTGATCTGAGAGACCAGCGATCTCTGTGAAAGTCGGCAACAGGTCAAAGCCAAGAACCAAAGCGTCTGATTCTGTGCCGGCTTTGATTTTTCCCGGCCACCAGGCTACGGCTGGAACACGGTGGCCACCCTCATACTGGCTAAACTTACCACCGCGAAATGGTCTTTCGTTAGGGTTCATCCGCACGGCTCCGTTATCGGAGAAAAAAAACACGAAGGTGTTTTTTTCGATCCCGAGCTCAACGAGCGTGTCGAGCACCTGACCGACGCCTTTATCAAGTTCCTCAAGGATCACCTTGTAGCGTGGGCGGTTGATGTCGTTGGTCGCGTGGTGTTTCCAATCCTTGGCGCGGGTTTCAGGCGTGTCAGCTGGCGTGTGATAGGGATTGTGCACGGCGGCATGAGGAAGGTAGAGCAAGAAGGGCTTGTCTTTATTGCGTTTGATGAAGTCGATTCCCTTCTCAGTAATAACGTGTGTGGTGTAACCTGGGACATCTTCGACCTTTGTGCCGTTGCGCCATGCCTTATGCCTGTGATAGTCACTTCCTCCATTGAGAAAGCCAACGAACTCATCAAAGCCGTGTTTTGTGGGATTGTATTTATCATCGTGCCCAAGATGCCACTTGCCAAACATACCTGTGGCGTAGCCGTTGTCTTTGAAGATACGGGGGATCGTCGGCACAGAGGGATCCAATCCTCTCTTGTCGCGTGATCCGACAATGACATCGACAATGCCGTAGCGCTGCTGGTAGCGACCT